>NZ_JBXWQP010000030.1:0-134351 GCF_059612445.1 Ruegeria sp. TASC047
CTTCGGTCTCTTGTTTGCCATTCGTGGTCCTCCGTTTCCTAAACATAACGGTGGACCAGTTCAGTTGGGGAGGCTCAATGGGAAGGGCGCGCTCAACCACAAGCGCGCCCCAGCCACAGGTGGGAAAAACAAAACAGCGTCATGTACCGAACGTGAGCGCCAACTCGTAACAATTGTAAGTAAAGCGGAACTCAAGTGATTGGTCTGTGACTTAGTTCACCTTTGGACCGTTCGCATGAACACTCTTGTAGACATCTGCCCCAGCAAAAAGTTAATGACACGTTAACGTCTTGTTTCCAGCCCATTCACTGTTCTACCCACATAATGAAATCTGTTGGTTTTGGTGAGTGTCCGGGGCAGGACGATTGCGAGTAACAGTATCAGTTGGCACAAGGGGTCCGATGGCAATGCATAAACCTTCGACATCAGAAGCCGCTGCACTTAATGCGCAATTACTGAAAAAGAGCGACTCGGATTACGATGTCGCTATGTGGGCCGCGTGCGCATTGATGGCGCTCCACTCAAACAAGCCGGCGGTGTTTCAAGAATATCAGCATATGTGGGCTGAAAAGCTGGATGCCGTAGGTCCGCACGAAAATACAGGTGCCAACAAGAGATAATAACAGGGCACGATGGCCTCGCACCATTGTAGCAGTGTTGCCGAAGCCAATTCTGCGACCAGTAATGACCCAAGCGCGAAATGGCTGAAGACAGGCAAAGCGAACTCAAAGGATGAAACCCATTCACCCTTGGATATCACAACTTAGTATTCGGACGATTTCAATGGCAGGGGCAGCAGGGTTCGAACCCGCGACCTACGGTTTTGGAGACCGTCGCTCTACCAACTGAGCTATACCCCTGTAGTGAGCCCCAGATATGCCAGCCGCGCGGCGGACTCAAGAGGCTTTTTCAGATTCCGAGCCACGAAATGCCCGGACAAACAAGTTGCGCAAACCGCGTGGTGCGCTAAGACAAGGACCGGTTAGCAGAAGGAACCCGGCGTGAACCTCCGAAAGAAGATTGTAGACAGCGAAGCTGTGCTAAACTGGGTGGCGCGTCGGGTTGCAAACTATATTCGGCTGGTACACCGCAACACACGCTGGCAGCGCATCGGTTATGAAAAGCTGGACCAGTTGGCCGAACAGGGTGAGCCGGTCATCGTTGTTCTCTGGCATCAACGGCTGGCGCAGTCGCCCTATTTCTTCCCACTGGACAAGGGGCGCATCTGTTCGATTACATCGTCTGCGCGGGCTGGCAGCATGGTGGGTCGCGTGCAAAAGCTGTTCGGAATGGACACGATTGCCATGTCCAGTCATCAGCGCCACGTGGCGTTATCACGCGAAGTGCTTGGCAAAATGAAACAGGGAATATCCATTGGCATAGCGGCGGACGGACCCCGTGGGCCAGAGCGGGTTTTGTCAACGGTTCCGCTGGTTTGGGCGCGCACATCAGGCAAACGCGTGTTTGGTATTACCTTTTCGGCGAAACATGGGCGCGAAGCAGGAACATGGGATCATCTTTTGATGCCCCGCCCATGGGGTAACGAGGGGGTGTTTCTGTGCCGGGAATGGACAGAAACAGTTCCGCGCAAAGCAAGTGAAGACGAAATAGAAACCCTGCGCCACAGCCTTGAGCAGCATATGAACGATATCACGGCCGAGGCAGACCGAATGGTCGGGCGCGAGCCTTGGTCGCCTGGCGCTTAACCGCCCCTCAGCCTTTGCATCAGATAGACTTCACTGCCTTCGGGAATCGGTTCGGTCAGTCCGGTCGCGATCACGCGCCCGTCGACAGCGATAGACACGCCAGCGTCGATGGGCGCCTGAAGCTGCGGATGCGCACGCACGAGCGCGCGCAGCAACTCGCCAGTGGTTTTGGCCTCGACCTCAACCACCTGCTGGCCCCCGGTCAGTGACCGGAGGCCGGACCAGAGGTGAACCTCAACCATTGTCCTTGAGAGCGGCCAGAATGCGTGGCGGCGACATCGGCAACCGCTTCATCCGCACGCCAGCCGCGTTGGACACAGCGTTGGCAATGGCGGCCAGTGGCGGCACGATACCCGTTTCGCCCACACCGCGAACGCCAAACGGATGGCCCGGATTCGGAACCTCGACGATTACGGTGTCGATCATCGGCAGGTCACTGGCAACCGGGATGCGGTAGTCGAGAAAGATCGAATTCTGCAAGCGACCGTCTTCGCCGTAGATATATTCCTCGTTCAGGGCCCAGCCGATACCTTGCGCGGCACCGCCCTGATACTGGCCTTCGACATAGGTCGGATGGATCGCCTTGCCCGCGTCCTGAATGACCGTGTAGCGGGTCACACTGGTCTTACCGGTTTCCGGGTCAACCTCGGCATCGACGATATGGGTGCCAAAAGACACGCCGGCACCTTCGGGGGTTGCCTCGAAATGGCCCGAGATCGGACCACCGGTGCGGCCCATATCAGCGGTGATATCGGCCAGCGGCATCGGATCGAAATCACCTGCATTCGGGCCTGAGGGCACCGCACAGCCGTTTTCCCATTTCACCGCATCAACCGGAATGCCCCATTTGGCCGCGGCCCGTTCGCACAGTTTCTCAACCGCATGTCTCGCAGCTTTGATCGTCGCCAGCCCTGACGCGTAGGTCACGCGAGAGCCATGGCTTACGTCATTGTAGCCCAGCGTGGCCGTATCGGCGATGGTCACCCGGATGTTTTCATACGGAATGCCCAGAACCTCGGCCGCCATCAGGGCCATTGACGCGCGCGAGCCACCGATATCAGGCGTTCCGACCATCACCTGAGCCGAGCCATCCTCGGACAAGGCAAGCGAAACGCTGGTCTCGCCACCATGGTTAAACCAGAAGCCACAGGAAATACCGCGCCCCTGCCCCGGCTTCAGCGGAGCCGAATAATGAGGATGTGCCTTGGCTGCTTCCAACGTTTCGACAAGACCGATGCGCTCGTAGGTAGGTCCATAGCTGGCTTTCGTGCCCTCATGCGCGGCGTTCTTCAGACGTACCTCAACGGGGTCGAGTCCCAGCTTGTTGCACAACTCATCGATCACCGACTCGA
Organism: Ruegeria sp. TASC047; assembly: GCF_059612445.1. Lineage (NCBI taxonomy): Bacteria > Pseudomonadati > Pseudomonadota > Alphaproteobacteria > Rhodobacterales > Roseobacteraceae > Ruegeria > Ruegeria sp. TASC047. The sequence goes on from NZ_JBXWQP010000030.1 coordinate 3,059, forward strand.
CCGCAAAGGCACCCATTGGTGCACCCGGCGCGCGATACGCTGCCTGCTTTGGGCGGTTGGACATAACGTCATAGCCGATCTGCTTGACGTTGGTCAGGTTGTACGGCGCAAAGGCACACATGGCTGTCATGTCGCCCGGCGCACCGGGAAAGGCCCCGCCCTGCAAGCGGAAAACACCCTGGGCCGCCGAGATCGTGCCGTCTTTCTTCATGCCGATCTTGACGTCCATCGAGGCAGACGAAGTCGGACCAGTGGCCCGGAACACCTCGGACCGGGTCATCACAAGCTTGACCGGGCGATTAGCCTTACGGCTGAGCGCTAGTGCGACGGGTTCGATGAAAACGGTTGTCTTACCGCCAAACCCTCCGCCAATCTCAGACGCAGTGACGCGCAACTGCGAAGTTTCAATTCCCAGAAGCGCGGCACAGGTTTTCTGCGCAATCCAATGCCCTTGTGTCGTGCACCATAACTCACCCTTGCCGTCATTACCCAATATGGCCAGACAGGCGTGTGGTTCGATATAACCCTGATGCGTCGCTTCAGTGACGAAACTGTCTTCAATGACCAGATCCGCTTCGGCAAATCCGGCCTCGACATCGCCGTGACCACTTTCATGATAGCGGACAACATTCGGGTGCATTCCTTCCGGCACGGAATAATCCGCTGCCCCTTCGCGGATCACAGGCGCATCCGGTGCCATCGCCTTATCCACATCGGTGACGTGGGGCAGAACTTCGTACTCGACCTCGATCAGCTTGAGCGCGTCACGCGCCGCCAATGCCGAAGTCGCAGCGACCGCTGCAACCGCGTGCCCGTCATATAGCGCTTTCTCACCGGCCATAACGTTTTCCAGAACGTTGTAGAATTCACCTTCCAGACCGGGCTTGAACGGCACTTCAGCAAAGTCGGCGCGCGTCACAACAGCTTTGACATCCTTGTGCGCCCCGGCTTTCGACGTGTCGATTTTCACGATCCGAGCATGCGCATGAGGTGAGCGCAGGATCGCGCCATGCAGCATTCCCGGGGCGTAGGCATCCGCTCCGAATTTGGCGCGGCCGGTCACCTTGTCCAGACCGTCGGGACGGTTGGGGCGGGTGCCGACAAAAGTGAAGTCTGATTTACGATCGTCCAAAGCCATTACGACGCCTCCCGCATCTCAGCCGCCGTTTCCATCACGGCGCGAATGATCTTGTCATATCCAGTACAGCGGCAGAGGTTGCCTGCCAGCCAATACCGCGTCTCATCCTCGGTCGGGTTCGGGTTTTTCTCCAGCAGCGACTTGGCCGCCACCAGAATGCCCGGCGTGCAGATGCCGCATTGCAGGGCAGCGTATTCGATCATCTTCTTTTGCAGCGGATGCAGAATATCACCGTCGGCAATGCCTTCGACCGTTTCGATCTGCTTACCTTCAGCCTCGACACCCAGCATCAGACATGAACAGACCAGACGGCCATCAACGGTGACCGAGCACGCGCCGCAATCGCCGGTGCCACAGCCCTCTTTCGCGCCTGTCAGGTTCAGCTTGTCGCGCAGACAATCCAGCAGGGTTTCACGCGGATCACACAGGTATTCGACCGCATCGCCATTCACGGTGGTGGTTACGTGGAGCTTTTTCATGCGTTTTCTCCCTTCGCGCGGGCATAGGCAATTTTCGCGGCGCGCTTTGCCAGAACGCCTGCGACCTCGGTACGGAACGCGATCGTGCCGCGCTTGTCGTCAATCGGGTTACAGGCGGCAGAGGCGGCGGCGGCCAGCGCATCCAGGGCCGCATCATCCAGCGCGCTGCCGATAATGGCCTGGGCACAGTCTTCGACCAGCAGAACGGTCGGGGCCACGGCGCCCAGTGATACACGGGCCTCAGTGATGGTGTCGCCGTCAAGACGCAGGTTCACACCAACGCCAACCACAGCGATGTCCATTTCGGTGCGGGGGATGAACCGCAGATAGGCATCGCCGCCGTTTTCGCCACGTGCCGGGATATTGACCGCCGAGATCAGCTCGCCTTTGGCCAGCGAGGTTTTACCGGGGCCGGTCGGAATATCCTCGACCGCGACTCCGCGAGTGCCGTCCGGGCCGGTCACGGTAACAGTCACACCAGCTGCGACCATGGCGGGCACGGAATCAGCCGCAGGTGAGCCGTTACACAGGTTACCGGTCGGTGTTGCGCGCCCCTGCACCTGGGTTGATCCGATCAGGTCCATCGCCTCGACCACACCGGGCCAGTCACGACCCAACTCGGGATGCTCGCTCATTTCGGCACCGGTTGCGGCAATTCCCAACGTCCAGCTTCCATCAGCATTGCGGGTGATGTCGTGTACACCGTTGATTTTCTTGATGTCGATCAGCGTATCAGGCGTCACCAACTCCGAGCGCAGCTGCACCAAAACGTCGGTGCCGCCCGCCAGAAAGCGCGTGATGCCCGTCGCATTTGCGGCCAGAGCCGAAGCCTCGGCAAAGCTGGCGGGGCTGTGATAATCCATAATGCTACCTCGCACCTGTTGGTCAGGGATATCTGGGTTCGGGGCGACGTTAATTCACCACCCACGTGACGTCCATGGGCCGAGCGACCAAATTTAACCGTCCAAAGGTCGCTTTCTGACCATGCTTACAGATCGAGCTCGATCACACCATCCGGCTCCGCAGCGCGGCTTTGGCACAGAATCATCGCCCCTTGGCGCTGCTTTTTGGACAGCACGAAATCCCGATGCTCGACCTCGCCCGAAAGGACACCGCATTTGCACACACCACAGATACCATCGGCGCATTTCACATCCACGCGAAAACCCGCCTCGTTCAGAACCTGAGCGGCATCCTTGTCTGCGGGCACAGGCAACGTTTTACCTGAACGCGCGAGTTTCAGGGTAAATGGGTGGTTTTCGTAGTCCGGGGTTTCCGGGACCGAGAAATATTCAAGATGTCGGGCCTCTTCGGGGAAACCCTGATGTTCCGCGGCCTGCATGACCCCTTCCATGTACCGATCAGGCCCGCATGTATAGACGTGCCATCCCTGCTGATACCCCGACAGGATCGCATCCAGATCAGCGCGCGTGCCTTCATCCGAGAAATGGTAGTGAACGCGGTTCGCCCAGGGCATCCCCGCCAGATCATCCAGATACCCCGCACCGCCCCGCGTGCTGGCCGAGTAGTGCAACTCGAAATCCATGCCCGTTGCGTGCAGGCGATGAGCAAATGCGATCATCGGAGTGATTCCGATACCTCCCCCCATCAAAAAGGTTTTGGACGCCCCTTCGTTCAGTTCGAAATGGTTGATGGGTTTCGAGATGAAAACCTTGCGCCCTTCGTTGAAAATTCGGTGCAGCAAGGCCGAGCCACCCCGCCCTTCATCCTCGCGCAGAACACCGATCTGATAAGACCCCCGTTCCGACGGGTCGCCAGACATGGAGTATTGGCGCAGGAACTCTGGCGCGACAAGCACATCCAGATGCGCACCTGCGGACCATTCAGGAAGCGGCGCACCGTCAAGGGAGGAAAACTCATACTTGGTGACATCCGAGGTCATCTTGTCGACCTTGGTCACAGCGACCCGCATCACCGGCGCGTCACCTGCGACCTGATAACGATGAATGAACGACATATCCCCCGCAGCTTTACGCGCCTTGTACTCTTCGGCTGTCACCAAGGCCTCATAGGCGGCAATTCCTGCCTCGCGATCCATTGCAAACGGATAGGGCCAGGGGTGCGGGGCCAGATAGGCCGGGTAGACCGCCAATGTCTGATCTTCGTATCTAAGGTCCAGATCCTTTTGCAGATCGCGCCGGTTCAAAGGGTGTGTTGTTGGCCGATACGCCCCGTCGGGCTGCAACTCGATATCCCACCACCATTTCTTGGTGTCGTTCAAACCGCCATTGCCAACCGCATCATCCAGCTTGGCCAATGCAGGCGCCGCCGAGGGTATGTTCATCGCGGCCCAGCGGAACGGGCGCTCCTTGAAGATACCCTCAAGGTTCCAGGGGCAGGTCTTCATGCACCGCCCGCACATCGCGCCTCCCGGAGTGGTCACGCGGTAGGTCGCGCATTTCTGGCTGTCGGATTTCCAGATTTCATAGCCGTTGAACATCAGCTTTGGCCCAGCCGTGATCGCGCCCGATGGGCATTCGCGCGCGCATTTGTTGCAAGACTCGCAAAAGCTTTGCAGACCGAAATCGATGGGCCTGTCATGCACGATCGGCATATCCGTGGTCACCACGCCTGATTTCAGTCGCGGCCCAAGATAGGGGTTCAGGATCACTTCGCCGATCCGGCTGACTTCGCCCAGACCGGACAGCAACAAAAGCGGAGGTTGCAGAACTTCGCCATCCATCACCGTATGCGCCTTGGCCTTGTAGCCAAGATTGCGGATCTGCTGTGCAATCACGCCACCCAGCAGGGAAAATCGCAGATAGGCGCGCATCGATTGGGCGACGCTGATCCAGTCGTCGCCGCTGGCACCCTCCATCGTTTCATAACCCTGATCGATGATCATGCTGACGGCCTGATCATGGGGCGGCACGATTTCTTCGCCCGTCGCGTCATGGGAATACCAGGCCCATTCCGGGCAGCGGCTGAGACCCACCGCATCGACCCCCAGAAAATAGGTCGCAGCCTTGATGTTTGCTGCGTTGCGTTGTGCGTCAGATGGCTTGGGCGCGTCAGCGCTTTCACCGTCCTGCAACAGTACAAACGCACCCAAAGCACGGCGTTGGGCAAAACTCGGTGCTGCCTTGCGGACGTAATACCCGCCTTTGGCCGCATCCTGTAGCGACTTGCCCATATCTCCGAACTGCGCCCGGGCAAACATATCTGCACGCTTGGGCACACGAGCGACATTCTCTTCGTCAATAAAGGTCGTTGGTGTCTCGACCCGTTTGAGTTTCTCAAACGGATGTGCCCCGTCCACATAGCGCCGCTTGGCATAGGGGTCGCGGTTGAAGGCGTTCTTGGCAAAGCCCGTTCCCAACCACCATGCCGGCCCCTGCGTCCGGAACCAGGGCTGATCGGCCATAGGCTTCAGCGGTTTGTCATGGGCGATCGGCATGTCAGTCGTCACAGCGGCCAAACCAAAGCGCTTGCCCAGCCAGGGCACGACAACCTCTCCATCCCCGACCGAAGCCAACCCGGCGGTGACCGCCAGCTTGCCCAAATCAACGTCGGTCGACATCATGCTGTGCGCCCGCGCGTCAAAGCCCAAAAGGCGGATGTAATTGGCGATGACCACCGCATTCTCGGTCGCCAGCAGACAGGCGCGATGGTCCTGCGCGTCGACTATCCAATCAGCGCCGGGTTCGGACGGGTCGGGATCGCGGTTGTGTTCATAAAGAAAGACAATGCTGTGCCGATGGCTGTCGATCGGCTTGGGCGCGGCCTCCATACTGTCTTTCAGATCAGCCATGATGACGTCGATCCCGGATGCCAGCGTTTTGGTCTGACGGGTGCGCAACGCGTGGGCAAGCCGGTCAATATCGGGATTGCGGCGGGCCTCAAGCAACAGGGCGTCAGATGGCAGTGGACCGCACCCCATCATCGACGCATCGTTGAAGTAGCCGAACGCTTTTATGTGGTTGGCCCGTTCCTGCGGGTTAGATGGAATCTCGGACGCAACCGGGTTCACCATTCCGTCGCGGATGGCGTCCATCATCGCCTGAAACTCACCCATCGCATTGACGATGCTGTCAGGGTGTTCCGGTCGGTGGAAACTCAGCTCGGCCAAAGCGGGCACAAGCGACAGATCCGGCATGTCATCTTGCCGGGCCAAACGCTCCAGCGGGTAGCCGCCCATATGAACGGGCCGGTTTCTGTCCGAGAATAAACGGATCCCCATCGAATATCTCCTGTTGATGCCCGTCCCGTACCCCGCCATGGACAGCAAAACCATTCATGATTAATCATAAATGGTATGAGCAAATTCGATTTCATTGACCTCGACGGCAAGGTTCTACGCACTTTTTTGACGATACTCGAGGAAAACTCGGTCTCGAAAGCCGCAGATCGGCTGGGGGTTACGCAATCTGCGATCAGTCATACTCTGGCCAAACTGCGGCAGGTCCTGGGCGACCCGCTGTTTGTTCGCTCAGGTCAGGGTCTGACGCCAACCGAACGCGCCCTGTCCCTGAAAGAGCCTGCGCAAAAGGTACTGGACGGGATGCGCACGCTGACCGACGGCCGGCCGTTCGATCCTTTGTCGGAACAGATCAACATCCGCATCGCCACCAATGACATGCCACGAGAGCTGATCTTTCCACGGTTGCTGCGTGACACACGCGCCGAAGGCGCGCGCCTGCGGTTGGAATTCATCCCATCGGGTGTGCCCGACCCCGAATTGTTGCGCAGCGACCGGTGCCAGTTGATGCTGACCCCGCTGCCGCCCGACGGACCGGATATTTTCCAGAAAAGACTGATCGAAAGCCCGATGATGGTGTTCTACGACGCAGCGCAACGCCGACCACCGGGCAACTGGCAGGACTATTGCAACAGCGACCATGTCGAAGTGCGGTTTGCCGATGGCCGAAACGCCCGTGCCGTCATGCGCGGCGTTGATCAAAGCCAGATCAATCCTGCGGTTGTGACCCTGCCGCATTTCAACGCGATCCCGGCCTTTGTGCAGGGCAGCGACCTGATCTCGACAGATACGGCACTGATGAAACAGGGTCCGTTGGCCGCGCTGGATTGCGCACCTTTACCCTTCGCCTGTCCCCCTGTGTCCATCTATATGGTCTGGCATCAAAGATCGGCCAATGACCCCGCCCACCGCTGGTTACGCGGCCGGATAGAAGCCATCGCAGCGTCCCTTCAGACCTGAGACAGCCGTCAGCTGCGCATAACAAAGGCCAGGTTCGGCTGCGGGACACGGTCACGAGTACTCAACAAAACTGATTGGTCAAACCGCAATTCATTCGCCATCCTGAAACCAAATCAAAACGGAGATCTCAGATGGAGAAAGTAGCACTTATCACAGCAGGCGGCAGCGGCATGGGCGCGGATTCCGCGAGGCGGCTGGCCGCGGACGGTTTCAAGGTCGGGATTCTGTCATCCTCGGGCAAAGGCGAAGCGCTGGCGCATGAGTTGGGAGGCGTCGGTGTAACCGGCTCGAACCAGTCCACGGAGGATCTGCAAAAGCTTGTTGATGCGGCCATGGCCCATTGGGGGCGTATTGACGTTCTGGTCAATTCCGCTGGTCACGGCCCCCGTGCCCCGATCCTTGAGTTGACGGACGAAGATTGGCACACCGGTATGGATGTCTATTTCATGAATGCCGTCCGCCCTTCGCGGCTTGTGACGCCGATCATGCAAGCGCAGGGCGGTGGATCGATCATCAATATCTCAACCTTCGCCGCGTTCGAACCTGACCCGGTTTTCCCGACCTCGGGCGTGTTTCGCGCCGGGCTGGCCGCCTTCACCAAACTGTTCTCGGACAAATACGCTGCCGAAAACATCCGCATGAACAACATCCTGCCCGGTTTCATCGACAGCCTGCCCGAAAAAGAAGAATTCCGCGCACGCATTCCCATGGGGCGCTATGGGCGCAGTTATGACGAGGTCGCTTCGGTCGTGGCCCTGCTGGCATCCGAAGGAGGTGGCTACATCACCGGGCAGAATATCCGGGTTGATGGTGGCATCACCCGCTCGGTCTGAATTTCAGAACCGCGCCTTTATCAGATGCGTCAGTGCCGCACCGGATTCAAAAAAGGCGCGGCGCACGCGCGTCCAGCTTTCGCGATGCTCACGCACCGCAGGAACGGGCAAAAGCGAGGGGTCACCTGCAAGAAGACTTTCGGCCATCATTCGACCGAACACCGTGCCGGGGCCGATACCACGGCCGGAATATCCGTGCGCGGCCAGAGCGTTGGGGCCAATCTGCGTGATTTTCGGGATATGGTCCGAGGTCATGGCAATCCGCCCGTGCCAACCCTGTTCAAACGGCTGATCTGCAAGCTGAGGATAAAGGTTGGCCAGTTTGCGTCGGACCCAGTTGACATGCACACTGCGACCTGCATTCCCCAGATCGCCCATGCCGCCAATGATCATCCGCCCCGCCTGATCCAGCCGGAACGACGTCATGATCAGCCCGGTATCCCAGCACCCTTCTGCCTGCGGCAGGATGCTGGCGCGCAGATTATGCGACAGCGGGGTCGTTGCGTATTGAAAGTAATAAACGGGAACATAGGCGGGCGCAGTATCTGGCAAGCCAAGGTGATAGGCGTTGGTTGCCTGTATAATGGACTTAGCCCTTACAATCCCGCCCGGTGTGGTCAACACCCATTGCCCACCTTCGTGCCGAAGGGTCTGCACCGGGCTTTGTTCATGGATCTGCGCCCCGGCCTGAGACGCGGCACGCGCCAATCCCATGACATAAGCCAAGGGTTGTATGGTTCCTGCGCGAGGATCGAACAACGCCCCATGGAAAGCATCGCTACCGGTCCGGTCACGGGCCTGATCCACCGACAGCAGCGCTACCGGCGCGCCAGTCCCGCTTAGCTGGGCATGGCGCGTTTGCAGGTCCTTCAGCCCCGAGGCGGAATGCGCGCAATGCAGGGTTCCATTGCGAATGGGTTCGCATGTGATGCCATGTTCTTCGATCAGGGAAAATACGTCCGTCGGTGCCTTGCCCAGCAGATCGATCAGGCGATCGCCAGCCTCTGCACCGATATGCGCGCGGATGTCATCCGGTGGCAGCCACAGCCCGGCATTGACCAGACCGACATTGCGCCCCGACCCGCCAAACCCGATCTTCTGCGCTTCAAGCAAACAGACCGAAGCGCCGGACCGGGCTGCCGTCAAGGCAGCTGAACACCCGGTATATCCGCCACCTATGATGGCCAGATCAACGGTTGTATCACTACCCAGCGGCAGAGCTGTGACTGCTTCGGTACATGTAGTCCGCCACAGGGCTTGTTCGGGATCGTTCACGTCAGACCTCTGAGTCTTTTCGGCGGATCATCATACCGCTGCACGTCCTTTGCAAGTGGGCAACTGCGGTCGGGTCAGCAACGAAAAAACCCCGCAAGCACGGGCCTGCGAGGTCCAACAGAAGCGAACATTCCGTCAGGAATGATGACATCCGGCAAGAGGCTGCCCGGATACCTTCAGACGTCGAGCGACCTTGCAATCACCTCTTTCATGACCTCGTTCGTGCCGCCGTAAATCATCTGCACGCGCGCGTCTGCGTAGAGGCGGGCAATCGGATACTCCATCATAAAACCGTAACCGCCGAACAGCTGCAGGCATTCGTGCATGATTTCGTTCTGCACCTCCGAGCCCCAGTATTTGGCCATCGAGGCGGTTGCCGCGTCCAGTTCGCCAGCCTCCAGCTTGCCGATACAGTCATTGACGAAACTGCGCAGCACCTCGGCCTTGGTCTTGCATTCTGCAAGCTTGAAACGCGTGTTCTGGAAATCCATCACCCGCTGACCGAACGCTTTGCGCTCCTGCACGTACTTTACCGTTTCGGCAATGGCAAAATCGATCGAACCCAGCGCCATGATCGCGATGTTCAGCCGTTCCCATGGCAGTTGCTTCATCAGCTGGTAAAACCCCTGCCCTTCCTCGGGGCCCAACAGGTTTGTCATCGGCACTTTGACATCTTCGAAGAACAGCTCGGCCGTGTCGTTGCCCTTCATCCCCAGTTTCTTGAGGTTGCGCCCCCTGCGAAACCCCTCGGCCCCTTCGGTTTCGACCACGATCAATGACACACCCCGCGCGCCCTCGGACTTGTCAGTCTTGGCGGCCACGATGATCAGATCCGCCGTCTGGCCATTCGTGATGAAGATTTTCGAGCCATTCAGCCGGTAGGAGTTTCCGTCCTTCTCGGCCGTTGTGCGCACAGCCTGAACATCCGAGCCGGTGCTGGGTTCCGTCATGGCAAGTGCGCCGACCATCTCACCCGAAGCCAGTTTGGGCAGCCATTTCCGTTTCTGATCTTCGCTGCCATAGGCGATAAGATAATGGGTCACGATCGACTGAATACCATAGCCCCAGCCAGCGTCGCCCCGTGCGCCCTGTTCGTACGCGGTGATTGCGTCAAAGCCCATACCGCCGCCGACGCCGCCATATTCTTCGGGGATTGCACCAGCCATCAGGCCGGTTTCACCAGCCTTGCGCCAGAAGTCGCGATCAACAGCCCCGTTTTCAACCCAGGTTTCAATATTCGGTGACAGTTCATCATCCATGAATCGGCCAGCCATATCCGCAAACATGCGGTGTTCGTCAGTGATCCATGCCGCGGTCGAAGTGAAAAGTGACATCAAAGGCTCTCCAATCTGTCTTTCGCGAAAGCCTAGCGTTCAGCCCGATTCCCGCCAATCCACGTGACGTGGCGTTCCGACTTCGAACAACGCAACGTTTCTTTGCTAGGTAACTTTGAGAACCTGCTTGTTTTAAAGGAAATTAACTCAGCGCCAATGCCAGCAATTGCTGTGCCGCATCTCTGGCGTCTTCCGCAGGATCACAATTCTTGAGCAAAACCGCAGACACGATTGCCCCTTCCTGCAACAACACGATCTGGCTGGCGAGTTTCTGAGGATCACGCGCACCAGCCTGTTCGGCGACGGACGTGAAATGCTCCAGCAACAGCTGTTTATGTTCGGCTGCCTGCACATGGATCGGATGGTCTGTTTCCTGATATTCAGCCCCGGCCTTGATGAACATGCAGCCCCGGAACCCATCTTCCTCGAACCATTCCTTCAAGGCATCAAAACTGACGATGAGTTGCTCGGCCGGTGTATCCGACATCTCGTCAATGCGCTGATAGAACCACTCGCGAAAATTCTCATCCCGCAGGCGCAGAGCGGCTACAATCAGGTCTTCCTTGGTGCGGAAATGTTTGTACATCGACGTTTTCGAAACGCCCGTTTCCGCCACCAGCTTATCCATGCCGGTCGCGTGAAACCCGTCGCGGTAAAAAACCTTCAGGGCCTTGCTGACAAGTTCATCCCGTTTGTTTGGACGCATGATTCGGCTCCATGGTGTACCGTTCTGTACATATTACCCCGAAACATGAAGTACAACCGGCCCCGCCCAAAGCATTGTTTTCATTATAATTCATGACTCACCTTAAACTGCGAGGAAAATTTTCAGCTTTTCCTCTTGCAAAAGTTAACAGATCGGTACACTTTATTGCTAAGTTTACCGATCAGTACACCAGAGGATTTGACCGATGAAACGTCGCGCCAGCATTTTCCCCCCTCAGTACGTTCCATTTCTTCTGACACTGGCCATTCTTGCCGCTTCTCTGACCTGAAAGCCCCCTGCACCATGTCTCGACCCCCTCTTCCCCCGTTCACGTTGGAAACTGCCACGCAAAAAGTGCGCATGGCAGAGAATGCCTGGAACAGCCGCGATCCCGACCGCGTCACCCCCGCATACACAGATGACAGTCAGTGGCGAAACCGGGCGGAATTTCTGTCAGGGCATGACGAAATTCACGCCTTCCTAAGCCGTAAATGGCACAAGGAGCTGGACTATCGGCTGATCAAGGAACTCTGGGCCTTTACCGGTAATCGCATCGCAGTGCGTTACGCTTACGAGTGGCACGACGATAGCGGTCAGTGGTTCCGGTCATATGGCAACGAGAATTGGGAATTTGCCGAAGACGGACGCATGTCGCATCGGCATGCCTCACTGAATGATCACCCCATAGCCGAAAGCGACCGCTTGTTTCATTGGCCATTGGGTGAACGCCCCGATGACCATCCCGAGCTGTCTGATCTGGGTCTTTGAAAGGACATACTGTGCCGCGTGCGTTTTCAGAACTGACCTTCACCCCAACCGTCCGCGCCCATCAGGAGCGGATGGGATCGGCAAAAACCTATGCCAAATTCATTGAAGGTGGCCCGCAACAGGGCCATCTGATCGGCGAACCCGAAAAACAGTTCATTCAGGCACGCGACGGGTTTTATCAATCCTCGGTGTCTGAAACAGGCTGGCCTTATGTGCAGTATCGCGGCGGGCCGGTCGGGTTTCTGAAAGTACTGGGTCCGCAAACCATCGGATATGCCGATTTTTCAGGCAACAAACAGTATATCTCGCGTGGGAACCTGGATGGCAACGATCGGGTCGCGATGATCCTGATGGATTATGCCAATCAACACCGTTTGAAGATCCTGGGGCGTGTCGAATTCACGGAAGGTCAAGCAGCGGCAGCCAGCTTGTATCCGGAAGGGGCCGAAGCCCCCGCAGAGCGGGCCGCGATCATTCGAGTTGAGGCGCTTGACTGGAACTGCCCGCGCCACATCACGCCGCGTTTCACCGAAGCCGAACTGCGCCCGCATCTAAACAGTTTAGGCCAGCAACTGGCCCAGTTGCAGGCCGAAAATGAAAGGCTGAGACAAGAGCTGTCAAAGCTCTCGTGATGCGCAAGACACCGCAAATTTTGTTGAGTTTTTACAGGGAATAATCCAATGGTTCGTTCGGTCTTTCAGCTTTCTGCGGCGTGCCTTGCCGGAGCAGCCCTGATCCTTATGATCATGATGTTTGGTTTTTTTGTCTCACCCAGCGCCGTCCGGACGTCACCACCTTCTGTGTTCAGCACCATCCTGTTCAACCATTTGCAGCAATAGCAATGCTGCGCGTTCAACCGCGACAGGCCTGAACCATCGCTTCGATACCGGCTGCACAAAAATCGATCAGGCGTTCCACCTCTGACACTCCGCCGCCTTGCGACAAAGCCCCGACCCGCCAGCCACTGTTGAGATGCGCCAGCATTGCCGACACGGAATAGACCTGGCCGCTGGCCAGCAGCGCAGGGTCAACGTCCGGATAAAGCGCAGCGATTTCGTCGACAAAATGCCGGGCGGTCGGGTCGAAACACTCAGCCGCGATATCGCGCCAGCGGGGATCGACCGAGACATGCGCCACAAGGCGCCCATACGCCATCCATCCCGAACCGCCTGTTTCTGCCAGTTCCACATAAGGCCGGATAAAACTGTCCAGAATGCTGCGCAATGTTAGCGGGCCTGCTTTTCTTGCCTTGGCCAGCGCATCGGTTCTGATTTGTGCCAGCTTGCCCGCACGGCGTTCGATCGCTCGAAAAAACAGCTCCTCCTTGCCGCCGCCATGGTGATGAACAAGGCCAACCTGAACGCCTGCAAGCGCAGCGATATCGCGGATCGACGCGCCTTCGAATCCGCGTTCGGCAAAGACTGTTTCGGCCGCATCCATGATCCGCGCTTTGGTTTTCAAAGACCGCTTGGACGGTGCCCTTTGTCTTGGTTTTTCTACGTTTTTCAGCGCCATGAAATTCATCTTGCCTTATTTTGGTCGTTCGTTCAATTTAAACCTCACGAACTTTGGGAGGGTTCATGACAGAAACGCGCGACACATTCGCCCTGATTGGGGCGGGGCCAATGGGTTTGGCCGCGGCCAAGGTGCTGAAAGAACAGGGAATCGCATTTCAGGGGTTTGAGTTGCATTCGGATGTGGGCGGTCTGTGGGACATCGATGCCCCACGATCAACCATGTACGAGTCGGCGCACCTGATCTCATCCAAGCGTATGACCGAATTTGCGGATTTCCCCATGGATGACGCGGTTGCCGAGTACCCCTCGCACCGGGCGATGCGCGACTATTTCCGCGCATTTGCGGACCGTTTCGGGTTGCGAGAGGGTTACAAATTCAATGCGGAAGTCACTCAGGTCGCTCCGCTGGGCAATCCGGGTGACGGTTGGCGCGTGTGCTGGCGGGATCAGGATGGCGCCCATCAGGCCGAATTCGCCGGCGTACTCATTGCGAACGGCACCCTGTCGGAACCGAATGTACCCAGCTTTCCGGGTACATTTGACGGCGAGTTGGTCCATGCCTCGCAATATCGGTACCCAAGCCAATTCGACGGCAAGCGTGTGCTGGTCGTGGGCGCAGGCAACTCCGGCTGTGACATCGCAGTCGACGCCATCCACCACGCGAAACGCTGCGATCTGTCGATGCGGCGCGGGTATTATTTCGTCCCGAAATACGTCTTTGGCAAACCCGCTGACACAATGGGCGGAAAGATCCGACTGCCGATGTGGCTAAAGCGTAAGGTCGACAGCCTGATCCTTGGCTGGTTTGTCGGTGATCCGCAGAAATACGGCTTTCCCAAACCGGATTACAAGCTGTACGAAAGCCACCCCGTGGTGAATTCGCTGGTTCTGTATCACGCAGGCCATGGCGATCTGAGCATCCGCCCGGATATTAAACGGCTGGAAGGTCACACCGTGCATTTCAAGGACGGCTCCTGCGACGACTATGACATGATCCTCGCCGCGACCGGATACAAACTGCATTACCCGTTCATCGACAAAGGCCTGCTGAACTGGCAGGGCGACGCCCCGCATCTGTATCTGAACACGATACATCCCGAACGGGACGATCTGTTCGTGCTGGGCATGGTCGAAGCCACGGGCCTGGGCTGGCAGGGCAGGCACGAGCAGGCCGAGATGGTGGCGCGCTACATCAAGGGGCTTCGACACGGCTGCCACGTGGCGGCCGATCTGCACGCAGAAAAGCAAAAAGGTTATGCGCGCGCCACCGGAGGCATGAACTACATCGACCTGCCCCGCATGGCCTATTACGTGGACAAGAATACCTACAGAAAGGCTGTCACCGGCTGGATCGACCGGCTGCGGAAGGCCGCCGCGTGAGTGGTATTGACCAGATCACACTGAATTTCAGTCCGGCGTCTCTGACGCTGTTGAATGCTATTCTGGCAATCGTGATGTTCTCGATTGCCATCGACCTTACGCCTCGGGATTTTGACCGTTTAAGGCGCGCACCCAAACCAGTGGTTGTCGGATTGTTTTCACAACTCGTCGTCCTACCTGCGCTGACCTTTGTGATGGTGTGGATTGCAGCACCGCAACCGTCAATTGCGCTTGGCCTGATCCTTGTCGCGGCCTGCCCAGGGGGCAATATCTCGAACTTCACCACCCACCGCGCGGGCGGGAATGCAGCGCTTTCGGTGTCGATGACAGCCTTCGCCACCATCAGTGCGATCTTCATGACACCTTTCAATATTGCGCTTTGGGGTGGGCTTTACCCTCCGACCCGCGCAATCCTGCAACAGACCCAGATCGACCCAATGCAGATCGCAATCCTGGTCGGTCTGATGCTGATCCTGCCGCTGGTTCTGGGAATTACGCTGAATCAACGCCTCCCCGCCTTGACGGCACGGTTGCGCGCACCGCTGCAACTTCTGTCGATGGGTATCTTTGCTGGGTTTATCGTACTTGCTCTGGCTGCCAACTGGGGGTTTTTCCTTGGGTTTGCCGGGGCTGTTGCCGGGCTTTTAATCCTTCACAATGCCCTGGCGCTGGGGGGCGGTTGGGTTGTGGCCACTCTGACCGGGCTGTCCCCCTTCGATCGCCGCGCCATCACCATTGAGACCGGCATTCAAAACTCCGGACTTGGGCTCGTCCTGATCTTTGCATTCTTCAACGGTCTTGGCGGCATGGCCGTAGTCGCTGCATTCTGGGGAGTATGGCACGCTATCTCGGGCCTGGCTTTGGCTTCGGTCATGGCACGAACCGAGGCCGCGCGATGACCCGCATCCTGATTACCGGCGCTGTCGGGATGGTCGGGCAAGCGCTGTTGCCCGAACTTGTTGGGCACGAGGTCTTTGCAACCGATCTGAAACGCCCGGTTAACCTGCCGGAAGACGCCTCATATTTGTCCATGGATGTTACAACCGACGCTCCTGCACGTGTGATTGCCAAGGTGAATCCGGATGTGATTGTGCATTTGGCTTCAGTCGTGACGCCGCCGCCAAAGATGGGGCGCGCCGCAGCCTATGCTGTCGATGTCGAAGGCACGCGAAATGTGGTGAATGCCGCCATCGCAAACGGGGTGCGCAGATTGGTCGTTACGTCTTCCGGTGCCGCTTATGGCTATCATTCAGACAATCCTGTGCCGTTGCGCGAAGGCGATCCATTGCGCGGCAACCCCGAGTTTCCTTATTCAGATCACAAGCATCAGGTCGAAGAGATTTTGGCCGAAGCCCGCAGAACCGCCCCCGATCTTGAGCAGGTTGTTCTGCGTGTGGGTACGGTTCTGGGGGCTGGAACCGAGAACCAGATCACCGCCCTGTTTCGAAAGCCCCGGTTGCTGGCGGTGTCCGGCAGCGAAAGCCCGTTTGTCTTTGTCTGGACCCGGGACCTGGTACGCATCCTTCAGCGCGCAGCAACCGACGGGCCAGCCGGGATTTACAACGTCGCCGGTGACGGCACGATGGGTGTGAACGACTTGGCGCGCGCCATGGGAAAACCGGTTCTGCGTCTGCCCGCATGGGTGCTGAAAGCGGCCTTGGTCGTGGCGCGCCCACTGGGATTATCTCGCTATGGGCCGGAACAGGTAAGGTTCCTTCAATATCGGCCAGTTCTGGATAATTCTGCCCTGAAATCTGAATTCGGCTATGTGCCCGAAAAGTCCAGCGCCGAGGTTTTTGCGCTCTGGCAACGGCAGGCCGGATTATGAAGACCGCGGTCATCTCTGGCGGTGCGGGCGGTTTGGGACTGGCTTTAAGCCGTGCATTGCAAGCCCGTGGGTGGCGGGTGGTGCTGTTGGATCTTGATGTGTCCGGCCTGCAAACAGAACAGAACCAACTGCCAATTGCCTGTGATCTGACTGACCCCGAACAGCTTGCCAACGCAGCTCAAAGGGCGATCACGTCAAGCGGCAGCATTGATCTGGTCATCTACAACGCCGGGGTTACGCAAATTCGGGGGTTTGACCGGTCTGACACGGCCAGTCACCGTGCACTGTTTGATATCAACTATTTTGCAGCCGTTGAAATGGCCCGCGTATTCTTGCAGCCTCTCCGCGCGTCAAAGGGAACACATCTGGCGATCTCGTCGGTGGCTGGTTTCGCTCCGCTCTGCCATCGCACGGCTTATGCAGCCTCAAAACACGCGCTTGAGGGTTTTTTCAAATCGCTTCGATCCGAAGAAAAGCCACATGGCGTTCAGGTTCAGATTGCAGCGCCGTCTTTTGTGGCCACCAACCCCGGCAACGCAATGGAGCAACCCGATGGAACCGCGCGCCCCGGATCGGCCAAGGACGGAATGGACGAAATGAGCCCCGAGAGTGCTGCCATGGCAATCCTGCGCGGACTGGACAAATCGCAGCCCATGATCCCGGTCGGACGCGTTGCACACCTATCGTGGTGGCTCAACCGTCTGTCCCCACGCCTGTATCAGTGCTTAATGGAGCACAACATGCGCGGGCCGGGATCGTAGAATTTTGCCGTGACCCCCTTGACCTTCCCGTCACTGGAACCCCCATCTGGAGGGCAGACAACCACGTGGGATGAGTCGCATGGCGCAAAAAGCACTGACAGAACTGAAAATCACCGGCATGGGATGCGCATCCTGTGTGGGCCGTGTCGAGGCTGCACTGCGTGATGTGTCTGGTGTTGATGCGGCCTCGGTCAATTTCGCGACCAAAACGGCACAGGTGGCATTTGACGGGCCGGTTTCGGCCCTGACAGCGGCGCTGGATGCAGCTGGCTATCCGGCTGAAACAAGCCATTCAGATCTGAGCATCGAGGGCATGAACTGCGCATCCTGCGTTGGCAAGATCGAGCGCGCGTTGGCTTCCACCGCTGGCGTGATCGAAGCGCAGGTCAATCTGGCAACTCGGACAGCTACGGTGACTTACGCCACAGCTGCAACTACGCCCGAGGCGCTGGCTCAGGTTGTTACCGGAATTGGATACCCCGCGCGTATCCAAGGCGTTGCGGAACCAGAAAGCCGGGAAGACGATGAAATTCAGCGGCTGGTCCGTTCCACAATACTGGCAGCGGCACTAGCCCTGCCCGTATTCATTCTTGAGATGGGCGGGCACATGATCCCCGCCTTCCACCATTGGATACAGGCGACCATTGGAACGCAGACGAGCCATTTGATTCAATTTGCCCTGACCTCGGCTTTGCTTATCGGACCGGGCCGTGTGTTTTACCGCAAAGGTATCCCGTCGCTGTTGCAGGGCACGCCGGACATGAACGCGTTGGTAGCGCTTGGGACCGGCGCGGCTTATCTGTATTCGGTCACGGCCACATTCGCGCCCGGCCTGCTGCCGCAAGGTACCGCCAATGTCTATTTCGAAGCGGCCGCGGTGATCGTGGTTCTGATCCTTCTCGGCCGGTTGATGGAGGCGCGTGCCAAAGGCAAAACAGGTGCTGCGATCCGAAAACTGGTGGGTTTGCAACCAAAAACCGCGCGGGTCGAACTGGATGGACAGATACAGGACCGGCCAATCGCCGAAATTGTTGTCGGAGATATCCTGCACATCCGCCCCGGCGAGCGTGTACCGGTGGATGCCGAAGTGCTTGAAGGCACCTCTTACGTCGATGAAAGCATGATCACGGGCGAACCAGTGCCTGTTGGCAAGTCGGCAGGCGCGCCTGTTGTCGGCGGCACCGTGAATGGCACCGGCGCTTTACGGGTAAGCGCTACCCGCGTCGGCGGCGACACGGCTCTGGCACAGATCATTCGTATGGTGCAGCAGGCGCAGGGCGCGAAGCTGCCGATCCAGGGGTTGGTGGATCGGATCACCTATCGCTTTGTTCCTGCGGTCATCGCTGTTGCGGTGATCACTGTCGCGCTCTGGCTGATCTTCGGCCCCAGCCCGGCCCTTCCCCTGGCGCTTGTCGCAGGTGTTTCAGTTCTGATCATCGCCTGCCCCTGCGCTATGGGGTTGGCGACCCCAACCTCGATCATGGTGGGCACCGGGCGTGCGGCAGAACTCGGGGTTTTGTTCCGCAAGGGGGATGCGTTGCAACAGCTTCAGCAGGCGCGCGTCATTGCGTTGGACAAGACCGGAACCCTGACGCTGGGGCGCCCCGAACTGGACAGCGTGACAACGGCGAAAGGATTTGACCGGGAGGAGGTTCTGCGGCTGACTGCAGCCCTTGAGGCACGGTCGGAACACCCTATCGCATCCGCCATCACCCGCGCGGGGCCCGCGACACTGCCAGAGGTATCGGATGTCCGTTCGCTTACCGGGCTTGGCCTGCAAGGGTTGGTTGAAGGCCGCGACGTGTTGATCGGGTCGCACCGGTTGATGCAGCAGCGTGGGATCACCCTTGGAGCCCTAGCGGATGAGGCAGAAGCCCGTGCCGCACAGGGGGCAACCCCTCTGTTCGTCGCTCTGGATGGGCAGGCAGCGGCCACTTTGTCCGTTTCCGACCCGATCAAGCCCGGCACAGTGGAAGCGCTGGAACGGTTGCACCAGATGGGTTTGACCGTGGCCATGATCACGGGTGACAACGCACGCACGGCGCGGGCTCTGGCCGACCGGCTGGGGATTGATCATGTCACTGCCGAGGTACTGCCTGATGGCAAGGTAGACGCAATCACGGCCTTACGGGACCGGTTCGGAGTGCTGGCCTTTGTCGGTGACGGGATCAACGACGCCCCCGCTCTGGCGGCAGCTGATATCGGCATCGCCATCGGAACCGGCACGGATGTGGCCATCGAAACAGCCGACGTTGTCCTCATGTCCGGTGATTTGCGGGGCGTCGCGAATGCGACCGAGGTCAGCCGCCGGACAATGAGGAATATTCGCCAGAATTTGGGCTGGGCCTTCGGATACAATGTCCTTCTGATACCGGTGGCTGCCGGTGCGCTGTACCCGTTTGGCGGCTATCTGCTGTCCCCAGCGCTGGCAGCTGGTGCAATGGCACTGTCGAGCATTTTTGTGGTCTCGAATGCGCTGCGCCTGCGCCGTATTCGCGCTAGCGTGCCGGAAGCCTCAGGTACGGCCACCAAAGAGGTGCGCGCATGAATATCGGAGATGTTTCCACGCGCACCGGCCTGCCCGCCAAGACGATCCGGTATTATGAGGACATCAACCTGATCAAACCAATGCGCGACGACAATGGCTACCGCCGGTTTCGCGACCAGGACGTGCACAAGCTGAACTTTCTGGGCCGCGCCCGGGCGCTTGGGTTCACCATCGAGGATTGCCGGACCCTGCTGGCACTCTACGAAGATGAAACCCGTGCCAGTGCCGACGTTAAACAGGTTGCACGCGATCATCTTGTTCAGATTGAAACCAAGATCGCTGACCTGAACGCCATGCGCGATACGCTGAGCCATCTGATCGAGGCCTGCGCGGGGGACGACCGGCCCGATTGCCCAATCCTGCGAGATCTGGGCGGGAAAGGCTGACTTGGGGTTGCCCTTTGGGCGCAGCTTTGCTTTGTCTTCGCCAGAGATTTCGGTCAGGCCTGTTTCGCTAAAGCCGACCGAACAGCGGAGAGGATCACAAAATGGCAAAAGTCGCGTTCCTTGGCCTTGGTGTCATGGGCTATCCCATGGCCGGACATCTGCACGCCGCAGGCCATGACGTCACCGTTTACAACCGTACGACCACCAAGGCCGAAGCCTGGGTCGCGCAGCATGGCGGCGCGATGGCCGCCACTCCGAAAGACGCCGTCAAGGATGCTGAGTTTGTCATGGCCTGCGTCGGCAATGACGACGACCTGCGTGCGGTTTGCACCGAAGAGGATGGCGCGTTCCAGGGAATGTCCAACGGGGCCATTTTTGTCGACCACACGACAGTTTCAGCAAAGGTCACGCGCGAGCTTTACGCTGCTGGCCAATCTCAGGGTATCGCTTTTGTGGACGCCCCTGTTTCGGGTGGTCAGGCAGGTGCTGAAAACGGCGTTCTCTCGATAATGTGTGGCGGTGATCAGGCAGCTTATGATGCAGCTGAGCCGGTGATGAATGTCTATTCCAAAATCTGCCGTCGACTCGGAGCCAGCGGCGCGGGCCAGATGACCAAGATGTGCAACCAGATCGCGATTGCCGGTCTGGTTCAGGGTCTCAGCGAAGCCTTGCACTTTGCCGAAAAAGCGGGCTTGGACGGGAAGGCCGTTGTTGAGGTGATCAGCCAGGGTGCGGCTGGCAGCTGGCAGATGTCAAACCGGTATGAAACCATGCTGAATGATCAGTTCGAACATGGCTTTGCTGTGGACTGGATGCGCAAGGATCTGGGGATTTGTCTGGATACGGCCAATGAAACCGGCGCGTCTCTGCCGGTGACCGCTCTGGTCGATCAGTTCTACAAGGACGTGCAGAAACTGGGCGGCGGGCGATGGGACACGTCATCGCTGTTCAAACGTTTGCGTGCCTTGGATTAAGGGGTCGGGGGGCTGTCCGCCCCCTCTTGTCCCTTTGGGCCAATTCACCCCCGAGGATATTTTCGGCCAGATGAAGAGGATCCCGGATGAGCGGGACGGAGAAAGACATGAACGATTTGGTGAACTTCTGGGCGGACACGCTGCGCCAAAACTGGGGGCTGGACGCACGGTTGACCCGGCTGGATGGCGAATATGATCTGAACTTTCTGGCGCAAGCCACAAATGGTCAGGACTATGTGCTGAAAGTCATGCGCGCGGGGTGCGATGCGAGTCTGGTAGATCTTCAGATCGAAGCACTTGCGCATATCGCCTCGGAAGCTCCCGGGTTGCCGTTTCCAAAGGTGTTCCCGGCGTTGAACGGCTCAATGTTGCCGGAAATCTCCGATTCCGAAGGGAAGTCGCGGCTGGTGTGGTTACAGGAACGCCTGCCCGGGCTTTGCTATGCAAAAGCGAACCCAAAATCCGAAGAGCTGATCCTGAAATTGGGTCGTGTTCTGGGCGCAACGGATCGCGCGCTGGAAGGTTTTCAGCATGAAGCTTTGCACCGCCCAGATTTCAAATGGGACCTGACGCAAGCGGGTTGGATCAGTGACAAGCTGGGCGCCATCAGCGATCCCGCGCGTCGGGCGTTGCTTCGGGATATCTGCAACGAATTCACGGCGATCACGGATAGGCTGGGGCGCCTGCCGAAACAGGCCATTCACAACGATGCCAATGACTATAACATTCTGGTTGAAGGCGAATTGGGTGAGCGGAGGCAGGTTTCCGGCCTGATTGATCTGGGTGACATGTGTGCGGCACCGCGCGTCTGTGATCTTGCGATCGCCGGGGCCTATGTGGTGCTAGATCATGCCAGACCCGAGCGGGCATTGACTGCCCTTGTGCGGGGATACCATGCCGCAAACCGGCTGCAAGCCGAGGAGATCGACCTGATCTGGCCGCTGCTGCGGATGCGATTGGCAGTGTCTGTCCTCAACTCGACCCTGATGGCAGTCGAAAACCCGGACGACCCATATGTGACAATCTCTCAGGCACCTGCGTGGCGGTTTCTTGAGAATGCTTCCGTCAATGGCGGGCTGATGTCTGCGCGTCTTCGGGCAGCGTGCGGGCTGCCGGTCGTGGACGGCGCAGAACGCATCCATGCGTATCTGCAAGGACATCGCGGCCGGTTTTCCCAGATGTTCGGTCAGGACCTAAGCGATATTCCGATGGGGTCGTTGTCGGTTGAAAATTGCGTGTGGCCCCAGAACCCTTTCCACATGCCATTGGCCGAGGCCGCGCGTGTTGGCGAGGAATACGGCGAAGGGCTGTGGCTGGGCTATTACAACGAACCCCGCCTGATTTATGCCGAGCCAGGATTTAGCAAAGGGCCATGGAAAGCCTCGGACCGGCGAACAGTGCATCTGGCTGTGGATGTGTTTGCACCCGCAGGGACGGTGCTGCACGCGCCAATGAGCGGGCGGGTCGAGGTGGTCGAGAACCGAGATCAGCACCTCGATTACGGTGGGGTAATTATCCTGCACCATGAAACGCCCGAGGGCGATCCGTTCTATACACTCTATGGTCATCTGGACCCGGAATGCTGTGACCGGTTGAAACCCGGTGATCCGGTGGCACAAGGGGCAGCGTTTGCCCGATTGGGCGACGCCAGCCAGAATGGCGGATGGGCCCCGCATGTGCATTTCCAGCTGGCGCTGACAACCAATGGCATGGAAGCGGATTGGCCCGGTGTCGGCGACCCGGATGAGATGGAGCTATGGCACGCGGTTTGCCCGAACCCGGCGGCCTTGCTGAACCTGCCGGATGACAAGGTGTTCTACCAACCCACCGACAAGCAGGCGATCCTGCAAGGCCGCCGCGATCACTTTGGTGGCAACCTGTCGCTGACTTATGATGACCCTGTCATGCTGGTACGCGGGTGGAAACATCACCTGTTTGACGAATGGGGCCGCCCCTATCTGGACGCCTATAACAACGTCCCTCATGTGGGTCATGCGCATCCCCGTATTCAGGCAGTGGCTGCGGATCAGTTGAAGCGGATGAACTCAAATACACGATACCTGCATCCGGCACAGACAGCTTTCGCCGACAAGATCCTGTCCAAATTGCCCGATCACTTCGAGGTCTGCTTCTTCGTCAATTCCGGAACTGAAGCCAACGAACTGGCCCTGCGGCTTGCCCGTGCCCATACTGGGGCCAAGGGGATCGTGACACCAGACCATGGCTATCACGGCAATACGAATGCGGCTGTGGCGATATCGGCTTACAAGTTCAACAAACCCGGTGGCATCGGGAAAGCCGACTGGGTTGAACTGGTTGAAGTTGCAGACGACTATCGCAGTTCGTTCAAGCGTGACGATGCGGATCGGGCGCAGAAATTTGCTGATCTTGTGGACCCGGCCATTGCTGCCTTGCAGGACCGGGGTCAGGGTCTGGCCGGGTTCATCGCCGAAACTTTCCCGTCTGTCGGTGGACAAATCATTCCGCCCAAAGGTTACCTGCCTGCGGTTTATGAAAAAATCCGTGCCGCCGGGGGTGTCTGTATAGCAGATGAGGTACAGACCGGTCTGGGTCGCCTGGGTGAGTATTACTTTGGATTTGAACATCAGGGCGCGCTTCCTGATATCGTGGTGATGGGTAAACCCATTGGTAACGGGCACCCTCTGGGTGTGCTGGTGACGACGCGGGCGATTGCCGACAGCTTCAATAACGGGATCGAATTCTTCTCGACCTTTGGCGGATCAACGCTGTCTTGCCGGATCGGCAAGGAAGTATTGGACATCGTCGATGACGAAGGCCTGCAGGACAATGCGCGTCAGATGGGTGAGCGCCTGATGGCGGGGCTGCGCCAGATCGAAGCCGACTTTGATTGCGTTGGCGATGTACGGGGCATGGGACTGTTTCTGGGTGTTGAGCTGATCAATCCCGACGGAACCGAAGGAACCGAGATTTGCAGCTATGTCAAAAACCGGATGCGCGATCACCGAATTCTGATCGGCAGTGAGGGACCAAAGGACAACATCCTGAAAATCCGCCCACCGCTGACGATTGAGGCCGAGGATGTGGACATGATCCTGTGGGCGCTAAGGGACGTGCTGTCCGAGGTCGGCGAGTTCTCCCCTGCTCCGGTTTGCGATCACGACCATCACCATGCGGGATGCGGGTGCTGCTGAAGGATTGACCCCGGCGCTTTGCCGGGGTTTGACCGTCCTGCAAGCACAGTCAATGCAAAACGGCAGTGGGGGTATCGTGACCTGTCGTCGGAATCGCATTTCCCGTTGTCATACGCCGGAGCGTCAGGCCCAGTTCCTCCGACAGGGATGCCAGAGCAGGCGCAAAATCCGGGCGCACGATCAGTGACGCCATCATCATCGCGTCTTCGCGTGCCCCTTCGGATGCGGCGGCAACCATTTGGGCAAAACAACTCTCATCCGCGCCCAGACATGCACACCCCATACCGTGCCTGATTAGCGGGCGTCGACAATGCGTTGCGCAAAGCGAACACAGACGATCCAGCGTCAGCATGGCGGCACGCCCATAATCTGATCCCAGCGCTATGCAAAAATCGCTCGCGACATCGGCGCGACCACTTTCACCCTGGCTCCACATCCGCAGATACATCACCGCACCCGCTTCGACTGGATCAAGATCCGCCAGACGGCCGACCGCGGCACCGCCGCGCATTGAATGCGCGCTCATTTCGTCAGGATCAGTTTACCTGCACGGGTGATGCGCAGGGTATACAATTGGTCACCCAACTCGATATGGGCCAGGTGGCCACCTTTGGTCAAATCCTCGGCCTTGTGCGCAGGCAGCATCGAGACAGCATAACCTTGGGTTGGGGTCGGGTTCTGTACGTTCATCGTGGCATCTCCAGAGCGAGTCGGCATGGTGCCATACCTGTTGCGTTTCGTTTTATCTGGCTGACCCGAGAGGGTTGGCTTTCCGTTCCTGTCATTAAATCTGATTATTTTAGTAAGGAATGTCAAGCGCTGTTTCAAATCAGGTGTCATTGAGCCGATTGCGCCCCTGAAAACGACGGGTTAAGACTTGGGGCGGGTATTGAAAGGCAAGCAAAACGTGACCGCAGCAGTTGTTTTTGATCTGGATGGAACGTTGGTCGACAGCGTCGGGGACCTGGCAGCAGCGGCCAATAAAACGCTGAATGGCGTCGGTCACGATCCTGTGCCCGTTGATGTGATCAGAGGGTTTGTTGGCAATGGCCTTCCCAAACTGGTCGAGCGTTTGATGCGACACTGTGATTTGCCCATGGACCGCCACACGGAACTGACGCAACAGACACTGAAGCATTACAATGCGGCGGTCAGTGCAACGACAGTGCCTTATCCCGGAGTTCCCGAAGCCCTGGAAACACTGAAACAGATGGGTTGCGTTCTTGGTATCTGCACCAACAAACCCGAAGCACCCGCACGTCACGTGCTGGAGGCGCTCAACTTATCCCGGTTCTTCGACGTTGTTTTCGGCGGTGATACATTGCCAATTCGCAAACCGGATCCGGGCCACCTGCTGGAAAGCTTCAAAGCACTTGGGACCTCGGGCACACGCTTGTATGTGGGCGACAGCGAGGTCGACGCAGAAACAGCTGTAAACGCCAGGATACCGTTTCTGTTGTTCACGGAAGGGTACCGCAAAACCCCGGTGGCCAGCATTCCGCACACCGTTGCTTACAGTGCGTCGGAAACACTGCCGACACTCGTGACCAAATTGATCCAAAACTAAGTACGTTCACACGATGTCAGTTTTCAAACGAGTGATTTGGGCCTTCGCGAACCCCTAAAAGTTAAGAGGGGCCGGCCGAGGGGGTGTGACCAGCCCCTCATCGGGGAAAGTAAATACCGTGTTTGTGTGTGGTAAGTACGGTAAGTCATGTTTACCCCTGATCGGCAGTTTGCGAAATTGGGGGATTCCCGTAGTTCGGCGAAAATAACTGAAAAACTGGAAAAAGCAGCACGTCAGACCACCCAATTTACCTGTGATAATTTGCCTGTAAGATAGCCCGACGGTTCGAACACTCGGTTCGCTGGTTGAATGGGTATAGGGTAACCCATGGAAAAACAGGACAGAAATCAGAGGGCGGCGCGTCTGCAAATCCTGCAGGGCATCCTGCCTATTGACCGCGCGCGCCTTCCGGCGGAAATGCTGGCTGGTCTGAGTTTTGCATGTCTCGCGATCCCCGAAGTCATGGGTTACACCAAAATCGCCGGCACTCCGGTCATGTCCGGGCTGTATACGATCCTGATTCCCATGGCTCTGTTTGCGTTGTTCGGATCGTCCCGACACCTTGTTGTCGGCGCTGATTCGGCGACAGCAGCCATCACCGCCTCGGGGCTGGCGGGCTTGGCGATGTCCGGAACGCCTGAGTATCTGGCACTGGCGTCCTTGCTGGCGCTTATGGCTGCCATGCTTTTGATTGCCGCGCGAGTCATCGGGCTGGGGTTTCTGGCCGATTTTCTGTCCAGAACGGTATTGGTCGGCTTTCTGACCGGCGTGGGCATTCAGGTTGCAACGGGTCAAATTCCCGGATTGTTGGGCATCGAATCCGCTGGGCACGGAACACTTGCAAGGTTGAGGGACGTTTACTTCAACATATCCAACGTCAACTGGCCAACCGTGATCGTCTCATCATCCGTGTTGGGCATTGTCCTAGGATGCACAAGACTGTCGCGCAAAATCCCGGGGCCGTTGGTTGCCATTGTCGGGGTGATCCTGTGCAGTTGGGCCTTTTCATTCAACATTTCCGGAATCTCGGTGTTGGGAGAGGTTGCCGGCGGTTTGCCCTCGTTCTCGATCCCGGACGTGCAGTGGAACTGGACCTTGTTCAAACAATTACTCCCCACGGCCTTGTCCATCTTCGTTGTCATTCTGGCACAAAGCGCCGCCACATCACGGGCATACGCCTCAAGATTTAACGAGACATTCAACGAAAACACGGACCTGATCGGACTGGGTCTTGCGAATTTCGGAGCCGCATTCACGGGGACATTCGTGGTCAATGGCAGCCCCACAAAGACCGAGATGGTCGCCAGCGCCGGAGGGCGCAGCCAGGTGGCGCAACTGACAACAGTGGCAATAGTCCTGTTGGTTATCCTGTTTCTGACCAAGCCTTTAGCCTATCTTCCCACAGCAGCACTTTCGGCCATCGTTTTTCTGATCGGTCTCAAGCTGATCGACCTGCACGGAATGGCAACAATTTACAGGCAGGCCCGGTCCGAGTTCTGGGTTGCCACGGCAACCGCCACCGTGGTTGTTCTGGTTGGTGTCGAGCAAGGCGTCATTTTTGCCATGGTCCTGTCTTTGGTCGACCACACACGCCGGGGATACCACCCAAAGAATTCGGTAGTATTGCGCACCGAGTCTGGTGGCTGGCGTTCAAAGGGATTGGAAGCACCAAACCAATTCGAGCCCGGTCTGGTAATCTACCGGTTTTCCCACGGTATGTACTACGCGAACATGCAGATATTCACTGAGGAAGTCACAACAATCGTTCAAAACGCAGACGGAAAACTGACATGGTTTTGCATCGACGCCTCGGCAATTGACGTTGTCGATTTCACAGCCGGGTTCACGTTGCGCAGTATCGCCAATTTCCTGCGATCCAAGGGGATACGGCTGGTTTTCACGCTGGTCGAGCCAGACGTGAAAGCCGAGCTGGATCGCTACGGTGTAACAGAACTGGTTGGCGAAACTGCGTTTTATGAAAACGGCAAGGCTCTGCTGGATGCCTATCACATGCGCCCAAATCCCATCTGACATAGTCACCGGTAGGTTCACGCCTTGGACATATTCCCCGACCCCCGGAATGAAAGAGTTGGTCGGATCACAGCATTTGTAATGCGCCGCCAAATCGGGTTTGGCTTTGTACAAGTGGCCCACATTGTGTTCGGCAGGATATTCAAAAAGGGTCAGCATTGCCGCCTTCAGCGCCTTCGGCGGCGTGCCCCTATCGTGTGTGGTCCGGTTTTGTTTGTTACTGCACCGTGGGCCTCTGGTCTATCGGGACGATGCTTTCGGGCGCAGGCCGGCGGTAGCCCAACGCGCTGTGCGGCCTGACGGAGTGATAGTGGACACGACATTGCTCAATCAGGATTTGCGCCTTCCTTAGGCTGTAGAAGATTTCACCGTTGAGCAGCTCATCCCGGAACCGGGCGTTGAAGCATTCGCAATAGCCGTTCTCCTAGGGTGATCCCGGTTCGATGTAAGCCGTCTTCGCCCCAACAGCTGCGATCCACCCTCGCACCTTCTAGGCGAAAAATTCCGGCCCATTGTCGGTTCTTTTGTATTCCGGCGGGCCGCGGAAGATGAACAGGTCAGTCAATGCATTCAGCGCATCGGTTGAGTTGAACTTGCGATCGACACGGATCATCAGCGCCTCGCTGGTGAATTCGTCAATGATGTTCAGCGTTCGATAGACGCGCCCATCAGCCAGAAGTCATGCCATATGATAGCCAGTGAACAACTCGGATGGGTCCAACACGACCAGTTTGCTTGCAAATAGGTTCGGTTTCCCATTGCGGTTCTTTCGAAAACCCGGCGTCAGATATCTTGACCGGGCGGTTCCAAAAGACCGCCGGGTTCCAACAATGCCCGTTCTGACAGCCATGGGTTAAGTTCTAGCGCTTCGGCAAGTGCCGCGCGCGCGTCGTCAAGGCGCTTCAGACCCAACAGTGACAAGGCGCGCCCGCTCAGCGCACCTATATGGTTCGGCGACAACTCGATCGTGACATTCAGATCCTGCAAGGCAGCAGCGAAGTCTTGTCGGAGATAGTTCACAAACGCACGCTGATTGTACCCTTCGGCGTAGTTCGGGCAGTATTCGACTAGCTGGTCAAGCTCGTCCAACGCCCCCGGTAAATCCCAGGCCTCCCGCCGCGCCATTCCCCGGTCCAGCAAGCCTTGCGCACGCGCATCTGGCGCGTCGGTCCAAAGCTCCCACATCTGGTTGGAAATAGCGCGCGCATCACTTTGCGATTCTGCCTTCTGAACCCGATTGATTAGCGCATCCACACCTTCTGAATGATCCGGAGCATCAGGGCAGGACTGGGCGTGTGCCGCGCAGGACAAGGCAACGACAGCAAGAGCGGCGAGGAAAGCGTGTGTCATTTACCAAGGATGGCTCGTAATCCCGATCCGTCAAGCCTGATGCTCGAACCCACCCAAACTGCCGGTTTCCTTAACCGCCTCCATCGCCACAAAGGTCGAGGTGCTGGCAACATGCGGCAAGGATGAAATCTTTTCGGCCAGAACACGACGATACTCTGACATCGTGGCTGTGCGGACCTTCAACAAATAGTCGAAATTCGAAGCGATCATATGGGCTTGCTCGACCTCGGCAGTTTTTCGGACAGCCGCGTTGAACTCGGCCAGTGCCTTTTCGCGGGTATCGGTCAGACGCACCTCGACAAAGGCAACGTGGTCCAGCCCCAGTCTGATCGGATCCAGCATCGCCCGGTATCCCTTGATCACCCCGCTTGCTTCAAGCCGTTTCAGGCGCGCCTGTGTCGGTGATTTCGACAGACCGATTTCGCGTGCAAGATCGGCGACCGAAATGCGCCCATCCTCGGCCAGAATTCTCAGAATCGACCGGTCAAACCGGTCCAGGTCGGGAAAGTTCATTTGCGCTGCTCTCTGGCGAAATTTCAGGTGTTCCGCCTTCAGTTACCGTAAACTCAGGCGATTGTCCTGAGTTTTCGCAGTTATATTGGCACAAAGACCGGAGGACCCATGTCTCATACCCTGCGTACATTAATCGACACCTCAACCTATGCTGACCAGTCGGCGATCCTTGAAACCCTGATCTTTCAGGCCAGCCTGAGCGCCACAGACCGCGGCGCCATCAGCGCCGCTGCCGCGCAGCTTGTGCGCGACATCCGATCCAGCACGTCTCCGGGGTTGATGGAGGTGTTTTTGGCCGAATACGGCCTGTCCACCGACGAAGGCGTCGCCCTGATGTGCCTGGCCGAGGCGCTGTTGCGCGTGCCGGATGCCGACACGATTGACGCGTTGATTGAAGACAAAATCGCCCCTTCGGATTGGGGTAAGCATCTTGGGCACTCGTCTTCATCCTTGGTGAACGCCTCAACCTGGGCGCTGATGCTGACGGGCAAGGTTCTGGACGAAGGCAAGACCTCGCCTGTTGGCGCCCTGCGCGGGGCCATCAGGCGATTGGGGGAACCCGTGATCCGTACCGCCGTGTCGCGGGCGATGAAGGAAATGGGGCGGCAATTCGTGTTGGGTGAATCCATTCACGCTGCGATGGAACGCGCGCGCGGAATGGAAAGCAAGGGATATACCTACTCTTACGACATGCTGGGAGAGGCCGCGCGAACCGAGGCGGACGCCGCGCGTTATCACCTGTCGTATTCACGCGCCATCTCGGCCATCGCCGAAGCCTGCACCCATGATGATATCCGCGCAAACCCCGGCATTTCGGTCAAGTTGTCGGCCCTGCACCCCCGCTATGAACTGGCACAAGAAAAGCGGGTGATGGATGAACTGGTTCCGCGCCTGCGGGCGCTGGCCCTTTTGGCCAAGGCCGCTGGCATGGGGCTGAACGTCGACGCCGAAGAGGCGGATCGCCTGTCTTTGTCATTGCAGGTGATCGAGGCGGTGATGTCCGATCCGGCCCTGACCGGCTGGGAAGGGTTCGGCATCGTGGTTCAGGCCTATGGGCCACGCGCGTCGCTGGTTCTGGACACGCTTTATGACATGGCTGAACGCCACGATCGCAAGCTGATGGTGCGTCTGGTCAAAGGCGCCTATTGGGATACCGAGATCAAACGCGCGCAGGTCGAAGGCGTGGATGGCTTTCCCGTCTTCACGCACAAGGCGGTCACCGACGTGTCCTATATCGCCAATGCGCGCAAATTGCTGGGCATGACAAACCGGATCTATCCGCAATTCGCCACCCACAACGCCCATACAGTCAGCGCCATTCTGCACATGGCCGAAGGTCAGCCTTTTGAGTTCCAGCGCCTGCATGGCATGGGCGAGACATTGCATCAGCTTGTGATGAACAGGCAGAAGACCCGCTGCCGCATTTATGCACCGGTTGGCGCGCATCGTGACCTGCTGGCCTACCTTGTGCGGCGTCTGCTGGAAAACGGAGCGAACTCATCCTTCGTCAACCAGATTGTCGACGAAAACGTCCCGCCGGAAGTGGTTGCCGCAGATCCGTTTGTTACTGTTCAAACGCCCCCACCCCCTTTGCCCACCGGCCCCGAACTGTTCCAGCCGGATCGTCCCAATTCCATGGGATTCGATCTTCACCACACTCCGACGCTGGACAAGGTTGATGCAGCGCGGGACCAGTTCCGTGCGTATCACTGGTATGCACAGCCCTTGCTGGCTGACGCTGCAAAACCCCGGGCGGATGAGCCGGTAGTCAACCCGGCAAATCCTGCCGACAAACCAGGTGCGGTCGCCTCGGCAAGTGACGCAGATGTGGAACTGGCGCTGGCTTCGGCAAAGCCATGGCAGGCCCCGGCAGCCGAACGTGCCCGCATCCTGAACTCTGCAGCCGATCTTTATGAAACACACTACGGCGAATTGTTCGCCCTGCTGGCGCGCGAGGCTGGCAAATCGCTGCCTGACGCCGTGGCGGAACTGCGTGAGGCGGTGGATTTCCTGCGCTACTACGCCGCCAACATACCTGATGCCGAGCCCGCGGGCGTATTCACCTGCATCAGCCCTTGGAACTTCCCGCTGGCGATTTTCTCTGGTCAGATATCAGCTGCTTTGGCGACCGGGAACGCCGTTTTGGCCAAGCCTGCGCCGCAAACACCCCTGATTGCGCACCGCGCCATTCAATTGCTGCATGAGGCTGGTGTGCCGCGCGACGCGCTGCAATTGCTGCCGGGTGGCCCTGCCGTAGGTGCGGCGCTGACATCGGATGCGCGCGTCTCGGGCGTGGCCTTCACCGGCTCGACAACGACCGCTCTCAGAATCCGGTCGGCAATGGCTGGGTCCATGCGCCCCGGCACGCCGTTGATCGCAGAAACTGGCGGCCTGAACGCCATGATCGTTGACAGCACCGCACTTCCCGAACAGGCCGTGCAATCGATCATTGAAAGCGCTTTTCAGTCCGCGGGTCAGCGGTGTTCCGCACTGCGATGCCTGTACCTGCAACAGGATATCGCAGATGACGTGCTGACCATGCTCAAAGGGGCAATGGATGCCCTGCGAATCGGTGATCCGTGGCTGATCTCTACCGATTGCGGCCCGGTGATTGACGCGCAGGCCCGGCAGGTCATCGCCGATCACGTCGCTATTGCACGGGCGGAAGGGCGCGTTCTGAAAGAGCTGTCGCTGCCGCCAGAAGGCATCTTTGTTGCCCCCACGCTGATTGAAATCTCGGGCATTGCCGCGCTGGAGCGCGAGATTTTTGGCCCCGTGCTGCACGTGGCACGGTTCAAAGCGCAGGAAATCGAAAAGGTCATCGCGGATATCAACGCAACCGGATACGGGCTGACCTTTGGCCTGCAAACCCGGATCGACGACCGGGTGCAGCATGTGACCGAAGCAATCCATGCCGGAAACATCTATGTAAACCGCAATCAGATCGGCGCCATCGTTGGCTCCCAACCTTTTGGCGGTGAAGGGCTGTCAGGCACCGGCCCGAAGGCGGGCGGCCCGAATTACATGGCCCGGTTTTGTGCGCCGGATCGGCAAATCACGACAGAAACCTGGGAGCATTTGGCAGACCTACCTGCCCCTCAAGGCCAACCTGCCCCAATCCAAACCCGTTCTCTGCCCGGCCCAACCGGAGAATCGAACCGGCTAAGCGAATATCCCCGCCCGCCTCTTCTGTGCATGGGGCCGGGGGAAGCAGCAGCGCGCGCGCAGGCTGACGCCGTACAGGCGCTAGGTGGAACGGCTATTCAGGCAACCGGAATGCTTGACCTTCATCGGTTGGAAAACCTGACCAGCATCTCTGGTGTTCTTTGGTGGGGCGACGCTGAAACCGCGCAGCAGATCGAACAGCATCTGGCCCGCCGGGACGGCCCCATTCTGCCCCTGATTCCGGGCAGACCCGACCGCGCGCGTGTGCTGGGTGAGCGCCATGTGTGTGTCGATACGACCGCAGCTGGCGGAAACGCTGCGTTGTTGGGAGGTGCGGCGTAAGCTTGCCTTGACGCTGGGCGCGCAAAAGCCCAGCGTCACCTCATGTTTCCGATCCGCGACCATAACCCCTCGGGGCGCACGCCTTATGTTGTCTACGCCTTATTGGCGGCCAACATCCTGATCTTCCTCAGCTATGTGGGGATCATGAATGATGCGCCACTTATCAACCGGCTGTTCTTCGACTATGCCATCATCCCGGCGCGGGTCAGTGACGGGGTTGGTCTGGAAACCCTTGTGACATCCATGTTCCTGCATGGGGGATGGATGCATCTAGCCGGGAACATGCTGTTCTTGTGGATATTCGGCGACAATCTGGAAGACGAAATGGGCCATCTGCCCTTTTTGCTGTTCTACCTGGTCGCAGGTATCGGCGCAGGTCTGATCCATGTGGTTACAGGGCCGGAGTCTCAGGTGCCTACCGTCGGCGCCTCGGGCGCGATTGCGGGTGTCATGGGGGGATACCTGCTGCTGTTTCCCAAGGCGCGTGTGGATATTCTGCTGATCCTGGTTGTCTATTTCAGGGTCTTTACCATCCCCGCCTTCATCATGCTGGGCGTATGGCTGGCGATTCAGTTCTTTGGCAGCGTCACCAGCAACCCGGACGAAGGCGGTATCGCCTACTGGGCCCATACCGGCGGGTTTGCCGTGGGCCTGATCCTATGCGTACCATTGTGGCTGCGGCGCGGTGGCGTGCAATTCTGGAACCGCACCCACGGGCACCCGCCCCACCCAGAGGCAAAGTACAAGCTGTCGCAGTCTCGTATACCGCGCGTTCCGCGTCGATAAAGCTGGGCTAAGGGGCGATCAGCCCCGGATCACTTTGGCGAATTGATCAAAGATCGGTTCATTCGAACAGATCACTTCACCATCTTCCAGCGCGTTACCCTCGGGGTTCAGGGCCTGCACAAAGCCGCCCGCCTCTTTCACGATGATGATACCGGCGGCGACATCCCACGCGTTCAGGCGGCGTTCCCAGAAGCCTTCGTACCGGCCCGCAGCCACATATGCCATGTCAAGCGCCGCAGCACCCCAACGGCGCACACCGGCGCAAGCGGGCATCAGACGCGCCAGATCCTGCAGGGTTGCAGGCAGGTCAGAACGACCCCCAAAGGGCAGGCCGGTTGCAAAGATCGATTCTATCATGCGGTGACGCCCCGACACTCGAATTCGGGTGTCGTTCATCCACGCGCCCTCGCCTTTTTCGGCAAAGAACATCTCATCCTTGGCGGCGTCATAGATCACGCCGGCTACGATCTTGCCTTTGTGCTCCAGCGCGATGGAAATCGCCCAGTGCGGCAGGCCATGCAGAAAATTGGTGGTGCCGTCCAACGGGTCAACGATCCAGCGGCGCGTGGGATCTTCGCCGTCAATGGAGCCACCCTCTTCAGCCAGCCAGCCATAGGTTGGGCGTGCGCCCAGCAACTCGTCCTTCAGGATGGCTTCGGCCGCGATATCGGCCTTCGACACAAAGTCACCAGCGCCCTTCATCGACACCTGCAAATTCTCGACTTCACGGAAATCCTTGACCAAAGAACGCCCCGCCTTGCGCGCGGCCTTGATCATGATGTTGAGATTTGCACTGCCAACCATTGTAAAAAGGCTCCTGTCCGGTCAAACCGCGCGTATACTGCCGCAAGGCTTCCTTGCCAAGAGGAATGATGTGCATAACAGACCCGCAGAAAACGCCTCTACCGGGATTGCAGCTTGCGCGCCTCTTCGCGGGCCAGTTTCACCAGTTCCTGCACATAGGGCTTGTCCAGATCTTCTGATCGGACCGCTGCATAAAGGCGACGCGTAATCCCCTCTTTGGTCAGGGGGCGGGTCACATAGTCCGAGTTGTATTTGACCTCGCGCACGACCCAATCCGGCAGAACGGAGATGCCTCGGTTTGATGCCACCAGAAGCAGGATGACAGCTGTCAGTTCCACCTGCCTGATCGAGGCGGGTTCGACCCGTGCAGGGATCAACAATTGGCTGAACACATCCAGACGTGTGCGTTCCACCGGGTAGGTGATCAGGGTCTGGCCTCGGAAATCCTCAGCCTCGACATAGGCTTTTTCCGCCAGTGGATGGGCTGATGCAGCGACAAAGACGGGGTTGTAGTCAAACAGCTCCACAAACTCGACACCCGGCAGGTCTTCGGGATCGGATGAGACCACCAGATCAACCTCTTCCTTCTGCAAGGCTGGTAGGGCGTCGAAGGCCAGACCGGGTCGGATATCGACATCCACGTCGCCCCAGGATTTCCTGAAGGATTCAAGAACCGGAAACAGCCATTCGAAACACGCGTGGCATTCGATGGCGATATGCATCCGCCCGGTACGCCCGTCCCGCAGCGATGAAAACTCATTCTGTGCCGCCTCGACCTGCGGCAGGATCTGCTCAGCCAACCGCAGCAGACGCAAACCGGCGGCTGACAGCTTCATCGGCTTTGAACGTCGCAGAAACAGCTCGACCCCGGCCTGATCCTCCAACCCTTTGATCTGATGACTCAATGCGGATTGAGTGATGTTCAATTGGTCGGCAGCGCGCGCCAACCCACCGCATTCATGGATCGCCTTGATGGTACGCAGGTGGCGGAATTCAATGTGCATCTCAAGTATCGTTCATGTTGTTGTTGAATAATATGAGTTTGTCTCACAATGCCCGTCATGGCACAAGATAGTCAGTTGATCCAGTGAGGCAGCCATGTCCAAACCCGAAATTTCATTCGAGTTCTTTCCGCCCAAAACTCTGGAGGCTTCTTTCCGTCTTTGGGATACGGTCCAGACATTGGCACCGCTGGAGCCCCGTTTTGTTTCCGTCACCTACGGTGCAGGCGGTACGACCCGGGAACTGACGCGCGACGCGGTCGCAACCCTGCATAAATCCTCTGGTTTGAACGTCGCTGCGCATCTGACCTGTGTTGACGCTTCGCGGCAGGAAACGCTGGAGATCGCCGACACATTCGCACGTGCGGGCGTGCAGGACATCGTGGCCCTGCGGGGCGACCCGCCAAAAGGGCATGATCGGTTCGTACCGCACCCCGAAGGCTTTAACAGTTCGATTGAGTTGATTGAGGCGCTGGCTGAAACCGAAATGTTCAGCATCCGTGTCGGGGCTTATCCTGACAAGCACCCTGAAGCCGCCGACATGTCAGCAGACGTGGACTGGCTGAAGGCCAAACTTGACGCGGGCGCTGACGAAGCGCTGACGCAATTCTTTTTCGAGGCCGAAACCTTCTTTCGTTTCCGTGATGCCTGCGCCAAGGCAGGTATCGACAAACCGATCGTTCCGGGCATTCTGCCGATAGAAAACTGGGCAGGTGCGCGCAAGTTCGCCAGAAGTTGCGGCACGCATATTCCCGATTGGGTCGAACAAGCCTTTGAAAAGGCCGTGCGCGACAGCCGTGAGGATCTGCTGGCAACTGCGATCTGCACCGAGTTGTGCTCGGACCTGATCGAAGGTGGCGTGGACAAGCTGCATTTCTATACCCTCAACCGCCCGGAATTGACGCGCGATGTGTGCTTTGCCCTTGGGATTACGCCACAAGTCGATCTTCAAAACGTCGCCTGACAACTGAAAACTCCAATGATTCGCTCGGGTTACGATTTTCCCCGGGCGTTTTCCTTTTCTTATGCGTGACCTGTTTCACAGTCGTATCCGCGAATTCACGCCTTCGCGGAACAATGGAATCTTCGCATCGCGATTGTTGTCAGCTTCCCTCTCAATCAACCATGAAATTTGACAAAACCATGCCCTCGGCAACACTAGGGCTGTGTAGTTTTTAATGAGTGTTTTGAGTATGGAACCTGTCGATAAGGTTAGGGCACGCACGGATGCCCTGGCAGATCTGGGCCTAAACCCGTCTGCCAATTCCAGTGAAATACGAGAGGCCTGGCGTCACATCGCCTTTCACACGCATCCTGATCACAAGGAAGGCGACAGTTCCGGGTTTTCGCGCGCCAAGGCAGCCTATGATTTTCTGCGCAAAGAAGGGCTGGCGACAAAGGGCGGTGCCGCTGCTGGCCCGCCACAACCACGTCGGGCACGGTTGAAAAAACGTATCATCGAGCTTCCGCAAGAAGATATTGCCGCCTGTGAGGCAATGCTGAATCCGGGGCAAGCGCTGTCGCATATGAACAGTCAGCCTGGTATTCAACCCAAATGCGGCAGCGGTGTTGCTGACCATGTTCCCGACGCGGTCGGATGCTTTGGGCGACACCTGACCTACTTCGTCACGACGCCGGTTAATCAGGGCGCAAATCGTGTGGCTTTGCCAACGACCGTTCTGACCAGTGCGCGGCACACCACAGCGGAAATCCTGAGCTTTCAATCCAGCGATACGGGCGCTGGGGAAGTCGTCATTCCCGATACGATCCGAGAACGCAAATTTCCGGGTGCCAAGAGCGTCAGGATCCGGTTTGACGCCGACCAGACGATACGGGATCAGTTCTGGCTTGCTGGCTGAACGAAAAAGCCCGGCTGGGTCAGCCGGGCTTTGTGCAATTTTGGCCGGGTCAGTTTTTCACCGGACCTTCCGAGGTAAATTTCGGGATCACGCTGGTCGAGGCGTCAGACGGCTCGATACCCGGCCAGTTGCCTTCAGCAAGGTTGATGTTGCCCGGAATGTCTTCTTCGAAGAACCCGACGACCACATCCGTGATGTTGAGATACAGCTTGTCGTCAACGATCCGCCACAAGTTCGGGTTTGCCGGAACCTTGCCACCGCGCGACACGCCATAGGCGCAGTGCCCATCATATTGCGGCGCATAATAGGCCGGGTTTTCCAGAAATTTGTCGCGGTTTTCCTCGGACGAGAATGCCCAGGTTGCACCATTGTATTCGGCAGTAATACTGGCATTGCCACGCACGCCCTCGTGCTGTGGCTGACCTACCGGTACCTGATCCAGGTTGCGATAGGCGACAACATCATACCCCGAGACGGCAAACCCTGTGCCGTCAATATATTGCGGCCCGGCAAATGCCGGAACGGCCAGGGCCATGGCCGCAGCAAAGGTCAAAGCAAAGCGTTTCATGTAGTCTATCCTTTTCGTTCCAGCGGTATCGGTGACGCCGTGATAGCGGGTCTGGCAAAACAATATGCGATTCCCATTCTGTCCGTAGCCCTCCTCGCGCCGCTGTGATCCCTCTCGAGCTAACGTGAGAGTTTGGTCGCGGATTATTACAAATTAAGCCGGAAAAGCTGGGTTGGACTCGGCGGATTGCAACACTACCTGTAAGACACTATCGAACGCGGCCCGGACAAGGGCATGAAAGGCAAGAAATGAGCGACCAATCTTCGTATACCCCACCAGCAGTCTGGACATGGGACAGTGAAAGTGGCGGACAGTTCGCCAACATTAACCGACCTATTGCCGGCGCAACCCATGACAAGGACTTGCCGGTTGGACGTCACCCATTGCAGTTGTATTCCCTTGCCACGCCCAACGGTGTCAAAGTCACCGTTATGCTGGAAGAGTTGCTGGCATTGGGTCACGAAGGCGCTGAATACAACGCCTGGCTGATCAACATCGGCGAGGGCGACCAGTTCGGTTCAGGGTTTGTCGAGGTCAACCCAAACTCGAAAATCCCCGCCCTTTGGGATCGCTCTGGCGACAAGCCGGTTCGGGTGTTTGAGAGTGCCTCGATCCTGTTTCATCTGGCTGAGAAGTTCGGAGAGTTTCTGCCCGCGTCCGGGCCGGAACGGACCGAAGTCATGAACTGGCTATTCTGGCAAATGGGCAGCGCCCCTTATCTGGGCGGCGGGTTTGGCCATTTCTACGCCTACGCGCCCGAAAAGTGGGAATACCCGATCAACCGCTTTGCGATGGAGGCAAAACGCCAACTGGACGTTCTGGACAGGGAACTGGCGAACAAGACCTATATCGCGGGCGAGGAATATACGATTGCCGACATGGCGATCTGGCCGTGGTACGGTCAACTGGTTCTGGGCCGGCTCTATAGCGCGGCAGAGTTCCTTGACGCGGAATCTTACAAGAACGTGGTGCGCTGGGCCAAAGCGATTGACGCGCGGCCTGCGGTTCAGCGTGGCCGTATGGTCAATCGCGCCTTTGGCGAGCCGCACACACAGCTTCACGAGCGTCACGACGCCAGTGATTTCGAAACACGCACGCAGGACAAACTGGAAGCTGCTGCGGAATAGCAGTGTCCCATCCTAGTGGCACGCGGCGCAATATGCGCCGCGTGTTTGCGTTTTGGCCGTTACTTCAGAATTGGCGGTTTCGCGGGATTGCTGCCTGGAACCTCGCGCACCAGATCTGCAACCTGCGGTTCGGGCAGGTCAAAGCGAAGCCCCGTCTTCGCCAGCAGCGCGGCAGCGGCGTCATCTGTGGCAAAGAACCCGACATCCATCGCCCCCGCTTCGATCCCCGAAAACGTCAACGCCTCAGAAGCTGCCTTGGCCAGCGCGGGCTCGGCCCCTTCGACCGCACCGACAAACCCCAGCAAATGACCCTGAGCGCCCGCCTCGGATTTCGTGGCGACCAGATAGGCCGCACTGGCAAGTCCGCCAGCAGTTGCCAGCTTTGCATCAAGGGCGGTCAACAGGCTGTCCGGCAGACCGGAGGGCGGCATGAACTCGGCTAGTTTTTCCTCGACCTCTTCCGGGCCATGCTGCAACGTTTCGGCCAACCAGCCCAGGGCCTCGGCAGGCACCAGCATGGATGATGGCGCAGTTTCCAGGTTCAGGCCCAGCCCGATACCCTGCCCTGCCAGCATCCCCGACAACACACGCCCCGACAGCGCAACATAAGGCACAGGCCTCCCGGCAAACTGCGCCAATCGTTCCTCGCGGTCGAACGCCAACACAAAGCGCCCGTCGGCCACATCGAACACCTCGGGCGAGATGTTTTCGCCCATCGCTTCCTCGGTCAGCATCAAAAACAGCTCACTATCTGCAAGCCGTTCAAAAAACCGCAGACGGGCAGCATCGTTCTGCGGATCTGCCAGCATCGCGGCATGCGCCGTGTCCAACGCTGTGGTTTCAGTCATTCAGCACCTCTTGGACCCGCGCGCGCAGAATCGGCAGCAGTTCTGCCTCGAACCACGGGTTTTTCTTTACCCATGCCGTATTCCGCCAGGACGGATGAGGCAAGGCAAAGACCCGCGGCGCATGGTCCTGCCAGTTCCGAACGGTATCCGTCACCGACCCTCGCGCGCCCAGATGATATTTATGCGCATGACCACCGACCAACACCGTCAACGGCACCTGCCCCAGTTCCTGCATCACCCTGTCATGCCAGGTTTTGCCGCATATCGCGGGCGGAGGAAGGTCAGAGCCGCGGGCATCATAGCCGGGGAAACAGAACGCCATGGGCACAATCGACACAAGGTCACGATCATAAAAAACAGGTTCATCGACCCCAAGCCAGTGGCGCAGCCTGTCGCCTGACGGGTCAGTAAAGGGCTGCCCCGACTCGTGCACGCGCGCACCCGGTGCCTGCCCTGCGATCAGGATGGGTGTTCCGCGCCGAAACCAGACCACCGGGCGGGGTTCATGGGCAGTTTTGGTTTGCGCAAAGGACGCGGCGCACAGGCGGCACGCGCGGATTTCGCCATCTAAATCTTTCATCTTGTTGCAAAACCTCCCAAAGCTGTTTTGCAAGGATCAGGTGTGAAACCACATAATAAAGGTGCGGCAGATTACCAGAAGTGCAGCGGAATTGCCGACAACCGATCAGTTGTTTGAGGGGGCGGCAGCAACGCATTGAACATTTGTTTCATAATTCGACATAATGTAGCCAACATGGAACGGTAAAAACCATCCTTTCTGACCGCCTGAAAGCGCGGCGACACAACGGAAACGAGCAGCAGGCCCCGAATGCTAGAGTTCGACAATGTCAGCAAGTCCTTCTGGACCGGGACGCGCCGCAAGGTGATCCTGGACAGGGTCTCGTTCCGTGTCGAACTGGGCACGTCGCTGGGCGTTCTGGCCCCGAATGGTACTGGCAAAACCACGCTGATCAACATGATGGCCGGTCTGGAAAAACCCGACGAGGGCGTGATCCGCCGCGAATGCCGGGTCTCGTTCCCCATGGGTTTCACCGGGGGTGTAACCGGCAAGTTGTCGGCGCTTGAGAACGCGCGATACATCGCCAAGATTTACGGCATGGACCCGGACT
The DNA here is from genome assembly GCF_059612445.1 of Ruegeria sp. TASC047. Classification (NCBI taxonomy): domain Bacteria; kingdom Pseudomonadati; phylum Pseudomonadota; class Alphaproteobacteria; order Rhodobacterales; family Roseobacteraceae; genus Ruegeria; species Ruegeria sp. TASC047. The sequence goes on from NZ_JBXWQP010000030.1 coordinate 44,429, forward strand.
ATGTTGAGGCGTATTGCAAATGGCTCTGCGGTTTGGGTGAATATTTCGAACAGCCGCTGTCCACCTATTCTTCGGGGATGCGGTCTCGATTCACGTTTTCTTTGATGCTGGCGCTGGATTTCGACATGTATCTTGTCGATGAAGGGATGCCGGCGTCTACAGATGTTGAATTCAACGAAAAAGCAGGGGCGATCCTGAAGGAAAGGTTGCGCACCACGACATTGGTGATCGTGTCGCACAGCCCGACTGTTTTGGAAAAATTCGCTCAGCAGGCCGCCGTTCTGCTGGACGGGCAATTGTACATGTTTGACTCCTTGGAAGAGGCAAAGCAGCTATATGACTACGAAACCCAAGGTTAGAAAGTACAACTGGCGCAGCAATCGACAGGTGGACGATTCGGCCGAGGCGCGAGCGGATGCAATCTCGCGCATACGGGGCGCGACGCAAGGTCAGGCACCGGCGGCCGAGGCCCAGCCAGGCACGCAAATTGACGACATCAAGCGCGAAGGCCTGACAGGCCGCCAGTTGCGTATTGCGCGTAAACTCGCGCAGAAACACGGACTGGCAGCAACATCGGACTATGATGCGGTGCGCTTGCTGCGCAAGAAAGGCATTGATCCGTTTCAGCGCACGAACCTTCTTGATCTTGCCGCGGCAAAGCCCTCGGGACAGGGCGACAGTTCGAAGGTCAAAGACAAGATCAGCATTCAGTTGCCGCAATCTGTAGGCACAAGCACACCGAACCTTCCGGGACCCGAGCTCAGCCCGGCTAAGCGGCGCAACCTTGAAGTCGGTCAGATTCAGAAGGACATCGCGCGTCGACGCAGGCGTAAGCTGTTTGGCCTTTTCGCGCGTCTGGCCGCCTTTGTGTTCCTTCCGACCTTTGTTGTGGGGTTCTATTTCTATCGCATCGCCACCCCGATGTATGCCAGCGATTCCGAGTTTCTGATCCTGCAAGCCGATGGCGGGCCGGGTTCCATCGGCGGGCTGCTCGCCGGGACGCAATTCGCCACCACGCAGGATTCAATCTCGGTTCAATCTTTCCTGGAATCGAAAGAGGCTTTGTTGCTGCTGGATCGGGACGCCGGTTTTTCTGATGTCTTCAAGCAGGAAGTGATTGATCCGATTCAAAGGCTATCACCCGACGCCACGCTGGAAGACGCATACAAGCTGTTCAAACGCATGATCACAATCGGGTATGATCCAACCGAAGGGGTCATTCGGATGGAGGTTGTTGCACCAGACGCACAGACCTCAACCGAGTTCTCGGAGCGTTTGATCTCTTACGCCGAAGATCGGGTGAATGCCCTGTCCGGCAAGAAGCGCGAAGACCAGATGCGCGACGCATTGGAAAGCTTTGAAGCGGCGCAGGAGGCGCGGCGGCAGGCGCAGGAGGAATTGATCGAGCTTCAGCTTCAAGGGGCGGTGCTGGACCCCGAGAATGTCATTGCCAGCCTGCGCGCCCGCATCAACGAGATCGAGATATTGGTGCAGGACAAAGAGCTTGAACTTGCCGCCCTGCAAGACAACCTGCGTCCGAACAAAGCCAAGGTCGACGGCGTCAAGGCTGACATTGCCCGGCTTGAAAAGGTGCTGGAACAACTGAATGCCGAGATGCAGGATGCTTCCGATGGCGAAAATTCGCTGGCGCGGTTGAGCGTGCGCATCCAGATCGCTCAGGCGGATCTGGCGGCACGGGACATGATGCTGCAAACGGCAATGCAGCAAATGGAATCGACCCGATCCGAAGCTAACCGGCAGGTGCGTTACCTGACCGTCTCGGTGAACCCGATCCCAAGTCAGGAACCCAGCTATCCGCGCAAGTTCGAAAATACGATTTTGGCATTCCTGTTGTTTGCTGGTATCTACCTCATGATCTCGCTTACCGCGTCGGTCCTTCGTGAACAGGTATCCTCATAAGACTCATGAAACATGTAAAAATCTCCGACCTGACAGTCGGCAACGACCTTCCGCTGACCATCATTGCAGGCCCTTGCCAGCTTGAAACGGCAGACCACGCACAGATGATTGCTGGCAAGATGAAAGAGGCCTGCGATGCAGCCGGCGCGCAATATGTCTTCAAGGCATCTTATGACAAGGCGAACCGGACCTCGCTGTCCGGCAAGCGCGGCATGGGCATTGATGCGGGGTTGCAGGTTCTGGACAGTATCCGCAAGACAATGGGCATACCGGTCCTGACCGATGTTCATACCGAAGCGCAGTGCGCCATAGCTGCCGAGGCGGTAGATGTCCTGCAAATCCCGGCGTTCTTGTGCCGCCAGACGGATATGCTGCTGGCTGCGGGCAATACCGGCGCAGTGGTCAATGTGAAAAAGGGTCAGTTTCTTGCGCCGTGGGAGATGCCCAATATCGTGTCCAAGATCGAAAGCACAGGCAACACGAATATCCTGCTGACCGAACGTGGCACTTCGTTCGGCTATAACACGCTGGTGGCTGATATGCGGTCCCTGCCGCAAATGGCCCAGACCGGATACCCGGTGGTGATGGATGCGACCCATTCCGTTCAGCAACCGGGTGGAAAAGGTGGCTCCTCGGGCGGGCAACGCGAATTTGCACCGGTCATGGCGCGCGCCGCCGTGTCGCTGGGTATTGGCGCGGTGTTCATTGAAACACACCAGGATCCGGACAATGCCCCTTCGGATGGGCCCAACATGATTCCGTTGGATCAGATGCCCCAACTCATTGACACTTTGATGCGCTTTGATGCGCTGGCCAAAGCTGATCCTATTCAGATTTAACGACTGAGACTTGTTATGACCAAACCGATTCCCGAGGTAACACCGAACACCTGGAGCTTTCTGCGCGACGCGATGATCAAGCCCACCGGGTTTCGCGAATATGACGCCCGCTGGAAATATCCGGAAGAGATCAACCTGCCAGGCATGACAGCGCTGGGCCTTGGGCTGGGTACCCAAATGCGCAGGCGCGGGATCGAACCCGTGATCGCCGTAGGAAACGATTATCGTGACTATTCACTGGCGATCAAAAACGCCCTGATCCTGGGATTGATGCAGGCCGGTATCCGCGTGAAAGACATTGGCCCTGCGCTTAGCCCAATGGCCTATTTCGCGCAGTTTCATCTGGATGTACCGGCCGTGGCGATGGTTACGGCCAGCCACAATCCAAACGGCTGGACTGGGGTCAAAATGGGCTTTGACCGCCCTTTGACACACGGCCCCAACGAGATGTCTGAATTGCGCGACATCGTTCTGAACGGCGAAGGTCAGGCGCATGAGGGTGGATCTTGGGAATTCGTCGAGGGCGTGAAGGAAGCGTATATCGACGACCTCGTCGGTGATTTCAAAGTGTCCCGCCCGCTAAAGATTGTCTGCGCAACCGGAAACGGCACCGCTTCGGCCTTTGCGCCCGAAATCTTCGAACGGATGGGGGTTGAGGTCGTCCCCAGCCATAACCGGCTGGATTACACTTTCCCGAATTACAACCCGAACCCCGAAGCTATGGAAATGCTGCATGACATGGCGGCAACGGTAAAATCCAGCGGTGCCGATCTGGCACTTGGGTTTGACGGTGACGGTGATCGTTGCGGCGTCGTCGATGATGAAGGTAAAGAAATCTTTGCCGACAAGGTGGGTGTGATCATGGCCCGCGATCTTGCCAAGCTGCACCCCGGATCGACCTTTGTCGCAGATGTGAAATCTACCGGCCTGTTTGCCAGCGATCCCGAGTTGCAGGCCCTTGGCGTCAAAGCAGATTACTGGAAAACCGGCCACAGCCACATGAAACGGCGCGTCAAGGAAATCGGCGCGCTGGCTGGGTTCGAAAAGTCGGGCCATTACTTTCTGGCCGAGCCGGTCGGGCGCGGTTATGACTGCGGAATGCGCGTAGCGGTCGAGATCTGCAAGCTGATGGACCGCAACCCGGATCAAAGCATGTCCGACCTGCGCAAGGCGCTGCCCAAAACATGGTCAACGCCCACCATGTCACCTTATGCAGCAGATACCGAAAAATACGATATCCTGCAGCGTCTGGTCGACAAGCTCGTTGCCAAAAGCGAAGCTAGTGAGACATTTGCTGGCCGTGCGATCAAAGAGGTCGTTACGGTGAACGGCGCACGTGTCATTTTGGACAATGGCAGCTGGGGGCTGGTGCGGGCTTCATCCAACACACCCAATCTGGTGGTCGTCTGTGAAAGCAGCGAAAGCGAGGCTGAGATGCGGGCGATCTTTGCCGATATCGATGCGGTGATCCGAACCGAACCCGGTGTTGGCGATTACGACCAGACCATCTGAGGAAAACTGTTTGGGGCATATCTGATTGCCCCAAGCGCAACACTTGCTCAGTTGCCGCCAAACAGTTTGAGCAGCCCTTTCTTCGCCTCTTCTTCAAGCTTGTTCTTAAGCGCATCTTCGATCTGATCGCTGTCCGTGATGGTAGTATCCAGCTCGTTTCCAACCTTTTCGAAAACTTTCTGTTTCGCGTCGTTTTCCAGCTCTTTGACCTTCACATCTGCCGCCGCTTCGATGACCTTGGTCAGATCCGGCTTGATTGACGGGTTGCTCCACGGGCCAACGATACGCACAGGCACCGATATGCCCTGCCCCGAATTGGCCCGCAAAGCTACGGGCGTGAACAGATAATCGATATTGCGCGCACCCAGACCCACGATCCCCTGACCATCGGCGCGGAAATTCTTGAGCGACATGAGCAGATCGTTATTCGTCAACACACCCTGATCGATGGTGAAGCTGGCCGACAGGCTGTTGAACACAGTTGTCCCGCCTGAACCGGTCCCCTGCCCCATAAGTCGATCCAGATCGAAACCGGATATTACCCCCGTCCCGACATCCAGATTTCCCTTACCGCTGAGAGAATGCATAATCTGATCCTCGGACTGACCTACACCCAGAAACTCAACGGTTCCTGCCGCGCTTCCCGACAGGCGTTCGACCCCGGCCAGTGTCGACAACGCCTGTTTCAGATCAATCTCACTTGCCGTCACCTTGCCACCCACGGACAGGCCGTTGCGATTGTTGGCAACCACCTGCCCATTCAACTGACCCGAAAACAACGTTGCCGGATGCATCGCAAGGACCGCCCGCGCGCGGTCCAGTGTCAGCGTCAGGTCACTTTTCCCAAAGGTCATGCCGGGAACCGCGATTGAGTTGGCCGTCAGGCGAATATTGCCATTCGCCAAAGCCAATGCGGATGCGTCGATTGGGTCTTTTGACCAGCCTTCCTGAACTGGTGACGCAGGTTGAGACGCGCCACCCGACCCGGCGCCGGTTTCGGATATCTTTGACAGGTCAAGATCGCCCGCATCCAACCGTGCGACGATCTGAGGGGGATCGGAAATGGTGATATCCGCCTCTCCGACGAACTGGTTGCCATCCAACTGCGCTGTCATGCTCCGCAGGGAAATCCGACCGTCCCGCGTATAGGTCATTTGCGCAGAGATATCGGCAACGCTACCCAATCCCCACGGCACAGCCACACCCGCCTGACCGAAGGCCGCCAGCATCCTTTCCGTATCTCGGGTGGTGATCTTTGTGGTCCCGTCCATCTCTCCGGCCAGGTTGACGTGGCCGTCAAAGCCTATCTCACCACCCGGTGCAGTCAGGGCCAGTTCAAGCGCGGTTACGGACCCTGCGGCAAAAGCTGGCAAGTCCGGGATCTTCAAATCAACCTGAACAGCACCTCCGGGTACAGGCATTGATGCTTCCATTACCATCGGCGCAGTGACCTGAGGCCAACTGGCCGACAAGGTGACATCAGGAAAATCCATCTGCGTGGCACCGTCTTCCACATAGATCAGTCGCGCATTATTTAGCTGCAACTCTTCCAAAGTTACGGTCGACGATGCGCCGGCCGGAACCGTCCCCGCAGACGGTGTGGCAGTCGCGGTGGTCACAGGCGCGCTCAGCTCCCAGTTTCCGCGCCCTTGCGAACGCTCCAGCCGCAGCACCGGGTTTTCTGCAAAAACACGTTTGATCCGCAGATCCCCATTCAAAAGCGCAGCAGCATCCACGCCCACGGCAAGGCTATCAGCGCTCAACATCGGCTCTGGCCCGGCCCAGCTGGCGTTCCCAAAACGCACGGGCCCGGTTTCCATCCCAAGTACCGGCCAGAACGACAGGCGCACATCGCCGCTCAATGTCAGTTCGCGCCCTGTCTGGGCTTTGACCTGCTCAGCCAGAATCGCGCCAAGCTTGTCTCCGGGCATCAGCAAAAGCGCGCCAATGACCAGCCCAACCACCGCCACAAGAATAAACAGGATGCGTATCAGCCATTTCATGATCTGCTCTCCGCCTTTTGGCTTGTCTTTGCCGCGATCATTCAAATCGCACGTCACATTTGCAAGGGGAAGCTTTCCCCACTATATGCCGCGCCATGACGACGAACCCGCCAAACCTCCGCCCCGACCTGGCACCGGCTGCCCGGATCACCGAGACACCCCGTTCGAACCAGCCGACGATCGGCATGGTGTCGCTGGGCTGTCCAAAAGCTTTGGTCGACAGCGAACGCATTCTGACCCGGCTTCGTGCTGAAGGATACGGCATTTCGCCCGATTATGCCGGAGCCGATGCCGTCATTGTGAACACTTGCGGGTTCCTCGACAGCGCCAAAGCGGAATCGCTGGACGCAATCGGAGAGGCACTGGTTGAAAACGGCAAGGTCATCGTCACCGGCTGTCTGGGGGCCGAACCGGATTACATCCGCGAACACCACCCCCGCATCATGGCGGTCACCGGTCCGCATCAGTACGAACAGGTACTGGATGCGGTTCACGCCGCCGTTCCCCCTGACCCTGACCCGTTCGTCGATCTGCTGCCCGCCAGCAGCGTTCGACTAACCCCCCGCCACTACAGTTATCTGAAAATCTCCGAGGGCTGTAACCACAAATGCAAGTTCTGCATCATCCCCGATATGCGGGGAAAACTGGCCAGCCGTCCGGCCTATGCGGTTCTACGCGAGGCGGAAAAGCTGGTCGAAAATGGCGTGCGCGAACTGCTGGTGATCTCGCAGGATACTTCGGCCTATGGGCTGGACCGGAAATACGATGTGAACCCGTGGAAAGACCGCGAGGTACGCAGCCACATCACCGATCTGGCCCGAGAACTGGGTCAGATGGATGCCTGGGTGCGGCTGCACTATGTCTATCCCTATCCACATGTGCGCGAGTTGATCCCGCTGATGGCGGACGCCGGGTCCAACATACTGCCCTATCTGGATATCCCGTTCCAGCACGCCCACCCGGATGTTCTGAAACGGATGGCCCGCCCCGCGGCAGCGGCCAAAACTCTGGACGAAATTCAGACCTGGCGCGCAATCTGCCCGGATATCACCCTGCGTTCGACCTTTATCGTTGGCTATCCCGGTGAGTCTGAGGCCGAATTCCAAACCCTGCTGGACTGGATGGACGAGGCGCAACTGGATCGTGTCGGCTGTTTTCAATACGAAAACGTGGATGGTGCGCGCTCAAACGACCTGCCCGATCACGTCCCGGCAGAAGTCAAACAAGAACGTTGGGATCGCTTCATGGAAAAGGCGCAGGCCATTTCAGAAGCCAAGTTGCAGGCTAAAGTCGGACAAACGCTTCAAGTAATCGTCGACGAAGTGGATGACGAAGCCGCCACCTGCCGCACAAAATCGGACGCGCCTGAGATCGACGGCAACCTGTTTATTGACGAGGGCTTCGAAGGCTTCACTCCCGGCGATATCGTCACGGTCGAAGTGGACGAGGCGGGGGAATACGATCTGTGGGGAAAACCCGTTTGACGCCAGTAACCTGCCCATAATGCCCTGGGGTGAATAGTTACCCCGTACAGCGCAGGTAGAAAAAAACCGCCATGAATGGCGGTGATAATTCCTGAAAATGGTGCAGGCGGTCCGTAGTCAGACCGCCTGCGATAAGCTTACTGAGAAACCGGGTTGCAGACGGTTTGACCTGCTTCGGTTGTTGCCAGTTCATAGCCTGCCGAGCAGCTGGCCGAGCCATACTTGTCATAGTCGGGTTGTACGTAAACAGGGGTCGGTTCTTCCTGCTGCGCACAAGCGGTCAGGACCAGGGCAAATGCGCCAACGGCTGCAAGTTTCAGTTTCATGTCCGTCAATCCTCTATTACTTTTCTGATATTGCCCAGCTTTTCGGGGCCGCATTCAGAATACGGTCTGAACGGCAATCTGGCAACCAATTCGATCACAACCTTGTGAGTCAGAGCGATTCCATGCCAGTTCGAAGCCCAAACGATGATCCTTGAGGCATTACATCTACCCTTTTGTCTGTACTGCCCTAAATTGTGCGACGTTTTCAGCCAAAGACGGAGAAACCACATGTCAGACACACCCGTTATTGCCCAGAAAACCCCTTTTTCAGTCGAGGTTGTCGAAGGGAAAACCTATTTCTGGTGCGCGTGTGGAAAATCGAACCGGCAGCCCTTTTGCGATGGATCACATAAGGACAGCGGGTTCGAACCGGTGAAATACACGGCCGAGACCAGCAAAAAGGTCTTCTTTTGCGGGTGCAAACACAGTGCAAACGCGCCGCTATGCGATGGAACGCATAAAGACCTTTGATCAACCTTTTAATCGGTTCAGTGTCTCTGAATTTGCACAGAAATCCGGGGCCGTGTCCGCTGGATGCTGCCGCTGAGCCAGCCAGCTGGCGCATTGCGCATTACAGCCCGATGCGCGACAGCGCGTGACCAGTTCGGCGTATTCTTCGGGCGACAGCCGCCCTTCAGCCATGGCTTCGCTCAGTGAAATTCCCATGCTTCGAGAGACAGAGCGCGTCAACCAAAAGTGCTTTTCGACTTCACCCAGAATATCACGAGGCATCACGCGTCCTCCGCTTGCAAAGCTTTGATGGCCTTGAAACGCTCACGGTTCGGGCATGTGTATGGGGCATGATCAATCTGTTCGCGCCGTTCCAGCCACTCAGGGCAGGTTCTGGCCCAGGCACAGCCTCGGCATTGCTGCACGATCTCGGCCCAATCCTCATGTTTCAGGTGACCGTCCCGATAGGCTGCGGCCAGGTCGGTTCCTGTGACCTCGCCCATCCGCAACACCAAACGAAGATGGGCCATGATTTCACCAAGACGTGGCATGGCGAACCTGACAGTTAAGGCATCAATTTGTGCAGTAACTCCTGGTTACGGCAATATTCAGGTGTCCGCCCAGCGGTCGCCATTTTCTTAAGCAGATCCTGACAATGATCCGGGTTCGGACAATCGGTACATCGCAGAACTGCGTCAGAAATCTGGTCGACAGATAGCTTGCCGCCAATGGCTGCTTCCTCAAGATCGATGTCCAGCATTCTGGCCATATCGTCCACCAATCCGGCATGAAGCCGCAAGGACTCTCGGGTGGGCATGCTGTATCCTTTCCCTTTCGCGCTTTACGAAATCCTAGCGCATCCGGAAGGTCAGACTTTGATACAGGTCAAGATTGGACGCCGATGTGGTCCAGATAGGCCCGGGTTGCATCTTGAACGCGGCGAAAACGGTCCCCACCCAGCTTTTTGCCTCCGTACCAGCGGGTGACGATGATCATGTGATTGTCCAGCCCTGCACGCTCGATCATCCGCAGGATTACCATACCGGCGCCACTTTCCCCATCATCGGCCTTCAGCGCACCGGTCGGCAAGGAGGCGGCCCAGGTGTTATGTGTGGCCTTGGCATAAGATTTTTCGGACTTCAGTTGGTCCAAAACCGCGTCAACTTCCGCGCGTGATACCACGCGCGCCCCGGAAACCGCATATTTCGACCCGCGATCCGTCAAAATCACGCCAAGACGCACAAGATCAGTCATTGTGTCAGTCCCAGTTGTGTCGCGGTTTCAAGCACGATGTGAACGCGCTGCGCGTTTGGCGGGTGGGTGCCCAGAAACCTGTCGCCGGGATCCGGAATCCGGTCAAAGAACTTCGCCCCAACCAGCGGGTTGTAGCCCGCATTATGTGTAATGATCGTGCCCATCTGGTCAGCCTCAAGCTCAAAATCCTTCACATAAGCCTGAACACCAACCTGCGCCCCAACTTTCTGGGCCTCTTCTATGTCGGCGGCGTCGCCCCCGCGCAGCTTCTCCGCCTTTCCGAACTCAGTTGCGCTTGCGCTGGCAATTTCGCTTTGCCGTGCGATGTGGCCCAAAACGTGATGGGCCGCCTCGTGCCCCATGACAAAAGCCAGTTCATCTGCATTTTGTGTGGAGCGGATCATCGCAAGTGTAAAGATTATGGTGGGTTGCTTCTGGTCGTCCAATGTCTGAAACGCATTGGCCGGCGCACGTGGGTTCAGATCAACGAGAATCCGGAAATCGCATTTCTGAAGCCTTGATTGTTTCAAACACTGGCTGCGAGCCTGGGCCCCAATGTTCTGGCTGACTTCGCGAAAGGTCTGGGCCATGGTTTCGGACTCCGGTCCTTCACCCAGCCAATCCGCGGCGGGTTGCACGCGCAGTGCACCTTCCGCACAGGCCGCAAGCAGCAGGGGAAGCACCAAAACTAAGCGTCTGCGCATGTTACATCCTTCGGCTCGGTCTGACCGTGATTTCAACATAGTACGTGCTGTTCAGAGTGACCACACAATGCTTTGAAACGAACGTCTTGCATTGCGCGTCGACGGCTTGCACTCTGTCCTTATGTTTTCGATTGAGCATGAATTCGACTCGACGGTCATAACGCTTGTGGACGAAGGTGAAAAACCTTTGCAAGAGGATGTTGTGATCAACAATTTCGCCGAATGCGTCACGCTGGAACAGTTTGATCCGCGAACCGACCAGGTGCAAAAGATCACCTTGTCGCCCGAACAGGTCCGCGATCTGGCCGCGGCGCTGGACCTGCCCGAGGGGGTTTACCAGATCCGTGAAACGGGGCCTTAGGGCACATAGACAAACACCTTGTTGCGCGCGGTTTGCCCCTGCTTGAGTGTCAGTGTCGAAGGGGCAACGCCAAGACATTTCGCAAGGATCACCTGAACCGCATGGTTGGCTTTGCCACTGTCAGGCGGTGCCGTGACAAATACCCTGATCTGCCCGTCTTTCACGACCATCCGGTCGCGCGCGGCCTTGGGTGTAACTTTCAGATGAAACGTTGCCCCGGCGTGCGCCTGCGCGCTGAGATCCGGCAGATCTCGTAGTTTGGATTTCGCCATTGTCGCCCCTTCCCTCAATAGTCTTGCATGATGGGCGGTGGAATGAAATTGATCCACGCGATCCGTCGCCGCGCCCTTGAAACCCTCGGCATGCCGACCAAGATACAGAGACGTGATGTAAAGGAAGTTAACATATGTCCATGAAAAACCCCGCTGCTCTGGAGTTTTTGCAGTCGCGCCGGTCCCGACCCGCCAAGACACTGGTTGCCCCGGCTCCGACACGGGACGAATTGCGCCCCCTGCTGACCGCAGCCGCACGCAGCCCCGATCACGGAAAACTGGAACCCTGGCGATTTATCGTTCTGGAACAGGGGGCCATGGCACGGTTGGCAACCCTGACCGAGGCCTGCGGGCAACGGCTGAACAAAAGTCCGGAAGACATTGCAAAAGCGCGCAGCCAGTTCGACATGGGGCATCTGGCCGTAGCCGTGATCGAAGTACAAAAACCGTCCGAGAAAATACCCGTGATCGAACAAACCTATTCTGCGGGCGCGGTCTGTCTGGCCCTGCTGAATGCCGCGCTGGCCGCAGGTTGGGGCGCAAACTGGCTATCGGGTTGGCAAACCCATGACCACGACTTCTGCGTCGACGCCTTTGGGCTTGCCGACAACGAACGTGTCGCCGGGCTGATACATATCGCCACCGAGGGAACAGCGCCACCCGAACGCCCGCGGCCCGATGTGGCAGCCTTGACGGAATGGATCACAGAATGATCATCCTGAACGCCTTTATCAGCGCGCTCGGCCAAATCGGAGATCCCAAATTCCGCGCCGTTCTGCTGCGCGGTGTAGGTTTGACCATCCTGTTGCTGGGTCTCACCTGTGCGGGTGCGATCAGGTTGATCAACTGGTTGTCGGGCAGTGAAATCTCGCTGCCATTTGTCGGAGCTGTCCCGTGGCTGAACGACGTTCTGAACTATTCAGGTATCGTTCTCGTCCTGATCCTGCCTGTTTTCCTGATGGTGCCGGTGGCGTCAGCCATCACATCGATCTTTCTGGACGAGGTGGCACAGGCGGTCGAGGACAAGCACTTTCCAGCCTTGCCGAATGCACGACGCATCCCGGTGTCAGAAGCCCTGTTTGACGGCCTCAGCTTTCTTGGCGTGCTGATTGTCGCAAACCTGCTGGCGCTGATCCTCTATGCGATCTTCACCCCGTTTGCGCCCTTCATCTTCTGGGCCATGAACGGGTTCCTGTTGGGGCGGGAATACTTCACGCTGGCTGCAATGCGCCGGATCGGGCGGGATGGCGCACGCCAACTGCGGGCCACGCATTCGACCACGATCTGGGTCGCTGGAACGCTGATGGCCATTCCGCTGTCGATACCGCTGTTGAATCTGGTGATCCCGATCCTTGGCGCGGCGACATTCACCCATATTTTTCATGCTGTGTCAGGCCAAAAGGTCTGACACAGATTAGCGCGGCTCCAGTTGGTTCAGCCAGTCGAAGTCCCGCACTGAAATCACACCAGATATGATGATCCCGGCAATGATAACCCACAAAACCACAGCAATGGCGGTGGTGATCCACATCTTTGCCTTCAGATGATGGACTTCCGGCGCACCCGCATGGGTGCCCGGAACGATATCGTTCAGGTCACCCTGAGTTTTGATGCGAATGGGCAAAACCACTAGCAACGTCATGAACCAGATGACGGCAAACAGCACCAATGCAGCAGTAATGGTCACTTCAGCCCCTCCGGGTTTTGCGGATCATACCTGTTCCAGCTCGACAAGGCAGCCGTTGAAGTCCTTGGGATGCAGGAACAGCACCGGCTTGCCATGCGCGCCGATCTTGGGCTCCCCCGACCCCAGAACACGGGCGCCGGTCGCTTTCAAATGATCACGGGCGGCGATGATGTCTTCGACCTCATAGCATACGTGATGAATACCGCCTGCCGGGTTCTTTTCCAGAAACCCGTTGATCGGGCTGTCGTCGCCCAGCGGGTACAAAAGTTCGATCTTTGTGTTGGGCAGTTCGATGAACACAACCGTGACGCCATGATCCGGCTCGTCCTGCGGCGCGCCGACCTTGGCGCCCAGCGCATTGCGGTACTGTTCGGATGCCGCCTCAAGGTCGGGTACGGCGATGGCAACGTGGTTCAGACGTCCAATCATGTCTCACTCCTGATGTCCTGCGTTGCGTGGGTTATGGGGGCTGCTCTGCAAAAGGACAAGTGCGCCAAATCGCGCGTTAACGTCGTGTTAGCCAGAAGTTCCTAGCGTGAAGCATCTGCTGGATAGGAGAGCTGCCATGGACGATTCGGGCCTCATTGCCACCACCGCCGCCTCGCCCACCGCAACGCGGCCCTTGCTGGGACAGACAATTCTGGTTGTTGAAGACAGCCGATATGCCTGCGACGCGATCCGCCTGATGTGCCTGCACAGCGGCGCACGCATCCGACGCGCTGACTGCCTGAAATCGGCACGGCGACACCTGCAGATCTATCGCCCCTCTGTCATTCTGGTCGATATGGGCCTGCCCGACGGGTCCGGAGCTGACCTGATCGCCGAACTGGCCGAAGCTTCACCACGGATCAGCGTGATCATGGGCCTGTCGGGCGATGACGCTACCGAAGGTCTGGCGTACGCAGCCGGAGCGGATGGATTTCTGTCCAAGCCGATAAAATCATTGTCTTATTTTCAGAAGTCCATTCTGGAGCGCCTGCCCGAAGATCGACGCCCAAGCGGGCTCCACTCGGTTCGAGACGAAGTCATCCGCCCCGACCCGATGGCTTATCAGGACGACATGGCCCATATCGCCGATGTCCTTACCGGGCCCAACGATCATCGCACATGGGATTACGCTGCCCAGTTCCTGCAAGGGGTCGCACGAGAAGCCGATGACAGACCGTTGGCAGAAGCCGCCCGAAAGCTGGCGCTTTCACGGGCGAACGGCGCACCGATCACGGCGCAGGCAGCGCAGGTCGCCGGCATGGTGCAGAACCGCCTGGAACAGAGAAAGGCGATTTGACGTGATTGCAGCTTATTTCATCACTGCAACGCTTCTGTGCATCTGGGCCTATCGCCAAACACGGCAGACTGCACGCTCAATTCGTGTCAACCGAGGCGATTTGAACAACCCACTGGACTGACCCGCGAATGCTAATCAGCTTCAAAATGAAACCACCCGCTTGATGCGGGCGGCTCTCGTTCAGTCCTGCGGGATGAGGCGCAAGCCCAGTTCCATCAGTTGATCCGAGGTCGGGTCTGAAGGCGCGTCCATCATCAGATCTTCGGCCCGCTGGTTCATAGGGAACATCATGACCTCGCGGATATTGGCCTCATCCGCCAACAGCATCACGATCCGGTCGATCCCAGCAGCGCAGCCACCGTGCGGCGGCGCACCGTAGTGGAAGGCGTTGAACAGAGCGCCAAAGCGGGATTTCACTTCATCCTCGCCATAGCCTGCCAGTTCAAAGGCCTTCAGCATGATTTCCGGCTTGTGGTTCCGGATCGCACCCGACACCAGCTCATATCCATTGCACGCGAGGTCATACTGATACCCGCGCACATCCAGCGGATTGCCCTGTAGCGCTTCCATGCCGCCCTGCGGCATCGAGAACGGGTTGTGCTCAAAGTCGATCGCGCCGGTTTCTTCGTCTTGCTCGTAGATCGGGAAATCAACAATCCAGGCAAAGGCAAAGCGGTCTTTCTCGGTCAGGCCAAGCTCATCCCCGATCACATCGCGCGCCTTGCCTGCAACCTTTTCAAAGGCTTTCGGCTTGCCGCCCAGGAAAAACGCCGCATCGCCGACACCCAGACCCAATTGCTGACGGATAGCCTCGGTCCGCTCGGGGCCGATGTTCTTGGCCAGCGGGCCTGCGGCTTCCATCCCTTCGCCCTGATCGCGCCAGAAGATGTAGCCCATACCGGGCAGACCCTCTTTCTGGGCAAAGGCGTTCATGCGGTCACAGAACTTACGGCTGCCACCGGTTGGCGCGGGGATAGCGCGAATTTCGGTGCCTTCCTGTTCGAGCAGCTTTGCAAAAATCGCGAAGCCAGACCCGCGGAAGTGGTCGGAAACCACCTGCATCTTAATAGGGTTCCGCAGGTCGGGCTTGTCCGTGCCGTACCACAGCGCCGAATCCTTGTAGGAAATCTGCGGCCAGTCCTGATCGACCTTGCGGCCACCGCCAAACTCTTCGAACACACCGGTCAGAACGGGCTGGATCGTGTCGAACACGTCCTGCTGCTCGACAAAGGACATCTCGAGGTCAAGTTGGTAGAAATCGGTGGGTGAGCGGTCGGCGCGCGGGTCTTCGTCGCGGAAGCAGGGCGCAATCTGGAAATACTTGTCGAAACCTGACACCATAATCAGCTGCTTGAACTGCTGCGGGGCTTGCGGCAACGCGTAGAACTTGCCCGGATGCAGGCGCGACGGCACAAGGAAGTCACGCGCGCCTTCGGGCGAGGACGCGGTGATGATCGGCGTCTGGTACTCGCGGAACCCCTGATCCCACATACGCTTGCGCATGGAGGCCACCACGTCCGAGCGCAGGATCATGTTGCGCTGCATCGCCTCGCGTCGCAGGTCGAGGTAACGATAACGCAGGCGTGTTTCCTCGGGGTATTCCTGATCGCCGAACACCATCAGCGGCAGTTCCTCGGCGGCCCCCAGAACTTCCAGTTCGCGCACGTAAACCTCGATCTCGCCGGTGGGCAGTTTCGGGTTAACCAGTTCGGCGGCACGCGCCTTGACGGTTCCGTCGATGCGGATGCACCATTCGGAACGCACCTTTTCAAGCACAGCAAAAGCGGCGCTGTCGCCATCGCACAAAACCTGTGTCACACCAAAATGGTCGCGCAGGTCGATGAACAGGACGCCCCCGTGATCTCGGACCCGATGCACCCAACCGGACAGGCGAACGGTTTCACCGACATTAGCGGCGGTCAGTGCGGCGCAGGTGTGGCTGCGATAGGCGTGCATGGATCATATCCCTTCGGGCGCAGAATTCGTCGCGCCGATACACCCTGTCAGGCCCGGAAAGTCAAGGCGGGTCGCCCTGTCAAAACGGCCTTTGCACGTTGCCTGAGTAGAAATAGACACCCAGCCCGACCGCAAAGATGATATTGCCCGCAATCGCGTGCAGCAGCACCGCATAGAAGAACGAGCCGCGCTGCCTGTAGGCCCATGCAAACAGCAGCCCGCCCGCAAATGTCATGAGGACGACAATCCAGCTCCAATACATCAGATGCGCGAACGAGAAGATGGCAGCATTCAGCACATAAGCCGCGCGCCCTTCTGGCAGGATCGCGTGATAGCGACGGAAGAACAGTGGGCGGAACAGAAGTTCCTGTGGCAGTGCAGACAAAACAGGATAACCGATCCAGATAAACGCCAGCATCTCAGGGCGGTGTACTAGCAGAAAAAACGCGGCGTCGGGGCGTGTCACCTGAATCAGCCCAACGCAAAACACGGACATGAAAGCGGTAAACAGCACAACTTCGCGAAGCGACCAGTTGGCCCAACCATAGCGCAACTCGGCCCATTGAAAGCCCGGAGTCCAATGCAGCAGCATGATCCCCAGCCCGGTCAGGGCAAACAGAGCCGGAAACATCCAGTTCGGTGGAAACAAAACCGCGATGATCAGCGGCAGGACAACATAGAACAGGCCGAACTCAACTCTTAACCGCGGCAATGCAACCGGCGGTCC
Organism: Ruegeria sp. TASC047; assembly: GCF_059612445.1. NCBI lineage: Bacteria > Pseudomonadati > Pseudomonadota > Alphaproteobacteria > Rhodobacterales > Roseobacteraceae > Ruegeria > Ruegeria sp. TASC047. Next base: position 61,209 of record NZ_JBXWQP010000030.1, read on the forward strand.
GACCATCGCGCTGTCTTTGGTCACGTGTCTATCAGCTCCACCCGGATCAGCCCGCGCAATGAATTGCCCATGTAGGCAGTTTGTGCATTTTTCAGGTCGCTCAAGGTCAGCACGGCCTCAGACACCGTTCCTTTATCCAGTAATTCTTCGCGCAATATGCCAGGCAACAGACCGCTGGAGAGCGCAGGTGTCAGAATACGACCGTCCTGTTTTTCGACGAAAAGGTTGCTGATGGTGCCCTCACACAGCTCATCAAGCTCATTCAGGAATAACACCTCGTCTATGCCATCCGTCAGCGCGGCGCGAGTATTGTCATAAAGGGCGCGGCGGCTTGTCTTGTGACGCAGCCAAAGATCATTGGAAGCCAGTCGCTGATCAGACAGGGCGATGCGCCAGACCGGAGGGTTGCTGGCCAGAACCCCGGTGGTCAATTCGAATGCGCCCGATGCGTCCAGTGTAAGGCGGCACCGCAAGGGGGTGTCGCCCAACGCGCCATCCAGCGCGGCGGTCGCTGAATCCGGGTTGAAGGGAAGGCCAAAGGCCGCAGCGGTTCGGGCCATGCGCGCAAGGTGACGGTCTTTTCGGACAAAGCCCTGACCCGGCCGAAACGCCAGTGTTTCGATCAGGCGGAAATCAGGCTCAGCTGGCGGGCGAAGCGGGCTTTCCATAGCGCCTCCTCATATTCTGCCGGGGCGGTGCTGTCCCAGACAAGGCCCCCGCCCACGTTCAGGGTGGCCTGATCGTCTTCCAGCATCAGCGTACGGATGGCCACGTTGAACTCGGACCGGCCATCAGGCGCGGCCCAGCCGATGGTGCCACAATAGATGTCGCGCGGCCAGGGTTCCAGCCCGGCCAGAATTTCCATGGCGCGAATTTTGGGGGCGCCCGTGATCGAGCCGCAGGGAAACAACGCCGTCAGTATATCGCTGAGCCCTGCGCATTTGAGCAACTGGGCACGGACAAGTGAAACCATCTGATGCACTGTCGCATAGGTTTCCACCTTGAACAGTTCAGGGACATGAACGGAACCGGGCAATGCGACACGGCTGATATCGTTGCGCAGAAGATCGACGATCATCAGGTTTTCCGCCCGGTTCTTTTCGTCCGTGGTCAGAAACGCCCGGCGCCGCATATCCTCGTCCGGGTCTTCGCTGCGCGGCTGGGTGCCCTTCATCGGTCGAGTCTCGATCTTTCCATCCGCGTCTGTGCGGAAGAACAACTCTGGCGAGCGGCTGAGCAAATCCGGCAACCCGACCTGCTGCACCAGCGCACCATGCCCAACGGGCTGCCCCGCTGCCAGTGCCGCATAAAGGGTTTCACTGCTGCCCGAGACGGTCAGGTCAATCGGAAAGGTCAGGTTCGCCTGATAGATATCACCGGCACCGATGGCATCATGCACCACTTGAAAGGCTTCGCCATAGCGCGCCTCGTCCCAGCGCGGCTGAAACGCGCGCACCTCGCCCGCGGGCGTCGGTAAAGCAACCCGATCCGGCGCGCCGTAGACCCCAAAGCACAGCAAGGGCAGCCGACGCGATTCCGGCAAAAGATTGATCAGCCGGGATTCAAGCACATATCCCAGTTCATAACTGGCATAGCCAGCCAGCCAGGCCCCGCCCGCGCGCGCCTCATCCAGCGCCGCCAGAGCCTGGGGCACGTCCTCCGCCGTATCCGCGCGGATAATCCGAGTCGGGCGCTGAAACCGGGTTCCGCGACCGGCTGGTCCCTGATCAAAACGAATACGCAACTGCATCCTCTTTTGCCGTGAAGGGCGATATAGAGAATACTCTGGCAGGGGAAAGGGGGGAAAGCGGCAATTTCGCTTCTGTTTCCGATACCCCTTGAACCTTTCTGCGTGGTCCCTATAACGCACGACAATTTGGGCGCTTGGGCGGCGCCCGCGACTCGTGCAAAATCGAAGGGGCCAGGCCATGCCGAAGAGAACCGACATCAAGTCGATCATGATCATCGGGGCGGGTCCCATTGTTATCGGTCAGGCCTGCGAGTTCGACTATTCCGGCGCTCAGGCCTGCAAGGCCCTGCGCGAAGAAGGTTACCGGGTTATTCTGGTCAACTCGAACCCGGCGACAATCATGACTGACCCCGGACTTGCCGATGCCACCTATATCGAGCCGATCACGCCCGAGGTCGTCGCCAAGATCATCGAAAAGGAACGCCCTGACGCCCTGCTGCCCACAATGGGCGGGCAAACTGGTCTGAACACCTCGCTCGCGCTGGAAGAGATGGGGGTGTTGGACAAGTTCGGTGTCGAGATGATCGGTGCCAAACGCGACGCCATCGAGATGGCCGAGGATCGCAAATTGTTCCGCGAGGCGATGGATCGGCTGGGGTTGGAAAACCCCAAAGCCACCATCGTGACCGCCCCCAAGAAGGCCGACGGCTCTGCCGATCTGGAAGCAGGTGTGCAGATCGCTCTGGACGAGTTGGAGGAAATCGGCCTGCCCGCCATCATCCGCCCGGCCTTTACCTTGGGCGGCACAGGCGGCGGCGTGGCCTATAACCGCGAGGATTATATCCATTTCTGCCGCTCGGGCATGGATGCCTCGCCTGTCAACCAGATCCTCGTCGATGAAAGCCTGCTGGGCTGGAAAGAATACGAGATGGAAGTGGTGCGCGACACTGCCGACAACGCCATCATCGTCTGTTCCATCGAAAACGTCGACCCGATGGGCGTGCACACGGGTGACTCGATCACCGTGGCCCCTGCCCTGACGCTGACCGACAAGGAATACCAGATCATGCGCAACGGCTCGATTGCCGTGCTGCGCGAGATCGGGGTGGAAACCGGCGGCTCGAACGTGCAATGGGCGATCAACCCCGATGATGGCCGCATGGTTGTGATCGAAATGAACCCGCGCGTGTCGCGTTCATCGGCGCTGGCCTCCAAGGCGACGGGTTTCCCGATTGCCAAGATCGCCGCGAAACTGGCCGTGGGCTACACGCTGGACGAGTTGGACAATGACATCACCAAGGTCACGCCTGCGTCGTTCGAACCTACCATCGACTATGTCGTCACCAAGATCCCGAAATTCGCGTTTGAAAAATTCCCCGGCTCTGAACCCTACCTGACCACTGCAATGAAGTCAGTGGGTGAGGCGATGTCCATCGGGCGCACCATCCACGAATCCATGCAGAAGGCGCTGGCATCGATGGAATCCGGCCTGACCGGGTTTGATGAGATCGAAATTCCGGGGTTGAGCATCGGCCTGTGGGATGAGGTCGAAAGCAGCGATGACAAGGCGCATGTCATCAAGGCGATCAGCAAGCAGACCCCCGACCGTCTGCGCACTATCGCACAAGCCATGCGTCATGGCCTGGCCGACGATGAAATCTTTGGCGTCACCAAGTTTGACCCTTGGTTCCTGGCCCGCATTCGCGAGATCATCGAAGCAGAACGCACCGTGCGCAAGGACGGTCTGCCAGTGACCGAAGAAGGCATCCGCAAGCTCAAGATGCTGGGCTTTACCGATGCGCGTCTGGGCAATCTGTCAGGCCGCAGCGAAGATAACGTGCGCCGCGCCCGCCACAATCTGGGCGTTACCGCGGTCTTCAAACGCATCGATACCTGCGCTGCTGAGTTCGAAGCGCAAACCCCCTATATGTACTCGACCTACGAAGCCCCGATGATGGGCGATGTCGAATGCGAGGCACGCCCAAGCGACCGCAAGAAGGTCGTTATTCTTGGTGGTGGTCCGAACCGGATCGGTCAGGGGATCGAGTTCGATTATTGCTGCTGCCACGCCTGTTATGCGCTGACCGAGGCCGGGTACGAGACCATCATGGTCAATTGCAACCCCGAGACGGTTTCGACCGACTACGACACCTCGGACCGTCTGTATTTTGAGCCGCTGACCTTTGAACACGTCATGGAAATCCTGACGAAAGAACAGGAAAATGGCACGCTGCACGGCGTGATCGTTCAGTTCGGTGGGCAAACACCGTTGAAGCTGGCCAACGCGCTTGAGGCCGAGGGTATTCCGATTCTGGGTACAACGCCGGACGCAATCGACCTGGCCGAAGACCGCGAACGGTTCCAGGCGCTGGTCAATGAACTGGGCCTGAAACAGCCCAGAAACGGCATTGCCTCGACCGACGAAAAGGCGCTGGAGATTGCGGAAGAGATCGGTTTCCCGCTGGTCATCCGCCCCTCTTACGTTCTGGGCGGTCGCGCGATGGAAATCGTGCGCGATATGGATCAGCTGCGACGCTATATCAACGAGGCCGTTGTGGTCTCCGGCGACAGCCCCGTACTGCTGGACAGCTATCTGGCCGGCGCGGTCGAACTGGACGTAGACGCCCTGTGTGACGGCACCGACGTTCACGTCGCGGGTATCATGCAGCACATCGAAGAAGCGGGCGTTCACTCGGGCGATTCCGCCTGTTCGCTGCCGCCCTATTCGCTGTCGAAAGAGATCATCGGGCAGATCAAGGATCAGGCGTTCAAGCTGGCCAAGGCGCTGAATGTTGTTGGCCTGATGAATGTGCAATTCGCGATCAAGGATGATGAGATCTATCTGATCGAAGTGAACCCGCGCGCCTCGCGCACCGTGCCGTTTGTTGCCAAGGCCACCGACAGTGCGATTGCGTCGATTGCGGCGCGCATCATGGCGGGCGAGAAGTTGGCCGATTTCCCGATGCGCCCGCCCTATCAGGAAGGCAAGGACACCAAGATCGCGGACCAGATGACGCTGGCCGATCCGGATATGCCCTGGTTCTCGGTGAAAGAGGCCGTCATGCCCTTCGCCCGTTTCCCCGGCGTCGACACCATCCTTGGCCCGGAAATGCGCTCGACCGGCGAGGTGATGGGCTGGGACCGTGACTTCCCACGCGCGTTCCTCAAGGCGCAGATGGGCGCGGGCATGGTGCTGCCGTCCTCTGGCCGTGCATTCATTTCGATCAAGGATGCCGACAAGGGCAAAGCCATGCTGGAAGCGGCACAAGTTCTGGTTGATCAGGGTTTCACGCTTGTGGCCACACGCGGTACCCAAAGCTGGCTGGACGAACAGGGTGTTGCCTGTGACGTGGTGAACAAGGTGTACGAAGGCCGCCCGGATGTTGTGGACATGCTGAAAGACGGTCAGGTGCAGCTGGTGATGAACACCACCGAAGGTGCGCAGGCGGTTGAGGACAGCAAGGCCATCCGCTCGATCGCGCTGTATGACAAGATCCCGTATTTCACCACCGCTGCAGGGGCCAACGCCGCAGCACTGGCGATCAAGGCACAAGCTGAGGGCGACGTCGAGGTGAAATCGCTACAGGGGTAAAGACCCCTGACCCAAACGAAAAAGCCCCAGAGGAAACTCTGGGTCTTTTCTTTATTTCCAATGCCTTACGCAGGCGTTTCCATCGTTTTCTTTGGTTCGTCACGGGCGAAGAACAGCAGGTAAAACACCGGTGCCGCAACCATTGTCAGCACGGTGGCAAATGCCAGACCGCCCATGATCGTCACTGCCATCGAGACGAAGAAAGCATCCGTCAGCAGTGGCGCCATGCCCAGAATGGTCGTGACAGCCGCCAGCATGACGGGCCGCAAACGCGACACGGATGCTTCGATGATTGCCTCGCGCAGGGGCTTGCCGGTGGCGCGGACCAGATCGATTTCTTCAACCAGAACAATGCCGTTCTTGATCAGCATACCCGACAGGCTGAGCAGGCCCAGAAGTGCCGTAAAGGTGAAGGGCAGCCCTGTTCCTAGCAGGCCGATCACCACGCCGTTCACGGACATCGGCACCAGCAGCCAGATGATGATCGGCTGACGGATCGCGTTGAACAACAGGACCGAAATCAACACCGTGATCAGCAGGCTCAGCGGCAATTGTCTGCCTAGGCTTGCCTGCGCGTCGCGCGAATTTTCGAACTCACCGCCCCACTCCATCTTGTACCCGGGCGGCAATTCGATGGCCTCGATGGCGTCCCGAACTTCGGCGTGAACCTGTGCCGCAGTCAGGTCGGGCGGGATGTCCGCGCCGACGGTGATAGTCAGAACCCGATCTCGACGGTGAACCAGCGTATTGAGCGTTTTGTACTCGAATCCATCCACCATTTGTTCAATTGGTACAAATTTTTCCGACTGGTCCGAGTACACGACCTGATCGACGATCGAGTAATCTCCGTCCGCAGGTCGGCGCAGGATGATCGGGATCAGGCGGTCGCGCTCGCGGAACACACCACCCGTAATGCCGTCGGTCGAGAATTGCAGGGTGGCGGCGATGTCTTCGCGTGTGACACCTGCTGTCTGCGCCCGTTCGGTGGCATAGATCGGTTGCAGCGCCAGTTCCTGTTCGCGCCAGTCGTGATGAACCAGCAGCGCGTTCGGGGATGCGGCTGCCATGCGCTGCACTGCCACGTCCGCGAGCTGGCGCAGCACGACCGGATCGCTGCCCGAGAAGCGGGCCTGAATCGGATCACCACCGCCGGGGCCAAAAACCAGGCGCTTGGTGCCAAACTCACCTTCGGGGAACTGGACTGACCCAAACGCCTCAAGGTCCGCTTGCAGCGCCGGGATGTCGTCCAGGCTTGCTGTGCGGATGACCATGTGCCCATAGCTGGGATTCGGCTTTTCGGCGGAGTAGGTCAGCATGAAACGGGTAGCCCCCTGGCCGACAAAGGTCGTGACCGAGACGACGTCGTCGCGTGCTGCCAGCCACTCTTCGAACACCGCCATGTCTTCGGCGGTTCGTGCAATCGGTGTGCCCTGCGGCAGTTTGTAGTGCACGAAGAACAAAGGCGTGTTGGAGTTGGGGAAGAACTGCTGTTTCATCAGCCCAAACCCGGCATAGCACACCACGGTTACGCCGACGAGACCAGCAACAACCAGCCATCGGAAGCGCAGCGCAAAGCGCAGGATCGCACCATAGGTGCGGAACAGGAGGCCGCCGTAAGCGTCGATCTCGCCTGCTTTGCCCTGTTTGAAGAAGTAATGCCCCAATAGCGGCGTGACGGTGATCGCCAAAACCCAGCTGAGCAACAGTGAAATGCCGATCACGGCGAACAGAGAGAACAGGAATTCTCCGGTTGCGTCAGGGCTGAGGCCAATGCCCGCAAAGGCCATGATGCCTATCACGGTCGCACCCAGCAACGGGATCTGGGTTTTTGACGCCACATCCTCGGCCGCATTGCGCGAGGACTGGCCGCGCAGCATGGAGATCTGCATCCCTTCGGCCACGACGATGGCGTTGTCCACCAGCATCCCCATGGCGATGATCAGGGCACCCAATGAGATTCTTTCCATCTCGATCGAAAAGAGCGACATGAACAGAAGCGTGCCGACAACAGTCAGCAGCAGGGTCGAGCCGACAACAATGGCCGCGCGCCAGCCCATGAAGATGCCCAGAACGGCGACCACGATGGCCACCGACATGGCAAGGTTCACGAGAAAGTCGTTCGAGGCCTGTTCGACCACAACATGTTGCTGATAGATCGGCAGGATTTCGACACCGAAGGGAATGCTTGTGTTCAACTCCGCGAACTTTGCATCAGCACGTTTACCAACCTCGACAATGTTTTCCGTGGCCAGACCCGCGATACCCAAGGTGAAGGCCTCGGTCCCGTTGTAGCGGATAATGATGTCGGGGTCGTTCTGACGGGCGCGATAGACATCGGACATGTCAAAAAGGTTGATCACCTGCCCCTGCGAACCAACAGACAGGCCCGCAATGGCCGACACGCTGTCTGACCCTTCGGCCGTCAGGATGGTGGTCCGGTCGTTGTCAGAGCGTAAGGACCCTGAGGAATTGACCGAATCCGCATTGGCGATGGCCTGGTTGATTGCTTGCAGCGGGACATTCTGGTTCACCGAAATCGCCAGATCGGGTTCGACAAAGATCGCCTCGTCCGGCAGGCCCTGAACCTCGACATCGGCGACGCCGTCCACGGTGAGCAGTTCCCGCCGCAGGAACGTTGCCAGTTCGTGTTTTTCAGCGTCCGAGAACCCTTGGGCGGTCACCGCATAGAACAGGCCGAAAACATCGCCGAACCCGTCATTCACAAACGGCTGGCCGACGCCCGAAGGCAGGCCGCGCGCGGCGTCGCGCACCTTGGCCCTGAGCCGGGTCCAGATGGCTGGCAGTTCGGTGCCGTCGTATGTCGACTTGATCTCGACCTCGATCAGGGACCGTCCGGGTTGGTTGACCGAGGTGATGACATCCACCTCGCCCATCTGCTGTATAGCGGATTCCAGCGGTTCCGATACTTCCAGCGCCACCTGTTCGGCCGTGGCACCGGGGTATTGCGTGGCGATGACCGCGTTTTTGATTGTAAAGGCCGGGTCTTCCAGACGGCCAAGCGATGTGAACCCCCAGATGCCCCCAATGAGGGCAATGAGGATGACCAGCCATGTGTAAAGCGGCCGGTCGATTGAGGCGCGGGCGATATTCATCTGTCAGCCCCTCAGTTCGCGAAACCGGCAAACCGGCGCACCGTCTGACCATCCGTCAGCACAGCGCCCCCGGCCACGACGACCTCATCCCCGTCAGAGAGGCCCGTCAGCACCCGGACATCGCCGGTTTGCGTGGGCTCGATGGTCACCGGGACGCGGCGCACGGTGCCCTCATCCGCCCCGACCGGGGAAAACACCATGACGTTCAGCGCGCCGTTTGCGTCGGCGACAACAGCGGTAGCCGGTACGATGATGCCTGTGCGGTTGTCCTGCACCTGAACGTTGACGGTAACGGAAGAACCGGGAAAGATTTGCAGCCCCTTTGGCGGGGTCAGGCCGAACTGGATGCGGAAGGTTTGACCGACGCTGGAGGTTTCAGCGTCGAATTCACGGATTTCCAGCGGGAAGACTTCGTCACTGACCGGGAATTTCGCGGTGATGAAGATGTCGTCATTCTGACCAGAGCGTTGAAACAGGATCTCGGGCACGTCGACCACGATGCGCAATTCGGACATGTCATGGATGCGGACGATGGGCGTGCCCGCCGAGACGGTCGTAAACGCCTCGACCGAGCGGCTGGAGACCAGCGCGTCAAAGGGCGCGGTCAGCGTGGCGTGTTCCAGTTCATATTCCGCGTCGCGCAGGGCGATCGCGGCCAGTTGCGCCTCGGTCTCGGCATCGTCCACGGCCACCTGGCTGGCGGTTGTACCGCGCAGGCGCGACAGGCGCGCAACGGTGCGGTCGGCCTGCTCCTTTTGCAACCGCGCCCGATCAAGGCGCAGCTCGAACGGTTCCTGATCCAGACGGGCAATCAGGCCATCCTTGGGAATCACGAAGCCTTCGTTGATGGGCATTTCGACAATCTGCCCCGCAACCTGAAAGGCCAGATCAACGGTCTGGCGCGCGGCGACGCGGCCGAAAAACTGCCGCGTGAAACCGGGCGCGGTTTCACGCACCTGCATGAGTTTCACCGGTTTCGGGGTCTCTTGAGCGGCAATCGGGGTTGCCAGAATGGCCAGTGCAAGGCCCAGAGAGGTCAGGAGTTTCATTTCTTCAATCCCTCGGGAATTCCCGTTTTCAATACGTTGTCGCGGATTTTGCGCGCCAGTCGCGCGAATTCGGCAGTTTCTTGTTCGTTGAGGCCCGAGGCCCGGTGAAACAGGTCCCCGGCGGCGGCGACCAGCATGTTGCGGGCTTCTTCGCCCTGCTTTGTCAGCACCAGCAACCAGGCGCGGCGGTCTTCGGGGTCACGCCGCCGCATCAGATAGCCCGCTTTTTCGAGGGCATCCGCAGTGGCGGTGATCGTTGATGGGACGCTTAACATATCAGAGGCCAGAACGCCCATGCGCTTGGGCTGATCCAGCTTGATCAGCATGTGGCATTCCGGGTGGCTCAGGTCTGTTTCGATACAGTCAAAGGTCTCTTCCAGTTTCCAGTACAGGGCATAGACGCCCATGATCGCCTGAATCTCGGGACTGAGGCGGCCAAGTCTGGCACTGATATCGTCGGGCATTGGGGGTCTCCGCGCGGGTTACGGGGCGATATACTTCAATTTATGAACTATTCAAGATATGAAACTGCACCCCGGAACGGATTCCCTTGGGTCAACATATCTTGATCAAATCACGCCATGACTGCATTTTGGGCGAATCCGAAACATTCAGGGCCCGCCATGTATACCCCCGCCATCACCGGTACCGGTGTCTTCACGCCGGAAAACGTCATCACCAATGCCGAGCTTGTCGAAGCGTTCAACGCCTATGCCGACAAGCAGAACGCGAAGAATGCCGAGGCCATCGCAGCCGGGCAGATGGAGGCGATGCAGCATTCCTCGGAAGAGTTCATCGTCAAGGCATCGGGCATTCATAACCGGTACGTGATGGACAAGACCGGGGTGCTGAACCCGGACGTGATGCACCCGACGCTGCGCCAGCGCAGCGATGACGAGCCCGGGATCATGACCGAGATGGCAGTGGATGCCTGCAGGAAGGCGCTGGCGCAGGCGGGGCGCACGGCGGCGGATGTCGATCTGGTGATCTGCGCGGCCTCGAATCACGAGCGCGCCTATCCGGCGATTGCAATCGAGATTCAGCAGGAACTGGGCATCGATGGGTTTGGCTTTGACATGAATGTCGCCTGTTCTTCGGCCACGTTCGGCATTCAGGCGGCGGCGGACATGGTGCGGTCCGGGTCGGTGCGCGCGGCGTTGGTGGTGAACCCTGAAATCTGCTCGGGCCATCTGGAATGGCGCGACCGGGATTGTCACTTTATCTTTGGCGATGTGGCAACGGCAACGTTGATCGAGCGGATCGAAGACGCCAGAGGCCCGCATTTCGAGATCCTGTCGACCCGCTGTGCCACCGCCTTTTCAAACAATATCCGCAACAACAACGGGTTCCTGCGCCGGTCGCGCCCCGATGGCGTGATTGACCGCCGCGACATGCAGTTCATGCAGAACGGCCGGAAGGTGTTCAAGGAAGTGTTGCCGATGGTCAGCAAGCATATCAGCGACCATATGGAAGCCGAAGGGGTCAGCAATACCGACCTCAAACGCCTGTGGCTGCATCAGGCCAACAAGACGATGAACGACTTCATCGGCAAGAAGGTTCTGGGCCGCGAACCCGAGGCGGGCGAGCAACCCAATATCCTTCAGGATTATGCGAACACCTCATCCGCAGGGTCGATCATTGCGTTTTCGAAATACTCTGACGATCTGCAAGAGGGCGATCTGGGGCTGATCTGTTCTTTTGGGGCCGGGTATTCGGTTGGATCGGTGATCGTCAAGCGTCACGCCTGATCGGCATTCCGCAAAGCGCTGACGGCCTAGAGATCGGCCGCGAGCTGAAAAACCTGAAACGCGGCCCCTTCCCCACCATCAATCCGGCTGAGATAGGCGGGGGTTTCACCCTTGGCTAGCTGGGATTGCAGACCGCGCCCCTGAGATGCCCAATCCCAGAATTCGGCACGGGGCGCGGCGGTGCAGAGCAGCACATAGCTTACACCCAGTGCAGCAAGACGCGGACCGGCCTGGGACGCATCCATACGCAAAACCGCGATCTGCGCCTGAATTCCGGCCCGGTTGCGGTGATAGTTCCCCGCCAGAACCGAATGATCGGTATAGCGCAGCACCTCTGCCGCATAATCGAAATCGACCAGAACCATTCCGGCTGGCAGGTCTTGCAGGGCCGCGTAGGCCTCGGGCGCTTTGCAGGGGGCGCCGATGTTTTGCGAATCCTGCACAACCTCGGCGACGGGTGCCGCAAGGGAGGAGCGCGCAAACCGTTCCAGCTGTTTTTCCACGCTGCTACCAATCTTTGGCGAGACGCAGACGATAAAGCCTATCATAGCCAAGCCGGAGAGCGTGCGGCCATGGGTTCTGTAACTGACGTAAAGGGCCCGCAGCATCTGAGCCTGAACAGCCACAAGGGACACGCCCAGAAACGTCATCATCCGGGACTGGTACAGAAACATGGAAAACCCGGTCACAATCAGCGCCAGAAACAGGAGGTAATCCATTTTGTCTTGTGACTGGCGGGCAAAAATCAAGGCTGCCACCGCCGTGATGACGGACATGGCTATCAGGGCCGCAGCCTCGCCCCGATGTCGTTCCAGCACGACGGTGATATTCTGTGCTTCGGCAACCTGGCTGAGCCAGAAGTCGCGCATGTCCTGAGGCAGGTCCGCAATCGGGTTTTCAAGGCAATGCGGTGCAAATGCGTAAGCGCAGCCAAGTGTTACAGCGCCTGTCGCAAGACACGCACCGATGCGCCCCCAATAGGACCAGCCCGACCCGACCCAGGCTGCTGCACACAGGCACAGGGCCGCGATCCCGGCCGGCAGGGCCACACTTATCGTCAGGGCATCGCAGCTTGGGAACAGAAAGCCCTGACGCCCCGTTGTTGCAACGCTGGCCAGCAACAGGGTCAGCGCCAGCCCGGTTCCAAACACCATGGTGCGGCGGCGGGCGGCTGTGCCGGTCACGATCCAGTCAATCGTGAAGAACACCGCGATAATCGCGACCTGCACGATCGATTCGGTTCCGATTGACACCGAAAGGGCCAGACAGACACCCAGCCATCCCGCAGCAGAGGGTTTGGCCTTGCGCAGGACAAAGAACATGAGGGCCGCTGCGAACAGCAGAATCTGAACATTGTGGTGGTCAAACGAGAAATAGTCGAACTTCCGATAATGTTCGAGCGTCAGCGCACCGACCACCAGTGCCGAAATCGCGCCATTTCGCCCGCCCAACGCTGCGCCGGTGACAGCAAAGGCCCACAGAGTCAGCCCCGCCAGCAGCACCGGCCAGATAAACGCGGTCACTTGCAAGGCGGTGTCGGGCGGCGCGACCATCGCGGACAGCGCGTAGAGCCCGGCAATCGGTGCATCGACAAGCCGGGACCAGTGCATCAGCGTGCCGTCACCGGGCCCCAGCCGATGCTGATAGGCGTCAAACCAGCCCTGCCCCGCCAGCAGGTCCTGTACCATAACCCAGCGCATCGCGTCATCAGGGCCTTCCTGATAAGCGCCAAACAGCACCGTGGCCAGAAAAAGCACATAGACAAACAGGAACGACTGCCAAACCATACGGTCTGCGAGAATGCTGTAATTTCCCTGCATTTTCTGCATGGTTTACTGCCCTTGACGATCTTGCCTGCGCCGCAGCTTATCGGAAAGACGTGACTGAATTGAGGCGCAGAGTCCGGTTGATGATCATGCAACAAAGCGCACGACATCTGCGGCGATCCGGGCAGGCGGTTTTTGGCCGATAGCTGGCCGCCACCAAGCCTAGCTGACGCTTTCTTCTTCCAGGTGCAGTTTCATTTCAATCAGGACCTGCTGAAGCATACTGGTTTCTTTCAGCAGCCTTTTGGCTTCGTTCACCGTGATGATGCCATCTTCGATTGCAGCCTGATATTCCGTCATCAGCATTGCAAACCGCTGGCTGAGCGCGATGACATCCGAATTCACCCCGCCTGTGCGTGGTGCCACGGTGTTGCGTTCGCTGTACGACAAGGTGATGTTTTTCAGATCCGCCAGCGCGGATGTCACATGCGGATAAGTTGCTGCGTTTTCAAGCCGGGCCACCGCATCCACGGGCATGAACCTGTCCGCGTGTTCGGCATTGTCCGAATAATACCGACCCAGGGTCGCCTTGGATTTTCCGGTGATTTCACAAGCAGCTTCTATTCCGACATCTTTTACCAGCGCTTCTGTGTGTTTCTTCAGATAGGCCCCGATATCTGCCATTGATTTACCTTTGTTACCTGCAAACGCCTGCCCTAAGTCCAAACCGGGGAAAGCGTCGGGAAATTTCCCATAACTAAGTCATAATTGAAATGTCATACATTGACTATCCCTCAGATAAGCGGGGGATTTTGTGAGTGAGTGGCGGCAGTTCAAGCCGGTAAAGAGTGATTGCAGGGCGGTATTGTTGGGCCTTGCTTTGTTTTGGCCACATGTTGGCCGACGGCGTCGCTGTTGCAGACGCGGGGGTTCCATCCCCTACGAGCCCAGCTCGGCCTCTGCACACGCAACGGCGACGTCGCTTCTTACATCCCTTTGCTCTCTTGTTCCTTTTGGCCGGGCGTTTTAGACCCACGCCATGGCAAAGCTGTATTTCAACTATTCCACCATGAACGCGGGCAAGTCGACCGTGTTGCTGCAGGCCTCGCACAACTATCGCGAGCGCGGAATGCAGACCTACCTGATGACCGCCGCCATTGACGGGCGGGCGGGTGCGGGGCGGATAGCATCGCGCATCGGCATATCGGAGCAGGCTGACACTTTCACACCCGAAGATGATGTCTTCGCCATGATCCGGTCCCGGCTGGACAAAGGTTCCGTGGCCTGCGTTTTCATTGATGAGGCGCAGTTCCTGTCCGAGGCGCAGGTCTGGCAACTGGCCCGTGCGGTGGACGATTTGGATGTGCCGGTGCTGGCCTATGGTCTGCGTGTGGATTTTCAGGGCAAGCTGTTCCCCGGCTCTGCCGCCCTGCTGGCCCTTGCCGACGAAATGCGCGAGGTGCGCACGATCTGTGAATGCGGCCGCAAGGCCACGATGGTGATTCGTCGCGACGAGACCGGCAAGGCCATCACCGAAGGGGCGCAGGTGCAGATCGGCGGGAACGAGACCTATGTCTCGCTCTGCCGCAAACACTGGCGCGAGGCGGTGGGCGACTAGACCGGGTTGGGCAGCGCCCTACCCGCGACAAAGGCCGCCACGTTATCCAGCGCCATGTGCCCCATGCTGCTGCGCACCTCTTCGGTGGCGGTGCCCAGATGGGGCAGCAGGGTGACGTTTTCCATATCGCACAGGGCTAGTGGCACTTTGGGTTCGAATTCGTAGACGTCCAGCCCCGCCCCCGCGATCTGACCGGTTTGCAGCGCCATGATCAGCGCGGCCTCGTCCACCACCTCGCCACGGGCGATGTTGACCAGAATAGCCGAGGGGTTCATCGCCTCAAGAACCTGCGCATTGATCAGGTGGCGGGTTTCCGCACCACCGGGAACCGCAAGCACAAGGAAATCGACCGAGGCGGCGAGTGTTTCAAGGTCAGGTGTGAATTCTGCCGGGAAATCCAGATCTTTTGCATCGCGGGATTGATAGGCCACCTGTATGGCAAACCCGAAATGACAGCGGCGCGCGATGGCCTGCCCGATGCGGCCCATACCGACGATGCCCACGCGCTTGCCGGTCACGTGATAGCCCAGCATCTGCGTCGGGTGCCAGCCCTGCCACTGACCGGACCGCACCAGCCGCTCACCCTCACCGGCGCGCCGGGCTGTGGTCAGCAGCAGGGTCATGGCGATATCAGCCGTGGCATCGGTGACCGCGCCGGGGGTGTTGGTTACGTCAATCCCGGCCGCGCGTGCGGCATCCACGTCGATATGGTTGAAGCCAACACCGAAATTGGCCAGCAGCTTGCAGCGCGGCGGACCGGCTTCTGCAAAAACCTGCGCCGAAAACTGATCACCCAGCGTCGGGACGACCACGTCGTAATCGGCCAGAGCGGCCAGCATCTCCTGCCGTGACATGGGCAGGGTGTTTTCCCGGATGGTCACATCGAAATCGGCGCGGGCGCGCGATTCGACTGCCGGTGTCATCGGACGCGTGATCAGCAGTTTCATCAGTGCATCCGCCCGCCTGTAGGAACCTTGCCGTCGGGGCCGATCAGAACGATCTCACCGCTGTCATCGGGAAGACCCAGCACCAGAACCTCGGACATGAACTTGCCGATCTGGCGCGGAGGGAAGTTGACGACAGCCATGACCTGTTTGCCAACCAGAGTGGCCGGATCGTAATGCGCGGTGATCTGGGCCGAGGTCTTGCGCTCGCCTATCTCGTCGCCAAAGTCGATCCACATCTTGATCGCGGGTTTGCGGGCCTCGGGATAGGGTTCGGCGCGGATCACCTCGCCCACGCGAATATCGACCTTGAGAAAGTCGTCGAACGAAATTTCACTCACGCGAGAGCTCCTTGGATCGGTCGGTTGCGGCCTTGACGGCACGGTGCAGCAGGTCGGGAAAGCCGGTTTCCTGATGCATCAGCACCTCAAGCGCGGCCTGTGTGGTACCGTTCGGAGAGGTCACGTTGATGCGCAGCTGCGCGGGGTCTTCGTCGGACGCCATGGCCAGTGCCCCGGCACCGGCCACTGTGGACTTGGCCAGTTTCATCGCAAGCTCGGCAGGCAGGCCATGCGCCTCGCCCGCTGCGGCCAGGGTTTCGATCAGATGGAACACATAGGCCGGGCCGGACCCGCTGAGCCCGGTGACGGCGTCCATCTGTGCCTCATCCTCTAGGCGAACGGTCTGGCCCACTGCCGCCAGCAGGTTTTCGGCCTGTTCCATATCGGTCTCGGAGGCGTGTGCGTTGCCGATCAGTGCCGTGATGCCCTGACGGATAGCGGCGGGTGTGTTGGGCATGGCGCGAATGATTGGGGTGTCTCGGCCCAGAACGGATTCGAAGGTGGCAATCGAGGTGCCAGCCGCAACGGAAATGAACAGGCTGGACCCGCCGCCCAGTGCCTGAAGGGCAGGCAGGGCTTCGCCCATCATCTGCGGTTTGACCGCAACCAGCACCACGGCGGGGGATTCGGGCAAGGGTGCGTTGATATTGACGCCCTGCGCCTTCAGCCAATCTGACGGGTAGGGATCGATGACCCAAACGGAAGCTGGCGGAAGGCCGTGTTCCAGCCATCCCGCCAGCATTGCGGACCCCATCTTTCCGCACCCCAGAAGCACAAGCCCCTGTTCGGCCACTCGCGTCATGTCCATTTGCCCCTCCCGCTTTACATATCGGTCCGGGGCAAAGGTTTACGCGCGGCCGTAGGCCTCTGCAATGGCCACTTGCATGGCTTCTTCTGGCCCTCTGTTGCCCCAGGTCACCAATTGGATCGCGGGGTAGTACCGCTCGGCGCTCATGACGGCGGCATTGATCATCGTGTCGATCTGGTCAGCGCTGGCCGTTTGCCCGCCTGCAAGGACCAGACCATAGCGATAGACCATCAGCTTCTGGTTTGCCCAATAGGTAAACGCGCCTGCCCAGCACTGGTCGTTCATCTTGTTGAGCAGCTCATAGAGCTGCATTTCACGCTCGGCCGGTGGTTCCATTTCGAAGCTGCACACCATGCGCAGCGTTTCGTCATAGTTGGACCAGGCCAGCGTGATCGAGTAGGTGCGCCACTGCCCTTCAACGGCCATGGCAATCTGATCGTCCCCAATGCGATCAAAATCCCAGTCGTGATGTTCGGCCAGATGCTCAACAATGTCGATCGGATGAATGTCTTCTTCGAGATACTGCTCGGAAAGGGCCATAATGCCACCTCACTAATCTCTAGCATTTCGGGGCTGGCAGCGCCCCAGCGCTAGTTGCCTGCTCTACAAGCCGGGCTTCCCCCATAGGCCTGTACTAAATATGGTGCGATGTGGCGTAAGTTCTGGCAACCCTAATTATTGGGGATAACAGCAATAAGTTGTGGACAGAAGGCAACGGCGATCAAAATATTGGCGCCAGAGTCAGCTTTGTCTTGAATAAATTCTGCGACACGTCAGAATACACAGCACCGCACAATCCGGGCTGGATTGCGCGGCGGAATGCTTTGTCCGAAAATTGTGAATAAAGGGAACGCCGGGGCGTTATTTGTCCAGTTTCGCCTCGAGCGCGGCGATGCGGGCTTCGAGTGCCGCGTTTTCTTCGCGCGCCTTCTGAGCCATGGCGCGCACGGCGTCGAATTCTTCGCGGGTGACGAAATCGCGGTCGGCCAGCCAGCGGTCGATCATCGACTTCATCGCGTTTTCAGCCTCTTCCCGCGCGCCCTGCGCCACGCCCATGGCGTTGGTCATCAGCTGGGACACGTCATCCAGGATTTTGTTGCGGGTCTGCATATCTGTTCTCCGATCTCGCGGTTTACCTGTATATGGGCAAAGAATGGCGCAGGCTCAAGGTTGACTTGACCTGCAAACCCCGGGCAATGAGACGCACATGCAGGCTGTTCTGAATTTCCCCGATCTGTCGCCCGAACTGTTCTCGATCCCGCTGTTCGGGATGGAGTTCGCGTTAAGGTGGTATGCGCTGGCCTATATCGCGGGCATCCTGATCGCGTGGCGGCTGGCTGTTGTGGCGTTGCGCCGCCCGGCGCTCTGGCCTGCGGATGGCCCGCCGATGAAGCCCGAACAGCTGGAGGATCTGGTTACCTGGATCATTCTGGGCGTGATTCTGGGCGGGCGGCTGGGCTTTGTGCTGTTTTATCAGCCGAGTTATTACCTGTCGCACCCGCTGGAGATCGTGAAGGTCTGGCAAGGCGGCATGGCGTTTCATGGCGGCCTGCTGGGCGTGATCCTTGCGTCGTACCTGTTTGCACGACGGCACCGGATCCCTGCCCTGTCGCTGGGGGATCTGGTTGCCTACACCGTTCCGCCCGGATTGCTGCTGGGGCGGCTGGCCAATTTCGTCAACGCCGAGCTGTGGGGCCGCCCGAGTGAGCTGCCCTGGGCTGTCATCTTTCCTGGATATGCTGCGCAGGATTGCCCCGGCGTGGTCGCAGGCATGTGCGCCCGGCACCCGTCGCAGCTGTATGAGGCCGCGCTGGAGGGGGTGTTGCTTGGGGCGGTATTGCTGTGGCTGGTCTATCGGCGCGGCGGTTTTCGCACACCGGGCCTTGTCATGGGGACGTTTCTTGCGGGCTACGGCGCGTCGCGCTTTATCGTCGAGTTCTTTCGCCAGCCGGACGCACAATTCGTATCGCCCGGCAATCCGCTGGGGCTGGCCTGGCATGTGGGCGGGTACGGGCTGACCATGGGGCAGTTCCTGTCGCTGCCGATGATCGCGCTTGGATTGTGGTTTGCCCTGCGCGCGCGGCGGCAGGCAGTATGAGCCTGACCGATCATCTGGTCGCCCGCATCCGGCAGGATGGACCCATGAGCGTGGCGGATTACATGGCTGAATGCCTGCTGCATCCGACGCTGGGCTATTACACGACCCGTGATCCGCTGGGGGCTGCGGGGGATTTCACCACAGCGCCGGAAATCAGTCAGATGTTCGGAGAGCTGGTCGGGCTGTCTCTGGCGCAGAGCTGGATGGATCAGGGACGGCCCGCACCGTTTACCCTGTGTGAGCTGGGGCCGGGGCGCGGTACCCTGATGGCCGATATTCTGCGCGCCACACGGTCTGTACCCGGTTTTCACGAGGCGGCGCAGGTAGTTCTGGTCGAAGCATCGCCTGTATTGAAACAGGTGCAGGCTGAAACCCTGAACGAATACGGGGCGGCCTGGATCGACATGATCGCCGACCTGCCCGACCAGCCGCTGATGCTGGTTGCCAACGAGTTCTTTGATGCCCTGCCCATCCGCCAGTTTCAGCGTGACGGTACGGGCTGGCGCGAGCGTCTGGTGGGTGAGCGTGACGGCGGGTTGACGTTCGGACTGGGCGCGATCGGGCCGCAGGTGGCGTTGAATGATAGACTGTCGGACACCAAGGACGGTGATCTGGTCGAACTGTGTGCTGCTGCGATTCCCGTTTTGACCGTGATCGCGGGGCGGGTCGCCAGCCATGGCGGCGCGGCATTGATTGTGGATTATGGCGACTGGCATTCGCTGGGCGATACTTTGCAGGCTCTGCAAAACCACGAACATTCCGATCCTCTGGCATCGCCCGGTCAGGCCGATTTGACCGCGCATGTGGATTTTGAGCCTTTGGCCGTTGCGACCCGCGCCTGTGGGTGCAGGCATACACGCTTGACACCGCAGGGCGTCTTCCTTGAACGGCTGGGGATCACCGCCCGCGCGCAAGCCCTGTCCAAGGCATTGAGCGGTTCCGAGCTGGATGCGCTGATTGCCGCGCATCGGCGGTTGACGCATCCTGATGAAATGGGAAATCTGTTCAAGGTGATGGGCCTTTTCCCGGCCTATGCAGCCCCACCACCAGGATTGGAACCATGACGCTGGAAATTCTGACCTCGGATCTGCTGTCGCCATTTCGCCATGGGTTCTTTACCCGTCGCGGCGGCGCGTCTTCAGGAATTTTCAGCGGGTTGAACTGCGGTCAGGGGTCCTCGGATCAAACCGAGATTGTCGCGCTGAACCGGCGGCGGGTGGCCGACGCGATGGAGGTGGACCCCGAGGCAATGGTCGCGGTGCATCAGGTTCATTCCCCAACGGTTCTGACAGTCCAAGCCCCGGTTGACGGTGAAAAGCCCAAAGCGGATGCCATTGTCACAGCAACACCCGGTCTGGCCCTGACGATCCTGACGGCCGATTGCCAGCCGGTTCTGTTCGCCGATCCCGACGCGCATGTGATCGGTGCGGCCCATGCGGGGTGGCGCGGCGCGCTGGACGGTGTTCTGGAAGCGACGCTGGACGCGATGGAGGCGCTGGGAGCCGACCGCAGCAATATCTGCGCCGTGATCGGACCCAGTATTTCCCAGCGCGCTTACGAGGTGGGGCCAGAGTTTCTGGACACGTTCCTGGCGGATTCGCCGGACAACAGCCGCTTTTTTGCCAATGGTGAAAGTGACCGCCTGCAATTTGATCTGCCCGCCTTCGGGTTGCACCGGCTGCGGCAGGCGGGAATCGGACAGGCCGAGTGGACCCGGCACTGCACATATTCCGACCCTGACAGGTTCTATTCCTATCGCCGATCAACGCACGCGAACGAGGTCGATTACGGGCGGTTGATTTCCGTCATAAGATTGTGATCTTCGTCCAGATTTAGGTGCCCTGCCACTTTTCCGCCACATTTGTTGTGTTGATTGGGCATCAGAATCGTAACGAGTTTTTGCCAGTATTCAGATCGGTATCTGACGTTCGAAAATCGGGCGCTGGCGTGTTGAGTGGGAGGTCCGTCTGACTTCATTTTTCTGTCCGCAAATCATCCCGGATAAGCCTTATCCCTGCCGCAAACCCGCGTCACAAAAGGTTTACAGAGGATACGGGGAGGAAATCTCCGTTCAGAGCAGGAAAATGAAAATGAAAACCAAATCACGCTTTCTGAAAGCCATGGTCGCGGCCACTCGGGACCAGAACCTGGAAATGCCGTGGAAGCGGGTAACAAGCAATTCTGTCAGGGTCGCCAGTCGCATCGCGGCACGACGCTGAGACAGAAAACCCAGAGACCAAGCTGCCGGTCTCATCTGGGTCAACGTGTATCAGGTTCGCTCCGGCCTGATGTATCGCGCGTCACGAGCGAGGGGTTCGTGACTTTTTAGGAGTTGTGTGTGTGCGGGCAATTTCGCCCGTGAAGTACGAGTTTGTCTGGGGGGTCAATGTGTTGACCATTGGAAAGCGAGATTTAGTCGCGTTGCGGGACCGTACCGGTCACCGCCCGAGGGTCACCCATTTGTTTCAAGACAAAGAACCAGTTCGCCGGGCGGGTCTGTACGGGGGTACGCCGCGCCTGACCGAACATTTTGAGGGGACGGAATATTAATGACTATTCCTAATTCACTGGCCCGCGCGGCCAGAAATGCTATCGAAACGTCTGTTATGCTGCGGGACGCGTCGCGGCCGGTTTCCAAGCCAAAAGCCCAGCTGCGCCGCTATGAGGTCAGCAGCCTTTTGAAGAACGGAGATGTGGTTCAGACCCGCCACATCGCGCCTGCCCTGCCGATGTTTGAAGACGCGTTTTGCGCCTTCACACGTGGATCTTTGGTAGAAACGGAACATGGACCGATGGCAATCGAGGATTTGATGCCGGGGGATACGGTCCTGACGCAGGATGGTGCATCGGAAACCGTGCTGTGGAAGGGATCTGTCACGTTGATCCCCGGACGAGCGGATTCACGTGGCCGGACGCGACCGCTGACGCGGATCATGGCGGATACGTTCGGGATGCAAAAGCCAATGTCGGGTGTCATTGCTGGCCCGGCGGCGCGAATCGTGGGAACACCTGCGCATTTACGGCACCTGCATGGGGGGCAGCCGATTCTTACACCCGTGTCCGAATTTCAGGACGGGATGGGTGTCATTGAAACAATGCCGCCTACCCCCGTTGAACTGTTTCACATTTGTTTAAAACGCCATTCCGTTATTCGCGTAGATGGATTACAGTTCGAAACATATCATCCAGGTGTGAATGCGGTTCGCATGATCAGCCACTCGCTTCGGTCGATCTATCTGAACCTGTTCGCGCATATCGAGTCGCTGAACGATTTCGGCCCGCTGCTGATGCCGCGCGCCGGAGATGGTGAGATCGACGCGATGACGGCCTGAGCATGATTGTGATTACTGCATTATGGGGGGCATCATGCAGCTGGTAATAAGTTGGATTCTATCCCTTGCGGTGGCAGCACTGTTGCCACCAATCACCGCGCAACCAAAACGTGTTGGCGTTACGCGGTCCGGTTCATACGTTCTTCCAGAACGTCGAACGGTACGCCTGGCTCGTCTTTTGCGCCGCGAATAACGAGCGATGTCTTGACGCTGGCCACGTTTGGCGTGGTCAGCAACTCGCCCGTCAGGAACTGCTGAAAGCTGCTCAGGTCAGGTGCGACGCATTTCAGGATGAAATCCACTTCGCCGTTCAGCATGTGGCATTCGCGGACCAATGGCCATTCGCGGCAGCGGCCTTCGAACGCGCGCAGTTCGACTTCGGCCTGGCTGTCCAGACCGACCATGGCAAATACCTGAACCTCGAACCCCAACTCGCGCGAGTTGACCTCGGCGTGATAGCCAGTGATGAAACCGGATTCTTCGAGTGTGCGCACCCGGCGCAGACAGGGCGGGGCCGAGATTCCGACCCGTTTTGCCAGCTCGACATTGGTCATACGACCGTCCGCCTGCAGTTCCGCCAGAATCTTGCGATCAATATCATCCAGCCGAGTCGTGACCATCAAATGCTCCTGATTTTTTCGGTTCTTATATCAGCACCCTACACGCGCGCAATAATGTTTCGCAGATGCGCAATTTTCTTTGTTTCCTTTTCGCCTTCTCCCCTAAAACCCAGGGCACCCCAGCCCGCGGGGGCCTGAACAGTAAGGGGCTTTAAGCCGGGCCGGTCGGTCGCTATATCGGGGCGACGGGCCGCGGGCCCAATTCAGGCAATTCGAGCGGGGGCACCATGGCCGACACAAGACACACCAAGGTTCTGATCATCGGGTCAGGACCCGCAGGATACACCGCAGGCGTATATGCAAGCCGCGCCATGCTGGAACCCATTCTGGTACAGGGCATCGAACCCGGTGGTCAGCTGACAACGACCACCGAGGTCGAAAACTGGCCCGGCGACACCGAGGTGCAGGGCCCGGACCTGATGGTGCGGATGCAGGACCATGCCAAGGCCATGGGATGCGAGGTGATCGGCGATATCATCAGCGATCTGGACCTCAGCAAGCGCCCCTTCACCGCCAAGGGCGACAGCGGCACCACATACACGGCGGACGCCGTCATTCTGGCCACCGGCGCGCGTGCGAAATGGCTGGGTCTGCCGTCGGAAGAGAAATTCAAGGGCTTTGGCGTCTCGGCTTGCGCCACCTGTGACGGGTTCTTCTATCGCGGGCAGGAAATCGTGGTGATCGGCGGCGGCAACACAGCCGTGGAAGAGGCCCTGTTCCTGACCAATTTCGCCAGCAAGGTGACCCTGATCCACCGCCGTGATGAGTTGCGGGCGGAAAAGATCCTTCAGGATCGCCTGTTGAAGAATGAAAAGATCGAACCGATGTGGTTCCACCAGTTGGAAGAAGTGATCGGCACCGACGCGCCTTTGGGCGTTGAAGGCGTTCGGGTCAAACATGTCAAAACCGGCGAGATTACCGAGATCCCGTGCAAGGGCGTCTTTGTCGCCATCGGCCACGCCCCAGCGAACGAGTTGGTTAAGGAGACGCTGGAAACCCATATGGGTGGCTATGTCGTCACCAAACCGGGCAGCACCGAAACCTCGATCCCCGGCGTGTTCGCGGCAGGCGATCTGACCGACCATGTCTATCGTCAGGCGGTAACAAGCGCGGGAATGGGCTGTATGGCGGCACTGGATGCCGAACGGTTCCTGGCCGAACAGGACTGATACATGCTTGAATTCTCTGGCCCTGTCTGGAGAATTCTGTTTGCGTCGCAGGCAGCAGCCCCATTGCTGCCTGCCCGCGCGCCCGAGGGGCGCTTTCACCATTCCGGACAGTTCGGGCTTTATGCCTCGCTCAGCGCCGAAGGCGCTTCGGTCGCCATCCGGCGCTACGTCTCGGGTGATGATCCCGACCGCGTGATACAAAGGTTTCTGGTGGAAAACGCGCAGTTGGTGGATTACCGCGGGCAGACGGCAGCGTCGGTGATCTGGCAGGATATTCGCGCGACGGGGATCCCTTCGCCCACATGGTCTTTTTCGGATAAAGCGCGGGCAATAGGGGCGGACGGCTTGATCTACAGCTCGCGCTCGCGCCCTGACCTCAGCCATCTGGTGCTGTTTTGTGCGGACAAGATATCAATTCAATCCCAACACACCGCGACCCACTGGCGGGCCTAGATTTGCACCCGAAGCCTTGACCTGACCGCGAACGTCCTCGCAAAGTCCAACCAAGGCGAACAGCGATACAGGTGGTATTCTTGAAGAGCGCTTTGTGGCGTGGCGGTTGGGCAACCCGGCTTCGGATCGGCAGCGGGTTGGTTCTGTTTGCTTTCGCTTTCTTCCATTTCATCAACATCGGACTGGGCCTGTTTCACACCGATTATCTGCACGGGATGCAGGACGGTCGAACAGCGGTGACGCGGCACAGTCTTATGAGCCTGCTGCTTTATGCGGCGTTGTTCACACATGCCGGTCTGGCGCTAGCCTCGATCGCACAGCGCCGGACCCTGCGCATGCCGTTCAGCACGGCGTTGCAGGTGGTTCTTGGTCTGCTGATACCTTTGCAGTTGATCTCGCATGTCATTCAGACCCGGGTCGCGCACGAGATCTATGACGTCAATGACGAGATGGGGTACATCATCATCCTGATGTGGCCCAGTACCGTGATTTGGATGCAAAGCGCACTGTTGCTGATCGTCTGGGTGCATGGCTGTATCGGGCTGCATATGTGGTTACGGCTGACGAAATGGTGGTCCAGCGCCGTACCCTATCTGATCGGTGTTGCCGTCTTCATCCCTATGTTCGCCTTGGCTGGTCTGCTGACCGAGGGCCGCCGCATTTGGTTGGAATTCGCGGATGAGTTTCTGCGGGAACAATATATCGAGCATTACAACTGGCCCTCGCCCGAGGCGTTCCAGACCATGTTCACCGTCAAGGATAATGCCCTTTTGGCGTTCTGGCTCGCCTTGGCGGCCACGGGTCTTGTGTATATCGGGCGCAAGCTGTGGCGGCGCAGGCATTCGGTGCGGGTAAGTTACAGCAACGGGCCCGAGGTGGATGCCGAAAAGGGCATGACACTGCTTGAGATTTCGCAGGCACATAGTGTGCCCCATACGGCCTTGTGCGGCGGGAAGGGACGCTGCACCACATGCCGCGTCATCATCGAGGAAGGCGCTAACGCCCTGCCCCCGCCCGGCGATGTCGAGGCCCGCAGCCTGGCCGCTGTCGGCGCCTCACCGCAGACACGGCTGGCCTGCCAGATCCGCCCGACGGAACCGACCACCGTTTTCCGCGTTTTTCAACCGGATGGCGGGCGCGTTCGCGGGCATGCCAGTCAGGGGCAGGAACGGAAACTGGCCGTGCTGTTTCTGGACATGCGCGGATTTACCGCCCGCACGACGGGGCAGCTGCCCTATGATATCGTGTTCCTGCTGAACCGGTTCTTCGACGCCGTCGTGCCTGCCATCACCAAGGACGGCGGTGTCGTGGACAAGTATATGGGAGACGGGTTGCTGGCGGTTTTCGAAAAACCCGATGCAGCCGCATCCGCCAGCGCGGGGTTGAAGGCTGCGATAGATATCAGCCATGCCCTCGACCGGTTCAACGAGCAGCTTGAGGCCGAAGGCAGCCCCGGCATTCGCATCGGAATGGGCTTACACCTTGGTGATCTGGTGCTGGGTGAGATTGGCGCGCAGGGACATGCCGCGAGAACGATCATCGGCGACGCCGTCAATGTGGCCAGCCGACTGGAAAGCGAAACCAAGGCCTTGGGGGTCGAGTTGCTGGTCTCGCAAGAGGTGTTGAAGGCTGCGGGTATGGACCTGCCGCCGGAGGGTATCCGGATGTTCCAGCTGCGCGGCGTTGCCGATCCGATTCCCGCCCTGCCAGTCACCCGCGCGTCCGAGCTTGCGCCGCACACGCGAAAACAGGAACAGTCATACCTTGCATGATCGGATTATCTACGCCCAGGGGAACCAGATCATCATTTTGATTTCAGAGTTGGAAATTCCTTCCAATCCGCGAGAAATCAGAGCATATCGTCCTTTGTTTCATTGACGCCAGTGGACTTCGCGCGACAGTCGGTGCAAATGCCCCGAAAACGCCCTTGAATCATTGGCAACACAACACTGCGATAAGAGTATTCAGATGACGATGTTAAGCAACCTGGCCCCCATTCCCGAACTTTATGTGTCGTATGACTCGGCCCAGAAACTGAAGGTTGAAGCCGCCGACCTGACCAGTTGGGATCTGAGCCCGCGCCAGATCTGTGATCTGGAACTGCTGATGAATGGCGGTTTCAACCCGCTTAAAGGCTTTCTGAGCGAAGCCGATTACGACAATGTCGTTGAAAACATGCGTCTGGCTGATGGCACGCTGTGGCCGATGCCCATCACGCTGGACGTCAGCGAAGATTTTGCGGACAAGATCGAACTGGGTCAGGATATCGCGCTGCGCGATCAGGAAGGCGTGATTCTGGGCACCATGACGGTCACTGACCGCTGGACCCCGAACAAGGCCCGCGAGGCCGAGAAGGTTTTTGGTGCCGATGACGATGCCCACCCGGCTGTGAACTATCTGCACAATGTGGCGGGCAAGGTCTATCTGGGTGGCCCCGTCGTGGGCATCCAGCAGCCCGTTCACTATGACTTCCGCGGTCGCCGCGATACGCCGAACGAGCTGCGCGCCTATTTCCGCAAGCTGGGCTGGCGCCGGATCGTGGCCTTCCAAACCCGCAACCCCTTGCACCGTGCGCATCAGGAGCTGACCTTCCGCGCCGCCAAGGAAGCGCAGGCCAACCTGCTGATCCACCCGGTCGTCGGCATGACCAAGCCGGGCGACGTGGACCACTTTACCCGCGTGCGCTGCTATGAGGCGGTGCTGGACAAGTATCCCGCATCCACCACCTCGATGAGCCTGCTGAATCTGGCGATGCGCATGGCTGGCCCGCGCGAGGCGGTCTGGCACGGGCTGATCCGTGCCAACCATGGCTGCACCCATTTCATCGTGGGCCGCGATCACGCGGGCCCGGGCAAGAACTCGGCCGGGGAAGATTTCTATGGCCCCTATGACGCGCAGGATCTGTTCCGCCAGTTCCAGGACGAGATCGGCGTCGAGATGGTCGATTTCAAGCACATGGTCTATGTGCAGGAACGCGCGCAATACGAGCCGAATGACGAGATTCTGGACAAGGACAATGTCACGATCCTGAACATCTCGGGCACCGAGCTGCGCCGCCGTCTGGCCGAGGGTCTGGAAATCCCCGAATGGTTCAGCTTTCCCGAAGTGGTGGCCGAGCTGCGCAAGACCAAGCCGCCACGCAGCCAGCAGGGCTTTACCGTGTTCTTCACCGGCTTCTCGGGCTCGGGCAAGTCCACCATCGCCAACGCGCTTATGGTCAAGCTGATGGAGATGGGGGGCCGTCCGGTCACGTTGCTGGATGGCGACGTCGTGCGGAAAAACCTGTCATCCGAACTGGGTTTCTCGAAAGAGCATCGCGACCTGAACATCCGCCGGATCGGATATGTCGCATCCGAGATCACCAAGAATGGTGGCATCGCCATCTGCGCCCCGATCGCACCTTATGCCACCACGCGCCGCGCGGTGCGCGAAGAGATCGAGCAGTTCGGTGCCTTCTGCGAAGTGCATGTCGCGACCACCATCGAAGAGTGTGAGCGGCGCGACCGCAAGGGTCTGTACAAGCTGGCCCGCGAAGGCAAGATCAAGGAATTTACCGGTATCTCGGACCCGTATGACGTGCCTCAGAACCCTGAATTGCGTGTCGAGACCGAGAATGTCGAGGTCGACAACTGCGCTCATCAGGTGCTGCTGAAGCTGGAAAGCATGGGCCTGATCGCAGCCGGCTGAACCAGATGAATGAATGCCGCGGCCTCCGGTTCTCGGGGGCCGTTTTTGTTTTGATAGTCTGAGGCGTTCCGGGCAGTCCCTGGGGACGGGAACGGTTCGGCTACTGGGTGGCTTGTGGCAGATCAACCTGCCCGCGCATCAGGATGTGCCCTTGACCGGCAACCTTGATTCCCGTCATCGCGTCGGTGGGGCCAACGCGAGTGACAACGGCCTGACCGGGGCGACCCATATCGTGACCCTGTTCCGCAACGAAACTGTCTTTGGTCATCAGCCCATATTTCCACAGATAGGCCGCCATGGACCCGGTGGCGGACCCGGTAAACGGATCCTCGGGCGGGCTGGGCGGGGCCATGAGCAGGCGCGAGAACGTATCGCCCGCGTCGGTAGCCCCTTGGAGCGTCACAAGAAACGGCTCGGCCATATCCGAGCCGGAATACCCTGCCGTCGCAGCCACTTTGCGCAGCGCGTCCTCGGACAGGCGGGCCGCGCGCAAAGCGTCATGATCGCGCAGAACGGTGATACAGAAGGGCAAGCCGGTTGAAACCATCCGGGGTGGCGAGATGATGGCTTCTTGCGGCAGGCTGATCGCCTTTGCCACCAGATCGGCTGGCACATGCGCACCAAATTGCGGGGCGACCTGCGTCATCTCAATCTGTTCGCCCTGCAATCCGATCGAAACGATGCCAGCGCCGGTTTCCAGCGTCAGGTTATCGCCGGAGATCATGCCGCGCGACCGCATCGCCGCTACGGTGGCAATCGTCGGATGACCGGCAAAGGGAATTTCACGGCTGGCCAGAAAATACCGGACGCGGATGTCGGCCACGTCGGACGGGCCGGTGAATGTGCATTCGACCAGAGAGGTTTCGCGCACATAGGCCATGCAGACCTCGGCCGAGAGACCCGCGCCGCCGTGGACCACGGCACAACCGTTGCCGCCAAATGCACGATTGGTGAAGGCGTCTACCCAGTCGAATTCAAACCAGCTCATGCAGTCGGCTCCGTTACAGGTTAAAAGCGGCAGTTTCGCCGATGCGCGTGTGTTGCGGGGAACGTTTCAGCCCCACCGGACAAAGGGGCCGTTCAGTGAACGGCCACAGGTGAAAGGTCGTGCTGACGGGCCAGAACGAAGGCCAGCTTGCGGTCGGCCACAAGCGCCAGTTGCTGCCCATCGGAATCGTGCACGGCATAAAGGTGATCCAGATCACCTGCCTGATCGCGCAGATCACGCGGCAGATCGGCAACGTCGACTGTTTTCACATAGACGATACGATCGCCTTCGGTGTTGATTTCAATCGGTGTATTCATTGCTCTTACCCCTTCCGTATGTTGATTGTCTGAACCACGGTTTCCGGCACGGCGCGGGTCAGATCCACATGCAGAAGACCGTTTTCCATGATCGCCTCGCCCACCTCGACCCCGTCGGCCAGCACGAACATGCGCTGAAACTGACGCGCCGCGATGCCACGGTGCAGGAAGATGCGCCCCTCGCTGTCGTCGCGCTGACGGCCCCGGATCACCAGTTGGCGATCCTCGATGGTGATCGACAGATCCTCTTCGGCGAACCCGGCCACCGCAAGGGTGATGCGGTAGGAAAAGTCCGAGGTCTGTTCGATGTTATAGGGCGGGTATCCTTCATTACCGGCCTTGGCAGACCGTTCCAGAAGGCGTTCCAGCTGCTCGAACCCCAAAAGATGCGGGTATGAGCCAAGAGTAAGTTTCGACACGTATTTTCGTCCTTTATTGTCAAAGCGACGTGGTGTGCGGTCCCGTTCCGGCAACCGCTTGTTATAGAATATGGGAAGAAAACAGGATGTCCACAAGGTCTGGCGCGATAACGTCTGACACACTATCTTGTTGGGCAAGCACCACAACAAGCCCGAGTCGCCAATGAACGCGCCCACCGACCTTTCAATGAAAACCGAAGAAGTTCTGCGGGTTGAGTTGGAGGTTTTTCGCCGCCAGCACCGCGACCTTGATGAGGCGATCGAGGCGCTGCACGAAAAAGGAACGGCTGATCAGTTGACCCTTCGGCGTCTGAAAAAGGAAAAACTGCGCCTGAAAGACTTCATCCGCCTGATCGAAGACCGCCTGACCCCCGATATCATTGCCTGAACGCCCTGTACCGCATTGCCACAAAAGCGGATTTGGCTATAGTGCGCGCTCTTTCTGAGCGCGGGGACGTAAGCGGATGAGCGATGTGACAGTGGGGATCATCATGGGCAGCCAGTCGGACTGGCCCACGATGAAGGAAGCCGCAGATATTCTGGATGAACTGGGCATCGCTTATGAGGCGCGTATCGTTTCGGCCCATCGCACCCCGGACCGGTTGTGGGACTATGGCAAGACCGCCGTATCACGCGGGTTGCAGGTGATCATCGCGGGCGCTGGCGGAGCAGCACATCTGCCGGGCATGATGGCCTCGAAAACACGCGTACCGGTGATTGGCGTGCCTGTGCAGACGCGGGCCCTGTCGGGGGTGGATTCGCTGTATTCCATTGTGCAGATGCCCAAGGGCTTTCCGGTGGCGACCATGGCAATTGGGTCCGCTGGCGGGGCCAATGCAGGCCTGATGGCCGCGGGCATTCTGGCCTTGCAGGATGAAGCCCTGGCCGCGCGGCTGGATGCCTGGCGTGACGCGTTGTCCGCCTCGATCCCCGAGGAACCGCTGGGATGAGCCGGATCGGGTTTATCGGCACCGGGCATATCGCCGCGCCGATTGCGCGGCTGATGGCCGCCAAAGGGCATGAGATCAGCGTGACAGAACGCAACGCCGAGGTCTCGACCGCCCTGAAGGCCGAACTGGGCGTGACTATCGCGCCGCCGCAAGCGGTGATTGACGCCTCGGACATCGTGTTCCTGTGCCTGCGCCCGCATATTGCGGCCGAGGTTCTGGCCCCCCTGACCTTTCGTGCCGATCAGCAGGTCGTGTCAGTTATGGCGGCCGTTTCCGCCGAGGATTTGGCCAAGCTTTGCGCCCCTGCGTCGGATTTCGTCCAAACCATCCCACTGGGGTTCTTGCAGTCCGGTGGCTGTCCGATGGCGGCGTTCGGCAATGACCGCTTGCTGGCCGAGCTGTTTGAGCCGGAAAACCCCGTGGTCAAGGTTGCGGATGAGGTGGCGCTGAACGCGCATTTTGCCATTTGTGCCATGGTTCCCGGCATTCTGGATCTGATGGCCACCGGGGCCGAATGGCTGGGTGACGTAACCGGCGATGCGGACGGGGCCGAGTTCTATACCACGCAGTTGATGGCGGGTTTTCTCGCCGCGATGGAAAAAGGCACAGCCGGGCGGTTGGCACAGGAGCGCGACGCTTTGGCGACCGAAGGTACTTTGAGCCTGCAAATGACGGGCACCCTGATCGAACAGGGCGCGCATGAGGCGCTGAGAGCGGCGCTTGGCGCAATTGGAAAACGTTTGGAGAATTGACGATGGCGGAGATGCTCGCCCAAGGTGCAGTGATCGGGATTCTGGGTGGCGGCCAGCTGGGCCGGATGCTGTCGGTGGCGGCCTCTCGGCTGGGGTTTGTCAGCCACATCTACGAGCCGGGCGCAAACCCGCCTGCCGGGCAGGTTGCGGATCGGGTTACGACAGCGGCCTACGACGATATCGACGCCTTGACGGCCTTCGCCGATGCGGTGGACGTCATCACCTATGAGTTCGAGAACATCCCGACCGAGGCATTGGATATTCTGGAAGCCCATCGCCCCATTCGTCCCGGGCGTGAGGCATTGAGGGTCAGTCAGGACCGCCTGACCGAGAAGACGTTCCTGCAAGGGCTTGGCCTGAAAACGGCTCCGTTTGCGGATATCACCGATCTGGACAGCCTGAATGCGGCCATCGAAGAAATCGGCACGCCCGCCATCCTGAAGACCCGCCGCTTTGGCTATGACGGCAAAGGACAAGCCAGATTGCGCACCCCCCGGGATGCCGAGGCCGCGCTGGCCGATATGGCTGGTGCGCCTGCCCTTCTGGAGGGGTTCGTTGATTTCTCACACGAGGTTTCGATCATTGCAGCGCGGGGGCTGGACGGTCAGGTGGCCTGTTTTGACCCGGGTGAGAATGTGCACCGCGACGGCATCCTGCACACCACCACCATTCCTGCCCGACTGTCCCCCGCCCAGCGCACCGATGCCATCCTGCTGGCGGCCAATATCTTGAACGCGCTGGAATATGTCGGTGTCATGGGCGTTGAGCTGTTCGTGACACCCGGCGGGCTGATCGTGAACGAGATCGCGCCGCGCGTGCATAATTCGGGCCACTGGACACAGAATGGCTGCGCCGTGGATCAGTTCGAACAGCACATCCGCGCGGTGACGGGCTGGCCGTTGGGCGACGGGCAGCGCCACTCGGATGTGGTGATGGAGAACCTGATTGGCGACGATATGGACCGTGTGCCCGAGCTGGCGCGCGAACGGGACGTCGCGCTGCATCTTTACGGCAAGGCCGAGGTCAAGGCCGGTCGCAAGATGGGACATTTCAACCGGATCATGCGGTAGAATATCGCGCTGCGGCGCGATGCCTTCGGCGAGAGTATTTGGAAAAAGGTGAAGCCGGTCTGGTTTCACCCCACAAAGCGCACCGCGATATCCCCTGACATATAGCTGAAGCGCCCGCCCGCCAATGTCGCGGCGACCCGGTGAGTGGTTGCATCAAGGATTACCAGATCGGCGCGTTTGCCCGCGGCAAGCGTGCCCCGGTCCTGCAAGTCCAGCACCCGCGCGGGGCCGGATGAGATCAGCGCCCAGGCCCCTGCGAGATCCAGCAGCCCGGTTTTGGCCAGCATCAGCGCCGCGCGGCGAGGACTGGGATAATGGTAATCCGAGGCCAGCGCATCACAGAGCCCCATGGCGATCAGCTCTACCGCGCTGGCGTTGCCCTTATGCGAGCCACCGCGGACCACATTGGGCGAGCCGAGAATGACGTGATCCCCAGCAGCGCGCGCGGCCTCGGCGGCTTCAAGCTTTTCGGGAAACTCGGCAATACGCACCCCTTGGCTGCGCCACCAAGCGCGCGCCTCGGCAGTTGCGTCATCGTGGCTGCCCAGACGCACGCCCATTTCCGCAAGGTCCGAACAGAGCGCTTCTAGCGCGGCCGGAACCTCAGCCTTGCGGGCGTGCATGCCGAGCAGCATCGCAAAATGCGCTTCCGGATTGCGTCCGGCCTTCAATGCCTGCCCGGTCAGGCGCGGTGGTTTCTTGCCCTGTGCCAAACGATCATGCGGCAGGTGATCATTGAAGACCACGTATGGCACCTGCCAATCGGCGATGCGACGGGCCAGCCCGTCGTAATCCGCGAGCATATTGGTCTCAAACCGCAATTGCGGGATCAGATCGGTGACCGTGCTGTCCTTGACCGCTGCGATGGCCGCAAACACCTGCGCGGCAAAGTCCGGGCCGCGCACGCCGCCTTCCCAGCTGTAAAACTGCGCCAGAACGGCTGTGGTGATGCCGTTGGCGGCCAGTTCGGCCTCGACCGACAGAATGCCCTCATTCATCTGCTTCATCGCGCCGCGACGTGGGGCGATATGGCGTTCGAACCCATCGCCGTGCAAGTCGACAATACCTGGCAGAACAAGAAACCCGGTCAGGTCAATCCGCCGCCCGGTTGCGTCTTTCTGAATGACCCCATCCGCAATGGAGAGGTCTGCGCGTGACAGCCCTTCATCCGGTAGCAGAACCTCGGCACCGGTCAATGTCAGATCCAATGTGGTCATTCTGATGGCTCCGCCTCCGGTTCCGAGCAATTTTGCCCGATGCAGATCTCGTCTATTACGTCCATCACACCATCTAGCCAAGTGATCTGCGGATCAAACCGACCAAATTCGATGAAGTGCAAAGCCTGTGCCATGACCTGCGGGTTGTTCATCATGAAGGTGTGGGTCACCGGCAAGACGAGATGATCGGCCATGCCTTCGACCTTGGTGGATTCGACCGACACCTTGCCATCGTCCGGGCCGTCGATCAGAGATGAAAACACGAGGTTCAAGGACTGATCACCTGCGATGACACCCAGTTCGAAATCCACGGGCGGCAGGCGGCTGGGAATACCATCCGGGCCCGTACCCAGTTGCAGTCCGGCCGGGCCGTTCAGGTATCCGAACACCTCCCACGCGCTGAGTTCATCGACCAGCTGGCTACCCTGATTGGGTGGCCCCAGCATGACGACACGGCCCATGTTTTCAGGGCTGTGGTCCTGCAACCAGTATCGCAACAAGATGCCGCCCATGGAATGCGCAACGACATTGACGGTGTCACTGCCGCAGGCTGCAAATGCTTGCGGGATGGTTTGTTCGGCCAGTTCGGGGATACCGATTTCGGTCGATGGGTAACCGGGGCGCACGACGGAATAGCCATTCGCTTTGAACAGTTGTTCCATCACGCTGAATGACGCCTCGGTCCGGGCCAGACCGTGCAGCAGGACAACGCATTTTGCGCTGGCCACGGCGGGAAAAAGGCAACAAAGCAGGGCGATCAGAATTCTCATACCCGCCAGATAAAGCCTGTGCGCCTGCGTTAAAAGCCCTTCCCACGTTGACGTCGCAGGACAGCCAGCGCGATACCGCCCAAAACCAGTGCCGCACCAACAAGCAGCCGCACACCCGCGCTTTCCCCCAACAGCACCACGCCGCCCACAATCGCGATCACCGGCACGCTGAGCTGGACGACTGCCGCCGTCGAAGGTGCCAGCTGGGGCAGAACGCGATACCACAAGGCGTATCCCAGACCCGAGGTCACGCCACCTGACAAGGCCGCAAGGAGATAGCCCAATCCGGTCATGTGCCACTCTGCCCCTGTGGCCATCAGGGCCAGCGCGGTCACCGGCAGCGCGACGATGAAATTTGCGGCCGTGCCCTGCAACGCATCAGGCTCGGACCGCCCGGCCAGTGAATAGGCTGCCCAGCCGATCCCGGCTGCAATCATCAAAACGGTTCCGGTTGGATCGACCTGCACTGTTCCTGTGGGCCACAGAACACAGGCCAGACCACCCAGTGCAATCCCTGCCCCGGCCAGCTGTCGCCGGGTGGGTTTGGCCCCGGCAAGGGCGGTGGCGGCGAACATGGTGATCTGCACAACGGCAAACAGGATAAGCGCGCCCAGCCCCGCATCCAACGTCAGATAGGCAATGGAAAACCCGATCATATACAGGGAAAGCGACCCCGCCCCGATAAACCGCCTGCGGTTGCGCAGGGGCAAATGTCCTCTGCGCAGCAGCACCAGTGCAGCCAGAACCAACGCCCCCGCCAGAACCCGAATAATGGCGAACCCCGCAGGATCACTGGACGCGCTGTCGATAGCCAGCCGGTTCAGAATGGAGTTCGCCGCAAAGGCGCACATGGTCAGGGCGGTCAGAAGGAACAGTCGCATTTCAACCACATACCGACTTGGCGGCGCGTTGGACACTCACAATTCGGGCACACGCGGCCCAGCCTTCATCTTTTCCAAAATACTCCCGCCGGAGGCATGGCCGCATTGCGGCCATCGGAAATGAAACGGGGCCGCCTAAAAGGCGACCCCGTCCATTAGCACTTTGCTTCCCCTCTCGACAGCCTGACCTTGCAGCCAAACGCCTGTTAGGGGTCGTCAGAATTCGCCGAGGCGAATTCGACGTGCTTACATCATGCCGCCCATGCCGCCCATGTCGGGCATGCCGCCACCAGCAGGCGCATCTTTTTGCGGCTTGTCTGCAACCATCGCTTCGGTGGTGACCAGCAGGCCGGCAACAGATGCCGCGTCTTCCAAAGCAGTACGGACAACTTTGGCCGGGTCGATCACGCCGAACGAGAACATGTCGCCATATTCTTCGGTCTGAGCGTTGAAACCAAAGGCCGGATCCGAAGATTCGCGCACTTTGCCAGCAACAACCGCACCGTCAACGCCTGCGTTTTCGGCGATCTGGCGCAGCGGCGCTTCGATGGCCTTGCGCACGATGTTGATGCCTGCGTCCTGATCAGCGTTCGCGCCTTTCAGCGATTCCAGTGCTTTACCGGCCTGAACCAGAGCAACACCACCGCCTACAACGACGCCTTCCTGAACGGCTGCGCGTGTTGCGTTCAGAGCATCGTCCACACGGTCCTTACGCTCTTTCACTTCAACTTCGGTCATGCCGCCGACGCGGATAACGGCAACACCGCCTGCCAGTTTGGCAACGCGTTCCTGCAGCTTCTCACGGTCGTAATCCGACGAAGTTTCTTCGATCTGGGTGCGGATCTGAGCAACACGTGCTTCGATTTCGGCTTTCTCGCCAGCACCGTCGACGATGGTGGTTTCGTCTTTGCTGATCTCGATCTTCTTGGCGGTGCCCAGCATGTCCATTGTGACATTCTCAAGCTTCATGCCCAGATCTTCGCTGATCACCTGACCGCCGGTCAGGATTGCGATGTCCTGCAGCATGGCCTTACGGCGATCGCCGAAGCCCGGTGCCTTGACAGCAGCAATTTTCAGGCCGCCGCGCAGTTTGTTGACAACCAGAGTTGCCAGCGCTTCACCTTCAACGTCTTCTGCAATGATCAGCAGCGGCTTTTGCGACTGGATCACCTGCTCGAGCAGCGGAACCATCGGCTGCAGCGAAGACAGTTTCTTTTCGTGCAGCAGGATCATGCAGTCGTCGAGTTCTGCGATCATCTTGTCTGCGTTGGTGACGAAGTAAGGCGACAGGTAGCCGCGGTCGAACTGCATACCTTCGACAACATCGGTCTCGGTTTCCAGACCTTTGTTTTCTTCGACGGTGATAACGCCTTCGTTGCCAACCTTCTGCATCGCGTCCGCGATCTGCTGGCCAATTTCAGCTTCGCCGTTGGCCGAGATGGTGCCAACCTGAGCAACTTCTGCCGAGTCTTTGACTTCGCGCGAAGCAGCACGGATGCCTTCGACAACTTTGGCGGTTGCCAGGTCGATGCCGCGCTTCAGGTCCATCGGGTTCAGGCCCGCTGCAACCTGCTTCAGGCCTTCTTTTACGATGGCCTGCGCCAGAACGGTCGCGGTGGTGGTGCCGTCGCCGGCTTCGTCATTGGTGCGGCTGGCGACTTCTTTCACCATCTGCGCGCCCATGTTTTCGAACTTGTCTTCCAGTTCGATTTCCTTGGCAACCGAAACACCGTCTTTGGTGATGCGCGGTGCGCCGAAGGATTTGTCCAGAACCACGTTGCGGCCTTTGGGGCCCAGGGTCACTTTGACAGCATCCGCCAGAATGTTGACGCCTTTCAGCATCTTGTTGCGGGCATCGGTGTCGAACTTGACGTCCTTTGCAGCCATGTCGTTTCTCCTTGAGAAAATGTGTTGAGTGGAAGATCAGAGAAAGCGCGGGCTTACTCGATGATCCCCATGATGTCGCTTTCTTTCATCATCAGCAGCTCTTCGCCGTCGACCTGGACCTCGGTGCCCGACCATTTGCCGAACAGGATCTTGTCGCCAGCCTTGACCGCCATTGCGATCAGCTCGCCGCTGTCCTTGCGCGCGCCTTCGCCGGTTGCGACGACTTCGCCTTCGCTGGGCTTTTCTTTTGCGCTGTCAGGAATGATCAGTCCGCCTGCGGTTTTTTCATCGCTTTCGGTACGGCGAACCAGCACACGGTCATGAAGCGGTTTCAATGCCATCTTTGCAGCTCCTTGGGCTCAAAGTTTTGTTTATCCTCCCCTCGCCGTTCGACGAGGCGTTAGCACTCGGTGTGTGTGAGTGATAACGACGCATAGCTAGGGACTCTAAAACGCCGAGTCAACAAGGTGTTTGGGATTTTTTTAAGAACGGCTCAGTCGGCCTGTTCCCAGCTGTAGGCCCAGTGTTTCAAGCCGTCTGTTCCCTCAGAGGTAAGAGCGTAGACACCTTTTTCAACCTTCTCGAACCAGCCATAGTGATTTTCCCGCATCAACCGGGTGGCGACCGGAACACCCACCGATCTGGCGACCTCGGCCCCTTTGGCTGGGCCGTGTTCGGCCAGAAAGGCCGCGCATTTCAGCGCATCCTGGCGGTAGGCCGTCACGATCCCATGACGTGTCGCGCCCCCGGAATTGGGGTCGCCCTCCAGCCGGTCGAATTCGCGCAGCAGCCGCGCCGCCCTGGCCTTGTTCTTGCGCGGTGCATAGGGCCCCGGATCGCATTGCACCTCGACCGTGCCATCAGAACGTACGGTGATCAGACCCAGACCAAGCCTGCGGCACAGCGCCAGATTGTCCCTGAGCGCCCGTCGGGCCGTGCGCCCGGTGGGTTTGCTGACCCCGATATAGACCTGATCCGTGAGTTTCAGGCGGGCAATTGCCTGATGGAACAGGGACAGCGTGAACCTGAGCTTGAGTTCGACAATCACAGGCGGCTCGTCTTCGCGCATCGCGACGATATCGGCTGCGCCCACTTCTCCTTTGACGGTGTATCCCTGACGCTCCAAAAGCGCCTTGATCGGGGGATAGAGGTCCTGCTCGCGGTTCATGGGGCCTATGCTACGCAGATTGTTGAGGAATACCAGACGGGTTGCTTGAACATGGGTCGCAGGCATGGCTATGTCTGGAACACCTTGATGACACAACACCGGATGGGTTCATGCGCCTGCTGACATTTCTTGCTTTTCTACTGGCCCCGATCACGGCTGCGGCTGCGTGCGATGGGCAGGACCTGCGCCCGCAGCTGTCGGATGACGCGCGGGCCGAATTGCAGCGCGCGGTGGCGGACATCCCCTTTCCGGAAGGCAACCACTGGATTGCGCGCAAGGATGACACGGTTCTGCACATCATTGGCACCCTGCACACGTATGACGAACGCATGGAAAAGGTGGTTGAACGCCTGTCTCCGGACCTGAGCAAGGCTGACGCGTTCTATTTCGAAGTCACCCAGGCTGACATGGACGCATTCGAAAAAAACCTGGCCAATAATCTCAGCGCTGTAATGATCACATCCGGGCCGACCCTGATCGACCTGATGGGAGATGAAGACTGGGCCGCATTCTCGACCGCATTGAACCAGCGCGGCATTCCCGGCTGGATGGCGGCCAAAATGCGACCGTGGTTCTTGAGCATGATGCTGAGCATCCCGCCCTGCATGATGGAAGATCCGAACGGGACCTACGGCATGGACGCCCGCCTGAACGATCTCGCCGCAGAAAACGGCATTCCGCAACACTCGCTGGAACGTATCGACGACCTGATCGCCATGTTCGACAGCCACCCTCTGGAACAGCAGGTCGAGTCACTGGTGCGCCTGTCCGGGGCGATGATGGGAAGCAACGATCAACTGGCCACCATGGCCAATGGATATCTGGAAGAAAAGCACGCCGAGATCATACAATTTGCCCGCCTGCAGGGGTTCGAAGAATCCGGGCTGAGCCGGGACGTCTTCGATGAGGAATGGAACGGGTTCGAGCAGCAGATGCTGGTCCAGCGGAATGCCCTGTGGATGGAGCATATTCTGGCCATCACGGATCAGACGGCAGTGATCGCGGTCGGCGCAGGTCATCTGAGTGACGATCACGGTTTGCTGAACCAGCTGTGGCAGGCCGGATACACGCTGACACGCGCCGCTTTCTAAGCCGGTTCAGCGGTTTTCAGACCAAGCGTCGCAGACGGGCTGCTGTGGCGTGACAAGGACGTTTGTCCGCCCTATAAGGCGCGCAAATTTCCATTCCGCAGGACGCTGACATGACAACGCTCGTATTTGGCCACAAATCCCCCGACACCGATTCCACAGGCTCGCCGATCCTGTGGTCGTGGTACCTTAACGAAATCAAAGGTGTGCAGGCCGAGCCCGTGCTGTTGGGCGAACCCAACACCGAAGCGGCGTTCATGCTGGACAACTGGGACCTGCCCAAACCGCGCATCCTGGACGATCTGGCCGCGGACACTCCGGTGGTCATCGTCGACACCAACAACCCCGCCGAACTGCCCGCCAATGTCAATGACGCGGACATCCGCGCCATCATCGACCACCACAAGCTGGTCGGTGGTCTGGAAACAAAAGGCCCGATCGACATCACCGTGCGCCCGCTGGCCTGTACGGCCACCATCATGGTCGACCTGATGGGTGACGATGCGGCCAAGATGCCTGACGCCATCAAGGGCGCGGCACTGACCTGCATCCTGTCGGACACGCTGGAATTCCGCTCGCCCACCACCACGCCCCATGACCGCGAGGTTGCTGAGCGGCTGGCAGCCGAGCTGGAGCTGGATATCTCGGCTTACGCGGCAGACATGTTTGCGGCGAAATCGGATGTCTCGTCCTTCTCGGATGCCGAACTGATCCGCATGGACAGCAAGGAATACGAGGTCGATGGCACCAAATTCCGCGTTTCGGTTCTGGAAACCACTGCGCCGGGCGTCATTCTGGACCGCAAGGCAAGCCTGGCGGGTTCGATGGTGGATGTCGCCAAGGAAGACGGTGTCGATCAGGTGCTGCTGTTCGTCGTCGATATCCTGAACGAGGAAGCCACTCTGCTGGTGCCCAACGATCTGGTCAAAACCGTTGCCGAGAAAAGCTTTGGCGCATCCGTCGATGGCGACGCCGTGGTTCTGCCGGGCATCATGAGCCGTAAAAAGCAGATCATTCCGAACCTGAAGGTCTGAAGAAACACGCGGGGTCTGTCGTTCTGAGTAAAACAGGCCCTGCATTATTAGTCCTGAGTCTGCGCCTTCGGCATTGCGCCTGGGCAGACCTGTACCCGACAGATGAAATACAGGGTGGCCACCTATCGATTGGTGGCCAATCCCTTGCCAATCGGTCATAAGGCTCGTGCAGTTTCAGCTTGAGGCCACATATGACCCAGATCGTTCACGCGCTGTCCGAAATCTCTGCCCGCTACAAAGCGTTGTTTGTCGATCTGTGGGGGTGCGTTCACAACGGAATCACGGCCTATCCCGAAGCTGTCGCAGCCCTTCAAGCCTATCGCGCGGACGGGGGGCTTGTCGTGCTAGTCACGAACTCGCCCAAACCCCGTGCGGGTGTGGCCGAGCAACTGGTGCAGTTCAATGTTCCCGCAGATGCCTATGACACCATCGCCACCAGCGGCGATTCCGCGCGGTCGGCGATGTTCCGCGGCGCTGTCGGGCACAAGGTTTACTTCATGGGGGAATGGCAGCGCGATGCGGGCTTTTTCGAGCCACTGAAACTGCTGCACCACCCGATCCATATCGAACGTGTCCCGCTGAGAGAGGCCGAGGGGATCGTCTGCTGTGGCCCCTTTGATCCGATGGCTGACCCGGACGTGAACCGCCCCGATTTCCTCTATGCCAAGCAGATGGGCATGAAGCTGCTATGCGCAAACCCCGATATTGTTGTCGATCGCGGCGAGGTGCGCGAATGGTGTGCCGGCGCTTTGGCAAAGCTCTATACCGAGATGGGCGGCGAGAGCCTGTATTTCGGCAAACCGCACCCGCCGATCTACGATCTGGCGCGCCGCAGGTTGCAGGAACTGGGCCATGATATCCCGGACAGCGACATTCTGGTGATCGGCGACGGCCCCCATACGGACATTCTGGGGGGCATGGGTGAAGGCATTGATTCCCTGTTCATTTCGGGCGGGCTGGCGGCGGCCGAGACAAAAACGTTGCACCATCCGGATCACGAATCCCTAACAGCTTATATCGAAAGGGAAAAGATCAACCCGACCTACACAATCGGTCGATTGAGATAGCAAGAAAAGACTTGATTTTCTGCAACTGCGAAGTAATAAAGTTGCCAACCTAGGCCGGATAGTGGTTTTTTCTTTCTCGGTCGATTTCGAGTGAGGGCAACATGTTGGACAATCTTCCACGCGGAACGATCTGTATCGAAGACATCGAAATGGGCATGTCCCGCCACCTGCGCAAAGTGGTGACGGACGAAGATATCGAGATGTTCGCGCAGATCTCGACAGACCGGAACCCGGTGCATCTGGATGATGATTATGCCCGCGATACAATCTTCGAAGGGCGCATCGCGCACGGGATGCTGACAGCTGGGCTGATTTCGGCCGTGATTGGCGAACAACTGCCGGGCCATGGCACGGTCTATATGGGGCAGTCACTGAAGTTCCTGGCCCCCGTGCGCCCCGGTGACATGGTTTACGCCGAGGTCAAAGTTATCGACATCGACTTTTCCAAGCGTCGCGTCAAACTGGATTGCCATTGCTCGGTCGAGGGCAAGAAGGTTCTGATCGGTGAAGCCATGGTACTGGCCCCGTCGCGTAAGTTCGACTGATCGGCGAACACTTCCATGCAAAAGGCGCCCGACCGGCGCCTTTTTTGTTTGGACGCTGTTTTTTGCCTGTGCCTTTCAGGACGGGCGGGCGCGTTTTCGCCCTTTCAACGCACCGGATTCCAGAATGATCTCTGACACCACGTGTTCGCGCCTGTAGGCCATCACATGAACGCCGGACACCCCCGCGATATCGCGGATCTGCTGGATCAGTTCGATACAGATCTTCTTGCCCTCGTCAGCTGGCTTTTCGGCTTTCTCCATCCGCTCGATTACCTGATCGGGGATGTGAATGCCGGGAACATTGCTGCGCATCCAGCGTGCCGCACGCGCTGACGCGATGGGGCCGACGCCCGCGATGATGAACACTTTCTTGTCCAGTCCCGCATCGCGCACCCGCGCCATGAATTTCTCGAACAGCGGAATGTCGTAGATGTAATTGGTCTGAATATACTCGGCCCCGGCCTCAACCTTCTTTGCCAGACGATCAGGTCGCCAGTCATAAGGCGGTATGCAGGGGTTTTCGGCAGCACCAAGGAACAGTTG
The DNA here is from genome assembly GCF_059612445.1 of Ruegeria sp. TASC047. NCBI lineage: Bacteria > Pseudomonadati > Pseudomonadota > Alphaproteobacteria > Rhodobacterales > Roseobacteraceae > Ruegeria > Ruegeria sp. TASC047. Next base: position 103,933 of record NZ_JBXWQP010000030.1, read on the forward strand.
CGGCGGGCGCGTGATCTTACGACCAGAAAGGAACATTCCCTGATCGCGCATCGTGCGGATCGTCCGCAGCAGGGTCAGGGAATCGAAATCGAAAACCGGTTTTGCCCCCGGCTGATCCCCGACGCCGACGCCGTCGCCGGTCAGGCACAGCACGTTACTGACGCCCAACGCCGCAGCCCCCAGAACATCGCCCTGAATGGCAATCCGGTTCCGGTCGCGGCAGGAAATCTGATAGACCGGAGAATAACCCGCGCGCGTCAGCAAGGCACAAATCCCAATCGAGGACATATGGCAGTTCGCGCCCGAAGCATCGGTTGCATTGATCGCGTCAGCCACTTCGCCAAGCGGTTGGGCCGCCTGATAAACATCCTCGGGGTCGGCACTGTCGGGTGGGTTCAACTCGGCTGTGACTGCGAAACGGCCTGAACGGAGTACCTTTTCCAACCGGCTGTGCGACACATATCCTTGGGGAACCGGAACATAGCCAATCGGCTCCACCTCGTTGCGATGGGTATCACTCATTTCTTCAGTTCCCGGTTTATCGCGTTGGGTGGTTCGGCGGCCAGTGGTGCCGCAGAAGGTTCATTCTCGCGCGCTTCGGGGAATGCCTCGGCCAGCGCCAATCGGGCAGCATCCCGGGTCTCGCGCTCGCGCGCTGCAATCTCGCGGCTGACCCGCAACCAGGATGACGAGCCTTTCAACGTGTGCTCCACCGGTGGCAGAACTTCTTTTATCTTGTCGGCTCCGTGCCGCATGCGGCTGGCTCCGTTCCAGGCCAGGGCCCAGACACATTTCATATCCGGCTTCACCTCGCAGAACTCGCCGGGACGTACGCCGCCACAGGGGCCATTGCGCAATTGCTTTGGGCAGTTCATCGGGCAGGACATGCCGGTTGATGACAACACGCATTGCCCGCACATCTTGCAATCGAACAACAGGGTTTTGACGCCCTTCTCGACCAGTGCGATGGGGCGTTCGACGCGGTTATATCCGATCTTTGCAAATAGCGGGTCCATCGCGACCATGCCGCGTTCGACACATTTATAGATCCACTCGAAAGTGCGGGCATGACGAATCGCGAACAGTCGCATTCGGTACATGGGTCTGCCTCCTGTGCTGGGTTCGTTCGAACCTGGCCGGGCTTTGATCCGGTGCGCCTTAATCCAGGGGACCGGATTTTCAGTCTAAACCCAGAGTTTTTTTTGAATCAAGCGGTTGGAGGCGGCTGGCATGAAATACTTGGATTGGCCTCGTGCATTTTCCCGGCCAAGCGAAATGTTCAAGGCTCATTCACAGGATCGCATTCTTGGAATTCAAACTGCCGCTTGAACAAATTGACTCGCGCCGCTACGCAATCGTCTATGCACATCATCCGGGATATCCAGTTCGTCCAGCCAGAAGATCGCGGCGCCAGCGTGGCAATCGGGAATTTCGACGGCGTTCATTTGGGGCACCAATCGGTCATCGAACTGGCCCGTAATGCTGCGCCAGACGCGCCGCTGGGTGTGTTGACCTTCGAGCCGCATCCGCGGGAGTATTTTGCGCCGGACACGCCTCCGTTCCGCCTGATGCGGGGCAATGCGCGGGCGCACCGGCTGGAAAAGCTGGGCGTAGAGAAGCTGTATGAACTGCCGTTCAACGCCGCGCTGGCAGGGCTATCGCCGGAAGAGTTTGCACGCAACGTGATCTGCGACGGGCTGGGCCTGTCGCATGTCGTGGTGGGGGCTGATTTCTGCTTTGGCAAGGGCCGCAGCGGCACGGCGCAGGATCTGGTGCGGTTCGGGCGGGGCATGGGGTTCGGCGTGACGATTGCGCCTTTGATGGAACGGTCGGAAAACGTTGTGTCCTCAACCGCCATTCGCACCGCGCTGAGCGACGGCCGGCCACGGGACGCAGCCGCGATGCTGGGACACTGGCACCGGATCGAAGGCGAAGTGATCGGGGGCGAACAGCGCGGGCGCGAACTGGGCTTTCCCACCGCGAACATGTCCATCGAAGGGCTGCACCCGCCAAAGTTCGGTGTCTACGCCGTACTGGTGGACGTGTTGGATGGGCCGCATAAAGGCAGCTATCACGGTGCGGCCTCGATCGGGGTACGTCCGATGTTTAACGGCCAGGTGCCCAATATCGAAACCTTCTTGTTCGACTTTTCGGGCGATCTGTACGGGGCAACGCTGTCGGTGGGTCTGATCGACTTTCTGCGCCCCGAGATGACATTTGACGGGCTGGAGAGTCTGATCACGCAGATGGATGCCGACTGCAAACAGGCCCGCGGTATATTGACCACCCTATGAGTGTTGATCCGATTGAACGCACGGGCCTGCCTGCCCGGTTTTGGGAGCGCAATCCTCTGCGCCAAATGAACCAGCGCGAGTGGGAGGCGTTGTGTGATGGCTGCGGCAAATGCTGCCTGAACAAGCTGGAAGATGAAGACACGGGCGAGGTTGCCCTGACCTGCGTCGCGTGCCGCCTGTTGGATGATGAAAGCTGCCGCTGCGTACAATACGACATCCGGCATCAATTCGTGCCCGAATGCATCATCATGACCCCCGACAATATCGACGAACATGCCTATTGGTTGCCACAAACCTGCGCGTATCGGTTGCTGTGGGAAGGCAAACCGCTTTACGACTGGCACCCGTTGATATCTGGTACAGCGGACAGTGTGCACGCCGCCGGGGTCTCGGTTCAGGGGCGCACGGTGTCCGAGTTTGAGACACCCATGGAAGAGTGGGAAGATTACATAATCGAGGAGCCAAGCTGATGCATTTCGCGTCTGACAATTCCGGGCCGGTTCATCCGCAGGTCATGGCCAGGCTGGCCGAGGTCAATCAGGGCTATCAGATGGCCTATGGTGCGGATACGCTGATGAACGAGGTGCGCGACCGTATCCGCAGCATCTTCGAGGCTCCGGGTGCTGCGGTCTATCTGGTGGCGACGGGGACAGCCGCGAATTCTCTGGCCCTTGCAACATTGTCAAAGCCTTGGGAAACGGTTTTCTGTTCCCCAGTCGCGCATATCCACGAGGACGAATGCAACGCACCGGAGTTTTACAGCGGCGCCAAGCTGACCCTGGTTCCGGGCGGAGACAAGATGACCCCTGAGGCGCTGCGCGGGTCAATTCTGGGCGAAGAAACACGCGGCGTACATGGGCCGCAGCGCGGACCCGTGTCGATCACACAAGTGACCGAGCGCGGATCGGTTTATTCGCTGGCAGAGTTGCAGGCCCTGTGCGGGGTCGCCAAGACGTACGGCCTGCCTGTGCATCTGGACGGCGCGCGCTTTACCAACGCGTTGGTTGCGCTGAACTGTTCCCCGGCGGATATGACGTGGAAAGCAGGTGTGGATGCTGTCAGTTTTGGCGGCACCAAGAATGGTCTGATGGGTGTCGAGGCGGTGGTGTTCTTTGATGAAAGCAAAGCCTGGGAGTTTGAGCTGCGGCGCAAACGCGGGGCGCATCTGTTTTCCAAGCACCGCTATCTGTCCGCTCAGATGGCCGCCTATCTGGAAGACGACCTGTGGCTGAAGATGGCACGTCAGGCCAATGACAATTGCGCCCGCTTGGCCGAGGGTTTGCGCGCCAAGGGGGCCGCGTTTCTGCACGAACCGCAGGCCAATATGATCTTTGCCTCATTCCCACGCGCGAAGCACAAGCAGCTGCATGAGGCCGGCGCGGTTTATCACCTTTGGGGGGCAGAGCTGGACGGCGAGGATGAAAACGAAAACCTCGCGTGCAGGCTGGTTTGCGACTGGTCCATCGGAGCGGCGGAGATCGATCAGTTTCTCAATCTGCTTTAACGCCTAACGGGGCGTTGGCCTGCCAGAACGCCCGCAGCAAAGCGCCGGTTTCATCAGGGTGTGAAATCGGCAGCATGTGCCCTGCGCCGTTGATGCGTTCATGGCGCGCATCAGGCAGGCGCCGTTGCAGCCCTGCGCAAATCGCGTGGATCACCGGCGGCGTCTCTGACCCGCTCAGCAGCAGGGTCGGCATCGATGCACGCCGAAGCCGATCGGCGTCAAGCAACCCTGCCTGATCGTCATAGAGCACAGGCTGCACAGCCGGAACCGCATTGATTCCACGCACCATATTTGCCCGCGTGCGCTCGGGCAGATCAGGCCATTTGGGGCTGATCTTCGTGCTCCACACCCTGTTGAACAGGCGCGCGGCCAAAACCTTGTCACCAGACGCGAAGGCCGCATTGACCGGCTCGGAGTCCCGTTCGTGCTGGTCGAACAACAGCGGCGCATCCTGTTTTGCAACTGCAAAGAACACGGGTTCGATCAGGATCAGGCTGCGCACGCGGTCGGGATGCTCAAGCGCCAGCCTGAGCGCGATCATCGCCCCAAAGGAATGCCCGATTACATCCATGGTTTCCGTCAATTCAGCCAGGGCCGGTTTGGTCACTGCGTCAAAGAAATCACCCTGCCCGTCCCAATCCGGGCTGCGCCCATGCGACAGCATATCCGGGGCAATAAATGACGCGCAGCCATCCAGCGCACTGGCCAAACCGGACCAGGCACCGGAATGCGCAATCGTGCAATGGAGGGCGAGCAATTTCCGCCCCCCGTCACCCAAGTGCCTGACGAAAACGGATTGCATCACGGCCCTGACCGTCACCCGTTCATCTTGGCCAGATGCCGGTCCAGATCGTCCAGCCTGTCCTGACCCCAGAACCGCTGATCGTCGGGCGTGATATAGAACGGTGCGCCGAAGACACCCCGGTCCACGGCTTCCTCTAGGTTGGCGGCATAGGTTTCTGCCCCCACCAGCAAGCCGCTGTCTGCCAGACCGGGATCAAACCCGGCTTGCGTCAGACATTCGCGGATAACATCGTCCTGTGCGATATCCTTTTCCTCGGCCCAGCAGGCGCGAAGGAAGGAATGACACAGCTTGCCCACATCGCCCGAGCCGTCCTTGATCGCGGCAATAACCGCATAAGATGACGGGGCCATGTTGGTCGGCCAGTGCGCGGGTTTCAGATTGAACTCCATCCCCAGATTCTTGGATTGGCGCAGCAGCTCCTGTGCGCGGTATTCGATACGTGAGATATGCCGGTCTTTCGGAGGGGTTCCCCCGGTGCGCGCGAACAGGGCGATAATATCCAGCGGTTTATAGTTGATCGTGGCGCCGTGTTTTGCCGCGATTTCTTCCAGCCGCATCCCTGCCAGATAGGAATAGGGCGAGAGTGTCGCAAAAAAGTAGTCAATCTGGGTCATGTGCACTTTCTCCGCTGCGTTACCTTTGCGGGACGGTAAGGCCATGCTAAGCGGTGTCAACATCACGATTCTGTCACATTGCCATTGCTGCCCGGGGACCTCAGCCGATGCCGACACTTCACGAACCCAAGCTTATCGCTGGGAACGCCAACCTTCCGCTTGCCCAAGCCATCGCACGCCGCATGAGCCTGTACCGAGGCGTTGATCAGGGTCTGGTCGATGCGCGTGTCGAACGGTTCAACGACGGTGAGATTTTCGTCGAAGTGTTCGAGAATGTGCGCGGCGAGGATATGTTCATTATCCAGCCGACCTCGAACCCGGCCAATGACAACCTGATGGAACTGCTGATCATCGCTGATGCCCTGCGCCGGTCGTCCGCGCAGCGGATCACCGCCGTGATTCCGTATTTCGGGTACGCCCGTCAAGACCGTCGCACCAAGGCCCGCACGCCCATCAGCGCCAAGCTGGTGGCCAACATGCTGACCGGGGCCGGGATCGAACGGATCCTGACAATGGACCTGCACGCGGCCCAAATTCAGGGCTTTTTCGATATGCCGGTGGACAACCTTTATGCCTCGCCCATCTTTGCGCTGGATGTGAAGCATCAGTTCAAGGGAAATCTGGATGAAATCATGGTGGTTTCACCCGACGTGGGCGGCGTTGCCCGCGCGCGTGAACTGGCCAAGCGGATCAACGCCCCTCTGTCGATCGTGGACAAGCGCCGCGAGAAAGCGGGCGAAGTCGCCGAGATGACCGTGATCGGGGATGTGAAGGACAAGATCTGTCTGATCGTGGACGACATGTGCGACACCGCCGGAACGCTGTGCAAGGCGGCGCAGGTGCTGCTGGATAACGGTGCGAAAGAGGTTCATTCCTACATCACGCATGGCGTCATGAGCGGCCCTGCGGTGGAACGGGTGACAAACTCGGTGATGAAGTCGCTGGTGCTGACCGACACGATCCAGCCGACCAAAGAGATTTTGGGCGCCAAGAACATCCGCATTGTTCCGACCGCGCCTATCTTTACGCAGGCGATCCTGAACATCTGGAACGGAACCAGCGTGTCATCCCTGTTCGAAGACAAGACGCTGACGCCGATCTACGAATCCATGTACCAGATGGATTGAGTTTGGACGGGGCGACAGGATGTGTCGTCCCTTTCTTTTTGAACCATCGATTGCGCACAAGCCTGACCCATGTGCGCGATCAGCGACACAAGTGGACCGATCTCCATGACTGGCAACAAACGCATTGTTCTTTCCAGCGACCACGCGGCAATCGAGCTGCGTCAGGCCGTGGCCAACCACATCGCGCAGCAAGGCTGGGACGTGGTCGATATCGGCCCGACGACCTCTGAAAGCACCCATTATCCCAAACACGGCAAGGCCGCGGCACTGACTGTTGCATCGGGTGATTGCGAATTGGGTATTATCCTCTGCGGCACGGGTCAGGGCATCATGATGGCTGCAAACAAGGTACCCGGCATTCGCTGCGGCGTCTGTTCGGATGCGTTTTCTGCGCGGATGATCCGCCAGCACAACAATGCCAACATGCTGTCGATTGGCGCGCGCGTTGTCGGCGAAGGTCAGGCGCTGGATATTGTGGATGCGTTTCTGGGGGCCGAATTCGAAGGCGGCCGCCACGCCACACGGGTCGACATGATCGAAGCGCAGGACGACTGAGCCCCGCGCCTGTCCTGCAAGCCCCGGATCAGGAAATGTTCCAGTCGTCCGGGTGTGCCACCTCTCCAAACGCGGTCCAACTGATCCGGATCCGGGCAATCCGCGTGTCGGACCATGTCCGAAACACCGCTTCGAACCCTTCCGAGGTGATATTTTCTGCCTGAACCTCGGCGCGCAGGGCTGATGATGTGTCGACATCCCAAAGGGAAATCCCGATCTGAACCATGGGCGGGCTAAGAAACGTGCCCTTGAATTGTATGGGTTTCCGGCGTTCGCGGGGGCCTTCGCCAGTCCACATGTCCCCGCCTTCGGCAAATTCCGAAAACAGAACACTTTCACCCTGATCGATGCCAATGGGATGGGTCAGAAATTTTTTCATGTTTTCATCATTATACTTGAATTTCCGCAACTTACCCCGGCTTTCTGGCAAAAGCACGACAAAAAAACGGCCCCGCAATTGCGAGGCCGTTCCAATTTTCCACTGTTAAGCCAATTACAGGCTCATATGTGTCCCAAGGGCTTCCATATCGGCCAGCAGCTTGGCGGCTTCGTCGACGATCGACATGTCGTCGCCGCCCTTTGCCGCTTCGTGCGAGGCGCGTGCCTCGGCAATCAGCTCGTCCATATGCGAACGGGTGATTTCCGAAACCGGAACCGCCTTTTCGGCCAGAACCGACAGGCTGTCGCCGTTGATCTGGGCAAACCCGCCGGTGACCAGGTATTCGCTGGACCCTTCGGGTGCCTCAACCTTCAGCAGACCGGGGCGCAGCGTTGTGATGGTGGGGGCATGATCGGGCATCGCCGTCATGTCCCCGTCCGCGCCGGGAATCTGGACCGCGGTGACCTCGAGCGAAGCAAGGCTCCGCTCGGGGCTGACGAGGTCGAAATGCATCGTGTTTGCCATCAGGGATACTCCTTAGGCGGCTGCTGCTGCCATTTTTTCGGCTTTGGCGATCACTTCGTCGATGCCGCCAACCATCAGGAAGGCTGCTTCGGGCAGGTGATCGTATTCGCCAGCCACAACGGCCTTGAACGACGAGATGGTGACATCCAGAGGAACCTGAACCCCCGGCGAGCCGGTGAAGACCTCGGCCACGTCGAACGGCTGCGACAGGAAGCGTTCGATCTTACGGGCACGGGCCACGGTCAGCTTGTCCTCTTCCGACAGTTCGTCCATGCCGAGGATGGCGATGATGTCCTGCAGCGACTTGTAGCGCTGGAGGATCTGCTGAACGTCGGTCGCAACCTTGTAGTGCTCTTCGCCGACGATGGCCGGGTCGAGCAGGCGCGAGGTCGAGTCGAGCGGGTCAACCGCCGGGTAGATACCCTTTTCCGAGATCGCACGGTTGAGAACGGTGGTCGCATCCAAGTGAGCAAACGAGGTTGCCGGCGCGGGGTCGGTCAAGTCGTCCGCAGGCACGTAGATCGCCTGCACCGAAGTGATCGATCCGGCCTTTGTCGAGGTGATGCGTTCCTGCAGGGCGCCCATGTCGGTAGCCAGTGTCGGCTGGTAGCCCACGGCGGAAGGGATACGACCCAGGAGAGCCGACACCTCGGAACCCGCCTGCGTGAAGCGGAAGATGTTGTCGACGAAGAACAGAACGTCGGTACCGGACTGGTCGCGGAACTGCTCGGCCAGGGTCAGACCGGTCAGAGCAACACGCGCACGCGCACCCGGAGGCTCGTTCATCTGACCGTAAACCAGGGCCACCTGGCTTTCCGACAGGTTGTCCGGCTTGATCACGTTCGATTCGATCATCTCGTGATACAGGTCGTTGCCTTCACGGGTCCGTTCACCAACACCCGCAAACACCGAGAAGCCCGAGTGCACTTTTGCGATGTTGTTGATCAGTTCCATGATCAGAACGGTTTTGCCAACGCCAGCGCCGCCGAACAGGCCGATCTTACCGCCTTTGGCGTAAGGGGCCAGCAGGTCAACCACCTTGATGCCGGTAACCAGTACTTCGGACTCGGTCGACTGTTCGGCAAAGGTCGGTGCGGGCTGGTGGATCGCGCGCGCTTCGGTTGCCTCAACCGGACCTTTTTCGTCGATCGGCTCGCCGACCACGTTCAGGATGCGGCCCAGAGTGGCATTGCCAACCGGAACCGAGATCGGTGCACCGGTGTCGGTGACCACTTCACCACGGACCAGACCTTCGGTCGCGTCCATCGCGATGGTGCGGACAGTGTTTTCACCCAGGTGCTGAGCAACTTCCAACACCAGGCGCTTGCCATTGTTGGTGGTTTCCAGCGCGTTCAGAATTTCAGGCAGCTGATCTTCGAAGTGCACGTCGACGACGGCCCCGATGATCTGTGTGACTTTGCCTTTTGCATTCGCCATGTTTCGTCTCCGGTTTGTCTCTACAGCGCCTCGGCGCCGGAAATAATTTCAATCAGCTCGTTGGTGATCACGGCCTGACGCGAGCGGTTGAACTGGATCGTCAGCTTGTCGATCATCTCACCCGCGTTGCGTGTCGCGTTGTCCATTGCGGACATCCGCGCGCCCTGTTCAGACGCTCCGTTTTCGAGCAGAGCCGAGAAGATCGCGGTCGCAACCCCCTTGGGCAGCAGGTCGGCCAGAATGGCCTCTTCGCTGGGCTCGTAGTCGAAAATGGCACCGCTGTCGTCACCTTCCGATTCCTCGAACGAGGCGGGGATGACCTGCTGTGCCGTCGGGATCTGGGTCACAACGTTGACGAACTTCGAATAGAAGATCGTGGCAACGTCGAACTCGCCCCCGTCGAAGCGGGACAGGATGTCCTTTGCGATGTCCTGCGCGTTGGAATAACCCAGACGCTTGACCTCGCTCAGGTCCACATGCCCAACGAACAGATCGCCAAAATCACGCTTAAGCGCGTCGCGGCCTTTCTTGCCGACGGTCAGAATCTTGACCGTCTTGCCCTTGCCGCGCAGCTCTTCCGCCTTTTGACGGGCCAGCTTGGCGATGTTCGAGTTGAAGCCGCCACACAGGCCGCGTTCAGCTGTCATAACAACCAGCAGATGGACATCATCGCTGCCCGTACCACGGAGCAGCTTGGGGGCGCTGTCGCTGCCCCCGACCGACGCCGCCAGCCCCGCCATCACGGCATTGAACCGCTCGGCATAAGGGCGTGAGGCTTCGGCAGATTCCTGGGCGCGGCGCAGTTTTGCGGCCGCGACCATCTGCATGGCCTTGGTGATCTTGCGGGTCGATTTGACCGACTCGATCCTGTTTTTAAGGTCCTTCAGACTAGGCATCGGAACCTCCTATCAAGCGAAGGTCGCGGCGTATTCGTCGATCGCTGCTTTGAGTTTGTCGGACGCGTCACCTTTGATCTTCGGATCTTCGTCGGTGATCCACTGCAGCAGGTCAGCGTGCTTGCCGCGCAGATGCGCCAGCAGGCCAGCCTCGTAGCGGCCAACGTCTGAGACATCGATCTTGTCGAGGTAACCGTTGGTGCCCGCGAAGATGACGCAGACGATTTCCGCGTTGGTCAGCGGCGAGTACTGCGGCTGCTTCATCAGCTCGGTCAGGCGCGCACCGCGGTTCAGCAGCTGCTGGGTTGCGGCGTCGAGGTCGGAACCAAACTGTGCAAAGGCCGCCATTTCGCGATACTGAGCCAGTTCCAGCTTGACCGGACCGGCAACCGATTTCATCGCGTCGGTCTGAGCCGACGAGCCCACACGCGAAACCGACAGACCGGTGTTCACAGCAGGACGGATGCCCTGATAGAACAGTTCGGTTTCCAGGAAGATCTGACCGTCGGTGATCGAGATCACGTTGGTCGGAATAAAGGCCGAAACGTCACCACCCTGGGTTTCGATAACCGGCAAAGCGGTCAGCGAACCTGCGCCGAAGTCTTCGTTCAGCTTCGCCGAACGTTCCAGCAGGCGGGAGTGGAGGTAGAAAACGTCACCCGGATAAGCTTCGCGGCCCGGCGGGCGGCGCAGCAGCAGCGACATCTGACGGTAGGACACGGCCTGTTTCGACAGGTCATCATAGATGATCAGCGCGTGGCGGCCATTGTCACGGAAATACTCCGCCATCGCGGTTGCGGCATAGGGTGCCAGGAACTGCATCGGCGCCGGGTCGGACGCGGTTGCAGCGACAACGATCGAATACTCAATCGCACCGGATTCTTCCAGTTTCTTCACCAGCTGGGCAACGGTCGAACGTTTCTGACCGATCGCAACGTAAACGCAGTACAGTTTTTTCGACTCGTCGTCGCCTGCTGCTTCGTTATAGACCTTCTGGTTCAGGATCGTGTCCAGAGCCACGGCGGTTTTACCGGTCTGGCGGTCACCAATGATCAGCTCGCGCTGGCCGCGGCCAATCGGGATCATCGCGTCAACCGATTTCAGGCCGGTTGCCATCGGTTCGTGCACCGATTTACGCGGGATGATGCCAGGCGCTTTGACATCTGCAACGCCGCGCTTGGTGGCATTGATCGGACCTTTGCCATCCAGCGGGTTGCCCAGACCGTCAACAACACGGCCCAGCAGCTCGTCACCGATTGGAACGTCCACGATCGAGTTGGTGCGCTTGACAGTGTCACCTTCTTTAATGTCACGGTCGGAACCGAAGATAACGACACCGACGTTGTCGCTTTCCAGGTTCAGCGCCATACCCATGATGCCGCCGGGGAATTCGACCATCTCACCGGCTTGAACGTTGTCCAGGCCATATACACGGGCAATCCCGTCACCGACGCTCAGCACGCGACCGATCTCGGCCACTTCGGCTTCCTGACCAAAATTCTTGATCTGGTCCTTCAGGATTGCAGAAATCTCTGCAGCTTGGATTCCCATTTATCCGACCTCTTTCATTGCATTCTGTAGGGAGTTCAGCTTCGAACGGATCGAACTGTCGATCATTTTCGAGCCCACTTTGACGACAAGACCGCCGATGAGGCTTTCATCAACGGTCGCATTGATAGTTACGGTCTTGCCCACACGCTCGGACAGCGTCTTGGACAGTTTTTCCAGTTGTGTCTTGGTCAGCGCCTTGGCCGAGGCGACATCGGCGGTCACTTCGCCACGCTCATCTGCCAGCATGTCGCGCAGCACCTGCACAAGTTGCGGCACAACAAACAGGCGGCGTTTCTGCGCCATCAGACCCAGCGTGTTGCGCAGGATGGCGTTCAGGCCCATCTTGTCAGCAATCGCGGTAATTGCAGCTTCCTGCTCGGCGCGTGAAACCAGCGGCGATGCGATCAGGTCACGCAGGTCGGCACTGTCGCCCAGTGTTGCTGCCAGATCATTGATGCCGGATTCCAGACCCGCAAGGTCATTATTCTCTTTTGCGATCTCGAAGATCGCGGTGGCATAGCGCTCGGCGATGCCTGTGGAAATCGAAGCTGGTTCGGACACGTCCACCCTTCCGATATTTGAGGCCCCGATTTTGGGTAGCGGCCGCTACCTTGGGGCGTGAGGAAACCCCGGCCAGACGGTCGGGGATCAAAATCACCGGGGATGTAGCAGAGGTGAACCAACCAAGCAATACGCTATAGCGGTAACAGATTTATCCACAAAATGTTAATTTTCATGCACTTACACCAAGTGCGACCGTTTGGACCGGTCGCGGCAGTTGAAAAATGTTACGAATATGCAGATTTTTGCGATTCCTGTGACTTTTTTCTCGCGAATTTGTCACTTTGGGATGCACGCGGTTGTCATGCAGGCTTTAGAAGACCGTCAAGCGCCTTGATCGGCTTTCTTACGGCATTTTTGGCAACATTACCCCGGGGCGGGTGGATGTTCTTTGTGACCTCAACCATCAGCACCCCGCCCGCCATGACAGTTGGGATGCGCTGGCCGGTTTTTTCGATCAGACTGCCCGATTTCAACCAGAATCGCCGGAAGGACGGCGGCATGTAAAGAGCCGAGCAATGCGCCTCGGGCAGGAAGTAATGTGATCTGAGCTGATTTTCCAGCTGAGTGGCGGAATAGGGACGACCAAAGCCAAATGGCGTTTTGTCCGTACGTGACCATAGACCCGCCCGGTTCGGAACAATGAACACGGCCCTGCCACCAGGGCCCAGAACGCGCCAGCATTCCTCCAGCAGCTGGTTTGGCCGCTCGGATGTTTCCAGCCCGTGCATCACCACCAGCTTGTCCACGTGACCGGTTTCAATGGGCCACCGGGTTTCTTCTGTCAGCACCGAGACATTGGGCATCCCCGCAGGCCAGGGCATCACGCCCTGCGGGCCGGGCATCAGCCCGATGACCCGGCGCGCACCGGCCAGATAAGGGCGCAATAGCGGCACGGCAAAGCCAAAACCGGCAACGGTCTGACCTTTGGCTTCGGGCCAGAGCTCGGTCAGCCGCCCGCGAATAGCTGCCTGTGCCGCGCGCCCAAGGGTGCTGCGGTAGTAGAAGTTCCTCAGATCCTGCACATCAAGATGCATTGCGGACATCCGGTCAATCGGCTTAGCTGGGCGCAGTCTAGCAATGAAAGGGCAAAAGGCCATGCCTCTTGAAATCGTTACAATCCCGTGCCTCAGCGACAATTACGCCTTTCTGGCCCATGACAGCGGCAATGGCCAGACTGCGCTGATCGATGCGCCCGAAGCCGCGCCGATTCTTGCAGCGCTGGAAGATCGGGGATGGAGCTTGTCACATGTGCTGCTGACCCATCATCACTGGGATCACGTTGAAGGGCTGCCCGAAATTCTGACCCATCACCCCGCAAAGGTCATCGGTGCGGCCGCCGACGCGCACCGCCTGCCCCCGCTGGACCAGCAGGTTGCCGAAGGCGACAGCTTTGAGGTGGGTGGCGAACTGGTCGAGGTGCTGGACGTTTCGGGGCACACAGTTGGTCATATCGCGTTTTATTTTCCGCAAAGCGCAGTCGTCTTTACCGCTGACAGCCTGATGGCCCTCGGGTGTGGGCGTCTGTTCGAAGGCAGCCCAGCGCAGATGTGGGCGTCGCTGAGCAAGCTGGCCGCTTTGCCGGACGACACCCTGGTCTGCTCGGGGCACGAATATACACAATCCAACGCGAAATTCGCCATTACCATCGATCCCAAGAACGCTGCGCTGAAACAACGAATGACAGGTATCGACCGCGCCCGCGCCGCTGGCGTAGCCACTGTCCCGTCGGTTTTGGCGCTTGAAAAAGCCACCAACCCGTTCCTGAGGGCCACGGATCCGGCGATTCAGGCCCATCTTGGCATGGAAAACGCCGATCCTGTGGCGGTTTTCGCCGAAATTCGGGGTAGAAAAGACAGGTTCTGATGCTTATTTGCCCCTCTTCACGGCCACGGTCACAACAAATGTGACTGTCAAGTGAAAGAAAACCCTTGAAGCCGGGCCACGATCAACCAAACTCTAATAGTATGAGGACATGGTTGGGATGGGGTTCCGGCCGAAAGCCCGCCCCCTTCTGACCCAAGACAGAGGAGCACCCGCGTGCCTTCATTCTCGAGCACACTGGAACAAGCCATCCACGCGGCCTTGGCGGCTGCGAATGAACGGCGACACGAATTTGCAACGCTGGAGCATTTGCTGCTGGCGCTTCTGGAAGAACCCGATGCGGTGCGCGTCATGAAAGCGTGCAGTGTTGATCTGGACGAGTTGCGCAGCACTCTGGTTGAGTTCATAGACGAAGATCTTTCAAATCTGGTCACAGATATTGACGGGTCCGAAGCCGTACCAACGGCAGCGTTCCAGCGCGTCATTCAACGCGCCGCGATCCATGTACAAAGCTCGGGCCGGACCGAAGTGACCGGTGCCAATGTGCTGGTCGCGATATTCGCTGAACGCGAAAGCAATGCCGCCTATTTCCTGCAGGAACAGGACATGACCCGGTATGACGCGGTCAATTTCATCGCCCATGGCGTGGCCAAAGACCCCGCGTATGGCGAAAGCCGGTCGGTATCCGGTGCGGATCAAGTGGAAGAAGAAGCTCAGTCAGGTTCCGGCGACACGGAACAAAAGGAAAGTGCGCTTGGGAAATATTGCATTGACCTGAACGCGAAATCGCGTGCGGGTGATGTCGATCCTCTGATCGGGCGCGCGGATGAGGTGGAACGCTGTATCCAGGTGCTGTGCCGCCGCCGCAAGAACAACCCGCTGCTGGTGGGTGATCCGGGCGTGGGCAAAACCGCCATCGCCGAAGGTCTGGCGCACAAGATCGTCGCCGGAGAAGCCCCGGATGTCTTGGCAAACACCACCATCTACTCGCTGGACATGGGTGCGCTGCTGGCCGGGACCCGTTATCGCGGCGATTTCGAGGAACGCCTGAAAGCGGTTGTAACCGAGCTGGAAGAGCACCCCGATGCGGTGCTGTTCATCGACGAAATTCACACCGTGATCGGTGCTGGTGCAACCTCGGGCGGGGCAATGGATGCCTCGAACCTGCTGAAGCCTGCATTGCAGGGCGGCAAGCTGCGCACCATGGGCTCGACCACCTACAAAGAGTTTCGCCAGCATTTTGAAAAGGACCGCGCCCTGTCGCGCCGGTTCCAGAAGATCGATGTGAACGAGCCTTCGGTTGAAGACAGCGTCAAGATCCTGCGCGGTCTGAAGCCCTATTTCGAAAAACATCACGACATCAAGTATACCGCTGATGCGATCAAAACGGCGGTCGAGCTATCGGCACGTTACATCAACGACCGCAAGCTGCCCGACAAGGCCATCGACGTCATTGACGAGGCTGGCGCGGCGCAGCATCTGGTGGCGGAAAGCAAACGGCGCAAGACCATCGGCGTCAAAGAGATTGAGGCCGTGGTTGCCAAGATCGCCCGCATCCCGCCCAAGAACGTCACCAAGGACGATGCCGAGGTGCTGAAAGACCTCGAAGCCTCGCTGAAACGGGTGGTGTTTGGTCAGAATCTGGCGATCGAGGCACTGGCCAGCGCAATCAAACTGGCCCGTGCCGGCCTGCGGGAACCCGAAAAGCCCATCGGCAACTATCTATTTGCCGGCCCGACCGGTGTAGGCAAGACCGAGGTGGCGAAGCAGCTTGCGGATACGCTGGGCGTTGAACTTCTGCGTTTCGACATGTCGGAATACATGGAGAAACACGCGGTCAGCCGTCTGATCGGCGCACCTCCGGGCTATGTCGGGTTCGATCAGGGAGGCCTGCTGACCGACGGTGTCGACCAGCATCCACATTGTGTGTTGCTGCTGGACGAGATTGAAAAGGCGCACCCTGATGTGTTCAATATCCTGTTGCAGGTGATGGACCATGGGGAACTGACCGACCATAACGGCCGTACGGTGAACTTCCGCAACGTGGTACTGATCATGACCTCGAACGCGGGGGCGCAAGAGCAGGCCAAGGCCGCGATCGGGTTCGGTCGTGACCGTCGCGAAGGCGAAGACACCGCCGCGATTGAACGCATGTTCACGCCGGAATTCCGCAACCGTCTGGATGCCGTGATCTCGTTCGCGCCGCTGCCGAAAGAGGTCATTTTGCAGGTGGTCGAGAAATTCGTCCTGCAACTGGAAGCGCAGTTGCTGGATCGTGGTGTGACCATTGATCTGACACCCAAAGCCGCCGAATGGCTGGCGGATAAAGGGTATGACGACAAGATGGGTGCGCGCCCGCTGGGCCGCGTCATTCAGGAATACATCAAGAAACCGCTGGCCGAAGAGTTGTTGTTTGGCAAGCTGGCAAAAGGTGGTGTGGTCCGTGTCTCGGTCAAGAAAGGTGATCTGGATCTTGAGATCCTTGGCCCGGATCAACCGCGCATTTCGGGTGACAAGCCTCCGCTTCTGACGGCGGACTGATCGCCCGCCGCATTTAACAGAAAACCCGCCTACCAAGGCGGGTTTTTTTTGTTTCGCCCAGCACAGGCAAGGACTTATCTGCTCAACCGGGGGCGCGTTAGCTATCTCGGTTAGGCTGCGTGTGAAACGTCTGGCGGACATGCACCGCCTTGATTTTCCAACGGTTCGGGTCGCTGGGGTCGGTATCGCCAATAACCGGTTGCGGATCGGCTGTTTGTTTTCGTGGCTGCTAAGGGCCAGTGACCTTACCTTTCGGTCAGCTTCAACTCGATCCGGCGGTTTTGCGCGTGTGCCTCGGGCGTGTCAGCGGGGTTTACGGGCTGGAATTCACCAAACCCGTTGGCTGCAAGGCGGTTGGGCGGAATGCCCAGCGCGTCAACCATATAGCGCACAACCGACAGCGCGCGACCCTGGCTGAGCTCCCAGTTGTCGCGATACCGGCCCGACCCGGCCAGAGGAACGTTGTCGGTATGGCCGTCGACCCGGATCACCCAGTTCAGACCGGTCGGGATTTCAGCAGCGACACTGCGCAGGATGCTGGCCACCTTGGCGACTTCCTGCTGCCCTTCTGCGGACAGCACGGCGGACCCGGTCGGAAACAGAACCTCGGACGAGAACACGAACCGGTCGCCTTCGATGCGCACCCCTTCCTGACCGCCAAGGACGTCCCGCAAACGACCAAAGAATTCCGAGCGATAGCGTTGCAGGTCCTCGGCCTGTGCCGCCAGTTCCTGGTTCTGCCCGGCCAGAGCCTTGGCTTCGGCCTCAAGGCGCAGGCGTTCCGCTTCTTCCAGCAGTCGGCGCCTGCGTTCTTCGGATGCGGCACGGGCCAGTGCGGCGTTCAGGTCCTGCCCTAAGGTCTGAATCTGCACCTCGGCGGCGGCGTTGCGTTCTTCGAAATCATCAAGCAAAGCCTGCAAAGAGCCCAATTGCCCGCGCAGGGCGGCGATCTGCTGGTTCAGCAGGGCGGCCTCTCGCTGCGCCTCGGCAGAGATTTCTTTTTCATCCGAAAGCGTCGCATTGGCGAGGTCCAATAAGGCCTGCCGCTGCTCGGCCAGAGAGCGTTGCGCATCGGCATCCGCCTGCGCTTGTGTCTGCGCCTGCAAAGCGGCTTCAAGCTGGGCCCGCAGTTCATCCGGGTTCACTTCACCAAACTGACGCTCCAACTCCGCACGCGCCGCTTGTGCTGCCGCCAGCAGGGTGAGTGTGTCTTCAGCCTCTTTGCGTTGCGCTTCGAGTGCGAGTGTCATGGCCGTCAGTTCGGCATCGGCATCCTGAAGGCGGTTACGCAATGCTTCGGCGGCGGCGGCTTCGGCCAGACGGGCGGCCTCTTCATCGCTGAGCTGCTGTTCAAGGTTGGTGATCTGGGCGTCTCGGTCGGCGCTGCCTTGCTCCAGATCCGCCACCAGTGCTTCCAGTGCTTCCCGACGGGCAGCGGCCAAACGGGCGGCTTCGGTCTGTGCGTCGATTTCCTCGCGGCTTTGGGCAAGCGCCAGGTTCAACGCCTCCTGCTCGGTCAGCAGTTTCGCGCGCTGCGACTCAAGCGCTGCAATATCACCCAGTGCCCGTTCCTGTTCGGCCAGCAGGGCGGCAACTTGCGCTTCGAAATTGGTGATCCGGGTCTGTGCCTGATCCAACGCGGCAGCCTGACGGTCGCGCTCGGTGGTCAGTGATGCGATCAGTGACTGGGCTTGCGCCAGATCGTCTTCGGCCTGCGACAGGGTGGTATTCAACGCCCCAAGCCGCGCCTGCAACCGGCTGTTTTCGCGTTCTTCCAGCCCCAGCGCCCCCGCCAGCGCCGCGATTTCGTCGGCCAATGTGGTCAGTTCGTCTTCCTGACCTGAGATGGTTTCGCGCAGCACAAACTGGATCACCATGAAGATGGTCAGCACAAAGGTCAGCACCATCAACAGCCCCGTCATCGCGTCGACGAAACCGGGCCAGACCGAGCCCTGGAACCGTTGACCGGTGCGGCGGGACAGCGCCATGGGCTATTCTCCTTCCGGCGAGGTGCGTACCGCACCGCGCGGCAGGGTCAGCGCCTTGACCAGCAGTTCAATATCCTTGCGGAACTCGTTCATGCTTTCCTGACGGCCCGCCGATATCTCTTCGAGGATACGCAGCAGCTGCACATCCATCGAGCGCAGGCGCATCCGGCTTTCGGCGTCGATACCTTCACCCGCACCGTGATCGCGCATGTGATCCAGCAGGGCTTCCTGACCCAGCGCCACGCGTTCCAACGCCGCTGTGACACTTTCGGTATTGGCCTGACGGTTGTTCATCTCACCGATCACATCGACCAGCAAACCCAGCTTGGCGGAAACCTCGGCCCGGTCGCTTTCCTGCGCAGAGAACAGATCCTGCAACGCGTCCATCTGTTCGGACATGGCGTCCAGCACCGGCGTGAGCACGGCAATTTCGGCACCGCCTTCTTCTCCACCCGCGAAACCTACACGGGTGATCGAAGACAGCCATTCTTCGAGCTCGCGATAGAAACGGTTCTGGCCGTGCCCTGCGAAAACTTCGAGCAGACCGACGATCAGCGACCCGGCCAGACCCAATAGAGACGATCCGAACGCAACGCCCATCCCCTGCAACTGCGCTTCGAGCCCGGTCATCAGGCGGTTGAATACGGCCAGCCCTTCTTCGCCCTCCTGCGGATTAAGGCTGCGGATCGTATCGACGATGGCAGGTACGGTTGTCGCCAGTCCGAAGAACGTACCCAAAAGACCCAGATAGATCAGCACATTGGTGATATAGCGGGTGATCTCCCGCTCTTCCTCGACCCGTTCGGCCACGGAATCCAGAATGGAGCGGGTCGAGGTCGAACTGATCTGCGACCGCGCGCCCCGTTCGCGCAGCAACGAGGCCAAAGGTGCAAGCAATTGCGGCGTGCGGGCGTCTTCGCGAACAACACCGCCAACAAAGGCCTCGATCCAGCGCACGGACCCGATCAGTTGTGTCACCTGATAGAAACAGGCGAGAACGCCGATCAGAAACACCATCAGGATAAAGCCGTTCAGGTACGGGTTGGCGAAGAACACCGGTAACACATAGGGCAGCGCCAGAAACACACCCAGCCCGGACAGGCCGATCGCCATCAACATCAACAGAATCTGCCGTGTTGGATGCGAGAAATGGGGTCTCGCGCCCTGATGTGCCTGCGCCATGCGCGTGGTTCCCGGTATTTGCCTGCTCTGCGTCGAAACTAGCGAAATTCCACTGGTGACGCCAAGAGTTTATGCGGTAATACTGCGCACCCGTTGCGCCAACCACTCAAGATCGGGGTCGCGCAGGCCTATCTCGGCCAGATGTTCGGCGGTATTGTAAAGGTATTCGTCATTCGGGCCGCGTCCGCCAACCGCATGGGCGATGATCCGGGCCTGATCCTCCAACGGCATGCCACCGCAGTATTGCACGTGGTCCGCATCGATCACATAGGTCACGGCGTTGACGATGTCGCCATTTTCCAGGTGCACATCCAGCATACGTTCGACATAGGCCGACGAAATCAGCTCGCGCTCGCGCAGTTCGTGCAGGGTGCGGTCTTCGTGACCGGTTTCAACCGCAAGGGCCAGACCGGTGCAAATCGCGTTTGCCTGTTCGTCCAGCGCCAGCACCAGCCCCGGTTCTTCCTCGGTTCCCCGGTGGTGGATCGAGCTCATGCAGAAGGACCGGGCATAGCCATGCAATGTCGCACGTTCGCTGCGCGCGACCGGAAAGCCCGGATTCCACAGCAGCGATCCATAACCGAAAACCCACATCGTCATTGCACTGGTCCTTGCCCGTTTGGGCCTATAAACATCAATTCCGAGGCAGGAAAAAGGGCCAAAGCTCATGCGCCGTGTCATACGAGTGATCATTTTTATCGGCGTCCTGTGGAGCGCATATTGGTTTGTCGCCGGATATGGTCTGCGCGCGGCAATCACTGGCTGGTTTGATCAACAACAGGCGCGCGGCTGGCTGGCTGATTTCTCGGACGTGGCAACGGCAGGGTATCCGACCCATCACGTGACTCGTCTGAACAACCCTGCCCTTGCAGATCCGGTGAATGGCACAGCCTGGCGTGCGGACTGGATCGAATTCGAAAGCCCCGCGATCTGGCCCGGCCGGCAGGTGCTGCGGTTTGCCGAGACGCCGCAACGACTGTCTTACTACGATCAAACCTCAACGATTGTTGCCGATGAATTGATTGCAGAACTACAGTTGCAGCCCGGCGTTTCGCTTGTGCTTGAGAAACTGGCGCTGACGGCAGGGGCGTGGTCGGTGACCGAGAACACCACTGCACTGGCCGCAGGGGACACCCTGAGCCTGATCATGGCGCAAACATCCCAGCCCGAAGCCTATGCCATTACCGCCCGCGCGGATGGGTTCACACCCGGTGACCGGTTGCGGGCCCTTATGAATTCGGCGGCTTCGCTGCCGCAGTCCTTCGAAACGCTGGAACTGGACATGGTCACCACGTTCAGCAAAGTCTGGGACAGGTCAGCTCTGGAGGACAGCAGACCACAGCCCGTGGCCATCGACCTGCGACTGGCCGAGATCAAATGGGGTGGGTTGCGTCTGTTTGCTGCCGGTAAACTGGATGTAGACGCGCAGGGTGTTCCCAGTGGCGAGATCGCCGTCAAGGCCGAGAACTGGCGTGATATGATCGACATGGCAAACGCGGCTGGCGCCCTGCCCGATCAGGCGGTCAATCCTGTCACCCGCGCACTGAATTTTCTGGCAGGGCTGGGTGGCAACCCCAACGCGCTGGACCTTCAGCTGAACTTCCGGGATGGTTTTGTCGCCCTGGGGCCGGTGCCGCTGGGCCCTGCCCCGCGGCTGATCCTGCGTTAACGGCAATACGCTCCGCTGCGGTAGCGTGCCGTATCCAGATGGAAATGATCGCGATGGTAGCTGTCCGAGTTCGGCCCCAAAACGGTGCCGAACGGGCCACAGGCGCCGCGCCAGATCTTCTGCAGTTGCTTTTTTGACGGGTTCTTGCGCCATCCAGCGAGGACGGTCACTACCTCACCATCGGCCATTTTGAAGGCTGAAATATCGATGGCGCGTCCTTTGCCGTGCTCGGAAATCCGCGCGCCTTTACGATTGTTGCGGGTTCGGCAGGCATAATGAGCCGCCACCTGCAACTCGACCACGGGGCCGCGGCGTTTGAAGGTGGGTTTGACTGTCTTGTCGACCCATTTGTTCAGCGCAACTGCGGTGCCGCAATCCATTGTCGCCGGACGGCTGAGTGCCACACCGGAAACAGAGGTGATCTGAACTGCATCTTTTACGCCACAGGCTGAATTCTCGCTGCCGACCCTGCCGACGGGCTTGCCCTGAATTGCGATATCTCCGCAAACGGACCCTTTGCGCAGCTTGCGTTTTTTGAAAAGCACCTGCTGTTCAAGCGATTCAGGTCTCATGTAAGGCATCAGCGAGGTGTCGGGCCCCAGCAGCGGCAATTCCGATGGTCGCGCCAGGGCGGCAGTGACCTGCGGTGAAACCGGGCGTGAAATGGGGCGCAGATCGGTTATGGCCGCGACGGACACCGGGGCAACGGCGGACACAACCTGTACGTTGTGCTGGTACAGAATCGGACGTGCAGGTGGGACCAGAGATCGTTCCAGAGGTGCTGCCTGTGTGGTCATGGCGCACAACGCCATGATCCCGATCAGAAATTGCCCCCGGTATGACCTCATGAACCTGCCTTTCCCCGCCCGAAATCCGGTGCGTCGGTGTCCTGCCCTGCATCGATGATGCCGCGACGAATAGCACGGGTATGGGTGAAGTAGTCAAACAAATGTTCCCCGTCCCCGGTGCGGATGGCACGTTGCAGCGCAAACAGCTCTTCCGTGAACCGGCCCAGGATTTCCAGCGTCGCATCTTTGTTGGACAGGAACACATCACGCCACATGGTCGGGTCAGATGCCGCAATGCGGGTGAAATCCCGGAAACCCGCAGCCGAGTATTTGATCACTTCGCTATCGGTCACCCGGCGCAGATCGTCGGCCACACCAACCATCGTGTAGGCGATCAGGTGCGGCGCATGGGACGTGACGGCCAGAACCAGATCGTGATGATCGGCGTCCATCTCATCCACATGGGACCCCATACCTTCCCACAACGCCCGAAGGCGGGCGATTGCATCCGGGTCGGTCCCTTCGACAGGCACCAGCAGGCACCAGCGATTATCGAACAATTTGGCAAAACCCGATTCCGGACCGGAATGCTCTGTCCCAGCCAAAGGATGCGCGGGAATGAAATGCACACCTTCGGGGACATGCGGCTGAACCGCCTGAATGACATGCCGCTTGACCGACCCCACGTCCGACAGGGTCGCGCCGGGTTTAAGCACGGGCGCGATGTCTTCTGCGACGGCCCCCATTGCCCCCACAGGCACGCAAAGAACGACAAGATCCGCACCTTCGACCGCTTCGCGCGCCGTGTCACAGACGCGGTCGCACAGCCCGATTCTGCGCGCCGTGTCACGTGTCGTCTCGGACCGGGCATAGCCGGTCACTTCCCCGGCCAGGCCCCCACGCTTGATCGCCCAGAACATGGAGGAGGCAATCAGGCCCAGCCCGATCAGCGCAACCCGGTCGTAAATCTGGCTCATGCTGCGCCCTCTTTGAATGCTGTAATCGCCGCAACGACGCGGCGGCAGGCTTCCTCATCGCCCACGGTGATCCGCAGGGCATTCGGCAGGTTGTAGCCTGCAACCCGGCGGACAATCAAACCCTGCGTTTTCAGATAGTCGTCACAGGCCTCGGCCTCGGTCCTGTCGGCAAAACGCGCGAGGATGAAGTTGGTGCAGGACGGGTCCGAGGGTACGCCGACCTTGTCCAGCTCCTCGGCCAGCCACACCCGAAGGCGCGCATTTTCGGATTGGCAGAACGTCAGGAATTCGACGTCGCTGATCGCTGCTTCGGCTGCGGCCAGAGCTGTCAAAGACAGGTTGAAGGGCTGACGCACCCGGTTCAGAACATCGATAATCGATTGGTGCGCATACCCCCAGCCGACCCGCATCCCGCCCAGCCCGTACACTTTCGAGAATGTACGGGTCATGATCACGTTCTCATACGCATCCACCAAGGACGCACCGCCATCGAAATCGTCGACGAATTCCGCATAGGCGCCGTCCAAGACCATCAGGCAGGTATCGGGCAGACCCTGCGCCAGACGGTCCAGTTCGTCGTTCGAGATCATGGTCGAGGTCGGGTTACCGGGGTTGGTGACAAACACGATCCGCGTCTGGCTGGTTACGGCGGCCAGAATGGCATCCACATCAACTTTGCGGTCGCGCTCGGCCACCATGACCGGCGTGGCACCTGCCATGCGGGCAATGATCGGGTACATGGAGAACCCGTGCTCGGTATAGACCACCTCATCCCCCGGCCCTGCATAGGCCTGAGCGATGAATTGCAGCACCTCGTCGCTGCCGACACCGCAGATGATCTGCGCAGGGTCCAGCCCGTGACGTGCGCCGATAGCAGCGCGCAAACTGGCGTGGTCGGTGTTGGGGTACCGATGTAAATTTGCCGCGCTGTCGCGCACCGCCTCAATTGCTTTGGGGCTGGGGCCGAACGGGTTCTCGTTCGAGCTCAGCTTGATCACATGCTCAACCCCCGCCACATGCGACTGGCCGCCCTGATAAAGCGCGATGTCCATAATGCCGGGTTGCGGGGTGATCTTGGTCATGAGAGGCTCCGTTGAATGGGCCCCTCATACCTGTCTCAACGGATTGAGAAAAGCGACAATTCCATCATGCGGCCTTGAAGCGCGCAGTCGCCGGGTCGGCGTTGTAATACGGCACGAATTCCTCGGTACGGCGGGACAGGTCATTGACACTGTCGATGATGAATTGAACCGTTTCCTCGCTCATCAGGTACGAGAAATTCAGGCGTACCCAGCCGGGTTTCTTCATCTCTTCACCCGCAGACAAGGCCGCGTGCAGCGCCTCGGACGCGGCGCGGTCAATCCCCAGCAGGCGGTGGGCATAAGGCCCTGCGCAGGCACATCCGCCACGTGCCTGAATGCCGTAGACGTCGCTGAGCATCCGGGTAAACAGCTGCTGATGCACAGGCTGTCCCGCGTTGTCGCGCACAAGGAAAGAGAAGATCGGTAGGCGATGCGAATTATTGACCCCAAGCAATGTCAGGTGCGGGTTATCCTTCCACCCGTCCAGCGCCATCTGGTTGTACTGCGCCTCGCGTCTTGCGATTTCTTCCGTGCCGACGACATCCTTGACGATAAAGGCCAGCGCCGCGCGGATATCACCGATCACGTTGGGCGTTCCCGCCTCTTCCCGCGCAGACAGGTCCGCGCTGTAGTCATGCCGCCACGGTGACACGAAACTGACGGTGCCGCCGCCAGGCCAGCTGGGGCAGTTCCGTTTGGCCGCAGCCCGGTTTACGATCAGAACACCCGACGCGCCCGGACCGCCCGGGAACTTGTGCGGAGAAACGACGATCGCATCCTTGCGCGCGTCCGCCGGCCCCATATCCATCGGCAGGTAAGGCCCGCCCCCGGCGTAATCCCAAATCGCCACAGCGCCATGCGCCTTGAGCAACCGCGTCACCGGATTAGGGTCTGTGACAATTCCGGTTACATTGGACGCCGCCGAAAAGGAACCGATCAGAAGATCGGCGCCTGCATGGGTCAACAGCGCGGTTTCCAGCGCCCCGAGGTCAACCCCGCCGCCTTCGGCCTCGGGGATTTCAACCACAAGTGCCTTGCTTTCCCGCCACGGCAGGATGTTCGAGTGATGCTCGTACGGACCAATCAAGACAACCGGTTGGTCGGCCTCTGCCACCCCGAGCAGGCTGACCAACCGGTTGAGCCCCGCAGTGGCGCCAGACCCGGTGAAGATCACCGCGTCCTCTTCCTGGGCACCAACAATGCGGGCTATTTCCGCCCGCGCCTCGCGGCGCAGATGTGTCATGTAAGATCCGCAGTAAGAGGCCTCGGTGTGGCTGTTCGCGTAAAACGGCAACACATGTTGCGCCACAAAGTCTTCGACCTGCCGCAAGGCGCGACCCGAAGCGACGTAATCCGCATAGACAAGCGGCACGTCCCCATGCAGACCCGGGATCAGAACATTTTCTCCGATCAGCCCATCGCGCAGGTTTGAATTGTGAGCGGTGGAACAGAGTTCCGCACGAAACTTGGACAGGGACATTGCATTGGCTCCTAACTGTCCGACTAATGTGATTTATTATCAGCGCGAAAACTTCACCTATTATTGCATTGATTTTAAAATTTTTGTGTCATATGATCTGTAATGACATCAAAATTGGATCAAATTGACACACGCATTCTGAAAGAACTGCAGAAGGACGCCACCCTGTCGCAACGGGAGTTAGCGGATCGTGCAGGGCTTTCCCAGAACGCCTGCTGGCGGCGGCTGAAGGCTTTGAACGAAGATGGCGTCCTGATCGGTTCAACCGCCCGCATCGCACGCGAGAAATTGGGCCTGAGCCTTGTGGTCTTTGTCATGCTGCGCACGCGGCATCATTCGGCCGAGTGGCTACAGGCCTTTCGCAGCCACGTTCTGACGATCCCCGAGGTCGTGGATTTTCATCGGATTGGTGGTGACTACGATTATCAGCTGAAAGTCGTCACACAGGATATGGCGTCTTACGACAAGGTGTATCAACGGCTGATCGAAAAGGTCGAGCTGGACAGCGTCACGTCGTATTTCGCGATGGAAGCAATCGCCGAAGGACGGCCTTTGCCGATATGATCACGCCGTAAACAGCGGGCGTTTTTGTTTGAAAAAGGGCACCATGATGTCGCGGAACGCGACCAGTTTTGCCGAAGGCCAAACATCCGGGTGCGCCACGATCCAGATATCTGCGTAGGGTTGCGGTGAAAGGACCGGAACCTGCACCAAGCCCCGAAGTGAGCGGCCCAGAAACACCGGCATACGAACAACGCCCAACCCTGATTGTGCGGCACCCGCCATCGCGACCATGTCATCAAAGCGTATATGTATCCGCGAGTTTGGATAGATTTTGTCGACGCCGTCCGGCAGGTTCGGCTGCTTTTCGTAAAGCAACCAATCCACGGGCGCATTCGGATCTTGCCGCATTCGCGCGGCCCATTCCGACGTGGCAAAACAAGCGCTGTGCTGTTGCGTCAGGCGCAGACCTTTCAACGTATCGCCGGGGTTGCGGCTGATCCGGATCGCAATGTCGGCTTCGCGTCGATTAAGATCTAGAATCTCGTTTGCCGCGCGCACCTGCAAAGACACAGCAGGGTGCCTTTGAGCAAACTCGCCCAGCGCCGGAGCCAGCACATGGGCAATTAACAGTTGCGGCGCGGTTAAGGTCAGTTGCCCTTCCAACCGGGCATCCCGCCCTGACAAACCGCGCAGCATTGCGTGTTCTGCGCTTTCCATCCGGGCAGCATACGCAGCGACTAGGTGCGCTGCTTCTGTCGGTCGATACCCGTCGGTCAGTCGCTCGAACAGCACTTCGCCTGTCGCAGCTTCGGCGCGGGCTATACGGCGGGCAACAGTTGTGTAGTTGACGCCAAGCACTTGTGCCGCAGCGGACAGGGTACGCCTGCGGACCACGGCGAGTACGGCCCGGTAATCATCCCAGTGAATATCCATACATGCAAATTCGCACATCATTGATGCAAATACACGCGTTTTCGCAAAGCAGATCACACCCTAGCTTTTGCCCACACATCAAGGAGCAAAGCCATGATCTATGCCTACGCAAATCTTACCATAAAGAACCCCGACGCGCTGGCCGCCTATCGCGAACAGGCCGGGCCTGCACTGGCCCGCCATGGCGGAAAGGTCGAACACGCCACCGCAGAAACAACCGCGCTGGACGGCGCGCCGGACTTGCCTGACGTTGCAGCCCTGCTTTCCTTTCCCAACCGGGACGCGGCGCTGGGATGGATCAACGACCCGGAACTAAAAGACATCCACGAGCTGCGTCGTAGCGCAGGCGCGTCAGATATCGTTCTGCTGGGCTGAAATTGAAAAGAGCCGCACCCAAAGGTGCGGCTCTGAATTCCAGGTCGGAATGCGAAGATCAGTTCTTCGCGTAGAATTCGACGACCAGGTTCGGTTCCATCATGACCGGGTACGGCACATCGCTCAGGCCCGGTGCGCGAACGAACGTTGCGGTCATTTTCGAGTGGTCAGCATCGATGTAGTCAGGAACATCACGCTCGGCCAGGGCAACAGCTTCCAGAACAACAGCCAGTTGCTTGGACTTGTCACGCACTTCGATGACGTCGCCTTCTTTGACGCGGTAGCTGGGGATGTTCACCCGCTTGCCGTTCACTTTGACGTGGCCGTGGTTCACGAACTGACGCGCAGCGAAGACGGTCGGTACGAACTTGGCGCGATAGACGACGGCGTCCAGACGGCGCTCCAGCAGGCCGATCAGGTTTTCACCGGTGTCGCCTTTGACACGCTCGGCTTCGGCATAGATGCGGCGGAACTGCTTTTCGGTCAGGTCGCCGTAGTAGCCTTTCAGCTTCTGCTTGGCACGCAGCTGCAGACCGAAGTCCGACAGTTTGCCCTTGCGGCGCTGGCCGTGCTGGCCGGGGCCGTATTCACGACGGTTGACCGGGGATTTCGGACGACCCCAGATGTTTTCGCCCATCCGGCGGTCGATTTTGTACTTGGCAGACGTGCGTTTGGTCACGGCTGATCTCCTTCTTTAGGTCGATGCCCAAACGGGCAACTATGAAGGGCGTTGTCCTCTTGAGGTTTCCCTCATGACAGGTTTCCCCTTGCGGGGGCCACCAACACCAATGAAGCCGCGCTTATATCCGCAAAGCCGGCAGAGTCAACACGGCATTCAACGCAGTTTCGAATATCTGCAAAGATATGTTCGCCGCAGGCAGCGCAGGCGCCTGCGCGCATAGCGACGATTGCTGTCACACCGCTTTCATCAAGAAAAATACACGTCGCGTTCAGGCCGGAAATGCAACGACATTCCCGCCGCCTTCAACACCCGCCTTGTGCACCATCACAACATCGGTCACGTCGACGATCCAGAATTCTTCATCCCGTGGCGGGCATGCGCCATCGAAAACGATGGTTGGTGCTGCATCATTGGTGTCGGCAACAAGGTTGGCTGAAAACCGCTGCGACCCATTGGTAAGTGTCAAAGCGCCGGTCACGTGGCCGGAAACTTCCCGGACAATCGGGAAGCGGTTCTGCAAACGGGTTGCAGCGCCCCGCGCATATCCAATCTGTTCGACGCTGCTCTCGGCTTCTGCGCTCAGCACTATCGCCTGTCCGCGCCATGACCAAGCCGCGCCGACGGCCAGACAAGCCAGAGGCGCGTCCTCGAGTCCGTCAATTTCAGTTTGATCCCATGAAATGGCTACCTGACCGTTAACTCCGGCTCTCATCTGCCCACTCGCACTATTTAACATCCCGATATTCAATCATTGCTTATCAGCACCAAATCCGGCGGAAAAGAGACAGCAATGAAGCATTCACAAGAATGTTGCAGAAGTGAATCAAAAATATGTGTTTGCCTTGATCCAAGCTGATTATCTGAACATCAGCTTGCTGCGTGTACCCAGGGAATGGTTTCTGATCAGAGATCAAGATGGAAAAACCCACTCGTGAGAGTGGCGGTCACACTTCCTTAGTCAGACATGCGATCCGACGGAGCGTTTTGGTGATGGGCGCTAAGCTGCTGCTGCACCGGCCATGGACCTTGACGCCGAGTGTAACAGCATTGGCGGCAACAAGCGTTCTATTGAATTTGTGCACTGGTGTGGCCCTGCCGATCAATTTCAAACTGGTGCACACGCTAGGGTCCATGGACATCGCAAGCCAGGCGTATCTGCGCGCCGGTGTCGGTGTGATGCCGGGTCTGGCCATCCTGGGTGAGACATTTACCTGCCCTGTGGCGATGGGGCTTTTCTCGGTCATTGGTGAGCCTGCAGTATCTCACCAGCCGCCATGGACCGCCCTGTTGAATCGGCTCATAGCTGCCTTACGTCAGCGACTGTCGATGCCGTGGTGCGGCCTGTTCGTATTCGTAAGGTCGCGTGACGAGACCGCATTCGAGAAAATACCCCGCTTGCGAACTGCAGGCGGGGCGCTCTCCCAAAACGACTAGGTCGTTGGAGGTTCAATAGCCTACGGTAAAGGCGGCGCGTGGATATTTGGGCGATTGAGCCTCATCTACAATTGCCACTGCAAAATCTTCCATGGAGATTTCTGAGTTGCCGGCGTCATCAACAATCAGGTTATCTGTGTCGGTTCTGAAGACGCCTAGGCGTTCACCGGGCTGCAATAAGGCGGACGGGCTGGCATAGGTCCAGTTTGCTGAGGCATCCGATGAACAGAGTTCCCACTGCGCCATGGATGCACGTGCGGTTGGGACTATGCTTTCAGGCAGAAAGTCTGGATCTGATAAGACAGTGTGCGGGCTGCCATCGGGCATATGCAGACGAGCGGCACCCCCAATAATAATTACACGAAGACGGACAAGAGATGCGACATGCAGGATGGATCGGGTCAAAGCAACAACTTCGCCTTCACGCCCGGCCGGTGTACGCACAGCGCTTATGGCCAAATCCTGGCCAGCCATCGCAGTGGCCAATGCCGCAGGGTCTGCGACATCTGCAACAACCGGCTTGGCACCTTTGGGTAGTTTTTTGAGCCCCGCCTCATTTCGAACTGCCGCAGTAACCTCATGGCCACGCGAAATGGCCTCAGTCACGACACGAGAACCGACGTCGCCAGTGGCACTGAGCCTCCCCAACTGAACTGGTCCACCGTTATGTTTAGGAAACGGAGGACCACGAATGGCAAACAAGAGACCGAAG
>NZ_JBXWQP010000031.1:0-2341 GCF_059612445.1 Ruegeria sp. TASC047
CAACGCATACGGCGACCGAAACCTCGTCTGCACATGCCCACCAATGGACGCATACGAAGACGCCGCTGAGTGAAACCCGTGTCTGTCCGATCCGTCAATTAGCCTGACGGATCGGATTTACACCCTGAGGGCAGCGCCAATCGGGGCGCTGCCACGCCCAAATCGTCGGAGGAACAATGAAACACTATGTCCTCGCAAATGATCACGCCAATCTGTCTGGAACGAAGCGTGAGGCATCCGAAAGATTGAAACATATTGATGTCATTCTCAACGGTGAAGCGGCTATGGCGTCAGCTGGAATGGTCATCGAATTCTATCAGGCGTTAAACACTCTGGCCGAAGACTGCACCTATGTGGTCAACCTTCGTGTCGCTGGCTCGGAACCTGCGGGTGGACCGTTATACTGGGCCGGACGAACGGCGATTTTCTGGGGAGATCTGGAGAACATCTGGTCCATTCCACATTCGCGCAGATTCTGGGTATCGCAGGTCCTGAACCTGTCTTCACGGGTTGTACTGGTCGGCGGCGCGGTGCTGCTTCTGCCGCAACTCGGAAGAACAGGCCGGAACACCGTTGCTGTCCACCCGAATTTCGCAGCCGCTGCACTGGAGGGCGGGCTGGAAGATTGTGGCACCGGCACGCATCTGGCCGCAGACGGGTGCGCCCATAGCGCAACCACCCGGCTAAGCGCGCTGCGCCTGCTGTCAGAATTTGTGTCGATCGACCACGGGGAACATATCGCGGACATACTGCGCGGATACATTGGACTGACGGAACCCACACAAAAGCACGGCAGCACGCTTGCCGCCCGTCTGGTGCACCGTGCAAAAGGTGATCAGCTTGTCATGCGCACGCTGGATGCGATGCAGGAAAACATCGAAGATCCTTTGACGATCTCGGAACTTTCCAATGTGCTCAGGACCTCGACTCGCCAGTTACAGCGAAGGTTTCTAAGCAAAACCGGTGCGAAACTTTTGTCGACCTACAAAGAGCTACGGCTGGAGCGGGCGCAGAGCCTATTGCAGTTCACCAACATGTCGCAGATCGAAATCTCGACAGCGACCGGCTTTTCATCGACCGTCGCGCTGAAACGCGCCTTTCAACGCAGCTTCGACGTCAGCCCGGACGAAATTCGGAACAAGCGATTTCTGGGGACGGTCGCCCCGGAACACGGATAACCTTTCGCGTTGGTCTCGTGATCCACCAGTCAACGCAGCACCGAGCCCGCGTGGACAATGCGCCCACGCAGGTCGGGTTTGGTGCAGGCGATCAGGCCGCAGCGATCTGACTGGCCTTTTCAACAAGCACTTCGGCCTGCCGGATCGAGGCATAATCGATCAGACGACCATCCAGAGACACGGCACCTTTTCCGTCTGCCTCGGCCTCGGCCATGGCGACAAGGATACGCCGTGCCTTGGTAACTTCGGCATCCGAGGGCGACATCACCTCATTGGCAAGTGCGATCTGGCTGGGGTGGATGGCCCATTTGCCCTCGCAGCCCAGAACGGCGGCACGTTTTGCTGCGGCCTTGTAACCGTCGGGGTCCTGAAAATCGCCAAAAGGCCCATCAATCGGACGCAGCCCGTTGGCGCGCGCCGCAACCACCATGCGGGCAAGGGCGTAGTGCCACATGTCGCCCCAGTGGGTCAGGCGGCCTCCGTCGGTATTCGGGTCGGTCAGAACCGAATAGTCAGGGTTTACGCCCCCGATGATTGTGGTCCGCGCGCGGGTCGAGGCGGCATAATCCGCGACACCAAAATGAAGGCTTTCATTGCGCTTTGATGCAGCCGCGATCGCGCTGACATTCTGCATACCAAGCGCGGTTTCGATGATGTGTTCGAACCCGATCCGTTTCTTGTACCCCTTGGCGTCTTCGATCTGGGTCACCAGCATGTCGACTGCATATACATCTGCGGCTGTCCCGACCTTGGGGATCATGATCAGGTCCAGACGCTGGCCCGCCTGTTCGACAACATCCACGACGTCCCGATACATGTAATGGGTGTCCAGACCATTGATCCGGACCGACATGGTCTTGTTGCCCCAGTCGATATCATTCAGAGCCTGAATGATGTTCCTGCGCGCCTGTTCCTTTTCATCGGGCGCGACGGCGTCTTCCAGATCGAGGAAGATGACATCCACGTCCGATTTCGCGGCCTTCTCAAACATTCCGGGCTGGCTGCCGGGCACGGCAAGCTCGCTGCGGTTCAGACGGGCGGGGGCTTGTTCAATTGGATGAAAGCTCATGGTTGGGACCTTTCGGCTTACAGGTTCGGGTAGATAGGGAAGCGGTTGCAGAGGTCTGCGACCTGGGCGCGGACGCGGGCTTCGACTTCGGCGT
>NZ_JBXWQP010000032.1:0-59527 GCF_059612445.1 Ruegeria sp. TASC047
CATACAAGTTGGTCCAGCACTAAATTTCTTTATTTTATGCAGCACCACAGCGGAAGAAGACGACTGCATTGGGCTCTTTGCGGACCTTCGCCGCATGTGCAGCACCTAAAGCACGGCCCGAAGTCTGCTTTGCGGGACGAAGCTGACATTTCGGACAACTGTGTGTAACCTTAATCAGTCGATACAAACGGCGAATGCCAGAAAGGTAGGCTGATGGCCGCAGACAATTTCCGGCTGACCAAAGAAGCTGCTCTCAAATACGACAGCCATAGTGTACCCGCTATGTTTGGACCACTGGCGCAAGCGACAATGGAGAAGATCAACCTCCGGAATGGCGCGCACGTCATAGATATTGCCTGCGGAACAGGCGCTTTGACACGTGAGATCGCCAAGACCTTATCTGGCAAAGGACACGTTGTCGGCGTGGATCTAAACGAAACGATGATAGAAGTTGCACGGGCCAATCAACCAGAATCTGATCATACTTTTGAATGGCACGCCGCGGATGTATGCAACATACCCTATCAAGACGGCACGTTTGACTATGCTTTCATTCAACAGGGCCTGCAGTTCTTCCCCGACAAGCCGGCAGCCTTAACAGAAGTTAACCGTGTACTGCGTGATCAAGGGCAGCTCTTTCTGACGTGTTGGCGCGCTGTGTCCCCATTCAATGGGGCGCTTGCAGATGCTCTCGAAAGACATGTTGGTTCCGACGCGGCGACGAAGGCGAAGGCGCCGTTTTCGTTCCGCGATGGAGACTTAATTTCGAACCTTCTGACGGACGCAGGCTTCCAAATCAACCATCATGACGCCTTGGTGCTTGAACGCCGTTTTGAAGACCTACGGGCACAAATCATGGCTCTCCCGATTGAGGTGGATCTCAGAAAGGCGGGTGACAGTATTACTGAAGCGGTTGTGGCAGAAGTAGCCGCTGAGCTGGCCCAGTACGACAAATCCGGCGTATTGCACGTTCCACAAGAAGCGCATCTTTTCGTCGCCGAAACGTGAGCGGACATTCGCCGTGGGCTAAACCAAGGACGGCAGTGCGGACAGAGCGGACTTATGCAAGCGCAGCTAATGCTGTTGCAGCATCAGTGCGCAATTGCAGCAAGACCACGGTGTTGGACTAGCAACTGTCGAATTACCAGACATTCAGGACCAAAGGAGGTGCACTCACGCTTTCAGTGCCCGCACCCATTTGGTGGCGTAACCCTGGAGTTCCGTGGCAGTCTTTTCACTGATAGACATGCGACTATTTTCGACTGGCGGAGGTGCAGCCGCTCCATCTAGGAGTAATGCGGCACCAGCACTTGTTCCTGTCGAGCCGAGAGAACGCCGCACGTCCGAATTCGTCGCAATGCTCAGCATATCCAAAAAGACTTGGTTCCCTGCGAAAGGCCCCTCAACAATTATGGCCCCTTCTTGCCCGATGTTGGAGAGGCATTCAGCCGTGACAAGCGCCAAATAAAGGGCAACCGCTGCGCCGCGCACTCCGGACCCGACCTCCGGCTCACGCCCAATCCACCGGGAAGTCAGACCCTTGAATGGACCCGTTTCGGGAACGACACCGGGCATGAGCATAATCTGGTTCGAAAGGATGTGCTCTAGGTCATCAACCGTTGGATCCGGGTAGTCCCCCCCAGTTGCCAGGTCATGTTCCCGCCCCCCCATGAACCGTGCGGACGGTGCGGGCTGTCCATGGGCCGTGACGTTGATCAGGGTGTCGAGGTCGGGGTCCAGCGCCACGTGCTTGCCGCCAATGGACATCGCAATCACCCAGGTTCCGGTCGAAACGACGCTGAATGGGGGCGTTTCGGCCAGGACATAAGGCAACAGTGATGCGTTGGAATCATGGATGCCGCAATAGACGGGGGTATCGGCCGGCAGGCCGGTCTCAGCAGCGATTTTTGGCAGGATCGGGCCGAGGACATCCGACGGTTTGCGCACCGGAGCCAAGATATCGGCGATATCGAGCCTATCAATCAACGAGGAGTACGCACCAGCCGCCGGGTTCCAAAGATCGGTGTGACATCCAAGCGAGGTGACATCCGTCGCCGTGACACCAGTCAGCCGCGCGCCCCAAAATTGCGGGTATGTGACAATCTGGGCCGTCCTGTCCTTCAGATCCGGATCCATCTTGAATTGCCAGAACAACTGCGCGCCGATGTTCAGACCACCAGCCAACCGCGGCGATCCGGTCTCGGAGAAGGGCGGCCGGATCGCGTTGTAGTCGTCCGCCAGATCATTGGGCCCGGCAAACTCGTAATCCAGGATCGGAGCAGCCAGGTTACCTTCACTGTCAAGAAGAGCCGCACAGGCACCGTGTGTTGTCACCGATATGGCATCGACCCCGTGCGCGGCGTGAAAACCTCGCAATCCTTCGATCAGAAATTCCCAATGCCCTTCGACATCAAAGTGAGGCCAGGGCGGACCGGGTAGAACCGTGTTCGGGCGCGTGATCACTGCAATTTCGTTCAGGGTGTCGCGGTCAACCAGCACGAGTTTCGCATTGGTCTTTCCGATGTCTATGACCGCTACATGGGCTGTCATGGCATGTGAAAGACGCATTCAAGCGGCGTGGCGACCGGCTCGTTGTCTGGGCGCGTCTCCATGATGTCGGCCATATGCGCCCACCACTTCTGCATCACGGGATGGTTCGGCAGATCGTCCATGCTGTGACCATCTTCGCGCCAGAGAACACCGAAAAGGATGTTCGTTTCACCATCCAGATGGATCGAATAGTCGCTGACGCCGGCGGTCTTCAAGAGGTCCGAGAGTTCGGACCAGATCTCGTCATGGCGCTTAATGTATTCGGCGCGACAACCGGGATTGAGCTGCATCTTGAATGCGAATTTCTCCATCACCGCGCCCGCCACATTGACCACAGACGCGGCAGCGCGATGACCCCGATCAGAAGCGCGCCGATGACGATCGACATCACAATGCCCGGCACGTTCAGAAGTCCGAGGCCAAAGGTTACCAGCCCCATCACGAAAGCCGCGATGACAACACCGATAATCGTGCCCGAACCACCCAGAATGCTGACGCCACCCAAGACCACCATCGTGACGATCTCAAGTTCCCAACCCGTCGCAATAGAGGGACGCGTGGAGCCAAGCCGCGCGGTCAGACAGATCGCGGCGACCCCCGACATCAATCCAGTCAGAAGGAACAAGATGAACTTGACGCGCTGGACGCGGATGCCCGAGAACATCGCGCCTGTCGCGTTGTTACCAATTGCATAGACTGCGCGGCCGAAGTTGGTTTTGTGAAGCAGGATCGCGTAGATCAGCGCAATGAACGCGAAAAGCACGAATTCGAACGAGATCACCCACCAGACGTATCCCTGCCCGAACCACGAAAAGCTTTCGGGATAGCCGCGAAAGGCCTGATCTCCGAGCACGATGAAGCTGATGCCCCGAAACAGGCTCATGGTACCGATTGTGACAACGATAGAAGGCAGGCCCAGACGCGTCACAAGCACTCCGTTGAACGCCCCGCAAATAAGGCCCACGCCAAGCCCGATCAGCACAAGCCCGGGCGTGCCGACCCCCATTTGAACCGCGGCACCCATTGCGGTCGAGGCAAGGGCGATGATCGAAGCAACCGACAGATCAATCTCGCCGGAAATGATCAGAAGCGCCATCGCGAAAGCGATCATCGCCTTCTCGGTGAAGTTGAAGGTCGCATCGCTCAGGTTCCAGGCGTTCAGGAAGTAGGGCGATGCAAAGCTGTTGGCGACGAAAATCCCGATGGCCACCAGAAGCAGCAGTGTTTCCCAGCTTTTCAGCCTTTGCTCGAGCGGCGATTGCAGGCGATCTGGGACGAAACGGTCAGTAGTACTCATGTTGCATGCTCCGCGCGTTTGAGGATGATGCGACCCTTTTCACGATTGGCCTGGGCGTTCAGTGCGACCGCGATGATGATCGCGCCGCCTGAGATGGCCAACTGCCAGAAAGGCGAGATATCGACGACCGGCAGGGCGTTCTTGATAATGCCGAGGAAAAGCGCCCCAAGCAGTGCGCCCCCCACGGTGCCGATGCCGCCCATGATGGATACGCCGCCGATCACGCAGGCCGCGACGACGTCCAACTCAAAGCCGCCAGCGATATCGACATAGGACACCGCGAACCGCGAAACCCAGAGATAGCCCGTCAGTCCTGCCAGTGCACCCGAGATGGTGAAGGCCCAGAACTGAGTCTTGCCCACATTGATCCCGGCATAGGTGGCGGCGTGAGGATTACCGCCCGCCGCATAAAATGCGCGTCCCAACGTTGTGCGGGTCATGACAATCGTGAAGGCGATGACGGCAATGATTGCGATCCAGCCGAGCACTGGCAGCCCAAGGATTTCCACGCGTGGGAAGGCCTTGAAGGCGGCGCTCATCTCGTGGCTGTTGACCCATTTGCCGTCTGAGATCACGAAGATGATGCCTCGGAAAATGGTCATCGTGCCAAGGGTGACGACGATGGGCGGGATTGCCAGCTTCCAGACGAGAACGCCGTTGATCATGCCCAGAATGGTGCCAAGACCTATGGCGATCAAAAGGATCACGACGATCGGCAATCCAGGCGCCATGACATTCACCATCGAAACCACCATACCCGTCAGCGCCAGATTTGCGGCGACGCTCAGGTCGATACACTTTGTCAGGATGACGATCATCTGCCCGATGGCCAGAAGGATCAGTGGCGAAGTGTCGTTGAACACATTGGCGAGGTTGCCGGGTGTGACGAACCCCGGAAACCGAGATGAAATCAGCGCCAGCAAAAGGATGATGGCACCGACCAGAAGGGCTTCGCGTGATGTGACGATCCGTTTCAGCATGAGCTTTCCTCAGATGCCGGCCGCGTGGCGGACGAGCGTTTCGGGTTGCAGATCCCAGTTTTCCAATTCGGCGACCATACGGCCTTCGCGCATGACGATGACCCGATCGGACATGCCAAGGATTTCGGGGATTTCCGAACTGACCATGATGACGGCAAGACCTTGGGCGGCCAACTCCGCCATGAACTCATGCACAGCGGCCTTAGATCCGATGTCCACGCCCTTGGTTGGCTCATCAAGGATGATGACCTTGGGCTGGGTCGCAAGCCACTTGGCAATCACGACCTTCTGTTGGTTGCCACCCGAAAGGTTGCCGACATGGGTGTCAAGCGAAGCCGCACGCAGGTCCAGCCGCTCGGTGTAGTCCCGAGCCAGCCTGAATTCTTTGGCGAGTTTCAGAAAGCCCTTTTTCGAGATGCGCCCAAGTGAGGGCAGCGTGACGTTTTGAAAGATCGGCAGGTCAAGGATGGCGCCCTGTTTGCCCCGATCCTCGGGCACATAGACGATGCCGTTTTCCACGGCATCGGCTGGTGATCTGATTTCCACTGGTGCGCCGTCAATCTCGACCATGCCTGAAGACGGGCGCGTGATGCCGAAAAGGGCTTGCATGAACTCCGACCGGCCTGCGCCAACGAGGCCATAAAAGCCCAAGATTTCGCCTTGGCGGAGCGTGAAACCGATGTCTTCGAATTCTGTCGGATGGGAATAGTTTGCGACCGCGAGGACCGTTTCACCGGGGCTGGGCTCTCGCTTGGGAAAAATCTGGCTGACATCGCGGCCAACCATCATCTTGACCAGATCAGGTTCGCTGACATCCGCGATGGCTCCGTCGCCGATCAGTTGGCCGTCCCGAAAAACGGTGTAGTTGTCCGCAATGCGGAAAATCTCGTCAAACTTGTGGCTGATGAACAGGATCGCCTTGCCCTGCGCCTTCAGGGTCTCGACCAGCTCATATAGTTCTTCGATTTCCTTGTGAGACAAGGCAGCCGTCGGCTCATCCATGATGACCACGCGGGCATCGATCGACAGCGCGCGGGCGACGGCCACGAGATGCTTGTTGGCGATGCCCAGGTCTTTGAGTTTGTGTTCGGGATCAATAGCTGCGCCAATCCCATCCAGGATTTCGCGCGCCTTCTCGGCCATCGTTTTCCTGTCGATCAACCCGAATGCACCGCGCGGCGCGTGGCCCAGGTAGATATTTTCGGCAACCGACAATTCGTCAAAAAGGACGGTTTCCTGATGGATCGCCGTAACGCCATGATCTGACGCGGCTTGCGGAACCGGAAACTTGGTGACTTCCCCGTCGACAAGGATCGAGCCGCCATCGGGCTGGTAGATTCCGGTCAGGGTTTTTACGACAGTGGACTTGCCAGCTCCATTTTCACCGATAAGCGCAGTCACTTTTCCAGGATAGAGCCGTAGCGAAACCTCTGAGAGTGCTTTGACGCCGGGAAATGTCTTGGTGATCCGGTCAAGGGCCAGGACCGCTACATCGTCAGATGCGGTTTCAGCCACTGTCGAATTGTCCGCTTGTTTCAGCATCGGAACTCTCAGGATTAGGTTGGGTTCTCCTGCGCGATTGGGAGCGCCGCGCAGGAGTGTGTTCGCTTAGAAAATCGACTTGAACTGATCGATGTTCGAGGCGTCATAGACGAACGGGTCTGCCATTGCGGCCGCGTTCGTCTCGTCCAGCGTGATGCTGCCTACACGGCCGATCGAGATCTCGGCGCCCGGCTCTGCCGTCGCGTTGCCAGAGGCAAGTGCATGCGCGATGTAGGCCGCGGAATATCCCAGATCGATTGGGTTCCAGATCGCAAAGGACTGTGATGCACCGCTTTCGATGGCACCGGCCATCTCTGAGGGCAGACCAAGGCCGGTCACATTGACCTCACCGACTTTGCCGGCATCGACCACGGCCTGTGCCGCAGCAACGATACCAACCGACGTCGGCGCGATGATTGCATCAAGTTCAGGGTAAGACTGCATGAGGCCGGTGGCTTCACGATAGGATTTGTCCGCCAGGTCGTCGCCGTAAACCGTGGTCACTACGTTGATGCCGGGATAGTTGCCCATCACCTTGTTCATTTCTTCGATCCAGA
The DNA here is from genome assembly GCF_059612445.1 of Ruegeria sp. TASC047. Taxonomy (NCBI): domain Bacteria; kingdom Pseudomonadati; phylum Pseudomonadota; class Alphaproteobacteria; order Rhodobacterales; family Roseobacteraceae; genus Ruegeria; species Ruegeria sp. TASC047. Next base: position 6,927 of record NZ_JBXWQP010000032.1, read on the forward strand.
TGTTCTGATTCGTCGAGGTCGTGGTTGCCGACAGCACGGCCACATCCCCGCCGTCAGGCAGGTGGTCGGCAGCAAGTTTGATGATCATGTTGCCGATAAGCGCATTTGACGACGGGTTCAGGTGCACCATGCGGCCTTCTTCGGCCACACCGGAGTCCCAGCTTATGACCGTGATCCCGCGCTGCATTGCTTTCTTCAAAGTAGGCACAAGCGCATCAGTGTCGTTTGCCGATACAGCAATCGCATCAACGCCCTGCGCGATCAGCGAATTGATCACTTCGATCTGACCTTCAGCGGTTGTGTCCGTCGGGCCGGTGTAGATGATTTCGACACCACCAAGTTCGGCGGCGGCCTCTTCGGCACCTTCGGCTGCGGCTTCAAAGAAACCGATGCCAAGTGCCTTCACGACAAGCGCGATGCGCATGTTGTCCTGCGCCATGGCAGTTGTGCCAAATAGGCTGGCAGCCAATGTGAGGCTGGTGGTGAGAGTGGTGAAAGTGCGACGTTGCATTTGGAATCCTCCCTAAAGTACGTTCGCTGTTGAAGCCCCCTATGAGGCCACGTTTCTCTGAGCGCCCCCCGATTGGGCGACGATCAGCGTCACTTCTGCGGCCTCCAGCATGGCGGCCGCTTTGTCAGAAATCTGGTCATCGGTGATGACGGTCGTGATCCGGTTCAACGGGCAGAGAACCAGGCTGGAGCGCCGTTCGAACTTTGTGCTGTCCGCCAGAACGACAAGTTCGTCTGCTTGACCGATCAGCTTGTGTTCGGCCTGGATCAACAGCGGATCAGCCTCCATCAGGCCGAGTGCCCCAATTCCCTGAGCGCCCATGAACATGCGTCGGGCGCAGAAGTTGCGGGTCACATCATTGTCGAAGGGCGACAGGATGATGTTCTGTTCGCGGTATATCGTGCCGCCTGACAGCATGATCGTGTTCTTCGAATGCTTCAGTAGATGTTCGGCAATGGGGAAAGAGTTGGTGAACACCTGCATCCGGCGACTGGCCAGTGGATGCACCATTTGGAATGTCGTTGTGCCACCGTTGATGATGATCGCATCGCCATCCTCGCAAAGATCGACGGCCGCCGCCGCGATGGCCTGCTTTTCTGCTATCCGCATGGTTTCATTGACTGAGAAGGGGCGCCCGGCAAGGCCTACGAACTGCGGCGGGCTCAGCGCTTCGGCCCCGCCGCGCACTCTGCGTAGCTGGCCTTCCTGATCCAATGTCCCGATGTCACGCCTTATGGTCGCCTCTGAAGCACCGGTCAGATTGCAAAGCTCTGCAACTGTTGCCACCGGACGTTCTTCGACTGCAGACAGAATAATCGTATGGCGCTCTTTTTCGTGCATTTGGGCCTCCCTTGGTCATTTACGATGCGCAGATTCGGATCATCTGTCAATCAAAAACAATCATTATCGGTCATTCTGCGACGCAGCATGATTGAATATGATCGAAACTGATTGACAAATTGGCGCTCTGGCCTCACCCTGTATTCAAGTCACAACCAAATTCATCGCACGCCCGTTGGGAGGAAACATGTTGCAATCATTAGATAAAAAGCTTCTGGATAGTCGGTGGGACGACCGGGCCGCGGCCGGGAAGAGCGAATCGGAGCTTTTGCACTACCGGTCAAACCTCCTGGGATCAGACAAGCGTGTGACCAATTACGGCGGCGGCAATACGTCGGCGAAGGTCATCGAAACTGATCCCCTCACCGGGAAAGAGGTCGAGGTGCTTTGGGTCAAGGGTTCTGGTGGCGACATCGGCTCGATGGGCATGGACGGATTTGCCACGCTCTACATGGACAAACTTCAAGCGTTGAAATCGCTTTATCGCGGGGTCGACAATGAAGATGAGATGGTGGCGTACCTGCCGCATTGCACCTTCAAGCTTAACCCCCGCGCAGCCTCAATCGACACGCCGCTCCACGCTTATGTCCCGCGCAAGCACGTCGATCACGTCCACGCAGACGCGATCATCGGGATCGCCGCGTCGAAAAACTCAAAAGAGCTGACACAGCAAATCTTCGGGGATCGGATCGGATGGCTGCCCTGGAAGAAGCCCGGTTACGAATTGGGCCTGTGGCTGGAGAAATTCTGTCTGGACAACCCGGATGCCGATGGTGTGGTCCTGGAGAGCCACGGTTTGTTCACATGGGGCGATACCGCGAGGGAATGCTACGACCAGACAATCGACGTAATCAATGTCGCAACGAAATGGCTGGGTGAGCGCAGCAAGGATGTCGCTCCCTTCGGTGGTGCGGTGCACAACAGCCTGCCATCCGAAGAACGCAACGCCATTGCCGCAAGGCTGATGCCCGCCATTCGCGGCTTCGTTTCAGGAAACCAGCACATGGTCGGCCATTTCAACGATAGCGACGCGGTGCTGGAATTCGTGAATGCGAAGGACATGGCGCCGCTTGCCGCGCTCGGCACATCTTGCCCCGACCACTTCCTGCGGACCAAGATCCGCCCGCTTGTGGTGCCTTTCGATCCGGCGAAGAGCAATATCGACAGCGTGCTTGAAGAACTGCCGGCGCTGATCGAGGCCTACCGCAAGGACTACGCAGCCTACTATGAACGCTGCAAGCGTAACGACAGCCCGGCAATCCGCGACCCTAATGCGGTTGTCTACCTTGTCCCCGGCGTCGGCATGATCACCTTTGCCAAGGACAAGGCAACAGCCCGGATCTCCGGCGAATTCTATGTCAACGCCATCAATGTCATGCGGGGCGCTTCGGCGGTCAGCGAATATCAGGGCCTGCCTGAACAGGAAGCCTTCGACATTGAATACTGGCTGCTTGAAGAGGCCAAGTTGCAGCGGATGCCCAAGCCGAAATCCCTTGCAGGCCGCGTCGCCCTTGTGACCGGTGGTGCGGGCGGAATCGGCGCGGCCACTGCCGAGAGATATCTTCAGGAAGGTGCGTGCGTCGTACTGGCGGACATCAATGAAGACAGTCTGGAAAGCGCGCGAAAGGGTCTGGCCGGCCGCTTTGGCGCGGACGTCGTGCACAGCGTCACCATGAATGTCACAAGCGAGGACGCGGTCGCATCGGCCTTCGCAGAAACTTCTGTCGAGTTCGGCGGGATCGATATTCTCGTGTCGAATGCAGGCATCGCTTCTTCAGCGCCGATTGAAGAGACGTCGCTCGACCTCTGGAACAAGAACATGGACATCTTGTCGACGGGCTATTTCCTTGTCAGCCGCGAGGCGTTCAAGATCATGCGGGTACAGGACATGGGCGGCTCTGTCGTCTTCGTCGCCTCGAAAAACGGGCTCGCCGCATCCCCGAACGCCGCCGCCTATTGCACAGCAAAGGCGTCCGAGATCCATCTTGCCCGCTGCCTTGCACTGGAAGGGGCCGAAGCCGGTATTCGCGTCAATGTCGTAAACCCGGACGCGGTCCTGCGCGGATCAAAAATCTGGGAAGGCGATTGGCTGGAACAGCGTGCCGGCACCTACGGCACCGACAAGGACGGGCTGGAAGAAATGTACCGGCAGCGGTCCATGCTGAAGCGGTCGGTCCTGCCGGAAGACATCGCGGAAGCCTGCTATTTCTTTGCCGGCGATACCTCCGCCAAGTCCACCGGGAACATCATCAACGTGGACGCTGGCAACGTCCAGGCGTTCACGCGATAGGGGGCGGAAATGAGCTACGAGACCGCAAAAGCCGCCTTTGCCGAATGGGGCGTCGATACCGAAGCAGCGCTGGAACGCCTGAATACCATCCCGATCTCGATGCACTGCTGGCAGGGCGACGATGTGGTCGGGTTTGAACAAAAGTCCGGCTCATCCGGCGGCGGCATTCAAGCGACTGGTAGCCACCCCGGTCGCGCCCGCACGCCAGATGAACTCCGCGCCGATCTTGAGTTCGCCTATTCGATGATCCCGGGCAAACACCGCATGAACCTGCACGCGATGTATCTGGACACGGACGCAAACCCTGACCGCGACGAGATTGAGTTTCAGCACTTCGCGCCCTGGGTCGATTGGGCCAAGGACCAAGGCATCGGGCTGGACTTCAACCCGACCTTCTTTGCGCACGCCAAGGCGGACGACAATTTGACGCTCAGCCATCCCGACCAGAGCATCCGCGATTTCTGGATCGAGCACGGAAAACGCTCCCGCGATATTGCGGCCCAGATGGGTGCGGCCTTGGGGTCGCCCTGTGTCAACAACATCTGGGTTCCCGATGGGTACAAAGACACGCCCGTTGACAGGATGTCGGCACGCGCGCGCCTCGAAGCCTCGCTCGACGCCATGCTCGCACCGCCTCAGGACAAAGCACAGATGCTGGATGCCGTCGAAAGCAAGCTTTTCGGGATCGGGGTCGAGGCCTGCACCGTAGGCAGTCACGAGTTCTACATGGGGTACGCGATCCGCAAGGGCACTCTTCTGTGTTTGGATATGGGGCACTTCCACCCGACCGAGAACATCGCGGACAAGCTTAGCGCAGTGGCCCTGTCACTGGACGAAATTCTGCTGCACGTCTCGCGCCCCATGCGGTGGGACAGCGATCACGTGATCCTTCTTAACGACGACATCCTGCAAATGGCACAGGAACTGGTCAGTGCAGATCTCCTTGGTCGCACTCATATCGGGCTCGACTTTTTTGATGCAACGATCAGTCGGACCGCCGCCTGGGTCATCGGCACGCGCAACATGCAGAAAGCCCTGCTTCGCGCCTTGTTGATGCCGCTAGAGCAGTTGAAAACAACAGAAAGCGAACTCGACTATTCGCAACGCATGGCAGTCACAGAAGAATTCAAAGACATGCCGTTCGGTATGGTTTGGAACGAGTTCTCTGCGCGCGAAAATGTACCAAATGGCCGAGCGCTGATCCGAGAACTTGACAGGTATCAAGACAGTATATCCGGGCGCGGTTGAGCTTGATCTTGGAACAGCCCAGCGTGATCCTGCAGGCTGAAGCTTCTTTCGTGCGCCAAACATCCCCGGAATGCTCTTGGCGATAAGGGCGCTCGGTCAGCCAGAAATAGGTAGACGATCTCCACTCCTAGGTGGCGAGCAGCATCGCCGCCCGCCAAATTGGTTTAGATGTCGATCTGTTCCGCGATTGTCAGTGCGTCCTCCAACTCGACGCCAAGGTAACGCACTGTGCTGTCGACCTTAGTGTGGCCGAGCAAAAGTTGAACCGCTATGAGATTTCCAGTCTTAAGATAGATCTCGGCGGCCTTGGTCCGACGAAGTGAATGTGTGCCGTACCCACTCGGTTCAAGACCAATTGCGGCAACCCAATTGCGAACAAGCCTGCCATATTGGCGCGTCGAAATGTGAGGACGATCATGGAAGCGGCTAGGAAACATGAACCGGCAGCCCATCAGTTCGGGCGATTTGATCCATTCGGCCACCGTATCCCGTGTGTTCTCGGTTAGCTCGAACTGAACCGGCTTGTTTGTCTTTCTCTGGATCAATGAGACCCTTTCGCGAACACTCTCGTCTCGAACCAGATCGGCAATCGTTAGTGTGACTAGGTCCCAGCCATGCAATTTACTGTCGACGGCAACATTGAACAATGCGAGGTCGCGAAGGTTGCCTGCAAGCTCCAGCTGCGCACGGATACCCCAGACCTGTTTGGGCAAGAGAGGCCGCTTCTGACCAACAATCTTGCCCTTGTTCCAAGCTCGGTGTTTCGGGGTGACAGCGGGAAGTTGAACTCTTGGCATGGGTATGCCCACCAGTCCTCCCCCCAACCCCAGGCATCAGCACCGCGCTGACGCCGGCATCATACCAGTGGCTTGTGCATTGCAGTCTCCGATGGCACCCGTGCGTTTGTTTCGGGCCCAAACGGGCCAAGCTTTAGTGCGGGCGAAGACTAACGACCGGTTTTCCTGCTACGATGCATCAGCAAAGTTTGCGCACCCGCGGCATGTTCCTCGCTGCGTGCGCTCGCAGCTAGAAACCCGAATTTACAGTTTGGGCTCGCTGCCGCCATTCTCTGCGGCTCGCACCGACTGGTCAAAAGAGCCCTTTGCCGCCATTGCTGCGGCTTCACACGCTTGCAGTCGCGGCAAGAAGGTCGGCCCATTGCGGTCACTCGACCTTGGTCCTGAATGCTGCGGTCGCAGCCCGCATTGCTGACCTTCGCCGCGAGCGCGAGCTATCGGCTTGGTCGAACTCACGGAATGCGGACTGAGCAGACTTTGATCTGTGCTATTGGGCCAGCCACGATTGGAACCTTGCATCAAGGTCATCGCGGTAGTCCGCCCACCATTCGTAATTGTAGATGAAGGTATTTTCTGCATTTCCCGGATCGGTTGGCATGTGCCGCGCCATGTCTATCCCCAAATCGGCATGTTTTCCGACCAAGGGTGCCGATGAGCTCCTTGCTGGTCCGTAGGGAATGTATTTTGCCTGATCGGCAAGCCGCTGGGTATCTGTGGCAAAGCGCACGAACGCTAGAACGGCTTCCTTTCGCTCTTCTGGCAAATCAGCCGGGATTATCCATCCGTCCAGATCGAACACTTGCGCATCCCAAAGCATCGAAATCGGTTGGCCTTGCTCTTCGATGACTGAGAAGAGCCGCCCATTGTAGCCAGAGCCAAAGACAACCTCGGCATCGGCCAGAAGCTGCGGTGGCTCAGCCCCTGCTGTCCACCAAATGACTTGATCCTTAATCTCCCCAAGCTTAGCGAATGCCCTGTCCTGCCCTTCTTTTGTTTCAAGAACATCATAGACTTCGTCCTTCGGAACGCCTGAACAAATCAGCGCCCATTCGAGATTGTTGATAGGGCGCCTCTCAAGGGTACGCTTTCCCGGAAAAGCCTCCAGATCGAACAGGTCGCAAACGTCGTCTGGCTGCGAACCATTCCATGCGGCGACATCGGAGCGGTAGCCAAACGCGGTAGAATAGACCACTTGGGGGATGAAACAGTCAGATACGAGAAGGTCACCGAAATCGTCCGAGGCTGGCGTTCCGTCGGGCGCAGGGGCTAGCATTGCATCATGGTCGATCTCCATCGCAAGGCCCTCATCGCAAAGCCTTATCGCGTCAGATGCAACTACATCCACCAGATCCCAGGTTGTATTGCCCGCTTCGGCCATAGCTCGAACCTTAGCAACGGCTGAGGCTGAACTTTCGTCCCAGTTAAAGCTTACACCTGGGTTCGCCGCCGCGTAGGGTTCCGTGTATGCGTTTTGTTGACTCTCCTGATAGGCGCCGCCCCAGGAAACGATCGTGAGTTCAATTGGATCGGCGGCTTCGGCTGCATTTGATACAATTGAGGCCGCAACAGCCGCGACTGACAGGACGTAGTACTTCATTCCGTTTCCCCCCTGCTTTGCCTATTCATCGGATTGTCCATTTATATAAAATCACCAACTTACTCGAAATTTGTGGGAATTGCGAACGAAGCTGGCGGGCCAGCACGATGATCGAGGCCGTTCACGCTGTGCAATCCGCGGCCGCAGCAGGTTCTTCGGACAAAGAGTTACTAGCTCTCAGAACACCTCCGGGGGTTTCGCCAAAGGTCCCCAACTCATAGGATCGGGCAGACCCACGCTGGACCATGCTTCCTGAAGCACCCGGGATTCCGCCGTGCGCGTTCGCGGCAGATCATCGAGGATTTCAATCCAAGGCATCTTGCTTTCCATACCAGAGTGGGCCGCTGGTGCATGCCTTTTTGGTTCATCAAGATTTGCAGTGAATATAACCAGATAGGCCGCTCGTTTTGGCTGGATCAGCCTGTACGTCATGCTTGAACCACACGTTGGGCAAAACCCCCGTTCTGCGATTGGTGAAGACGCAAAGTAAGTTGGCTCTTTCTCCAAAAACTGCACAGTTGATGCCGGAAACGCGGTCCAGGTGCTCATGGAAGACCCAGTAAATTTCTGGCAGATACTGCAATGACAATACCCAGTGCTGATTGGCGGAGCACTGATTTCGAAGCGTATCGATCCACATAAACACCCGCCTGTTATCAGCGAGTCTTGCAAAGCGTCTTCGTCCAAATCCATGAACCCGCCCGTCAGTCCTGCTCGACTTTTGGTCATGTAAACATGCAGGGGCACGTCTGTATCTTTGACCCGCTTGTGCCCGCAGTCTTCCAGGGGCACATCTATCTTGCCACGTATTTGGGACATGACTTCCGCGGACACTGCAATCCCGCCTGGTTCAGAAAGGGCCTCAAGTCGTGCAGCCGTGTTGACACCGTTTCCCAGCAGATCACCGTCTTGTACCACCACGTCGCCCAATGAAACTCCGATGCGCAGCATGAGCGGGTCATCATCTGATGAGCGCTTCGCCTGAAGCATCGCCAAACGTTGAATACCGACAGCACAGTTCACGGCTTCAATAGTGCTGGAAAACTCAGCCAAGAAACCATCACCCAGAGACTTGAACAATCGTCCCCTGTTTGCCTCGACTTGCATGCCAATGACTTCGTCTTTAAGTTTGGCGACTTTGGCCAAGGTTCCATCCTCATCGCGCGATGTGAGTCCTGCGAAACCCACCACGTCTACAGCCATAATTGCCGCTAGTCTGCGTTCCAACTTATCGCCCTCCAAACTGCGAACTGATCGAAGCGACTATAACACAAGAGCGCCACTTAAGGGGCGTGATGGGTCAAACGATATTTGGCACGGCGCGGATGTCCGCATTGGGCTCGAAGCCGTCATGCGGCGATGCAACAGAGGGCACCGGACCCCTGACCGGCGTCACGAAGGTTCCGGCCCATACTTGCCTTTCGTTACCCCAAGCGAAGCTACATTGAGGCACTGAAAGCAGACTGTCACGAGCGCTTAAACAACATGCAAAAATATGTCATTGGTGTGCCAGAAGCGAACTCATGACAAAGTCCTCCACACAACCATTTCTCGCGATGGCCATAATTGCGAAATGATTGTTGGGTCGCACCTTAAACGTCACCGATAGTCCGGCAGGACGGAAACCGGCTTCACTTCACTACGCCGAAACACGCCAGGTGCGCCCGGCTCGTTCCATCGAAAAAGTGTGATGTGCCAAAGGCCCGGGCGCCTTCGCGAAGGGTCAATCAATCCGATATGCCCGTCTGCTCTGATCCGATCAGCTGCGAGCCATGAGGACGGATCCCCACCGGCCGCTACGAGTTTGCGCCAGGGTTGACTGGCGAGTGTATAGATATCTTCGGCTTCGGGGCTGCGCAGATCGAACAACGCACATCGTTCCACCTCGAAGGTCAGCACAACCCGCGAGCGATCATCCTCCCTAACGTCTTGCCCTATGGCGACCCTTGCGCTTTCGACATCAGGGCTCAGATACAAAGCGTCCTGCCCGCGGCGATTGAACCGAGCGGGCGGGCGATCTGGTGCGCCGCGCATGAGGTGAACGTCAGGGTCATCGGCCCAAACAATCTTTACGAATTCCCCGGAAACTTCTGTCAGCATAATGGGTGGCACTGATCGTTCGCGCGTCGCGCAATGGGTGAGACGGAAGGCGACAGGCATTTTCCTAGTAATGAGAAGACGCTTGATATCTTGATTGAAATCACATGCTCATGTTTCCTCGCACTGTGTTGCATTTCCAAAGGCCTCTCGCATGACGGCTCCAAAGATCGCCCTTCTTGGCGCAATTCTCGAGTCAAATCGTTTTGCACCCCCGGCTGATTTGTCAGACTTTAAGTCACTGACATGGCTTTCAGGCGATGCTTTGATGTCCGAAGCCAGATCCGCGACACCAACGCTGGCAACAGAATTTGCAGCCTTTGTCAGGGCGATGGATGCTACGGGCGACTGGACGCCGGTACCCTGTATCCTGGCAGCCAGCCACCCGGCGGGTCCAGTACGAAAAGCCGTGATCGAAGAGGTCATAACGACGTCGGAGAATATGCTACGCTCGGCTGGCCCAGTTGACGCGGTCTACATTTGCAATCACGGCGCGATGGTTGCCGAGCACGATCACGACCCCGACGGTTTGCTGATGTCACGCATTCGGGGAGTTGTCGGGCCGGACGTACCGGTCGTTGCGACACTCGATCTGCATGCAAATATCTCACAACGGATGGTCGATGCCTGTGACCTGATCGTCGGTTACCGTACCAATCCTCACGTCGATCAGATAGAGCGCGGCGAGGAAGCCGCCTTTTCGCTGCGCCGGGTATTGGCATCGGGCGTCCGACCCCAAACCGCGCATGTCAAACTGCCTCTTGTTCCGGCATCCGTAACTCTACTAAGCGCCGAGCACCCGTATGGCACGCTGATCGACCACGGTCAGCGCAGGCAAGCCGAGAGTCGAGGAGAGATCCTCAACGTATCAATCTTCGGCAATTTCCTTTTCTCCGACACGCCTGATAACGGCCTGAGCATTGTTGTAACCGCGCGCATAGATAAGAACGCGGCCAAGGCATTGGCGGCGGAACTGGCGGACATGGCCTGGTCTTTGAGAACGGATTTTGTCCGGCAACTGACATCTGTCTCGGAAGCGATCTCGATATCCTCCGAGCTAGCACGTGCTCCTGTAATATTCTCCGATGCCGGTGATAACCCTGGCGGCGGCGGCAGCGGCAGGACGACAGAACTGTTAGCTGCTCTTCACGCGGCAAAAGCCGAGGAATGTCTGTTCGGTTCCTTTTGCGATCCGGAACTTTCGAACGAAGCCCACCGTATCGGTGTCGGTGGCAAATTCAGGGCACAATTCAACCGGTCTTGCGATCCGCACGCTTCCTGGGCGCAATGGGATGTGCCTTTTGAGGCGGATGCAAAGGTCTTGGGTCTCCACAATGGCGATGTCGTCGGTGAACTGGGCGTGACGGCTGGTCGGAGATTGGCCCTTGGGCCATCCGCCGCGCTACTTATTGGCGGCATCACCGTGGTGGTGATAACTGATCGCACGCAGACCGCCGACCCGGTATTCTTTCACATGTTCGGGCTGGATATCGCGTCGGCCCGGACCGTTATTGTGAAATCCCGAGGCCACTTTCGGGCCGGTTTCTCCAACTGGTTTGCCCCAAACCAGGTATTTGAGATCGACACGGGTGGGCTTACGTCGCCAGTTCACGACCGCTGGCCGTTTGCGAATTTGCCACGACCGAACTTTCCGATGGACGTCGACACCTCGTGGTCGGCTAAGATGCTGCGCTAGACGAGCTCTGAATATTTGTCATGCGGCGTCGTCAATTTGACAAATTGCATGAACTGGCGGGCAAGCTGAGATGGTGGCCTGCCTGATGGAAGAACAAAGCTCGTGTCATAAAAAATGGCGGCGTCAAATGGCCTGACGACGACACCTTCCATCCCTGACGACAACAACGGGAAGGGATTGATCAGCGTCACACCCAAACCCTCGCGGACAAGCTCCAGAGCGGCCATGTTCGTTGCCGTTTCGGCGACTTGTTTTGGACGAATTCCGGCGCGCGCAAAAATCTTTTCGGTGATCGCACGCGTACCCAGCCTTCGCAGAAACTCAATCAGCGCGACCCCCTCCAGATCCTGCGGCGTCACCACTCGTTTTTCCGACAGTGGATGGTTGCTCGGCATGGCGCAGACGACTTGACTGCGGCGCCACGGTATTAGGTGAACACCTGTTCGTTGGATCATCGCACTCGTCAAACCGAGATCATAGCGGAGGTCGAGGATGCCGGCGACCAGCACGTCGGTGGCCTGAATATCCAATTGAAGCTGTTTTCCTTCATTCTTCTTGAGAAAACTGGCGACCCTTGAGATGACAAAGTGATGTGCCAGAGTCGGCGGGACGATCAGGCGCAACGGCTCGTTATCCGGAGTCGCCCATTCTGCGCCCTCGATGTCGGCAAGCGTCTCGAAGATTGGGTCCAGTTTTTCGTTGAGGCGCAACGCTTCGTCGGTTGGGTCAATGCGTCCGGACCGCCGGAGAAACAGCGACCGTCCAACTCGGGCCTCGAGTTGCGACAAGGACCGGCTTACGGCAGACTGCGAAATCCCCAGTCGCCGCGCGGCGCCGATGGTTGTCCCAGTCGTGATCACGGCTCTTAGCGACTCGAACTCGCGCAGTCTGTGTCGGTGTTCCGTCATGCTAAAATTCTCCCCCGGTATGAGCTGCTGACATCCAAACTCTTGGATTGGTCTATGCAGAATCGCATTGCATTGAGTATTGGCAATGATTTTTGCGGTAGCTAGCCTTTTTCAATAGGGCGCGGGGTCGGCCAAGGATTCGCCTATTCACAAGCGCCAAACAAACAGGGAGTCTTTTTGATGAGGAAACTCACATCTGCGACAGCTGTCGCTGTCGGCATTTTGGCTTTCGGCGTCGGTGCTGTTTCAGCCGAAAAATTGACGATCGGCCTCGCTTCGGAGCCGACGTCACTCGATCCGCATTTTCACAACCTCGGTCCGAACAACGCGATGTCCGTACACATCTTTGACCGTCTGATCGCGCAGGATGAAAATCAGCGCCTGGCACCGGGTCTTGCCGTGTCGTGGGAGCCGATTGATGAATTGACTTGGGAGTTCAAGCTGCGTGACGGCGTAAAGTTTCACGACGGAAGTGACTTTACGGCGGACGACGTCGTCTGCACCATGGCGCGCGCGCCGGACGTACCGAACTCTCCATCGGGATACGGCACCTATCTTAAGGGTAAGGAAGTCGTCAAGATCGATGACTACACGGTGCATTTCAAAACGGCCGCACCTTATCCGTTGATGGGCAACGACATTTCCACGATCCCAGTGATCTCAGAAGTGGGCTGCGAAGCAACGACGGAAGACTTCAACGCGGGTACGGCCGCCATCGGCACAGGGCCGTTCAAGTTCCAAAGTTACACGCCGGGTGAAAGCATCGTGCTGGTACGGAACGACGAATACTGGGGTGATGCACCGATCTGGTCCGAGGTGGAATTCCGCCCAATCACGTCCGGTCCGAGCCGTGTTGCATCGCTTCTTGCCGGTGACGTCGACATGATATCGGGCGTTCCGACGACCGATATCACAACACTTAAGGGCAACGATGGTATCCAGCTGAGCCAGGGCGTGTCCAACCGAGTGATCTATCTTCACATGGACCAATTCCGTGAGGATTCACCCTTTGTGAAGGCCAACGGTGGCGGCGATATCAAGAACCCGCTCATGGACGTCCGAGTCCGGAAGGCGATCAGCATGGCAATCAACCGCGATGCAATCGTCGAGCGTGTTATGGAGGGGGTAGCGCTGCCCGCCGGCCAACTTCTGCCCGAGGGGTTCTTTGGCGTGTCCGACAATCTGGACGTAGTGGCCTATGATCCGGACGGTGCCAAAGCGCTTCTGGCTGAAGCCGGTTATCCCGATGGATTTGAATTAACAATCCATGGGCCGAATGACCGCTACATCAACGACGCCAAAATTGCCGAGGCAATTGCGCAAATGTTGACCCGTGTTGGCATCAAGACAGCCGTCGAAACCATGCCGCGTTCGGTATACTTTGGACGCGCTTCCAAAGGCAGCCCGGAGGGTCTGCCGGAATTCAGCTTTATCCTCGTCGGATGGGGCGCAGGGTCCGGCGAAGCGTCCTCGCCTCTCAAATCGCTGATCCACACCCATGACAAGGATGCGGGCTTTGGGTCATCGAACCGTGGCCGACACTCGGATGCTGAAACCGACGCGCTGATCGAAGAAGCCCTGCGAACAGTCGATGACGCCAAGCGACAGGAACTACTCGCCGCGGCGACAGAGCGCGCGATCGAGAATGTGGCGATCATTCCGACACACTTCCAGGTCAACACCTGGGCGGCCAAAAAAGGTCTGAGCTACATCCCTCGGACCGACGAGTACACTCTCGCGACAGGCGTCGTGAAAGAGTAACCGCAATGCATCCGGGCCGCCTTCGCAGCGGCCCGGAGCCTTTGCCCAGGGAATGTCCTCATGACCGTTTTCGTCATTCGCCGATTGCTACAAGCAATGCTTGTTGTCTTCCTGATGTCGGTGATTGTCTTTTTTGGCGTCAACATCGTTGGTGACCCGGTCTACATGCTGGTCAGTCCCGACGCGGATCAGGCCGACATCGAAGCTGCCATTCGACGGCTTGGATTGGATAGGCCTATATGGGAACAGTACTGGTTGTTCCTCAAAGGTGCGGCACAGGGTGACCTCGGCGACAGTTTCGTCTTCGGTGAGCCCGCGCTCAAACTGATCCTGCACCATATGCCAGCTACGATGGAACTGGCGTTCAGTGCACTCTTTCTTGCCATCGTGCTCGGTATTCCATTGGGGCTTTATGCCGGGCTTTATCCCGATAGCCCGCTGTCCAAGGGCATCATGGCTGGCTCAATCCTCGGGTTTTCGCTGCCGACTTTTTGGGTGGGACTGATGCTCATCATGTTGTTTGCCGTTGAACTCAGGTGGGTCCCTGCGACAGGGCGAGGTGACATCGGCTCGTTTCTCGGGATTCACAGCAGCCTTTTCACGCTCGACGGGTTGAGTCACATCTTTCTGCCAGCTCTCAACCTGGCACTTCTAAAAATTTCACTGGCAATCCGTCTCACCCGAGCGGGTGTCCGGGAAGCGATGGGACAGGATTACGTTAAATATGCCCGGGCCAAAGGACTTTCGACCCGACGCATCATTCTGGTGCATGTAATGAAGAACATTATGATCCCGGTAGTTACCGTCATGGGCCTCGAATTCGGCAGTTTGATCGGGTTCTCTGTGGTGACTGAATCAATCTTCGCATGGCCTGGAATGGGCAAACTGTTGATCGACGCAATACTTCAATTGGATCGGCCTGTCGTCGTCGCCTATCTGATGATCATCGTACTGTTCTTCGTGCTGATCAATCTGATCGTCGACATACTCTACTCGATCCTCGATCCGAGGGTTCGTTTGCAGGATCAGGGCGCATGACCGACACCGTCACAGATCATTCGCTGACCCCCGCCAAGTCCCCTAAAATCGAGACGCCGTTCCAACGTTTTCGGGCCGAGTTCTTCGAAAGCAGGATCGCGACAGCGGCGCTTGGCATATTCCTGATCATCGTTCTGCTGGCCATCCTGGCACCCTGGATCACGCCGCAGAACCCCTACGATCTTGGTCAGGTCAGCGTCATGGATGGGCGCTTGCCGCCGGGTTCCGAAGCATTCGATGGATACACGATGTGGCTCGGCTCGGACGGGTCTGGACGCGATCTCTACTCGGCAATTCTCTATGGATTACGTATTTCTCTGACCGTTGGGCTTGCATCTGGAGTGATTGCCCTTCTGATCGGAATGGCGATCGGTCTGGTCGCGGCCTACACCGGAGGCCGGACCGAAGCGTTCATCATGCGCATCGTGGACCTTCAACTGTCGTTCCCGGCATCGCTTGTTGCGCTGATGATGGTTGCAGCACTTGGTAAGGGTGTCGACAAGATCATCCTCGCCCTCGTGATCGCGCAATGGGCCTACTACGCCCGCACGGTTCGCGCGACCGCGCTTGTCGAGCGTGGCAAGGAATATGTCGAAGCCGCGCAATGCCTTGGAATATCGCGACCCCGGATCGTCTTTCGCCATATCCTTCCGAATTGCATGGCGCCTCTGATCGTCGTTGGCACGGTGCAAACCGCCAGCGCGATCTCATTGGAAGCGACGCTTTCGTTTCTTGGCGTAGGCCTTCCACAGACTGAACCGTCGATTGGGGTGCTGATCGCAAATGGCTTCGAGTACATGCTGTCCGGGCGCTACTGGATATCCGTTTTTCCCGGCGTCGCTCTGTTACTGACGGTCGTGTCCATCAACCTTGTGGGCGACCATTTGCGCGATGTTTTGAACCCGAGGTTGAAGAAATGACGGCAGTACTCGAAGTCAGCGGGTTGAAGACCCATTTCTTTACGCACGCGGGTGCGGTCAAGGCCGTGGACGGTGTGGATTTCACCGTTTCCAAGGGCGAGGTCATGGGGCTGGTAGGTGAGTCCGGGTCAGGCAAGTCGATCACCGGGTTTTCCATCCTCGGGCTGATCGATCCCCCCGGGCGCATCGTCAAAGGGTCAATACGCTTCAATGGTGAAGAGATCGCGAACGCGCCGGAAGAGCGACTAAAGACCTTGCGTGGCAACCGGATCTCGATGATCTTTCAGGATCCGATGATGACGCTGAACCCGGTCCTGCGCATCGACACACAGATGATCGAGGCCATTCTCGCCCATGAAAACGTCAGCCGCAAAACCGCCTGGGAAAGAAGCCGCGATGCGCTTGGCTTGGTCGGCATCCCATCGCCGGAAGAACGTTTGCATGCCTATCCGCATCAGCTTTCCGGTGGGATGCGGCAGCGCGTGGCGATTGCGACAGCCTTCCTGAACCAGCCGGACCTCATCATTGCCGACGAGCCGACAACCGCACTTGACGTGACAATTCAGGCGCAGATCATCCATGAGGCGCAGAAGCTGACGAAACGCACAGGAACCGCGATGATCTGGATCACGCATGACCTTGCCGTTGTTGCAGGGCTCGCGGACCGGATTTCGGTCATGTATGCCGGACGGATCGTTGAGCAAGGCGATATCGACGATGTGATCGACCGTCCATTGCATCCCTATACGGTAGGGCTTCTCGGATCGGTTCCGACGGCGAACCGTCGCGGGCAACGCTTGTTCCAGATCGAAGGGATGACGCCAAACATGCTCGCCCTGCCTGCAGGATGCGCCTTTGGACCGCGTTGTCAGGCCCGAACGGCAGCGTGTTCCGAGCGACCCCCGATTGAGGACGTAGACGGTCGCCGCCTTCGCTGTTTCAACCCGCAACGCGCGGAGGAAAAGGCATCATGACAGAACCGCTCGTCGAAATCCGAGGCGTTTCCAAGCGCTTTACCAAGCGTTTGGACGTCGCCGGGAAAATCGCGCAGCGACTTGGCGCGAGCATCCGGGAAGAAACCGTCCATGCTGTCGATAACGTGAACCTGTCGATTCAAAAGGGTGAGGTTTTGGGGTTGGTCGGCGAGTCAGGCTGCGGCAAGTCCACGCTGGGACGTGTTGTGGCCGGCATTCACGCCGCTAGTGACGGGCAGATGTTCTATGAAGGCAAAGACGTCGAAGCATTGAGCGGCGCCGATAAACGCGCGGCGACCCTCGCAATTCAAATGATCTTTCAGGACCCCTTTGCCAGCCTCAATCCGCGTATGCGCGTCGAAGATATCATCGGCGAGGCACCGCGTATGCATGGGATTGTCAGCAAGGCAGAGAGTGCGGACTACGTGGACGACGTGATGCGTAAGGTCGGCCTCGACCCATCGCTCAAACGGCGTTATGCGCATCAGTTTTCCGGCGGGCAAAGGCAACGGATCGGGATCGCCCGTGCGCTCGCCGTGAAGCCGAAGTTCCTTGTCTGCGACGAAGCCATCGCTGCGCTGGACGTGTCCATCCAGGCGCAAGTTATCAACTTGTTCATGGATCTGCGCGAAGAGCTGGGCCTGACCTATCTGTTCATCAGCCATGACCTGAGCGTCGTCGAACACATCGCCGACCGCGTGGCGATCATGTATCTGGGCCGCATTGTCGAGTGCGCATCGACTGAGGAAATTTTTTCGGACCCACGCCATCCCTACACCAAAGCGCTGCTTGCAGAGGCGCCGCGCCTTGATCAGCGCCGGCGTGAGTTTGCCCCGATTGACGGGGAAATTCCGTCACCGCTCAACCCGCCGCCGGGATGTACCTTTCATCCGCGTTGCCCGGTGGCGACAGCCGAGTGCCGCACCACCGTTCCTGAACTGAAAGCCGGGAGCGGCGGGCGCGAAACAGCCTGCCTGCTGGAACACGCCGAAACCGTTTGAACGAGAAGCTGGAGAGCCCCTTGAAAAACGCCGATCCGATCTGGGACCACGTTGACCGCCATCGTGATGATTTTATCGCATTGTCTGACCGCGTCTTTGACACGCCCGAGACGCTTTACGCCGAGTACAAGTCTGTCGCTGAACATGTGCAGATGTTGCGCGCTCAGGGGTTCAAGGTAACAGAGAATGCTGCTGGCATTCCTACGGCCGTGATTGGCGAAGCGGGAGATGAGGGTCCGGTGATCGCCATCCTCGGCGAGTTCGATGCGCTGCCATATCTGAGCCAGGCGCCAGGTGTGGCTGAACATCAGCCGCTTGAAGAGGGCGGCAACGGGCATGGGTGTGGTCACAATCTGTTGGGGGCCGCCGCACTCTTGGCCGCGACGGCGGTGAAAGACTGGCTGGCCGAAAATGGCATCAAGGGGCGCGTGCGGTACTATGGCTGCCCGGCTGAAGAAGGGGGCGCGGCCAAAACCTACATGGTGCGCGAGGGGCTGTTCGATGATGTCGACGCGGCGATCTCCTGGCATCCGGCGACCTTTACCGGTGTGAATGAGGCCAGATCGCTGGCGAACACCCGGATCGACTTCACGTTTCATGGCAAGGCCGCCCATGCAGCCGGTGCACCCGAATTGGGCCGGTCCGCGCTTGATGCGGTTGAACTGATGAACATCGGCGTCAATTACCTGCGCGAGCACATGCCCGACAGCGCCCGGGTGCACTACGCCTATCTTGACGCGGGCGGTGTTGCACCGAACGTGGTGCAGGCCAAGGCCACGGTGCGCCAGCTCGTCCGTGCCAGCTCGCTACCGGACCTTGCCGATTTGGTTACGCGCGTCAGAAAGATCGCTGACGGCGCAGCGCTGATGACCGGAACGCAAGTCTCAAGCCAGGTCTTTTCCGGCGTTTCGAACCTCCTTGGCAACCGTCCTTTGGAAGAAACCATGCAACACGAGCTTGAGAAGCTCGGACCTGTTGCCTTTGACGAGGCAGACCTCAGCTTTGCCCGCGAAATTCAGACGACATTGACCGCTGCTGACATCAACACGACCTTCAAGCGGATCGGCGCCAAGCCCAAAAAGGATCTCGCGCTCTGCGACTTCATCGCGCCTCTTGATCGCCACAGCGATGGCGGCGAGGGCTCTACAGATGTCGGCGACGTGAGCTGGGTTGTTCCAACGGTTCAGGCGCGGGTCGCCACCTGCGCCATAGGAACGCCGTTTCACACGTGGCAAACAGTGGCACAAGGCAAGGCGCCAGCGGCACACAAAGGCATGATCTACGCGGCAAAGGCGATGGCTGCGACGGCTTGTCGACTGGTTGAGGACCCGTCACGCATAGATGCTGCGCGCTCAACGCATAAGGGCCAACTGGGCGAAACGCCTTACACCTGTCCGATCCCCGACGACGTGCGCCCACCGGTCTGAGAGAATGCGACCATGACCCGCGCCGCCGCCATCGACAACGCCGCACAGTACTTTGACAGTGGTCGATTTGCGATCGAGCTTAGCGAATTGGTCGCCCACGAGACGGAAAGCCAAACACCAGGGAAAGCCGCAGAACTGCCGCGTTACCTGGAAGAAGCTCTCGTTCCGCGCCTGAGCAGTCTCGGGTTCTCTTGCGAAATCCACCCAAATCCAGTGCAGAATGCAGGCCCGATCCTTGTTGCTGAGCGCATCGAGGATGGCACATGCCCGACGATCCTGTCCTATGGGCATGGCGACGTAATCCGGGCTCAAACGGACCAGTGGCGCGATGGGCTTCACCCATTTCGTTTGGTTGATGAGGGCGAACGCCTCTACGGACGCGGAACCGCCGACAACAAAGCGCAGCATCTCATCAATTTGGCGGCGCTGAGCGCTGTCATTGAGGCCCGCGGATCACTCGGCTTCAACATGCGCATCCTCATCGAAATGGGCGAGGAGATGGGATCGCCCGGGCTGTCCGAGTTCTGCGCCACACACAAAGATGACCTTGCTGCGGACGTCCTGATCGCATCGGACGGTCCGCGTCTTCAGTCAGACACGCCTACGATGTTTCTGGGCGCGCGGGGTGGCAATTCGTTCGACCTCATCGTCGATCTGAGAGACGGCGCGCATCATTCCGGCAATTGGGGCGGCTTACTTGCCGACCCCGCGATGATCCTCGCGCAAGCTCTGTCGACTATCACCGATGTGCGGGGTCAAATCCAGATACCGGAGTGGCGGCCGACCAGCCTGACCAAAGACATCCAGGACGCCCTGTGCAACTTGCCGGTTGGCGGGGATGGCGGCCCGAAGATAGACGAAAATTGGGGAGAAGAAGGTCTGACACCGGCCGAACGGGTCTTCGGCTGGAACAGTTTTACGATCCTAGCGATGAAAAGTGGTGCTCCCGAGGCACCCGTCAATGCGATCTCGGGGTATGCCAAGGCCGCCTGCCAGCTCCGCTTTGTTGTGGGTACTGATCAATCCGATATCCTGCCCGCCCTTCGTCGCCATCTTGACGCGAGAGGATTTGAGAACGTTCAGATCAAGCCTCACGACCGCAGCTTCTTCGATGCAACGCGAACCTCACCCAACCATCCGTGGGTGTCTTTTGTCGCGCGTTCGCTTGAAAAAACGTGTGGGAAGCCGCCCCATATCCTGCCAAATCTCGCCGGTTCCTTGCCCAACGAGGTCTTTTCCGATGTGCTCGGCCTCCCAACGGTTTGGGTGCCGCATTCCTATCGCGGCTGTTCGCAGCACGCGCCAAACGAGCACGTGTTAAAGTCAGTTTCGCTTGACGCATTGCGCGCAATGGCCGGGCTTTTTTGGGATATTGGCGACCTTGCCAGGCCGCTCTGACCCCGCGCCACAAAGGACTTCATCCGTACCTGGATCGGGCGGGTATCGCATATCTGACTGTAAATGACCGCTTTCGCAGATTGGTAGAGTTGCTCTCGCATATGCAGCGAAAGTCAGCTGTCCGCCCTCCCGGCGGGTTGCTTTGCTCATGCGGCGGTTTTTTCGCTTATGCGGCGAAGGTCTGCTTGGTGGCCATACACCCAAAAAAACTACCTCTCGGATGCATATTGACGAGACCTGACAGAAGTGTGAATCCCGGAGACAAAATGGCCACTGAAACGGTTGGATGATCTGACCGTCGCGGAGCAAAATTCCGCAGTCTGACACCTGAGGCGAACGAGCTGAGGGTGGGGAGATGTATTCAGTGGAACTTTATAGCCGGGTGCGGCGGGCATGCCATGTTGACGGGATGAGTAATAGCGCTGCGGCGCGTCTGTTTGGCATTGATCGTAAGACCGTTGCGAAGATCCTGAAGCACTCGGTTCCGCCGGGTTACCGGCGTGAAGGGCCGCCAGTTCGCCCCAAGCTTGATCCGTTCGTGGCGATTATCGACCAGATCCTCGCGGACGATATGAGCCGGATCAAGAAGCAGCGCCACACGGCGAGGCGTATCCATGAGCGCTTGCGGGATGAACATGGCTTCACGGGCGGGATCACGATTGTCACGGATTATGTGCGGGAGAAGAAGCGTCGGACCCGAGAGGTGTTTGTGCCGCTGTCACATGCGCCTGGCCATGCCCAGGTGGATTTTGGTGAGACACTTGGTGTGATCGGCGGTGTTGAATGCAAGCTGCATTACTTTGCGATGGCCCTGCCGCACTCAGATGCGTTCTTTATCAAGGCGTACCCGGCTGAGACGACCGAGGCCTTCTGTGACGGGCACAATGCGGCTTTTGCTTTCTTCGGCGGCGTGCCTCAGTCGATCCTCTATGACAACACCACAATCGCCGTTGCGAAGATCTGTGGCGACGGGAAGCGGGAACGGACCAGAACCTTTGCCGAGTTGCAGTCGCATTACCTGTTTGATGACAAGTTTGGCCGACCAGGAAAGGGGAATGACAAGGGCGCCGTTGAAGGTGTGATCGGCTATGGGCGACGCAACTTTCTTGTTCCCGCGCCCCGGTTCGACAGCTTTGATGCCCTGAACCTGTCTCTCGAAGAACAATGCCTGAAGCGTCAGGACGACACCGTGCGTGGTCATGTCGAGGCCATCGGCGACCGCCTGATGCGCGACCTGGATGCGCTGATGGTGATGCCGCCCACGCCCTACGATGCCTGCGAGAAGGTCAGCACGCGGGCGACCTCGATCTCCATGGTCCGCTATCGCAACAACGATTACTCGGTGCCCGTCGCTTACGCTCATCATGAAGTTCAGGTCCGAGCCTATGTCCATGATGTCGTGATTGGCTGTGGTGCAGAAGTGATCGCTTGCCACCGGCGATCCTACGAGAAGGCTGATATGGTGTTTGATCCGATGCACTACCTGCCACTGCTGGAGCAAAAGGTTGGGGCCCTGGATCAGGCAGCACCGCTCAAGGGCTGGGGTTTGCCAGACGAGTTTGCCACCCTGCATCGGTTGCTGGAAGCGCGAATGGGCAAGAACGGTAAACGAGAGTATGTGCAGATCCTGCGCTTGCTGGAGACCTTCGAGATCGGCCATGTCCAGGCGGCGGTCAAACAGGCCCTAAGCCTCGGCGCCATTGGCTATGATGCCGTCAAGCATCTGATCCTTTGCCGGATCGAAAAGCGTCCACCGCGATTGGACCTCGACATCTATCCCTATCTGCCCAAGGCGTTGGTCGAAACGACCAACCCGGCCAGCTATAAGGTGCTGATGCCTGGAACGGCGACATGAGCGACACGCCGCAGGTGCTGTTGCAGCATCATCTCAAAAAGCTCCGCCTGCCGACCTTCCACAGTGAGTATGACAGGCTGGCCCGGCAGTGTGCGACCGAGAACAAGGATCACACCCAATATCTTCTGCGGCTGTGCGAACTGGAGTTGATCGAACGTGAACGCCGGATGATCGAACGCCGGATCAAGGCCGCAAAGTTCCCGGCGACCAAAAGCCTGGACAGCTTCGACTTCAAGGTTATCCCGTCGCTGAACAAGGTTCTGACCATGCAACTGGCGCGTTGCGAGTTCGTGGATCACCGTCAGAATGTCATCGCCCTTGGGCCGAGCGGAACCGGCAAGACTCATGTCGCACTGGGGCTGGGACTGGCGGCCTGCCAAAAGGGCCTCAAGGTCCGCTTCACGACCGCCGCCGCTCTGGTCCATGAACTGATCGAGGCGGTTGACGAGCGGCGCTTGCAACGCCTGCAAAAACAACTGGTCAGCCAGGACCTGTTGATCATTGATGAGCTCGGCTTCGTTCCTCTCAGCAAATCCGGTGCCGAGTTGCTCTTCGAGATCATCTCTCAGCGCTACGAGCGCGGGTCCATCATCATTACGTCCAACCTGCCATTCGACGAATGGACCGAGATCTTCGGATCAGAACGCCTGACCGGGGCCATTCTGGACCGACTGACCCACCATGTGCATATCCTGGAAATGAACGGAGAAAGCTTCCGCCTGCGCCAGAGCCGCAAAGCCCGAAGCTGAAATCCAGATGGAAAAGGAGAAGTGCTGGCCTGTGGCCAGCGCGCCCTGGCACGCGTCAGCTATATGACAAGCACACGTGCCAAGGCGCAGCTAACTCCAAATAAAACTGACCAATTTTACACCGGGAAACTGACCCTTTTTGCGCCGGGATTGACATTACAATCGCGAACGCACTCCTAAAATCTCGGCAAAACTGGTCGGCTCAGACCGCCTGAGAAATACAGTTGCTAGTCACCCGGAACTGTAATTCGAATCATTCTGTGAACCGAGCTTCAGGAGATGATGCGATGGTTGGACGGGTGGCGGATACGGTGGCGCTGAGCGATGAAGAGCGCCGCTTTCTCGAAGGTCAGGTTCGGCGGCACAAGACGCCACGGTCTTTGTCGGATCGCTGTCGGATGATCCTGTTGTGCGCCGAGGGGCTGCCCAGCAAGGAAGTGGCTGCGAAACCGAATTAGGAATTGCAAACACAAGAGCCGATTGGGTGGATATTTAGGTGGACAAACTACTCTAGAAATCTGGATTTTATATAAAAATCAATCTGATTCTTCAAATATGTGGTGCCCAGGAGAGGACTCGAACCTCCACGTCCATACGGACACTAGCACCTGAAGCTAGCGCGTCTACCAATTCCGCCACCTGGGCAGGTGTCGTGGAGCGGCGTTTAAGCTGACTGGCGGGGGGCGTCAACCGGATTCTGAATGAATTTTGAAAGTTTTTTGAATTCGGTTTTCGAACTGAGATTTTGGCCTGAGTATTTCATGACCGGCGCGGCGAATTAGTGCCTTGTTTGGCTGGCCTGCGAGCGTTAGTTCTAGAGCGCAATTTCTCAGCAGGAGCCCTCTCATGTCGAAACTGGTGACGATTTATGGCGGATCGGGATTTGTCGGTCGCTACATCGCGCGGCGCATGGCGAGTGAGGGGTGGCGTGTGCGGGTGGCTGTACGACGCCCGAACGAAGCCATGTTCGTGAAACCCTATGGCGTCGTGGGACAGGTTGAGCCTGTGCTGTGCAATATCCGCGATGACGCCTCGGTCGCGCTGGCGATGCAGAGCGCCGATGTCGTGGTGAACTGCGTAGGTGTGCTGAATGAACTGGGCAAGAACGCGTTTGATGTCGTTCAGGCCGAAGGGGCCGAGCGTATTGCACGCCTGGCCGCACAGCAGGGCATTGGTCGAATGGTGCATATTTCGGCCATCGGTACGGATGCAAACGCGGCCAGCGATTATGCCCGGACCAAAGCGCTGGGCGAGGCAGGTGTGCTGAAGCACATACCGGATGCGGTGATCCTTCGCCCATCTGTGATCTTCGGTACCGAGGATCAGTTCTTTAACCGATTTGCTGGGATGACCCGCATGGGTCCGTTCCTGCCAGTGGTTGGTGCCGAGACCAAATTCCAGCCGGTTTACGTGGACGACGTGGCCCAGGCAGCGGTCAAAGGTATTCTGGGGCAGGCAGAGCCGGGCGTGTACGAGCTTGGCGGGCCGGAAGTGAAAACCTTCCGCGCCCTGATGCAGCAGATGCTTGAAGTGATCCACCGGCGGCGCATCATTGTCGGCCTGCCGTTTTTTGCTGCCCGGATTATGGCGGGTGTGCTGGATATCGCGAAATTCGTCAGCTTCCAGCTGTTCCCGAACAACATTCTGACCCGCGATCAGGTCAGGAATCTGCGTCATGACAACGTGGTATCTGACGGCGCCAAGTCCTTTGCGGACCTTGGCATTGCGCCGACCACTCTGGAATCGGTGCTGCCGGAATATCTTTGGAAATTCCGCCCATCGGGGCAGTATGATGACATTCAGAACTCGGCGAAAAACCTGCGTATCTGATCAGCTGTAGGCCATGAACAACAATGCCGCGCCCAGAATGACGCGGTAGATCACATAGGGCGTAAAGCTGACACTGCGCAGCAGTCGCATCATAAGGCTAAGCGCCAATAGTGCTGAGACAAAAGCAAATGCCGCGGCAATGGCCCCATCCCGAGCCAGTTGCGCATCAGCGTCGCGTATCACATCCAGTGCAAGCAGTGTGCCAGAGGCCAGAATGGTTGGGATTGACATCAGCATGGCAATCCGCGCGCCGTCTTCTCTGGTATAGCCCAATTGACGTGCCCCTGTAATGGTGATCCCGGACCGCGATGTTCCGGGGATCAGCGCAAGAACCTGCCACAGCCCCATGACGAAAGCATCGCGAATACCCCAATCAGACGCCTCTTTCTTTTGGGGGCCTTTCTGGTCAATCCAATAAAGCAGCAGGCCAAAGCCCAGCATCGTCCACCCGATTACAGCGATCGAACGCATGGCCTCGCTTAACCCGGTCAGATGCAGAATCAGACCTGCAATCACGGTTGGAAGTGTCGCAATGATGAGGCCCAGAGCCAAACGGGCCTGCGGTGTATCTGTCCGGCCGGTCAGGGCGCGCGGCACCCCGGCAAGAGCCTGCTTCACATCCGCCCAGAAATACAGAACGACCGCACCAAGAGTTCCCACGTGCACCGCGATGTCTATGGCCTGACCCTGATCCTGAAGGCCCGACAAGTTCGGCAGCAGGATCAGGTGACCCGAAGACGAAATGGGCAAAAACTCAGTTATTCCCTGAATGATTGCCACGAGAATCAGGTGGAAAAGACTCATCTGCCCTGCCGTGCTGCCGCCACGTTTTTTATGTGGTGTATGGCTATAAGGGTGGTGGGGAAAAGGAAAGTCTTCATATAGGTCCGAATCGTACCTAAAATTTCCTTTAAGAATTGCAGATTTCGAGTGGGAGGGTGAAAAATTCTCACAAAAGGTCAGTATATATGACTTTTCATCCGTTTGCGCATCGCATAAAGAAATCCAACCAAGCCAATTCATGGAGTCTGACCCGTGGCCAAGCAACCGATGCTGAAATTTGTGCAGATCGACCGCGTCATGCCGGAAAAGCGTGCCGCCAATGACCGCAGAGAAGACTTTAACGAGATCTATGCCGAATTCGCCGCCGAGAAAGCAGCAGAACAGGCCAGCCGGTGCAGTCAATGCGGTGTGCCCTACTGCCAATCGCACTGCCCGCTGCATAACAACATTCCCGACTGGTTGCGGCTGACTGCAACCGGACGGCTGGAAGAGGCTTACGAAACCAGCCAGGCGACAAACACCTTCCCCGAGATTTGTGGCCGAATCTGTCCGCAGGACCGTTTGTGTGAAGGAAATTGCGTGATCGAACAATCCGGCCACGGAACGGTCACCATCGGCACGATCGAAAAGTACATTACCGACACGGCGTGGGACAAAGGCTGGGTCAAGCCAGTGGTCCCTGCGACAGAGCGCCGTGAAAGCGTCGGCATTATCGGTGGCGGGCCGGGTGGTCTTGCCGCGGCAGACATGCTGCGTCGGGCCGGTATTCAGGTCACGGTCTATGACCGCTACGACCGTGCGGGTGGTCTGCTGATGTATGGCATTCCGGGCTTCAAGCTGGAAAAAGAAATCGTCCAGCGGCGCAACGACCTGTTGGCGGACGGCGGTGTCGAGTTCGTATTGAACTGCGACGTGGACGCCGCAAAATTCGCTGAAATTCACGCCAAGCATGACGCGATCATCATCGCAACGGGCGTTTACAAGTCGAGGGATCTGTCCATGCCGGGCAGTGGTCTTGCCGGGATCGAGAAGGCAATCGATTTCCTGACTGCATCAAACCGTAAAAGCTTTGGTGACACTGTTGAGGATTTCGACAACGGACGGCTGAATGCCGAGGGCAAGAAGGTTGTCGTGATCGGTGGTGGTGACACCGCGATGGATTGTGTGCGTACGTCGATCCGTCAGGGCGCGACATCGGTCAAATGCCTGTACCGTCGTGACCGGGCAAACATGCCGGGTTCGCAGCGCGAAACACAGAACGCCGAGGAAGAAGGCGTGGTATTCGAATGGCTCAGTGCACCGAAGGGATTCACGGGCGACGACAAGGTTTCCGGCGTGATGGTGCAGAAGATGCGTCTGGGTCAGCCCGATGCATCTGGTCGCCAGGCCCCCGAAGTGATCGAAGGCGCGGATTATGTCGAGGACGCCGATCTGGTGATCAAGGCATTGGGTTTTGAGCCTGAAGACCTGCCCACCTTGTTCGGGCAGCCCGACTTGCCCGTCACCCGATGGGGAACGGTCAGGGCAGCATTCCAGACCGGGGAAACCGAAATGGATGGTGTGTACGCGATCGGGGACATCGTGCGCGGTGCCTCACTGGTCGTATGGGCGATCCGCGACGGGCGCGACTGCGCTAACGCGATCATCGACCGGTTCAACGCCAAAACTGCCGTGGCGGCGGAATAACCCCAGTTTTCAGGAGGGTTCGAAATGTCGGAACTTCAAGGCCAATGCATGTGTGGTGCGGTCACAGTCACCGCCACCCCTGTGCGGGATGCTCTGGGGGCGTGTCACTGTGATCAATGCCGTCGGTGGACCAGTTCGATGCTGGTGACCTTTCAGGCGAAAGAAGGCTATGCCGCGTTGGGCCCTGTCAAGACATTTACCTCGTCCGACTGGGCAGAACGTGCTTTTTGCGGCGATTGCGGATCCTCACTCTGGTATCGGATCACGCTGCCGGGTGAGATGCACGGACAGACACAAATGGCGGCTGGCCTGTTTGAAAATGCAGCAGGTAACCCGCTGAAACTTGAACTTTATATCGACAAAAAGCCCGAGGGATACGCGTTCGCAGGTGAACGTCGGCAAATGACCAAAGCCGAGGTCGAAGCCATGTATTCCCCCTCTGACGAAGGAGACAGCCAATGACCAAATATGATGCCGATTGGGTGCGGGCAGAAGAAGCAAAACGCAAGTGGATGGCCGAAAATGGTCTCTATTCCGAAGCAGAAGAGCATTCTTCGTGCGGTGTGGGCCTTGTTGTGTCCGTGGATGGCAAACGGTCGCGCAAGGTGGTTGATGCCGGAATCGACGCCTTGAAAGCGATCTGGCATCGCGGGGCCGTTGACGCGGATGGCAAGACCGGCGATGGCGCGGGCATCCATGTGCAGATTCCGGTTCCCTTCTTCTATGATCAGGTCCGCCGCACGGGTCATGAACCCAAGCTGAATGAATTGATTGCTGTTGGTCAGGTTTTCCTGCCCCGCACCGATTTCGGCGCGCAGGAGCGGTGCCGGACCATCGTCGAAAGCGAAGTTCTGCGTATGGGTTACTACATCTATGGCTGGCGACACGTGCCGGTCGATGTGACTTGCCTGGGAGAAAAGGCCAACGCAACCCGCCCCGAGATTGAGCAGATCCTAATCTCGAACTCCAAGGGTGTGGACGAAGAAACTTTCGAGCGCGAGCTCTATGTCATCCGTCGCCGCATCGAAAAAGCGGCTTTGGTGTCGGGTATCTCGGGTCTTTATCTTGCGTCGCTGTCCTGCCGGTCGATCATCTACAAGGGTATGATGTTGGCCGAACAGGTCGCTGTATTCTATCCCGATCTCATGGACGAACGCTTTGAATCGGCATTCGCGATTTACCACCAGCGTTATTCGACCAACACGTTTCCGCAATGGTGGCTGGCGCAGCCATTCCGCATGCTGGCCCACAACGGCGAGATCAACACCCTCAAGGGCAACGTCAACTGGATGAAAAGCCATGAGATCCGGATGGCCAGCGGAACCTTTGGTGACTATGCTGAAGATATCAAGCCAATAATCGCAGGTGGTTCGTCAGATTCTGCCGCATTAGACTCGGTTTTCGAGGTTCTGGTTCGCGCAGGACGGTCGGCCCCGATGGCGAAAACCATGCTGGTTCCGGAAAGCTGGTCCAAGCAGGCGGTCGAACTTCCGCAAGCGTGGCGCGACATGTATTCCTACTGCAACTCGGTGATGGAGCCATGGGATGGCCCGGCCGCGCTGGCGATGACGGATGGGCGCTGGGTTTGCGCCGGCCTGGACCGGAATGGGCTGCGCCCCATGCGGTACGTTGTGACTGGCGATGGCCTTGTCATCGCAGGATCCGAGGCCGGAATGGTGCCGATCAACGAAGCTACCGTGACCGAAAAAGGCGCGTTGGGGCCGGGTCAGATGCTGGCGGTCGACATGAAAAAGGGCAAGCTGTACCGCGATACCCAAATCAAGAACAAACTGGCCCGCGCGCTGCCATTTGGCGAATGGGTTGGCAAGATAAACGATCTGGACGAAACGCTTGCGGGTGTGGCCGAAGCGCCGATCTTTGCGGGTGGCGAGTTGCGAAAGCGCCAGATTGCTGCGGGATACTCGGTGGAAGAGCTGGAACAAATCCTTGCTCCGATGGCGGAAGACGGCAAGGAAGCCTTGGCATCGATGGGTGATGATACGCCCTCGGCTGTTTTGTCAAAACAATACCGCCCGCTCAGCCATTTTTTCCGTCAGAACTTCAGCCAAGTGACCAACCCGCCGATCGACAGCTTGCGTGAATACCGCGTGATGTCGCTGAAAACCCGGTTTGCCAACCTCAAGAACGTGCTGGATGAAGACAGCAGCCAGACCGAGATCGTGGTTCTGGAAAGCCCCTTTGTCGGTAACGCGCAATGGGACAAGCTGGTTGAGAACTTTGATGCGCCGCTGGCGGAAATCGACTGTACCTTCGAGGCTGGTCAAGGCGCATTAAGCGCGGCTTTGACCCGTATCAGAGCCGAATCCGAAGAGGCGGTGCGATCCGGTGCCGGGCATATCGTCTTGTCTGATATGCGGTCGGGCGAGGATCGGATTGCGATACCAATGATCCTCGCGACCAGCGCTGTGCATTCCCATTTGACGCGTCAGGGTTTGCGGACCTTCTGTTCGTTGAACGTCCGTTCGGCTGAATGTGTAGACCCGCATTACTTTGCCGTTCTGATCGGCTGTGGCGCGACTGTGGTGAACGCCTATCTGGCCGAGGATTCTTTGGCTGACCGTATCGACCGCGGTTTGCTGGACGGAAGCCTGACCGAAAACGTCGCGCGCTATCGCGAGGCGATCGATCAGGGCTTGCTGAAGATCATGGCCAAGATGGGCATCTCGGTCATTTCGTCTTATCGCGGTGGTCTGAACTTTGAGGCCGTTGGCCTCAGCCGTGCCATGGTGGCCGAGTATTTCCCCGGTATGACCAGCCGTATCTCGGGCATAGGCATCAAAGGTATTCAGGCCAAGGCCGAGGAAATCCATGCCAAGGGCTGGAGCAGCGGTCTGGATGTGCTGCCCATCGGTGGTTTCTACAAGGCGCGTAAATCGGGCGAGACCCACGCGTGGGAAGCGACCTCGATGCACATGATGCAGATGGCCTGCAACAAGGCCTCGTATGAGTTGTGGAAGCAGTATTCGGCCAAGATGCAGTCGAACCCGCCAATTCATCTACGCGACCTGATGGATTTCAAACCATTGGGCAAACCGGTGCCGATCGAAGAGGTGGAATCGATCACCTCGATCCGCAAACGCTTTGTCACACCAGGTATGTCGCTGGGCGCATTGTCGCCAGAAGCGCATAAGACACTGAACGTGGCGATGAACCGAATCGGCGCGAAATCCGATAGCGGCGAAGGTGGCGAAGATCCGGCTCATTTCGTGCCTGAGCCCAATGGCGACAACCCTTCGGCCAAGATCAAACAGGTGGCTTCAGGTCGGTTTGGTGTGACTGCGGAATACCTCAACCAGTGTGAGGAGCTTGAGATCAAGGTCGCTCAGGGTGCAAAACCCGGCGAAGGTGGTCAGTTGCCGGGTATGAAGGTTACCGACCTGATCGCGCGCCTGCGCCATTCGACCAAGGGCGTGACGCTGATCTCACCGCCGCCGCACCACGATATCTATTCGATCGAGGACCTGGCGCAGCTGATCTACGACCTGAAGCAGATCAACCCGCGCTGCAAGGTGACGGTGAAGCTTGTTGCGTCGTCGGGCGTTGGCACAATTGCTGCCGGTGTGGCCAAGGCGAAAGCGGATATTATCCTTATTTCGGGTCACAATGGCGGTACAGGCGCGTCGCCTGCGACCTCGATCAAATATGCCGGTCTGCCGTGGGAGATGGGCCTGACCGAGGCGCATCAGGTTCTGGCAATGAACAACCTGCGCGACCGCGTCACCCTGCGGACCGACGGTGGCCTGCGCACGGGGCGCGACATTGTCATGGCCGCGATGATGGGGGCCGAGGAATACGGCATCGGTACCGCCGCGCTGATCGCCATGGGCTGTATCATGGTGCGTCAGTGTCAGTCGAACACCTGTCCGGTGGGCGTGTGTACGCAGGATGAATCCCTGCGCGCCAAGTTCACCGGTAATGCGGACAAGGTGGTAAACCTGATCACCTTTTATGCGCAGGAAGTGCGTGAGTTGCTGGCCAGCCTCGGTGCGCGATCAATCGACGAGATCATCGGCCGAGCCGACCTGTTGGCTCAGGTCAGCCGGGGATCGGCTCATCTGGATGATCTGGACCTCAACCCGCTGCTGATCACTGTCGATGGGGCACATAACATCGTCTACAACCGCGACAAAGAGCGCAACGCGGTGCCGGATACGCTGGACGCCGAAATCGTTCGTGATGCGGCCCGGTTCCTGAAGGATGGTGAAAAGATGCAGCTGTCTTATGCAGTGCAGAACACACACCGGACCGTTGGAACCCGAGTGTCCAGCCATATTGTGCGGAATTTCGGGATGCGGAACACCTTTCAGGACGACCATCTGCATGTGAAACTGCAAGGCTCGGCCGGGCAATCGCTGGGAGCTTTTGCGGCCCCTGGTCTGAAGCTGGAAGTGTCGGGCGATGCCAATGACTATGTCGGTAAGGGCCTGTCCGGCGGCATGATCGTCGTGCGCCCACCACAGGTCAGCCCGCTGAAAGCAGATGACAACACGATCATTGGCAATACGGTGCTCTATGGCGCCACCGACGGGTATCTGTTCGCGGCCGGTCGCGCCGGTGAACGCTTCGCGGTCCGGAACTCTGGTGTCAAGGTTGTTGTCGAGGGATGCGGTTCCAACGGGTGTGAATACATGACCGGCGGTGTCGCCGTTATCCTTGGAACGATCGGAGCCAACTTTGGCGCGGGCATGACAGGCGGCATGGCCTATCTGTATGATCCCGAAGGCAAGGCTGAGGCGCTGATGAATAGGGAAACGCTGGTCACTTGCCCGGTCACCGTGGATCACTGGGAAGAGCAGTTGAAATCGCTCATCATGCGCCACGCAGCTGAATCGCAAAGCCGCAAGGCCACTGACATTCTTCAGCACTGGGAAGTGGAAAAAGGCAACTTCCTGCAGGTTTGCCCGAAGGAGATGCTGAACAAGCTCAGCCACCCGCTGAGTGTTGAAGCCAAAGCAGTTCCGGCGGAATAAGCCGAAATCTATTGTCTCTAAAAGCCCCGCGTGTCATTTGCAGCACGCGGGGTTCGTATGTTAACGACGTTTCAGTGCAGGTCTTGCCCGTTTATCCGAAAATCGCCAATCTTTTTTCACACTCAGGCGACAATCATGGGCCGATCTAGGCACCAGATGATAAGCAAACAGGGGCAACTGGATGCCAACACCGTATCAGGATCAGTTTTATACTTTCGATCCAGCAAACCCGCCACCTGCGGGAACGGCAGTCACTGTTAGCAGCTTCACTTTGATCGATGCAGATGATGACAACGAAATTGATGCACCGAGCGGCGATACCGTCAACGGTCAGGACGTCACGAATTCCTGGCCGGGAGACACAGTCACGATCAACGTCGCGGGCGTCGGGAACGTAACCTATACCGGCACCACGTTCTATCTGGCTGACGGATCTCGGGTTTTCACACCGACAGACGGTCAGGTCCTGCAGCCGGGAACATTTGTTTCAGCCACCTTCGTCAACA
The DNA here is from genome assembly GCF_059612445.1 of Ruegeria sp. TASC047. Taxonomy (NCBI): domain Bacteria; kingdom Pseudomonadati; phylum Pseudomonadota; class Alphaproteobacteria; order Rhodobacterales; family Roseobacteraceae; genus Ruegeria; species Ruegeria sp. TASC047. The sequence goes on from NZ_JBXWQP010000032.1 coordinate 39,830, forward strand.
CACAGGGGCCGCTGAATGTCGGCAATCTGGGTCCGCCCTGTTTCACGCCGGGCACCATGATAGCGACCCCAGAAGGCGAACGTGCAGTAGAAGATCTTAAAGTCGGCGATCTGGTCACGACCGTGGATCATGGCCCCCAGCCTTTGATCTGGGTTGGGCGTACAGTGGTGGCCGCCGAAGGAAAGCTGGCCCCGATCCGGTTTGAGGCCGGAGTGTTCGACCTGGATCGTCCGCTGCTTGTTTCGCCTCAGCATCGGATGCTGGTTGAAGACTGGCGGGCCTCGTACCTGTCCGGGCACGCTGAAGCGCTGATTCCGGCACATGCTCTGGTCAATGGAAAAACGGTGGCCCGGGTGGAAGGCGGTGAAGTGGAGTATTTCCACCTTTTGTTCAAGCAGCACGAGATCGTCATCGCCAATGGCGCCAAAAGTGAAAGCTATTATCCGGGGCATGCGTTGTCGGCCTCGGACCGCGAGACGCAGAGCGAGGTCTTGCATTTGTTCCCTGAACTGGCAGGTCATGATCCGATGTCGGTAGAAACCGCGCGCCCGGTTGTTCACCCACGGGAAGCACGCACTTTCGCGATTTAGGCCGTTTCAAACCTGGACGGTGCGTCGTATAGCTGAGGCATGGCGAAGAAAGCAGCCCGCAAATCAAGCGGTAAGAAAAACAAGGCATCCAGCAGAAAAACACCTACGGTGCGCTACATTCGCCGTTGGCTGACTCGTGCGGTTGCGGCAATTGCCGGAGCTTTGCTTGCGATAATCCTGTTGTATTCGGTTGTGAACCCACCCGTAACCCATACGATCTGGTCGGAGTGGCGCCGTTTGGGAAAGATTGAGCGCGAATGGGTGCCGATCGAGGACATGGCTCCGATCATGGCGCGTTCGGTCGTGGCAGCAGAGGATGCAAATTTCTGCCTGCACTGGGGATTTGACGTACAGGCCATTCGCGATGCGCTTGAGGATGGCGGGAATCGCGGCGCCTCGACGATTACACAGCAAGTTGTGAAGAACGTATTTCTTTGGCAAGGGCGCAGTTGGATACGCAAGGCGTTGGAAACTTCGATCACACCTGTGGTCGAGATTTTCTGGAGCAAGCAGCGAATTCTCGAGGTCTATCTGAACGTTGCTGAAACCGGGAATGGCGTTTTTGGGGTCGAGGCTGCCGCGCAACGGTATTTCAACACCAGCGCCTCAAAGCTTAACTCGGTTCAGGCGGCGCGGATTGCCGCCATTCTGCCGTCACCGCGCAACAGATCGGTCACTGACCCGACGGCGCAAACGCGCAGGCGGGCGGCATCTATTCTAGATGGGGCGGCCACCATCCGCGCAGATGGTCGCGCTGATTGTTTCGAGGATTGAAACCCGTCGCCTGCAAAGGCTAAATCTGTCGGGTACTCACTGGTTCGATTGGAAGCCCATGGCGCGTCTGTTTCATGTTCCCCTCTCTCCGTATTGCCGCAAGGTTCGGCTGTCTCTGGCGGAAAAGAAGATCGAGGTTGAGCTTGTCGAAGAGCGATACTGGGAACAGGACCCCGACTTTTTGCGGCGTAACCCCGCGGGTAAAGTACCAGTATTGCGTCTGGACGGACAAATGATGTCGGAAAGCGCAGCGATCTGTGAATACATCGAAGAAACCCGCCCCGAACCGCCATTGATGCCAAAAAGCCCCGAAGCCCGATACGAAGTGCGGCGCCTTGTTGGTTGGTTTGACGACAAATTCCACCATGAGGTGACGTCGAAGCTGCTGTACGAACGGGTAAATAAAAAAGTGACGGGTCAGGGCTATCCGGACAGCAAGAACGTCAAACAGGGTGCCAAGGCCATCAAGTACCACCTGGATTATATGGCATGGCTGCTGGATCACCGCCGGTGGTTGGCCGGTGACCAGATGACACTGGCTGACTTCGCGGCAGCGGCGCACCTGTCTTCGCTGGACTATATCTCGGACGTGGATTGGAACCGCAGTCAGGTGGTCAAGGACTGGTATGCGAAAATCAAATCACGCCCTGCGTTTCGCTCTATTCTGGCGGATCAGGTGCCGGGTTTCCGGCCGCCGCCCCATTACGCGGATCTGGATTTCTGATAGGGTGCGCCCGGGGGGCTGTCTGCCCCCCCATCGCGCATCTGCGCGATTTCCCCCGAGGATATTTTTAGCCAGATGAAGAGCGGATCTGATTTGAAGGAAAAGCTGGTACAGCAGGCCCTTGACGAAGGGTTTGTTGCGTGCCGTGTCTGCCGCCCGTGGGATGTTCCAGAAGTTCCCGAGCGTCTGGCCGCGTACCTGGGCGCCGGGTATCATGGGCAGATGGGATGGATGGCCGAACGAACGCATTGGCGCGGTGATCCTGCGGCCCTTTGGCCCGAGGCGCGATCAGTGATCATGCTGGCCGAGAGTTACACGCCGGAACATGACCCGACAGACGTCTTGAAGCAACGCGGCCACGGGGCGATTTCTGTCTATGCGCAGAACAAAGACTATCATGATCTGGTCAAAAAGCGACTGAAGCGTCTGGCGCGGTGGCTGATTGCCGAGGCGGGCGGCGAGGTTAAGGTGTTTGTTGACACTGCACCCGTGCCAGAGAAAGCCTTGGGGCAGGCCGCCGGGTTGGGCTGGCAGGGGAAACACACAAATCTTGTCAGTCGGGAATGGGGTAATTGGGCCTTTATAGGGTCTGTTTTTTCAACATTGGACATACCCACTGATTCTTCTGAGATTGATCGCTGCGGGTCTTGTCGGGCCTGTTTGGACAGCTGCCCCACGGACGCCTTTCCAGGCCCGTATCAATTGGATGCACGGCGGTGCATTTCCTATCTGACTATCGAACATAAAGGCCCTGTGGAGCCTGAACTTCGCGGAAAGCTGGGCAATCGAATCTACGGCTGTGATGATTGCCTGGCAGCATGCCCGTGGAACAAGTTTGCGGTTGCTGCAAGTGACATACGCTATGCCGCGCGTGAAGATCTGGCAGCGCCTGCGCTGGAAGAGCTGGTGGCGCTTGATGATACTTCGTTTCGAGCGAAGTTCTCTGGCTCACCCATCAAACGGATTGGGCGCGACCGGTTTGTGCGCAACGTGCTTTATGCCATTGGAAACTCGGGGCGCCCGAATTTGAAGGCTGCGGCCCAGAGTTTGACAGATGACCCGGATGAAACCGTGGCAGACGCAGCGCGCTGGGCGGTGGAACAACTTTCATAATTGCCGCAAACAGGCTGGACGTGTCGGCCCCAATCGCTACACCAATCTGCAGCGAACAGTAAGGAGAACCCGATGGCGCTGGCTTTGGGGGTGGATACGGGTGGAACCTATACCGATGCGGTACTGGTCCGGGATGAAAAAGAGGTGATAGCCTCGGCCAAGTCCCTGACCACACGCGCGGATTTGGCAATTGGTGTGGGCAAGGCGATTTCTACCGTTCTGGAGCAGGCAAAAGTTGCGCCGGATCAGATTTCAATGGCGTCTTTGTCCACAACATTGGCGACTAATGCCTTGGTCGAAGGGCAGGGCGGGCGCGTTGCGTTGATCTATATCGGATTCAAAGACAGCGACCTTGAAAAGCACGGTTTGAAGGACGCGTTAAAAGGGGACCCGGCCCTGGTTATGTCTGGTGGGCATTCCCATTCAGGCAGCGAAGCTGCGCCATTGGATATTGCCGCGCTGGAGCAATTTTTAGGCTCTCATAAGGGCATATCAGGCTTTGCCATAGCCGCTCAGTTTGCCACACGAAATCCCGCGCACGAGTTGGAAGCCGCACGGATCGTTTCGGAAAGAACCGGGGCTCCGGTCACATGTTCGCATCACTTGTCGGCAAAGCTGAACGGGCCGAAACGCGCCGTGACGGCCGTGTTGAATGCGCGGCTGATCGGGATGATCGACCGTTTGATCGGGCGGGCGCAGGACCAGCTGCGCGAGTTGGGGATAATGGCCCCGATGATGGTCGTGCGCGGTGATGGGGCGTTGATGAGTGCTGAACAGGCGCGTGAACGCCCCATTGAAACGATCCTGAGCGGACCAGCCGCGTCAATTGTAGGCGCGCGCTGGTTGACCGGCACAGAGAATGCGTTGGTGTCTGATATTGGCGGTACGACAACCGACGTGGCGTTGATCCGAGACGGTAAGCCCGCGATAGACTCGGCAGGGGCACAGGTTGGCGGGTTCCGCACCATGGTCGAAGCGGTGGCGATGCGCACCCATGGCCTTGGAGGTGACAGTCAGGTGCATGTCGTGACCGAGGGATTGCAGGGCGGTGTGTTTCTGGGGCCGCGCCGCGTTCTTCCGGTGTCCCTGATCGCCTCGGAAGCGCCCGAGATCGTCCATGCCGTTCTGGACGATCAATTGCGGGCCACGACGGTGGGTGAGCACGATACGCGCTTTGCCCGTCGCGTGCCGGGAATACGTGACGACGGTATAGATGTGCGAGAAGAAGCCCTGTTGGAGCGGTTGGGTGATCAGGTTCTGCCGATCGGTTCCTTGCTTCGGTCCCGAATGGAGAGCGGCGCATTGACCCGGTTGGTGGACCGCGGGATCATTCAGATCTCGGGCGTGACTCCGTCGGATGCCAGCCATGTACTGGGGCGGGTGGATGCCTGGGATGCGGACGCCGCCCGTAAGGCACTTGAACTGGTCGCGCGCAAACGGGTCGGGTCCGGAGATATGTTGGCAAATTCCGCCGAAGCGCTGGCGAAGATGATCGTGGACCAGTTGACAGAACAGACCAGTTTGACCTTGTTAGAGGCTGCTTTTGATGAGGAGCCAGACAGTTTCGGGCTTTCGCCACAGGAGCTGGCGCGGCATATCCTGACACAGCGCGGATTGGCGCAGCATCGCGGTTTGTTGTCGCTGACCGCAGCCCTGAACGTTGATGTTGTGGGACTTGGGGCATCTGCCCCCAGCTATTACCCGGCGGTTGGTGAACGGCTTCGCTGCCGGATGATACTGCCGGAACATGCGGGCGTAGCCAATGCGATTGGCGCTGTCGTCGGGCGGTTGACCTTACGGCGAACGGGCACGGTGACAAGTCCTGCCGAAGGGCGGTATCGTGTACATCTCAAGGGCGGGCCCAAGGATTTTTCCGCATCAGAAGATGCGCTGGCTTTGCTGGAAAATGTTCTGAGGTCGGAAGCTGAAGGCGCGGTGCGCGAAGCCGGCGCAGAAGATATCCGGGTGATCGTGGAACGCGACATCAAAACCGCGCGGGTCGAGGCCAATGATGTGTTTGTCGAAGCAATGATCACGGTCGAGGCTAGCGGGCGACCGCGGGTTGCGGCGGGCTAGCCCCTCTGACTCGTTCAGAGGGGCCGGGCAGGTGGTGCATTATTCTGCGGCGCTGGCACGTTTGGGAAGAACCCAATCCTGGCGCGGGAAGTGGCAGGTATATCCGTTCGGGATACGCTCAAGATAATCCTGATGCTCGGGTTCGGCCTCCCAGAAATCGCCGACGGGTTCGACTTCGGTTACGACTTTTCCTGGCCACAAGCCGCTGGCATTCACGTCTGCGATTGTATCCAGGGCGGTTGCTCTTTGGGCTTCATCGACGTGGTAAATCGCGGAACGATAGCTCATGCCTCGGTCGTTGCCTTGTCGATTCACCGTGGTCGGGTCGTGAATCTGGAAGAAGAATTCCAGCAGGTCGCGGAAACTGATCTGCGATGGGTCAAACCAGATCTCGATCCCTTCGGCGTGGGTGCCGTGGTTGCGATAGGTGGCGTTGGGCACATCGCCTCCGGTATAGCCCACCCGAGTTCGCAAGACGCCTGGCAGCTTGCGGATCAGGTCCTGCATACCCCAAAAGCAGCCTCCGGCCAGTACAGCACGGTGTTCAGTCATTGGATTTCCTCCACGTGGATCAGGAATTCGGCGTAACCTTCAGCCTCCATCTCATCCCGATGGATGAACCTGAGCGAGGCCGAGTTGATGCAATATCGCAGGCCGCCATGTTCTCGCGGGCCGTCGGGGAAGACATGTCCCAGATGGCTGTCGCCGTGTTTCGATCGAACCTCGGTCCGGATCATACCATATGTCGTATCGCGAAATTCTTCCACATGCTCATGGATGATCGGCTTGGTAAAGCTGGGCCAGCCACATCCGGATTCGTATTTGTGGGTCGAAGCAAACAGTGGTTCGCCTGACACGATGTCCACGTAGATACCCGGTTCCTTGTTCCGCAAATACTTGCCTGTCCCCGGCCGTTCGGTGCCGTTGCGTTGGGTGACGTGAAATTCTTCGGGCGAAAGCGCCGCAATAACCGTGGGGTCTTTGGTGTAGCGTGTCATGGATCCTCCGGCTGATTTGACGTTTGTGCCATTATCTGGGGGCTGCCGTACAGAAAGCAAAGCGATATTTCAAAGCGCTCTCACAGTCGTGCGGTCGGTCAGACGCATACACTGAGGTCCTTGTGTTAGGCCGAAGTCGTTTTGCTGGCAGGTTGGCGTGAAAGCTGTACAGCAAGAATACCCAATGTCGTGATTGAAACGCCAATTGCGTCCATCGCGCCCAGTTTTTCGCCCAACAATATGGCCGCAATCGTGACACCGAATACCGGATTCAAAAAGTGGAACGTGGCTGCGCGGATCGCGCCGATGCGATCCAGAAGAAGGAACCAGATCAGAGTGGCCAGCAGCCCAGGAAACAGGGTTGTGTAAGTGAACGCCAATGCCAATGGCAGCGTCGGGTGGATGTAGATGGCCTCAAAGATCGGAGCAGCCACGAACAACATGGCTGAACCTACAAGCATCTGTAGACCGACGACCATCATGAAATTACCGCCCGAAGTCGCACCGCGGACCGCGAGGGTGGCAAAGGTCAGCGCCAAAGCTCCGATGCCGCACAACGCGATGCCGAACATGTCGACACCAGAACTGATCCGGCTGCTCATGATCAGGGCGACGCCAGTGAATCCGGCAAACAATCCCAAAATCCCGAGAGGACGCAGTTTCTCGCCAAAAATCAGCCACCCTGCCAGCGCCACCAACAAGGGCATTGTGGACGCGATAATCGCCGCAACCGAAGCCTCGACCGTTTGCATCGCGTAAAAGTTCAGACCCAAATACAGGGCATTTTGGCAGATACCGAACAGAATTGTCGCCCGCCATTGGTTCCGGGTCAGGTGCCAGCTTTGCCCCATCGCCCGGGCAATCAGAACCCCCAGACCCCCTGAGATCAAAAACCGCAGAGCCAGCGAAAACAAGGGAGAGGCGTCTGCCACGATGATCCGCGCCGAGGTAAAGGCAGACGACCAGATCAGGGCAAAAGTAAGCCCCATGGCTATGGCGCGCAGATCCATGGAGACCCCCTGTCACTTTGCGCGGACTGTCCCCGATTTTCCGATGGGTCGCAAGCGCTGCGCGTCAAAAAAGACACATCCGTGATGCAACGAAAGTCACAAGGATGTTTTTATTGATTGACTGAACAATTAAAGTTATCGGCTCCGGGATCTGACATATCAAGGGAGGGTTGTCGGTGCTTCTGGAGTACATTCTATCTTTTGGCGTTCTGCTGGCGTTGGGCCTGGTCGCGTTCTTCGTAGTGAAGTGGTGGAACCTGCGCTGCGTTGGCGTTACACCTGTCCACCTTTTCACGTTCATCGCGATCCTGTTTACGTCCGGTCTGGATGTTGGCCTGATCATGTTCCCGCTGACAGAATTTGGTGGCTATGCCGAAGATCCGGCCTATGCCTTTGCCAATCCACTGGCGATCGAGTTCGGTTTCTGGGGATTTCTGATCTGGGCGTTTTACTTCCTGACAGCCTTCTATTTCTGCGTGATCGAACCCCGCGTGAACTTCTTTGAGATTCCGCTGGTCAAGCTGATCAACAACGTCGTCATCATCGGTACCTGCGCCTTTACCGCCAGCCTGTTCCTGATCTACCTGCCTGGCTACCTGCCAGAGGTCGGAGATGGAGAATCTGTCGTTACCACCTTCTACGTCATCGTGTTTGTGGTCATTCTGGCGGCGGCATACTCGTCGACCGATTTGAAATATGTGCGCATCCTGTCGGTCGGTTCGACCTTTCTGTTCCTTGCACTGATTCTGGGTATGTGGGCGGCCGCTGGCATGGGAATGACCGGGTTTATCGAAACCGGCAGTAACATTGGTGCCTATTTCGCCAATGTGCACAAATTTGTCCTGCCGCTGACCGATTATCATGCCTTCTACTTGTTCTGGTGGTTTGCGTGGTCAATCATGATTGGCCAGTTTACTTCGCGCTTTGTGGGCGGTTTGAAGACCTGGCAGCTGCTGGCGGCGTTGTTGATCTTCCCGTCGATCCCGCTGGGGATTTGGTTCACCGTTCTCTACTACTATCACCTGAACGGCATCAGCACCGCAGGCATCACCAATATCGCGATGGTAATCGTGGGCGTGACCTTTGTTATCAACTCGCTGGACTCGCTGATTAGGCTCTATACGGACAACCTGAACATGACCGCCGAGCGGTTTGGCAAGGCGACCTATGTCGCTGGCAACGTCGCGCTGCTGTTTGTGTTGACGCTGCTGTTCCAGAGTCAGTGGTTGCAAATCCAGTGGATCGGAGCCGTCGTAGTCGCTCTCTACCTGGCTTGCGTGGTCTATATCCTGGTCACCAAGCGCAAAGAGGTGATGAGTATCGACGCCATGCCGGAAGATCGCGATCTGGACTTCCACAAGGTTGAGACGATTCACTGATTGTTTCGAACCTACCAAACCAAAAGCGGGCCTCGACATTGGGGCCCGCAGCCGTTTTTGGACAATGCCCGATCCGGCCCTCATTCCTTGTCGTTCACTTCAGTTCGTGTCGAGACGATATTTGAGGAAACTGTGGCCAGCGTAGTCTACTTGCCCAACAAAATAAGCGCCGAGTTTGGTCATTGCGCGCAGTTTCGTGCGTGAAGGCGGCAGCAAGAATGTCACGAACGGAATACGATTGTCCTGCTTTGCGAATGTGATGGCCCGACGTGCTATTTTGGCACCCAGTCCAAATGCACCGGGCTTCAAGACCAACCCGAAATCCCACTCTTCACCTTCTTTTTGAAAACCACCCCATCCCACATATTGCCCGCGGTGCAGAATTGCCCAATGACCTAGGCCGTCCCGCGCCCAACACGACTCTTTCGCGTGAATGAAACCGGCGACTGTTTCCTCATCCCAATCCTGCGTCAGGAGAGGCATGTGTTCGGCAAGAATTGGATTTCTCATATGCGCCAGTATCTCAGGTGCTGAGACGAGGGGCAGTCGCGTGAAGGTTATATCCTGTTCCATAGAACTGGGATTTAGCGGGCCAAGCAGGAAATCAAAGGGTTGTCCGTAAAAAACGTTCCAAGAACATCCAGTGTTGGATTGTAGCCTTTAGTTACAGCCTGATGCCTTATCACATAATTGCGCGGGCCGTAGGATGTAAAGTTTAGACACAAAAAAAGGGGCCGCGTAACCGCCACCCCTTTACATGGTTCCAAGCGCTTGAGATCAGCCGTTCACGCTGTCTTTCAGTGCTTTCGCGATGGTCATTTTCACAACCTTGTCGGCTTCTTTGGTGAAGGTTTCACCGGTTGCCGGGTTGCGGACCTGACGCTCGGGGCGTTCGCGGCAGTAGATTTTGCCGACACCGGGCAGGGTCACTGCACCACCTGCGGAAACTTCGCGCGTGATCAAGCCGGTGATGGCCTCAAGCGCAGAGTTCGCGGATTTCTTATCGGTTCCCATTTCCTCAGCGAGAGCAGCAACCAGCTGAGTCTTTGTCATAGGTTTTGCCATTTCTTGGTCTCCTTAACGTGCCCGATCTATAGGGCCTCACCGCGTAACTGTAACGGGATATTGTGGCCAAACACAACGAATAGTAGCGCAGAAACCCCTAAAAATATGGGGAAAACGTTGCTTTTTTGCGTCAGAGGAAGGCAGTTTCGTCGAAGGAACGCAATTTCCGGCTGTGCAGACGCTCCAACGGCATGCCGCGCAGGTGCTCCATAGCGCGTATCCCGATCATCAAATGACGCCCGACCTGAGTGGTATAAAAGGACGAGGCCATGCCCGGTAGCTTCAGTTCGCCGTGCAGGGGCTTGTCCGACACGCACAGCAAAGTGCCGTAAGGAACGCGGAAGCGATAGCCGTTCGCGGCGATTGTGGCGCTTTCCATATCCAACGCGATGGCCCGCGACTGGCTGAGGCGCTGAACCGGTCCGGATTGATCGCGCAGTTCCCAGTTGCGATTGTCGACCGATGCAACTGTTCCCGTCCGCATGATCCGCTTCAGTTCATACCCTTCCAGCTCGGTCACTTCGGCCACGGCGCGTTCCAGCGCGACCTGAACCTCGGCCAGGGGCGGGATGGGCACCCAGACCGGCAGGTCATCATCCAGAACCTTGTCATCACGTAGATATGCATGGGCCAGAACGAAATCACCCAATGCCTGCGTGTTGCGCAACCCGGCGCAATGGCCAACCATCAGCCACGCGTGCGGGCGCAGAACCGCGATATGGTCGGTTGCTGTTTTGGCATTCGACGGGCCGACACCGATGTTCACCAAAGTAAGACCCGAACCGTCTTCACGCTTCAGATGATAGGTTGGCATTTGCGGCAGTTTCAGCGGCTGCTCGATTTCTGCATTTGGCTCCGTGATCTCGACATTCCCGGTCGAGACAAAGCTGGTGTACCCGCTGCTGGGATCAGCCAACTGTTCGCGGGCGTAGTTTTCGAATTCCGAGACATAGAACTGATAATTCGTGAACAGAACGTGATTCTGAAAATGCTGGGCATCTGTCGCTGTGTAATGTGCCAGTCGCGCAAGTGAATAATCGACCCGCTGGGCAGTAAACAATGACAAAGGCCCGACGGCGTCTTCATTTTCATGGACACCGTTGACGATGTCGTCATTCGTGGTGGTCAGATCCGGCACGTCAAACACGTCACGCAGGGTGAAAGCAGCCGCACCCTGATGCGGCACAACCAGATCCGACGTATTTGCCACGGCAAAATGGACCGGAATCGGTGTGTCCGACGCTGCAATCGTCACCGGTTGGTCGTGATTCTTGATCAAAAGGGCAATCTGCTGGGTCAGGTAGGATCGGAACAAATCCGGGCGCGTCACGGTTGTAGCGTGAACGCCGGGCTCCGACACATGCCCAAAACTCAGGCGGCTGTCGACTTGTGCATAGGTCGATGTCTTTATGCGAATCTCCGGGTAATAGGCTCTGTATCTGGCGGTTGGCGCACCACCTTGCAGTACCTTCGAGAAGCTGTCGCACAGAAATTCCGTTGCTTGAGTGTAAAGCTCCTCCAGTCGCGCAACTGCGGCTGCGGGATCGGTGAACTGTTCTGGCGAAAGGGCTTCAGGTGTCAGGAGTGTCGTCATGCCAAGGGTTCCAGAAGATCAATTTTTTCGAATGTGCGCACGTCAACCAGCCCGAGATCAGAGATCCTGAGTTCCGGTATGACGACCAACGCCAGTAGCGAATGTTGCATATACGCGTTGTTCAGATTGCAGCCACATTCCTGCATAGCCTGAACCATCCTGTCCGCCTTGGCCGCAACTTCAGCGGCCGGGCTGTCGGACATCAGACCGGCAATGGGAAGTTCGACCATCGCCAGTTCCTGGCTGTCCCGGAAGATCGTGATGCCGCCACCCACTTCGGCCAGTCGATTCGCGGCCAGCGCCATCTGTTCACGGTCGGTGCCGACGACGATCATGTGATGACTGTCATGCGCCACGGTCGAGGCCATGGCCATTTTTCCCTGATATCCAAACCCCGAGACAAAGGCGTTGGTGACGCCCCCTGTCGCCCGGTGTCGTTCGACCAGTGATATCTGGCATACGTCACCCTCACCTTCAACAAGCCCGCCGATTATCGGCAATTCGGCTTTCAGGGCTTTAGTGGGGGCCTGGTTTTCTACCACGCCAATGACGTTGGCCCTTACCTTGTTTGCACCCTTCGGCGCCGCGATCTCAAAATCGGACGCGGCCAGTTCCTGCTTCAGATGAACGGTGCGACGTGCCTTGTCGGGCCAGTTCAGATGGGGGCAATCAACCTTGATCACCCCGTTTTCCGCAACAACCTTCCCGTGCGCTATGACCAGTTCGACCGGCAATTCGGTCAGGTCAGAGCTGAGGATGATGTCCGCCCGTCGTCCCGGCGTGACCGATCCGATCTCGCGTTCCAAACCGAAATGCGTGGCGGTGTTGATCGTCGCCATCTGCACGGCCACAAGCGGGTCACAGCCGCAGGCAATCGCGTGGCGCACGACGCGGTTCATATGCCCATCATTGACTAGTGTGGCAGAGTGGCAGTCATCCGTGCACAGGATGAAATTGCGCGCATCCAGACCTTTTTTGGTGACCGCGGTAATCTGGCTTTCAATGTCATACCAGGCCGAACCCAACCGCATCATCGACCGCATTCCCTGACGGACCCGTGCGATGGCATCCGCTTCGCAGGTGCCTTCGTGGTCATCGGCAGGTCCACCAGCCACATAAGCCGCGAAATCAGGCCCTAAATCAGGGGATGCGTAATGTCCGCCGACGACCTTGCCTGCCCGCTGCGTGGCCGCAATCTCGGCCAGCATTTTGGGATCTCCGTGAATCACGCCGGGGAAGTTCATCATTTCCCCCAAGCCGATGATCCCGGGCCAATTCATCGCCTCGGCCACGTCTTCGGGGGTGATTTCATAGCCTGTCGTCTCTAACCCCGGTGCAGAGGGCGCGCAGGACGGCATCTGAGTGAAGATGTTGACCGGCTGCATCATTGCTTCGTCATGCATCATGCGCACACCGTCCAGCCCCAACACATTGGCGATCTCGTGCGGGTCGGTGAACATACTGGTTGTGCCATGGGGGATAACTGCGCGGGCAAACTCGGCAGGGGTCAGCATCCCCGATTCGATGTGCATATGCGCGTCGCATAAGCCGGGCAGGATAAAGCGGCCTTGCGCGTCGATAACCTGTGTCTCTGGTCCGGTACAATGCGAGGCGTCGGGACCGACAAATGCAATACGGCCTGCAGCGATTGCAACTGAATGGTTCGGCAGCAGTTCGCGGCTGTGCACATTTACCCAAGTCCCACCCTTTATTACCATATCTGCTGCCTCACGTCCGGCAGCAACTGCGATCAATCGGGGGGCGACATCGGGCCAAGTTGGGAAGGGTGTGTTTTCCATGGCTCAACTTTCACGAATGCGCGCGCGGGTGCAACCCCGGTTCTTTACTACTGCCGACGGATCACAATTCTGCAAATCTGCCCGACCCGGTCATCGAAAGCTGACATAGGCGCCGACAGCGCGCAGGAACCCGTCCGGGTTTACGTTTCGGACCCGAATTCTCGTCGTATCCAGTTCGCAAAGGTAACCGCTCCGGGCGTGTCCTCGGCCTGAGGGGAGAGCAGCAGATAATACGCTTCGGGCATCGGGGCGCGATGCTCAAATGGTGCGGCTAGTCGTCCCTGATCGATCAAATGACCTGCGATGGTGTCATGGGCCAGGCACAGGCCACTTCCGGCCATCGCAGCTGACAAACAAACCAGATAGGTTGTCGCGTAGGTAATAGGCGGATTCTGCCAATTCAGAGCCTGATCTTCAGCCCACGTCGCCCAGTTGGTCAACAGGTTGGAACAGTCGAACAGAGGTTTTTCCTGAAGGTCTTGCAGGCACACCTGATATCCCGGCGCGCAGACGGGATAGTAATATTCAGAGCGCAGCATCTCTGTCCGGGTTGTATCTGAGGGTCGAAGGGAAAACCGGATCTCGACTGCCGCGCCTTCAGCCATCTCGCGCGGTTCCCACAACTCGGTGAAGATGTTCAGCTGAACATCCGGGTGTTCAGCCTGAAATAATGGCAGACGCGGGGCCAGCCAGTTCACGGCGAAACTGATGTTGCACTGCACCTGGACCGCATTCTGTTGCGCGCCAGTTACCGCCTGAGTGCCCCGTATCAGTGTCCGAAACGCCTCGCGCACCACCGGCAAATAGGTGATTCCGGCCTCTGTCAGCTCAAGCGCCTTCGGGCGTCGCAGGAACAGTGGCTGACCCAGATGACCTTCCAGCGATTTGATCTGCTGACTGACCGCACTTTGCGTCATGTTCAGATCCCGCGCCGCACCGGTGAATGACAGATGGCGGGCTGCGGCTTCGAAAGTGCGCAGCCAGCCAAGCGGGGGAAGCCTGTTTTGCATCTACATAACTCCGGCATAAGTTCAGCTAATGGGATAGTTCCGTTTTTTTCGTTGGTCAAATTGCCGGACCAAATGCAGGCTTTGGTCATTCGCAGATACCAAAGGACGCGTCACATGAGTCTCACCAACCTTCGTCCCAATATCGATCATTGGTCAGAACGTGTGGACATGGCCGCAACCTTTCGCTGGACGGCCCGGCTGAACATGCACGAAGCCGTCGCCAACCACTTCAGCCTTGCTGTGAACGAAGACGGGACGCAGTTCCTGATGAACCCCAATCAGGCGCATTTCTCGCGTATTCGCGCGTCTGATCTGTTGCTGTTGAACGCCAACGATCCGGATGTGATGTCACAGCCCGGCGCACCTGATCCCACGGCCTGGGGCCTGCACGGCTCGATCCATCGCCACTGCCCGCACGCGCGTTGCGTCATGCATGTGCATTCGATTTTCGCAACTGTTCTGGCGTCACTGGCCGACAGTACACTTCCGCCAATCGACCAGAACACCGCGACCTTCTACAACCGCTACGTTGTTGACGAAGAATTTGGCGGATTGGCTTTTGAAAGCGAAGGCGAGCGGTGCGCCGGGATGTTGGCTGATCCGAAGAAGAAAGTCATGATCATGGGCAACCACGGGGTTCTGATCACCGGCAGCGACCCTGCAGATACCTTTAACAGGCTCTACTATTTCGAGCGCGCTGCCGAAACATACATCCGGGCACTGCAAACAGGCCTGCCCCTGCGGGTGCTGTCGGATGAAATTGCCGAGAAAACAGCACAGGAACTGGACGACTACCCCGGTCAAGCCGAAGCGCATCTGCGAGAGATCAAGGCAATACTCGATGCAGAAGGCTCGGATTACGCAACCTGAATGCAAGACAGAGTGACCGACATGCGAGATTCCACGCAGGACCCCGAAGCTGCCCGCTGGCATTACCACCCCGACGGGCCAGTGGGTCTCAACCCACTGTTCAGTTGGCCACCACGTCCGGCGGCCGTGCTAAAATGGTACAGCGGAGCGTGGTTGCAAATCACCGCCCTGACCCTGTGCATGACCTTGGCCGTCATCGCCTATGCGTTCTTTTTCCCTGCGTTAGAGACGATGAAAAGCTTTGCGCCCGGATGGATGTTTCGGATCTGGTTGCTGAACATGGTGCCGCAAACTCTGGTAGCAGGAAGCCTGCACTGGTGGCTGTACATGCGCAAAGGGCAGGGGATGTACAAAAAGTTTGATCGCAGGGACCTGACACGGGACAACGGAACATTCACATTCCGCAATCAGGTCTGGGATAACATCTGGTGGACGCTGGGCAGCGCCATGACGGTGGCGACCATTTACCAGTGGGTCATCTTCTGGGCGATGGCAAATGGCTGGGTTCCGACGATTACCTGGGCCAGCTCGCCGGTGTGGTTCGTGGTTTGGATGTTGTTTATTCCCATGTGGTCCGGTCTGCATTTTTACTGGGTGCACCGGCTGGAACATCATCCCAGGCTTTATAAACATGTGCACGCGGTCCATCACCGCAATGTCAATACCGGGCCATGGTCAGGGATTTCGAATCACTGGTATGAAAACATGCTTTATTTCACGACGTATTTCATCCACCTGATCGTGCCTTCCCATCCGCTGCATGTGTTGTTTCACAGCTCGTTCCAGCAGGTCAGCCCGATACTGTCCCATTCTGGGTTCGAGAAGCTAAAGGCCGGTGAGACCGAAGCCGCGCGGGCGGGCGACTTTTTTCACCAGCTCCACCACAGGTATTTCGAGTGCAACTACGGCACATCCGAAATTCCGTTCGACAAGTGGTTTGGCACCTATCACGATGGCTCAGCCGAAGCGACGACACGCACGAGGGCCTACAAAAAGCAGATGTACACCTGAAGTGGCTGGTTCTGTCCGGGGACTAAACTCGTTCGAACAATGCAATGAAGGCCGTGTCATCCTTATTGGGCCCTGCAGCAAGATCGCCATAGATGCGAACCTCGGGCAGGGTCAGGTTGCGGATCTGGTCCTGTTCCAGTTCGTGCAGCTTGCCCTTGAAGCCCATCTTTTCGAAATGGCGGGCGTTTATTGACAGGGCGAACGTAGCGCCTGACCGTGCGACGCGAAGCAGCGCAGGCAACACTTCGGGACCCAGATGACCGTGTGTGAACGTGCCAGATGACACGATGCCGGAATAGCTGTCTGGCGGAACCGGGATGCCATGGGTAAGGTCAGCCTCGATCGCGTCCCGGTAGATATCCTTGCGCATAGCCTGTTCCAGCATCTCTGAACTGATATCAGTGGCATCAATCGGCCCAACACCAAGCCCAGACAACACCGCGCCGCACAGGCCCGTTCCCGCACCGACATCCAGAACCGGCCCCTGACCGCCCGCGCCCACAAACGCCCGCGCGGTATGGATATGAAGCTGATAATCCTCACGCGCGGCAAAGCTGTCGTCATAGTCCCCGGCCCATTCCGCATAAAGGCGTTTGTTTTCGTCCGGAGAGCTCAGCGCGTAGGCAGAATGCAGGTCTGGTTTCTTTTTGCTCATATCCACAGAAAGGCGCATCAGAAGATTCGATTCAAGTGCGTCCATGCGGCGCTTGCATCCCGATGCGCTGAAGCCCATCAACGGTGCATGACCATGACACTCTTCTCATTTGGCCACGGCTATTCTGCGCAGGCCCTTTCCCGAATTCTTGCCCCGAAAGGCTGGCAGATTTTTGGCACCACACGAGACGGCGAAGGCACAGATGCGATACGTGCCTCTGGCGCGGACCCGCTGATCTGGCCCGGCGAGGTTCCAAATCTGGATGGGGTGACGCATTTGCTGATCTCAACGGCACCGGGCGAGGCGGGCGATCCGGTACTGGCGGCGCTTGGCGACGAGATCCGAAAACGAGCAAGTCAGTTCACTTGGGTGGGCTATTTATCGACAACAGCTGTTTATGGCGATCACCAGGGCGGCTGGGTTGACGAAGACACCCCTCCAACACCGACCGCCAAGCGTGGAAAGTGGCGCATGCTGGCTGAAGAGCAATGGGCGGCTGTGCCGGGCCTGCCTGTTCACATCTTCCGTCTGGCAGGGATTTACGGCCCGGGCCGTGGGCCGTTCTCTAAGCTCACACGCGGTGGGCTGCGGCGTATCATCAAGCCGGGGCAAGTGTTTTCGCGTATCCACGTGGATGACATTGCGCAGGTTCTGCAAGCTTCGATGACAAGGCCGAATCCGGGCAGTGTTTACAATGTCTGCGACGATGAGCCTGTCCCGCCACAAGATGTCATCGGGTATGCCGCCGAACTGCAGGGGCTTCCTCTGCCCCCGGCGGTTTCATTTGATGAGGCCGATCTGACACCGATGGCGCGCAGTTTTTATAACGAGAACAAACGCGTCCGAAATGACCGGATCAAGGATGAGTTGGGTGTCGAATTGATCTACCCGAACTACCGGGTGGGGTTGGAGGCGCTAATGAAGGACCGGTAGGTTCTTTACTGCGCGGCTGCCTTAATCATGTCCGAGGCTTTTTCCGCGATCATTATTGTTGGCGCGTTTGTGTTTCCCGACACCAGCGTTGGCATCACCGACGCATCAACCACACGAAGCCCCTCAATCCCCCGCACCCGAAGTTCGGGATCCACAACAGCCAGTTCGTCGGTACCCATCTTGCAGGTGCCGACCGGGTGATAGATCGTATCGGCGCGGGCACGGATATGCCCCTCCCAATCGGCGTCGGATTTGGCCGTATCCGTTCCGAACATCTCTTTATGCCGATATTTGGCCAATGCCGGCGCTTGCAGGATGTCTCGCGTCATTCGCGCGCCTTTGATCATGATGTCCAGATCGCGGGCATCTGTAAGAAACCCGGGGTCGATGACAGGCATTGCCATTGGGTCGGCGCTGCTCAGGCCAACGGTTCCCCGGCTTTCCGGGCGAAGCTTGCAGATATGACAGCTGTACCCGTAACCGTAATGCAGTTTGCGGGCGTGATCATCGACCATTGCGATTGTGAAATGCAGCTGGATATCCGGGCGCTCCAGCTCGGGTGAGGTTTTCAAAAACGCCGCGCCTTCGGCAAACGGAGTGGCCGCCATTGACACGCCGGTCTTGCGCCACTGATGGATGTGCTTCAGCAGTCGCACTGCCGCTGTTGCGCCGATCCCAAAGTTGTTCGTGTCTTTGGTCCGGTAGGTCAGCGTAAAGTCGAGGTGGTCCTGCAGATTCCGCCCCACACCCGGTAGTTCATGCAGAACAGCGATCCCGTGCGGTTCAAGATCAGCGCTTGCTCCAATCCCTGAGATTTGCAGCAGCTGCGGTGTTTTTAATGCTCCCGCGCACAGCAGAACTTCGCGAGTGGCGGTAACGGTGGTGTCTGCCTCTTTGCCTTTGACCCTGAAAACAACGCCAGTTGCGCGCTTACCCTGAAAGACCAGCCCTTTCGCGTGGGCATGTGTAATGATCGTTAGGTTCGGACGGTTGGCAATCGGGAACAGGTAACCCGCAGCCGCCGAGCACCGCTCTCCATTCTTTGTCGGGTCATGAAACTGCGTTACCTGATACAGCCCGACACCTTCGTTATCGCCTCGGTTGAAATCTTCAGTATGACGGTGTTGGAGTTGCCGCGCGGCTTCAATGAACGCGCGGGTGATCGGGCGAGGTTCCTTTTGCTGTGACACCTGTAACGGGCCCTTGTCACCATGCCAGCTGTCTGCGCCAAGCTCATTGTTCTCGGACCGTTTGAAATACGGCAATACGCTGTCCCAATCCCAGCCGTCGCAGCCCAGATCGGCCCACCTATCGTAGTCCTGCCTCTGACCTCTGACATAAAGCATCGCGTTGATCGCGCTCGAACCACCCAGTGCTTTGCCGCGGGGTTGATACCCCCGGCGTCCGTTCAACCCGCGTTGCGGTATGGTTTCAAAAGCCCAGTTGTTTATTTTGGGTCGCCCCGGAAGGGCTGCCACGACAGCTGCCGGCACCCTGACAGTCAGGCCGTTTCCGTTCCCACCTGCTTCGAGCAGGCAAACGCGTGAAGCCGGGTTCTCGGTGAGGCGGTTTGCAAGAACGGATCCTGCCGAACCACCGCCCACGATGATATAGTCGAACTCCATGCTGGCTTCCCTACTATCAGAACCATTATTGTGCCGGTCCGCTGTTCGTCATCCGAGCCAGACTTCCCTGAGACTGCGTCAATTGAGTAAAAAAACAATTGTGACCTGAAGTCAGTTTCCAAGTGTTCTTCGACATTCAGCGAAACGGTACGCCCGCGTCGATCGAGTGACTCAAGACGGATATCGATGTTGTCGTTTGCTACCGTGGTCGACGATTCCAGCCAAAGTGCAGATTTCACCCTCTTCTTCTGATGAGCCTGCACCAGAAATGGCCGCTGGGAATCGCAAAATATCTGTTTAAACTATTGATTTACAAAACTTAAATGAGAGATTGGTGAGAAATGCGAAGTTTTTTCAAAATGGGGGTTGCAGGTCGGAAGCCTAATCCGTAAATACCCCTTCACCGGCGCAGCTGAGGTTGGCCTGACGGACTGGAAAGACGGTTGAGACGCACTGGAGAGACGGTGGGCAT
>NZ_JBXWQP010000033.1:0-28030 GCF_059612445.1 Ruegeria sp. TASC047
TTCGGCTTCGGCTTCGGCTTCGGCTTCGGCTTCGGCTTCGGCTTCGGCTTCGGCTTCGGCTTCGGCTTCGGCTTCGGACAGGTCTTCTTCTACAGGTTCAGCCGGGTCAACAGGCGTATCGTCCTGCCGCAGATCAGTTTCGACTGCATCATCCGCTAGGAGGGGTTCCACCGGCTTTTGATCGGATTTCTTCTTACCAGCCACCGCAATATTCCCCTTATCGAATCCAAATTCAGATGAATAACAGCCCAGGTTAAGTTAATCGGGGACCTCGCCTCCCTCAACCCGCAACACATGTTTCACAAGCTTTTTAACAGCTTTGCGCATTTTCTTCGGTGTCGGATGTTTTGCGATCTTCAGGTGCTCATAGCCCAAGGAATAAAGGGGATCAGCCGTAGCCTGGCTGATCGCAACCAGCCAAAGGGGGGCTGATCCGGCCCAGATATCGGCAAAATGTCGCGCCGTACGCGGCGAGAAAAGCGGAGCAATAATAGGCAGATCTCCTCTGGCAGCCTCGGTTGCCTCGGGTGTTAGCGGCAACAATCGCTGCTGATAGACCGGCTGTTCCCGAACGGTCAGACCAGATTCGGTCAGGCTGCCAGCGACATTGCCCCGTGTATGCTCACCCCGCAGGTGCAAAAGGGGGCTTTTGGGCCGATGCTTGAGCAGATGCCCGACCAATTCTTCTGCCGTGGTTCCAACCATCTTGGCCTGCCACCCATACCCTTTCGCGGTACCGGTTGTTGCGGGTCCCACGCAATAGGCCGGCAGAGTGCGATCAACACCTTTCGAGACCGCCGCATTCACCGCATTGGCCGATGTAAAGATCAACCCCTTTACACCTTTGGTATCCACCGCAACTGGCAGAGGCCGGATTTCCATGATCGGCGAATAGAGGACCTGAACCCGGGATCTGACGCCGGTTGGCAGCTGCTCGACAAACCTTTCCGAGGCGGAGCGAGGGCGGGTCATCAACAAAAACAACGTGTGGCGCCTTGACCCTTCAGGATTGTTTGCATCCGCGCAGGGTGATACCCCGCCGTATATACATGATGCAACGGATCAGGGTGATGGTGCAAACACTTACCGTATTGGGTTTGGAAAGCAGCTGTGACGACACAGCCGCAGCGGTTGTGCGCCAGACCGAAGGTGCCAAAGCCGAAATCCTGTCTTCTGTGGTGCACGGTCAAACCGATCTGCACAGCGCCTTTGGCGGTGTCGTGCCCGAGATTGCAGCCCGTGCGCATGCCGAAAAGCTGGATGTCTGCGTCGTGCAGGCGCTGGAGGCCGCCGGTCTGTCGCTGCGCGACATGGACGCTATTGCCGTCACCGCCGGGCCCGGTCTGATCGGAGGGGTCATGTCCGGTGTCATGTGTGCCAAAGGGCTGAGCGCCGCCACGGGCCTGCCGCTGATTGGCGTCAATCATCTTGCGGGTCACGCCCTGACACCCCGCCTGACGGACGGCATCGCCTTCCCTTACCTCATGCTTCTGGTGTCGGGCGGCCATTGCCAATACCTGATCGCCCATAGCCCCGAGCAGTTTACCCGCCTGGGCGGCACCATCGACGATGCGCCAGGGGAAGCCTTTGATAAGACCGCTCGCCTGCTGGGCCTGCCGCAACCCGGCGGCCCGTCTGTCGAGGCTGAGTCCCGTGATGGTAATCCCCAGCGGTTCCGCTTTCCCAGGCCACTGCTCGACCGGCCCGGCTGTGACTTGTCTTTTTCGGGGCTGAAAACAGCGTTGATGCGGATGCGCGACCAGATCGTGGCCGACAAGGGTGGCCTGACCCGTCAGGACCGTGCTGATCTGTGCGCAGGATTCCAGCAGGCCATAGTGGACACATTGGCCGAGAAAACCCGCCGCGCGATTGATCTGTATCTTGATCACAACCCTGCTGATCCCGTTGTCGCGGTCGCAGGTGGGGTGGCAGCGAATTCGGCCATTCGGACAGCGTTAGAGTCTGTTTGCGCCCAGCAAGGCGCTCGGTTTACGGCACCTCCGCTGGCTTTATGCACGGACAATGCCGCGATGATTGCCTATGCGGGCCTCGAACGCTTTCGCACCGGCGCGCGCGACGGCCTGGACCTGACTGCCCGCCCCCGCTGGCCGCTGGATCAACGCAGCCCAACAATGCTGGGCAGCGGTAAGAAAGGGGCCAAGGCATGAACATATCTGTCCTGGGATCCGGCGCGTTTGGCACAGCTCTGGCGATCTCATTGTCAGGCAACGGGCCGGTAACTCTGTGGTCCAGAAACGCCGATCAGGCGCGGCAGATGCACGAGACGCGCGAAAACTCCACCCGGCTGCCTGGGGTTTCCTTACCCACGAACATCGCCGTAACCGCAAATATCGCTGAGGCGTCGAAGGCTGACATTCTGCTTTTGGCCGTTCCTATGCAGCGATTGCGCAGCGCCTTGCAGAATCACGCCCCGGTGCTGCGAGGCAAGACACTGGTCGCTTGCTGTAAGGGGATAGAGTTGGATTCTGGCCTCGGGCCCGTTGCGGTCATAAGGGATGTTGTTCCCGACGCCCCGATCGCTTTGCTGACAGGACCCAGTTTTGCTGATGACATAGCGCGCGGTTTGCCCACTGCGTTAACGCTGGCTT
Source organism: Ruegeria sp. TASC047 (assembly GCF_059612445.1). Lineage (NCBI taxonomy): Bacteria > Pseudomonadati > Pseudomonadota > Alphaproteobacteria > Rhodobacterales > Roseobacteraceae > Ruegeria > Ruegeria sp. TASC047. The sequence continues at coordinate 2,610 of NZ_JBXWQP010000033.1, forward strand.
GCGGTGATACGAATCTTGGCAAAGCATTGCAGACCAAACTGGCCACTGCGAACCTGCGCCTCTATCGGACCACTGACACCATAGGTGCTGAACTTGGCGGGGCGCTGAAGAACATCATGGCCATCGGTTGCGGCGCAGCAATCGGCGCGGGGCTGGGGGACAGCGCCCGGGCCGCGTTGATGACTCGCGGTTTTGCGGAAATGCAGCGCTTTGCCGCCCTGCGTGGCGCGCGCTCTGACACCCTGATGGGCTTGTCCGGGCTTGGGGATCTGGTGTTGACCTGCTCCTCAGAACTGTCCCGAAACTACCGTTTTGGCCTTAGTTTGGGCCTGAACCAACCATTTGACCAACATACTACCGTCGAAGGCGTCGCCACTGCGCGCGCCATGTCAGAGATTGCTGTCAAGGAAGGGCTGGACATGCCCATCAGTACAACTGTGGCGGATCTGAGCCATGGTGCCTACAGTGTGACCGAGGCCATCGAAAACCTGCTCAATCGCCCACTCAAGGAGGAATAACATGCTGATCGCACTCATCGCCCGTGACAAAGCCGGGGCACTGCAAACCCGGTTGGACAATCGCGCGGCCCATCTGGCCTATATCGAAGAAACGGGTGTTGTATCGCAGGCAGGGCCGCTGCTGGATGGCGACGCCATGATCGGTTCGCTGGTTGTGCTCGACGTCGAAGATCTGGCGGCTGCGCAAAACTGGGCAGATAATGACCCCTATGCGAAGGCAGGATTGTTCCAGTCAGTTGAGCTGATTCCCTGGAAAAAGGTAATCGGCTGATGGCGTATTGGCTTTTCAAGTCCGAACCTTCGACCTGGAGCTGGAACCAGCAAATGGCCAAGGGGGATAAGGGCGAAGAATGGGACGGAGTGCGCAACTATCAGGCGCGCAATTTCATGCGTCAGATGGCCATTGGGGATTGGGGGTTCTTCTACTACTCTCAAAAGGACAAAGCGGTTGTGGGTATTGTCGAGGTATGCGCCGAGGCACATCCTGACAGTTCCACCGATGATGAGCGCTGGGAATGCGTGGATATCAAGGCCGTCCGACCCTTTTCCAAACCCGTGACACTGGACCAGATCAAGGCCGACGAACGGCTTGCCGACATGGTGCTGGTGAAAAACTCTCGTTTGTCGGTTCAGCCGGTAACAGACGATCAATGGAAAGTGGTCTGCGCCTTGGGTGAAACGCAGCCGGATTAACCTGCCGTCCTGTACAAGGTGCAAAACTTCTCAAACGTCCGGCAAGGTGTTATGTTTCCAAGGGCTACGCCGGGTAGGGACCTGAAGGTTATGATTGCTCTGGTCGTAACCGCTTGGTGTTGTTCGGATAAATTCGATATGTTTTGAAAGTTTGAACCCCGTGTCTGACAATGAAAACGGCAACGGGACACGCGATAACACCGTTGCTGCGAAAAGCACGAAAACCTGGGAAGCGCGCCTGAAAGAGGCGCGGGAAAAGCGCGCGTCGGTGCTTGCGAAGGCGCAAGAAGAGACGTCGGAAGAACCTGTTTCGACATCTATCCAGACAGACGAACCATCCCCACCGGACGATACAGATACAGAGCAGATCGTTTCCGAGCGGGTCCGCTCGCTAAATCTGGACAAACCGCGCGTCAGAAAAAAACGGAAAACTTGGGTCGCGTTAGTACTGGTTGCCCTTTTGTGTGGGGCCGCCTTGCAATGGGTCGTTGCAAATCTTTTTGATGAGTGGCAACCCGCAGACGCAGAAGATCAAGCCGTTCTGAATGCGCTTTCTGAAACCTTTCTGGCCCCCGAAGAACCGCCTGAGGCTGCAACCACCAGCCTGCCGGACCCGAAAGACGCCCCTACGCCAGAGGATCTGTTGGTTTCGGGGGCCCCTGAGCATGAGCCTCGTTCAATCCCCGCCGACGTCAGCGAACCTTTGGACAAGCCAAATAGCCGGTCAGTCGATTCGGTTGTTTTGGATCAATCCAGTGCAACCCCTTCCCAGGAACCGGAAAACGCTGTCTTGCCGGAAAGCGAGTTTGCAACCGGCCCGAATCCTGAAGCGGCAACAGCGAAGCCGGAGGTTTCCTTAACGCCGCCCAAGATTTTCATTCCTGCCCAAATGGAACCCATGTTGGCTGTCGCAACTGCTTCAGACATTCAAGCCGCGATTCCGGCCCGGTTTGATCCACGATTTCGCAATCTCAATCCGCTGAACAAGGGCGGGTTATCGCAAATGTTGCTGGTAGCCAATGATCCCATTCCGCAAGAGATCGACACACCCGCCAATCGACCCTACACCGAGGTGAAACCGCTTCTTTGGACGCCAGCCATTGGTCTGGAGGTCTCGCTTTTTGTACCGTCGAGAGTTTCGCAAGAGACCAGAAACCGGGCATTGGAAATGCTTGCCCGAGGTCAGGCAACGGTGGTGGCAACAGCTCGGGTGGGATACCGGGTCCGAGAAACCCAGGTCCGGTTTTACCATCCCGATGACGCCGAAAACGCCGCGATGGCCGCCGATGCACTTGGGGGTATCGCACGGGACTTCACAAGCTCGGGCAGCAAGACGCGCCCGGGGCGGATCGAGGTTTATCTGGAAGGCAGCGGCGGAAATGCAGACGGCAATTCTGCCGTGCAACCTGACAACGCAGAAAGCCTTATCGCGCGTATTTTAAGAGAGTTCAGATGAATAATGAGGGAAGGTTCTGACGATACAGAACCTTCCCTACCCCCGCGTGCTCCCTACTCACCACACGCGTATGGAAATGTCTGGTTCTGACCGTCCTGGTCACGGTTTGACCTTAGCCCAACCGCGCCCAGCATTTCAAACGCCAAGTCCTTAAAAAACACCTCAAATACAAAACGCCCGCCGGGAAGACGACAGGCGCTTCAGGAATGCGCGGAAAGATCAGCCGTAAACGGCTTCTTTTCCGAAATGCTTGGTCAGCATGTAATAGACCACGGCGCGGTATTTGTTGCGCTCGGACATGCCATAGGTTTCCATGGTTTTGTTGATCGCTGCCATCAGCTCGGGACCATCTGACAGGCCCAGTTTCTTGATCAGGAAGTTGTTTTTGACGGTTTCCAACTCGGACTCCTGGCTGGCTGCAACAGTTGCCGCATCTGCGTCATAAATCGCCGGGCCGCAACCGATTGTGACCTTGGTCAGCAGGTCCATATCGGGGTTCATCCCACATTTGTTTTTCAGATCTTCAGCGTATTTGGCGATCAGCTCGTCACGCTTGCCCATGTCCTAATCTCCTTAATCCGTTAATCCGGTACCAATCACCGATAGCCGAGATTAGACGTGTCACAGGTCTGCCAAAAAGGATAAAAAACTGCGTTTCCTCCCCCTTAACGGGGGCTGGAAGGCACAGGATGCAAGACCTATCTGCAGTACCCCCAGCCAGTACCTTGCAGGTGGAAATGATCCGCGTGCAAGCGATTGAAGTCCGGACCCAGAACCACACGAAACCAGTCGCACGCGCCCCGCCAGATCTGTCGTAGGAACGCGGGTTCGGGGCCAGAGCCCTGCCAGTCATTTAACAGGGTCAGCACGCGGCCATCGGTCGTCTCCACACCGATGATATCGATCGAGTCCGCACGGGCATGGCTGCTCCATCCGTTGTTTTCACCCTTCAGGGTGCGCATGCGCCTGCAATTGTAACTTCCGACATGGCGCAATCGGGCAATACCGGTTTCAAGCAGTTCGTGCGCGGCCGACTGCACGACATGGTGTTCCCACATCGCCAGACGCAATGTTGTGGCGCAACTGGTTTCAACGGCTTCGATGTGCGAGGTGGCCAGCCGGGTCAGAAGGCCGCGTGCGGCAATGCCACAGTTCTGATCAATGACCAGATCCTCCATCGCCTCGAAATGAACCCCCGCTTCGGCCAACGTAGCCCGACACTGGGTTTCGTCCGCCACGGCGCGGTTCAGTTGATACCTGGTGACCGGCGTGACCAACGCGCTGACTTTCAGGTCGCGCAAAGGGTTCCAGTGTGATGGCACCGGTGTCTTTGGATGCGCCAACAGTACCCAGCCGCCGCCGCCCAGCACGATCACCACAACCAGAACCCTAAAAACAAAGAACGCCGCCGAGTAAAGAAACCGGCGGCGTCCGTTGTTCTGCGTCATCGTCAGACGACAATCAGTAGCGGTAGTGTTCCGGCTTGTATGGACCTTCCGGTTTGACACCGATGTACGCCGCCTGATCCGCATCCATCTTCGTCAGCTTCACGCCGATGCGATCCAGATGCAGGCGGGCCACTTTTTCGTCCAGATGCTTGGGCAGGATGTAGACCTTGTTCTCGTACTGGTCACCTTTGGTGAACAGCTCGATCTGTGCCAGAACCTGGTTGGTGAACGAAGCCGACATCACGAAAGACGGGTGACCTGTGGCATTGCCAAGGTTCAGCAGACGGCCTTCAGACAGCAGGATCAGACGGTTGCCCGAAGGCATCTCGATCATGTCCACCTGCTCCTTGATGTTGGTCCACTTGTGGTTCTTCAGGCTAGCCACCTGAATCTCGTTGTCGAAGTGACCGATATTGCCAACGATGGCCATGTCCTTCATCTCGCGCATATGCTCGATGCGGATCACGTCCTTGTTGCCGGTGGTGGTGATGAAGATATCCGCGCTGGCAACTTCGTCTTCCAGCAAGGTCACTTCGAACCCATCCATCGCAGCCTGCAGCGCGCAAATCGGGTCAACTTCGGTCACCTTCACGCGCGCACCCGCGCCGCGCAGGCTGGCGGCCGAGCCCTTGCCCACGTCGCCATAGCCGCAAACCACGGCAACCTTACCGGCCATCATGGTGTCGGTGGCGCGGCGAATACCGTCAACCAGCGATTCCTTGCATCCGTATTTATTGTCGAATTTCGATTTTGTGACCGAGTCATTCACGTTGATCGCCGGGAACGGCAGGTGGCCGTCTTTCACCAGTTGATACAGACGGTTCACGCCGGTGGTGGTTTCCTCGGACACACCCTGAATCTGGTCGCGCATCTTGGTGAACCAACCGGGGCTTGCCGCCATACGCTTGGCGATCTGCTTCTTGATCACCTCTTCCTCTTCCGAACCCGGAACTGGGATGATGTCTTCGCCCGCTTCGGCACGTGCGCCCAGCAGGATGTACAGGGTCGCGTCGCCACCATCGTCAAGGATCATGTTCGGACCGTCTTCGAACAGGAAGGATTTATCCAGATAATCCCAATGCTCTTCCAGCGTCTGACCCTTGATGGCGAAGACGGGAATGCCCGCCTCGGCAATCGCGGCGGCGGCATGGTCCTGAGTCGAGAAGATGTTGCACGACGCCCAGCGCACATCCGCACCCAGCGCAACCAGCGTTTCAATCAGAACGCCGGTCTGGATGGTCATGTGCAGCGACCCAACGATACGCGCACCTGTCAGAGGCTTGCTGTCCCCATATTCCGCACGCAGGGACATCAGCCCCGGCATCTCGGTTTCGGCAATGTCCAATTCCTTGCGGCCGAACCCGGCCAGCGAAATGTCTTTAACGATATAGTCCACGGCCATCAGGCGCTCCATTTTCGGTAAATCACAGTCCCGGCTGCCCCTAGCACTCCTTTGGGGCAGGTGGCAACTTTGAAGACTGTTACCGGAAGCCTGCTGGCCGCTTTCAGCTTGGCGTGCCTTCGATTTTTATCTTTGGTATCGCTTCAAAAAAATCGGTGCCAACGGCAACAATACAACTGATTCCGTTCGCATTGGTTACCAAAACGGTATAACTGCCCGTTTCCTTCGAGGCCCAAACCTCCATCACAGATTGCGCGTCGCGCGTCTTTTGCAAACCGCCAAAGGCCAATTCCTCGGCGTAGTTTTCCTGCAATTTGGTGACAATATCGTCGCGATCTGCGCAACTTCGGGCAAAAGCTGGTGGGGCGGTCGCGGCCATTCCAAAGGTCAGGGCAATGGCGAATAAACGCTTGAACATGACAAACTCCTATCGTTTCGCGTTTCACGGTCGAGAGGAGCACACCGGGAGAAGCATGTGCCCCCCTCGGTTTTGATGTCGGGATCATGGCGCGCCGTTTCAAAGCACAAATGCTCAAGAAACTGTTGGCAGCAAGTGATCCAGACAGGTACATCATAACACAAAAATATGGCGCAATCGCGTCCGGTCAGGCGAGGCATAGCAAAATGGCAACACAACCCAGAGCATGGCAGCGCATGTTATCGGGGCGTCGGCTGGACCTGCTGGACCCGACCCCGGTGGATATCGAGATAGAAGATATCGCCCATGGGCTTGCTTTTGTGGCGCGCTGGAACGGGCAGACACGCGGCGATTTCGCCTATTCAGTGGCCGAACACTCCCTGTTGGTTGAGGAACTCTTCGGCAGAATAGCCCCCAAGGCACCCGTCAAGTGGCGGTTGGCAGCCCTGTTACATGACGCGCCGGAATACGTGATCGGCGACATGATTTCGCCGGTCAAATCCGCTGTGGGCCCCGGTTACGGCGCCTTGGACGACCGGCTGGCGGCGGCGATCCACATCCGGTTCGGTCTGCCCGCTGAGGTGCCAAAAGCGGTGAAACGGCAGATCAAGAAAGCCGACAAGATCAGCGCCTGGATGGAGGCGACCCAAATCGCAGGCTTTTCCGAGGCAGAGGCGACGAAATTCTTTGGTCGCCCGGATAAAGCGGTGATGGAGGGATTGGAAATAAGAATACGTCCGCCAGTTGAGGTGCGGCGGGCGTATATGGACCAGCACGAGGCCTTGATAACTTTTCTATAGAATACCAATTGCTCCCAATGTCTGCTCTGAGCCCATTGTGCATGTTTCCGCGTTGCGGCATCTTCGCCGACTAAGGGAGATATTTCCTATGAAGTTTATTGTTTGCGATCCTGATCATCCAGACGCTAAAATTGTTCTCTCACGGCTTTCGGAAACTCTTCTGAAAGTAATCGGCGATTCCGGGAAATCATCTTTCGATGCCGATGATGTTAGAAATTCGCGCTCGGCCTTTGTTGTTGGATACGATGAAAACCGTCCTATGGCTTGCGGAGCACTTAGACCAATTTCTGAACAAATTGTTGAGCTTAAGAGGATGTACGCTGAAACTGGCACGGGATCGTTCATGCTTCGCGCTCTTGAGGATCGTGCGACAGACCTAGGTTACACGAGAGTTTGGTTGTCCACCCGGATCGCCAATTCTAGAGCGGTGCTCTTCTACCAAAAACACGGCTATAGACAGATCGAAAACTATGGCAAGTATGCCGGCCGCGACAACTCTGTCTGCTTTGAAAAAGAGCTTTAGCTAGCGACAATGCGAACGGCTGTAAAGTCCCGCACAGCAGACGCTCTTGATATCTTCTAAGCCCGACCCGACATTTGAGTGGCCTCTTAGGCAGTTCACTACCGCGGACTGCGCTTCGCCAATATCCGCTGCAAGGTCCGGCGGTGCATGTTCAGCCGCCGCGCAGTCTCGGAAACATTCCGGTCGCACAACTCATAAACCCGCTGGATGTGCTCCCAGCGCACGCGGTCCGCGCTCATCGGGTTTTCCGGCGGCGGGGGCAGTTCGTCGCCCTTGGCCAGCAGTGCATTGGTGATGTCAGTGGCGTCGGCGGGTTTCGACAGATAGTCGGTTGCGCCGATTTTTACGGCAGCCACCGCAGTCGCAATCGCCCCGTACCCGGTCAGAACAACGACCCGGCTGTCGGGGCGCTTTTCGCGCAAAACCTCAACCACATCCAGACCGTTGCCATCCTCCAGTCGCAGGTCAACAACCGCGTAAGCCGGCGGGCGGGCAGTGGAAATTGCGCGGCCTGCGGCGACAGAACCTGCGGTTTCGACCTCGAACCCACGCTTTTCCATGGCCTTGGCCAAACGTCTCAGGAACGGCTCGTCATCATCCACCAAAAGCAGGGATTTATCAGGGCCGATATCAAGCTGAGAACTGTCTGCCATATGTTAGGTCTTTCCGCTATTTCATGCCTTTGGCTTAAACATGAGTAATAGCAGCGCAGAAACAAAGGTCAAACAACCTTGTTAATGCGCAGCCTGGTCCAGAAAGCACCCGACCTTGTCCGCCATCTGTTCGGCCGTGTCATCGCGCTTGAAGAATTCTAGGAAACCATGTTCGGGCGTCACCAGATAGGTGAAGGTGGAATGGTCAACAAGGTAGAATTCGTCGCTTTTATCCTGCGCCTTGTAATAGGTCTTGTAAGCCTTGCTCGCCGCCCTGACCTGTTCGGGTGAACCGGTCAACGCAATCGTCTTGCCGCCAAGATTGAAGGCATAATCATCCACAACCTCGGGCGTGTCCCGTTCGGGATCGATCGAGATGAACAGCGCCGTTGCCGACTGCCCGCGCTGGTTCAGGATATCCACGGCCTCAACATTGCGGGACATGTCAAACGGGCAGACATCGGGGCAGAATGTATAGCCGAAATAGACAAGTGTGGGTTCGGTGATCACGTCTTTGTCAGTCACCGTCTCACCTTTGCCATTCACCAGTTCAAACGGCCCGCCGATAGCAGCGGTCCCCCCGGCGATCTGCCCGGATCGGCACTGTGCAAACTGGTCGCCGGATCCGCCCCCACGCGTCAAAAGCCACATCGCACCTAGGCCAATAGCCAGAACGAGAGTTGCAAGAATTGCGTATAGGCGGGTCATTTAGGTTTTCCGGTCGCAAGGAGTTGTTGAACGTTTCGGCCGGGACACCTAACAAGATGACCAGCCTTTGCAACAGGACATAAGCGACCGATGGCAGATTCCAATCAGACTTTTTGGCGCGGCCAGGAACGCAGCAGCTGGATCCGCCTGCGCACCCTGATCTTGCTGCGGTGGGTTGCCATCTTTGGTCAGATCACTGCCATCACCGTGGCCCAGCAATACTATCACGTGCAGCTGGAACTGGGCCTGTGTTATCTGGCCATCGGGATCTCGGTCCTGGGAAACCTGACCGCCATTCTGTTGTTTCCACAGAATAAGCGGATGTCCGAGTTCGAAAACTTCCTGATGGTTCTGTTCGATCTTCTGCAACTGTCGATCTTGCTGTATCTGACGGGCGGGCTGAACAACCCCTTTGCGCTTCTGCTTTTGGGGCCGGTCACGATTTCCGCCAATGTGATGAGCACACGGTCGACCTTGATCGTCGGGGCTGTTGCAATTGTTCTGACCACTCTGCTGGCGGAATTCCACCTGCCGCTGCGGACCAACATCGGAGTGTTTCTGGACATTCCGGATATCCTGCTGTTTGGCAATTGGGCGGCTATCATTATCGCCATCGTCTTTATCGGTGCTTATTCTCACCGCGTCAGTTCCGAGGTTCAGTCCATGTCCGAAGCGCTGGCTGCCACCCATATGGCGCTGGCGCGCGAGCAAAAACTGACCGATCTGGGCGGCGTGGTCGCCGCCGCCGCGCACGAACTGGGTACCCCTCTGGCAACAATCAAACTGACAAGTGCAGAACTGATCGAAGAGCTGGACGACCGCCCGGACCTCAAGGAAGACGCCGCCCTGATCCGCGAACAGGCCGATCGGTGCCGCGACATTCTGCGCGATATGGGTCGTGCCGGAAAAGATGACCTGCATTTGCGGCAGGCTCCGCTTTCAACGGTGGTGAACGAAGCCGCCGAACCGCATGTTGACCGGGGCAAGGTCGTTCATTTTTCTGAAGGCCCGGCACAGGACGGAGACGTGCTGCAACCCTCGATCCTGCGAAAGCCCGAGATTATTCACGGGCTCCGCAATCTGATCCAGAATGCCGTGGACTTTGCCCGCGCGAATGTCTGGGTCGAAGCCGAATGGACAGACAGCAGGATCACCGTCAGCATCATGGATGACGGGCGCGGCTACCCGTCGCACATGATTGGACGCATCGGTGATCCCTTCATGCGCCGCAGACGGGCCGAAGCCGACCTGCGAACCCGCCCGGAATACGAAGGCATGGGGCTGGGACTGTTCATCGCAAAAACGTTGCTGGAACGCAGCGGCGCCGAACTGAAATTCGCAAATGGCACGGACCCGTATCAGCACCTGACCGATCAAAAAGACCGGACAGGTGCAATCGTCAAGGTCTCGTGGCCGCGCAATCTGATTGACGCGCAAAAGGGTGACACGCCGGTTCCATCCGGTTCCAACAAACGCATTCAGGTATGAATTAAGGAGCCGTTAACTAATCCTGCCCATAGTGAGCCGGGGTTTGGTTCTACCTTGGGGATAATCATGGCCGACTGGATCATTCTGGCCGCGATCAGCCTGGTATCGGGATGCTTTGCCGTGCAGTGGTTATTGCCACGCCAGACGCGACGCGACGATGTCTTTGGCTTGTTTTCGACGACATCCCTGTTCGATGCGGTTTTCCTGTTTGATGGTGATCACTTGATGAGCCACTCCGATATCGCGCTTGCCGGGTTCGAACATGTTGGAAGCTGGCAGGATTTGCACCGCCTGCTGCAAAGGGATTTCCCCACCTTCCCCGAAACACCCGAAAAGGTTCGCGATCAAAATGTACTGGTAATCTCGGCCATTGATTGCACAGTCGAACGCGAAGTCGTGTGTGAATGGATCGACGGGATTGTCCGCGTGCGTCTGCACGAACCGGCCAGAATATCTCCGACTGGGTCAAGCACGCTGAGTGAACCGAGCCGTTTGGCCATGGAACAGGCCCCCTATCCAGTATGGTTGCTGGATCACAACAGCCAGGTGCAATGGTGCAATGCAGCTTATGTCACGCTTGTTCGCCGGGCGCGTGGTCAGGATGCCGATCTGACTGCCCCGCTGTTTCCGGGCACCTCTGATGCGCCGTCGCTTGGAAAATCAAGGGTTTCGGTAGATGTGACTGGGACCAACAGCAAGTTGTGGTTCGATCTGACACAGATCGAACAGGAAGACGGGCGGTTATGTTACGCCACAGACATCAACGCCATTGTCGAAGCGGAAACCGCGCAACGCAAGTTCGTGCAGACCATGACCAAGACGTTTGCTCAACTTTCGATCGGCCTGGCCATTTTCGATCGCAACCGGCAACTGGCGCTGTTCAACCCGGCCCTGATCGATCTGACCACGTTGCCGCCGGATTTCCTCAGCTGCCGCCCGAATATCAGCAGTTTCTTCGACCGGCTTAGGGATCAGCACATGATGCCAGAGCCCAAGAACTACCGTACATGGCGGCGTCAGATGAACGACCTGCTCGAAGCAGCCGAGGGCGGCAATTACCACGAAACATGGTCGCTTCCCTCTGGCTCGGTTTATTCTGTAAGCGGCAGGCCGCACCCCGACGGGGCTGTTGCGTTTCTGTTCGAAGATATTACGGCCGAAATCACGTTAACGCGCCGCTTCCGGTCCGAGATGGACTTGATGCAATCCATATTGGACAAGCTGGCCGATGCAATCGCTGTATTTGCCGATGATGGCACCCTGGCCCTTACCAACTACGCCTACGAAAAGCTTTGGGGCGACGCACAGGAAATCGGCTTTCAGACCGACACGGTCACCGATGTCACGCGGCGGTGGCAGGACCATTGTGTTGCTACGCCGATTCTGGGAGAGATCCGGGATTTTGTCGAAATGCGGGATAACCGGGCGGAATGGACGGCTGAAATCCGGATGCGGTCGGGCATTACTTTGGACTGCACGGTTTCACCGGTTCATAACGGTGCGACGATCGTGCGGTTTGCACCCGTGGATCTTCTGACAAAAACCGCCCCGTTGAAACAGATCAGCGCCTGAACCGGGGTTGCAGCCGATTGGGCAGAACGTCATTGTGGCGCCATGACGACGCCCCCCCAAACCCTGACCTTCAGATCGCCCGATGAAACCGCAGATTTTGCGACCCGTGTCGGGTCTTCGCTTGGTGATGGGGATGTCCTGTTGCTTAGCGGTGCAATCGGCAGCGGCAAGACGCATTTCGCACGCAGCCTCATTCAATCACTCATGCCTGAACCGGAAGATGTGCCGTCACCCACATTCACTTTGGTTCAGACCTACGACACCCCGGCCGGTGAGATCTGGCACTGCGATCTTTATCGGCTGAACGCGTTAGAGGAAGTGGATGAACTGGGTTTGGTCGATGCCTTTGACACAGCAATCTGCCTTGTGGAATGGCCGGAAAAGCTGGGCGCACTAGCCCCTGCCGCTGCGTTAAAGCTGGCCTTCGAAACTGACCCTGACACAGAAGATACCCGCCACGTGTCCTTGTCATGGACCGATCCGAAATGGGTAGAAAAGCTGGAGAGTGCAGGATGACAAACAGGACAGTCCTGGCAGAGGCCCTTATTGCACAAACTCCTTGGGCCGGGGCAACGCGTGCACCACTGGCCGGCGACGCATCGAACCGCCGGTACGAACGCGTGACCGATCCGGTCAGTGGGCGAACGGCTGTCCTGATGGATGCGCCACCTGACAAGGGCGAAAGCGTCGAATCGTTTGTGCGCGTTGCCGACTATCTGCGTTCGATTGGCCTGAGTACGCCCGAGATTTATGCAGAAGACGCTGAATATGGATTTCTGCTGCTGGAAGATCTGGGTGATGATCTGTTTGCACGTGTTCTGAAAAAAGACCCGTCCAAAGAACGCCTTTTGTACGAGGCCGCGACAGACGTGTTGCTTCACCTGCATCAGGCCCCATTATTGTCGCTACCGTCCTACGACCCGGCCCTGATGACGGACCTGGCGGCGCTGGCGCTTACGAAATATGCCGCTGGAATTCAGGGCAATGTTGATCAGGACGTTCTGGACCGGTTCGAACTTCGGTTTGCCGATATTCTGCACCGAGAAACCTCTGGGGACAAAGTTGTCATTCAAAGGGACTATCACGCGGAAAACCTTCTTTGGCTGCCCGAGCGCGACGGCATAAGGCGCGTCGGATTGCTGGATTTCCAATTGGCCATGCTGGGGCACCCCGCCTATGATCTGGTGTCCTTGCTTCAGGACATTCGCCGCGATGTTTCGGTCGGAACAGAAATGCAGATGATCAACCGCTACATTGCAGGGTCAGGTATGGATGATCACGAGTTTCGGACCGCGTACAGCGTATTGGGCGCGCAGCGAAATCTTCGCATCCTTGGCGGTTTTTCGCGGCTGGCAACCGATTACGGCAAGCCGCAATATCTGGACATGATCCCGGCGGTCTGGTCGCACCTCATGCGGGATCTGGAACACCCTGCCCTTGTTTCGGTGGCCTCGCTACTGCACGACGCTCTGCCCCGACCAACACCTCAGAATTTGGCCAGGCTGAGGCCGCAATGACCGGATCACCCTTTGCCGTAATGTTGTTTGCCGCCGGATTTGGCACCCGTATGGGCGCGTTGACCAAGGACCGACCCAAACCGCTGATCGAAGTGTCCGGGCGCCCCCTGATCGACCGTGCGCTGGATCTTGTCGACAACCTTGGCCCTGTTCGCACAGTGGCAAACGTGCATTACCACGCCGATCAGCTCGACGCGCATCTCGGGCCTAAAGGCATTCTGATATCGCGGGAAGAGCCGGAGATCCTGGAAACTGGTGGAGGGTTGCGCGCAGCCCTGCCATTGCTGGGAACCGACCCAGTGTTCACCCTGAATACCGACGCAATCTGGTCCAGCCCAAATCCATTGAAACTGCTGCAAAACGCATGGGATCCGGCCCGCATGGATGCGCTTTTGATGTGTGTTCCGACTGCACAGGCCATTGGTCACGACGGGCCCGGTGATTTTACCGCTGATCGGGCGGGGCGGATCACGCGTGGGCCCGGCTTGGTTTACGGGGGCGCGCAGATCCTCAAGACACAAGGATTGCACGCCATCTCGCAGCCGGCGTTTTCGTTGAACCTGCTTTGGAACCAGATGCACGACCAGGGGCGTTTGTTCGGCATCGAGTATCCCGGGCGCTGGTGTGATGTGGGTCACCCCGATGGGATCGCTCTGGCCGAGGATTTGCTTGCCGATGTTTGACCCCGGACCCCTGCCCCGCGTCTTCGCCGTTCCGCCCGGTACGGATTTCCCCAAGGCGTTGGTCGACGGTCTGAAGCGGCGTTGTTTAGGCCCGCCCGAGGCTTTGGCGCGGGTGGAACTGGTGTTGAACACGCGACGCATGGAGCGGCGCGTACGTGATCTGTTCAATCAGGGGCCACCTTGCCTGCTGCCCCGCATCTCGCTGTTAACCGATCTGGGGGACAGCGCTGATCTGGCGCATATTCCACCTGCCATTCCGCCCCTTCGGCGGCGTCTGGAACTGACGCAGCTGGTGGCCAAATTGTTGGAACAACAACCGGATCTGGCCGCGCGGTCGTCGGTTTTTGACCTGTCCGACAGTCTGGCGGCGCTGATCGACGAAATGCAGGGCGAAGGTGTGTCACCGGACACGATCCGGGGGCTGGATGTCAGCGACATGTCCGGCCATTGGGCGCGGGCTCAGACCTTTATCGGTATCGCAGATCATTTCATTGACACGGGCTCGCAGGTGATGGACGCGCAGGCCCGCCAACGTCGCGTGGTCGAAAACCTGATCGCCCGCTGGCAATCCGATCCCCCACTGCATCCGGTTATACTGGCCGGCTCGACCGGTTCGCGCGGCACCACGCTGATGCTGATGGACGCCGTCGCGCGCTTGCCGCAGGGGGCGCTGGTACTGCCCGGATACGATTTCGACCAGCCGGATCACGTTTGGGAAGGGTTGGGTGATGCGTTGACTTCGGTAGATCATCCGCAATACCGGTTTCGCAAGTTGATGTGCGGGCTGGGCCTGTCACCCGGCCAGATCACCCCTTGGACAGACCTGAACGCCCCCTCGCCTGCCCGTAACCGTCTGGTTTCCCTGGCTTTGCGCCCGGCCCCGATCACCGATGCCTGGATGAGCGAAGGCCCGAAACTGGCTGATCTACTCGGCGCAACCAAAGACCTGACACTGGTCGAGGCGCAATCACCGCGGGACGAGGCTTTGGCCATTGCCCTGCGCCTGCGACAGGCTGCTGAAAACGGTCAGACCGCCGCCCTGATCACGCCCGATCGCATGTTGACCCGTCAGGTCAGCGCCGCGCTGGACCGGTGGAACATTCTGGCGGATGACAGCGCCGGTCTGCCGCTACAACTGTCGCCTCCGGGCCGGTTTCTGCGACATATAGCTGGTCTGTTCACGCGCCGTCTGGAGGGCGAGGCGCTGCTTACCTTGCTAAAGCACCCATTGTGTCATGACGGCAGTGAACGCGGTAACCATTTGCTGCACACGCGTGATCTGGAACTGGACCTGCGCCGCAATGGCCCGCCATTTCCGGATGGCACCAGCCTCGCAGCATTTGCAGCACGCAAAGAAACCCCCGAGGCCTGGGTCCAATGGGCTGTTCACCACTTCTGCGATCAACAGATCGGTGGCGAGTTGGCGCTTTCCGACTGGATAGATCGGCTCACAACACTTGCCGAGGCAATCTCGGCCGGCAGTGCAGGTGAAACCGGCACGCTTTGGGACAAGAACGCGGGTCAAAAAGCGCTGGCAGTGCTGAATTCTCTCAGAGATGAAGCGCAACATGGCGGGCCGATGACGGCCCATGATTTTGCCGATCTTCTGGGCGCGTTGCTAGCAGGGGAAGAGGTCCGCGACCGCGACGCACCACATCCGCATATCATGATCTGGGGCACACTCGAAGCGCGGGTACAAGGTACAGACCTGTTGATCCTTGGCGGATTGAACGAAGGCAGTTGGCCAGAAGCTCCGGCGCCCGACCCCTGGCTGAACCGGCAGATGCGTGACAAAGCGGGGTTGTTGCTGCCCGAACGGCGGATTGGCCTGTCGGCGCATGATTTTCAACAGGCCATCGGCGCGCCCGAGGTCTGGCTAACCCGCGCAACCCGCTCGGACGATGCGGAAACGGTGCCGTCCCGTTGGGTGAACCGGCTGACAAACCTGTTGCAAGGCCTGCCTGAGCAGGGTGGCCTCCAAGCGCTGGCCGAAATGCGCGCCCGTGGCCAAAACTGGCTGAATTGGTCCGACGCTCTGGAAGACGCGCCGCGCATTGACCCCGCGCCACGTCCATCCCCGCGCCCGCCAGTTGCCGCGCGTCCACGTCACCTGTCAGTAACGGAAATCAAGCGGCTAATCCGCGATCCTTATGCCATCTATGCCAAACATGTGCTGCGTTTGAAACCTCTCGACCCGCTTGTCCAGGCACCCGACGCGTTGCTGCGGGGGATCGTAATCCACGAAATCCTCGAGCATTTCGTCAAGGATAGCGTGCTCGACAACGCCTTGTTGACGCGTGAGAATTTCCTGAAGCGCGCGCACGCATTGCTGGAGCAGCATGTCGCATGGCCCACGGCGCGACACCTGTGGCTGGCGCGACTGGAACGGATCGCAGACGACTTTATCAGCGCCGAACTTTCGCGCCGGGGTGATGGCGGGCCAGTGGCCTTTGAAGCGGCGATGAAGCTGGTGCTGAACCCGCTGGATTTCACCATAACAGGGCGCGCTGACCGGATCGATCACAACAGCCGGGGGGCCTTGCGGATCATCGACTATAAAACCGGCGCGCCTCCGACAGAAAGCCAGCAGTCCAAATTCGACAAGCAATTGCTGATCGAGGCCGCAATGGCCGAACAGGGCGGTATCGAAGGTCTTGACCCGATGGCAGTGGCAGAGGCCATCTTCATCGGGATGGGTGGTGCCTATAAAGAGGTGCCCGCGCCGCTGCTGAAAGAACCCGCCGACAAGGTTCTAGCTGAGCTGAAAGAGCTGATTTCAGCTTATTTAGAACCTGATCAGGGGTATTCGTCCCGCCGAATGCTACACAAGGATACGGATATCGGTGACTATGATCATTTGGCCCGGTTCGGCGAGTGGGACCGGACAGCCGAAACGCGCCCCGAGGATCTGACATGAGCGCGCGCAACGAAGCAACCGAACGCCAGGTGCAAGCCGCGCGACCCGATGCCTCGACCTGGCTGGCCGCCAATGCGGGGTCTGGAAAGACACGGGTTCTGACCGATCGGGTGGCGCGCCTGCTGCTGGGTGGCGTCCAACCGCAGCACATTCTTTGCCTGACCTATACCAAAGCCGCTGCCAGCGAGATGCAGAACCGGTTGTTTGACCGTCTTGGCAAATGGGCCATGCTGGAAAATGCCAGGCTGCAAAAGGACCTGGCCGAACTGGGCGTGACTGGCGCCATCGATTCAGACCGGTTGGCCCAAGCGCGCACCCTGTTTGCCCGCGCCATCGAGACTCCGGGTGGCTTGAAGATTCAGACAATTCACTCGTTCTGCGCCTCTTTGCTGCGTCGTTTCCCGCTCGAGGCCGGGGTCAGCCCGCAGTTTTCGGAAATGGAAGACCGTGCGGCAGCTTTGCTGAGGGAAGAAATTGTTGAAGATTTCGCAGAAGGCCCGCAGGCCAGGCTGATCGAAGACGTGGCCCGGTTTGTCACCGATACAGGCTTTGACAAGCTGACTGCGGCGATCACCCAGAAACGCAACCTGTTCGCGCAGCAACTGGATTGGTCTGATCTGCTGCAACGCTTCGAACTTCCCTCGCATTTCGACGATAATGCGTTGTTCCAAAGCGTTTTTCTGGGCGGTGAGGTTGAGTTGATCCAGTCAATTTTGCCCCTATTGCTCGAAAGTGGCGGCAATAATGCCAAGGCAGCGGCAAGGCTGGCAGGGTTCACCGAAGCACGATTGACTCACTTGCCCATGCTGGAAGACGTGCTGCTGACCGGAAAAGGCGCAAAAGAACCGTTCACCGCCAAGATCAACGGCTTTCCCACCAAACCCCTTCGCGAAGGTGTGCTGGCGGACCGGATGCCTCAACTCGAAGCTCTCATGCTGCGGGTCGAGGCCGCGCGTGAACGCCGACTGGCGCTTGTTACCGCCCAGAAAACCGCCGTTTTGTACCGCTTTGCCGCTGCATTCCTACCGGAATATGAACTCCGCAAGCAGTTGCGGGGGTGGCTGGATTTCGACGACCTGATCCTGCGCGCACGTCAGGTTCTGAATGACCCGGCGGTGGCCGAATGGGTGCTGTACCGTCTAGACGGGGGTATTGACCATATTCTTGTCGACGAAGCGCAAGACACCAGCCCCGATCAATGGGATGTGGTCGAAAAACTGGCTCAGGAATTCACCAGTGGGGAAGGGGCCCGATCAGGGGTCGAGCGCACGATTTTCGTGGTCGGCGATAAAAAGCAATCGATCTATTCCTTTCAGGGCGCCGACCCGCAAGCTTTTGACCGGATGCAGGAAGAGTTTGACCGAAAACTCGCTGAATCAGGCTCTAAACTGTGGGATTCGACGCTGGAATATTCATTCAGATCCTCCAGCGCGATCTTGTCTCTGGTCGACACGCTTTTTGAGAACCGCGCCGATGCGGGATTTAAGAAAGAAAGCCAGCACCGCGCCTTCAAAGCCGATTTGCCCGGTCGGGTTGATCTTTGGCCCGTCGTCGAGAAAGTCGAAGACGCGGAGGAGGGGGATTGGACCGATCCGGTGGACCGGCCCGGATCGCGGCATCATGCCGTTATTCTGGCCAAACGGGTGGCTGAGACGATCAAAGAAATGATCGATGGCGGCGAAACGATCCCTGAAGACGGGGGCACACAGGGCCAGTTTGTTCGACGCAAAGTTCAGCCCGGTGATTTTTTGATCCTGGTGCAACGCCGGTCCGACTTGTTTGCCGAAATCATCCGCGCCTGCAAGGTTGCCGGGCTTCCCATCGCCGGGGCGGACCGGCTGAAAGTGGGTGCCGAACTTGCGGTCAAGGATCTGGCTGCGCTGCTTAGCTTTCTGGCCACGCCCGAAGACAGCCTGTCTCTGGCGACGGTTCTGAAATCCCCACTGTTCGGATGGTCCGAGCAGCAGCTTTTCGATCTGGCCCATCGGCGGGAGGAGCAATTCCTGTGGGCTGCTTTGCGCAGACGCGCCGACGATTTCCCCAAAACTCTGGCCGTTCTGAACGATCTGCGCAGTCAGATCGACTTTCTGCGCCCCTATGACTTGATCGAACGCATTCTGACCCGACATGCCGGGCGGCGAAACCTGTTGGGCCGACTGGGACCCGAGGCAGAAGACGGTATCAATGCCCTGCTGTCGCAGGCGTTGGCCTACGAGCGGACGGATATCCCCAGCCTGACGGGATTTCTGGTCTGGATGCAGACCGACGATCTGGAAATCAAACGACAGATGAGCGGGGTCGGAAATATGATCCGGGTGATGACGGTGCACGGCTCGAAAGGTCTGGAGGCTCCGATCGTCATTCTGCCGGATACCGGCAAACGTCAGCCGCCACGCGACGCCGAAATCATGGTGGCAGACGGGACACCGCTGTGGAAGGTTTCGGCAGACCAATCGCCAAACCTGATCACTCACGCCCGGTCAGAGGCGCGCACCCGCGAGGAAAACGAACGGCTTCGCTTGCTATATGTGGCTCTAACACGGGCTGAAAAGTGGCTGATCGTGGCGGCGGCGGGTGATTTGGGCAAAGATGGCAACAGCTGGTACCAGATGGTAGAGGCGGCGATGGAAAAGGCCGGGGCAACGCAACTGCCTGATTCAGATACACGTCGGCTGTCCCATGGCGACTGGGATGGGTTGCCATTGGTCGAGCAGTCAGTTGCATCGGCCAAACATGCAGAACTGCCCGACATGTTCCTGCACCCCGCACCAGAACCAGTTGTACCGGCGGCCTCTATCAGCCCTTCGGATCAGGGTGGTGCAAAGGCGTTGCCGGGTGACGCTGGTCTAGATGAAGATGCTGCTAAACTGCGCGGAACCCGCGTGCACCTGCTGCTTGAGCATCTGCCCAAAGTCACACAGAACCACTGGCCAGAGCTTTGTGCCCGCCTGCTGCCCGAGATGAGGCAAGAGGATCAGGGCGCATTGCTGACCGAAGTCACAGGCGTACTGACATCCGAAAGCCTGCGACACATTTTCACGCCGGACACATTGGCCGAAATACCTGTTACTGCCGACCTGAACGGGCAGCGAATGTATGGGATTGTCGACCGCCTGATCGTGACGGACAGCGAAGTTCATGTGATTGATTTCAAATCAAATGCCACCGTTCCGAACCGGGTCAAAGATTGCCCCGAAGGGTTGCTTCGCCAAATGGGCGCGTATGCGCAGGCCCTGTCGCAGATCTATCCAAACCATAAGATACGCACCGCAATCCTCTGGACAAGAACGGCAAATCTTATGTGGCTGCCACACGATCTTGTGACGGATGCCGTGGCCTGCACCCAGATATCTTGACCTTGCCTACTGCCACCCCTACCTTCAAAGCCCAAGCGCATATCATTCAGGAGACATAATATGTCGACCGTAGCCGTCACCGACGAAACCTTTGACGCCGAAGTCAAGAACTCGGACGTTCCAGTTGTAGTGGATTTCTGGGCCGAATGGTGCGGACCCTGTAAGCAGATTGGTCCGGCACTGGAAGAGCTGGCCGCTGAATATGGCGGCAAGGTCAAGATCGCCAAGGTGGACGTGGACAACAACCCGAACTCTGCCGCCGCCATGGGCGTGCGCGGCATCCCGGCGCTGTTCATCTTCAAGGACGGTCAAGTTGTATCGAATCGCGCAGGCGCTGCCCCCAAAGCCGCGCTGCAAAGCTGGATCGACGAATCCATCTGATCTGGCGATAACAGATTGTTCGAAAGGCGTCTCAGATCGGGGCGCCTTTTTTGTTGAAGCAGCGGGGAAGCCAATGGCAAAAACGCGCGTTCTTGTAGAGTTCGGGATGGGCACATCCCTGCGCCGGATGGACTATACCGAGGCGTCGCTGCGGGCGATCAGAGACGCGCTGTGGCACAACTCGGTCAATATGGCCGAGCTGTTTGGTTTCCCGAAAGAGGTGATGATCATCGATGCCGAGATCGGCGTGCAGCAGCCGGATCAAGTGGATACAGACGCCCTCAAAGCCGTTTTCCCTTATGGCCAGCCCAACATTACCGTCAGAAAAGGTGGGCTGGACATCGAAAAACCGCATGGTGACGGCCACACGGTGATCGCCAACGCTGCACTGATCGTTTCTTTCGACATGGACCCGGCGCAATGAGTGAAAAGCGGATCATCCTGGAAATGGGCACCGGCAATGACCTTTATGGTCGGGATTATACCAAAGCAGCCCGCCGCGCGGTTCAGGACGCGCTGCATCATTCATCCATCACGTTGTTTTCAAAGCTGGGGATCGATCACAACGAAATGCGCGTGCGTGTGACAATCGGCGTTCAGAATCCGGAAAAAGTGAACTGCGAGCTGGTTGCTGCCGACTTGCCGCGGGGCCGGGCCGAGGTTCGCGCGATCAAAGGTGGTCTGGATGTCGCCGATGAAGAGACTGGCACTCTGCACGTCATTGCAACTGCCGCGGTCGAGGCCTTTTTGCCCGATCTTGCCGGGAAATATGTCCAGAGCTGAGCAACGAAAAAGCCGCTCGGAAATCCGGGCGGCTGGTTCGGTTTGGCGATCTGTCGGTTGGGTCAGATTTTTGCGATATCCGCGCGGCTCAGACCGATATCGTCCAGCTGCGTGTCGCTGAGTTCCGACAGAAGGTTCCGTGTTTTACGGGCTTCATTCCATGCGACAACATTGTCGAATGCATTGATGAAAACGTCCGCCACGTGCAGGATGGTAGCTGCTCCGAGCGGCGCATGAATATTAGCTGTGGTTGCCATGTGCGCAGTCCTTATTGAAGAAACAGCCGACCCGTTGTCGGTTGTGAGCCTCATGTAGTACCGCTTGGCCGGACTCACAATTGCTGGTCCGGTAACCCCGAATTGCATTTTTTGCATATCTTTTGGGCAGTTTGGCAATGGGTTGCGCCAACAACCGGTCCGGCCCATATATACCGCCAGCAAAAGCGGAGACGATCATGGCAGATAACGACTTTCCCGGTTGGCACGGCACAACGATCATTGGCGTCAAGAAGGACGGTCATGTCGTCATTGCCGGCGACGGGCAGGTGAGTCTGGGGCAGACCGTGATCAAGGGCACTGCGCGCAAGGTGCGCCGCCTGTCTCCCGGAGGGTTCGAGATCGTGGCAGGTTTTGCCGGATCGACAGCGGATGCCTTCACATTGCTGGAACGGCTCGAAGCCAAGCTTGAGGCTACGCCCGGCCAACTGGCCCGCGCCTCGGTTGAACTCGCCAAGGACTGGCGCACCGACAAGTATCTGCAAAAGCTTGAAGCGATGCTGATCGTGACAGACGGCAAGGATCTGCTGGTCATCACCGGGGCAGGGGACGTACTGGAGCCCGAACACAATGTGGCTGCCATCGGGTCGGGAGGCAACTTCGCTCTGGCCGCCGCGCGTGCCATGATGGACAGCGACAAATCCGCAGAAGACATCGCCCGGCAATCCATGGCCATCGCAGCAGATATCTGTGTCTACACCAATGGCAACCTGACGGTTGAGACGATCTCAGGCTAAAAGCGCCTTGATCTCTTTACCTTTCCATCGGCGGTGCATGCCGATCAGCCCCAGAATCGCCGCAACGATCACGATGTAATAGGGAACGCGGATATCGATGCTCATCAATCCGCCACCGATCAATGACATGATCCCCCCCGCAAGACAGAACACGGCAGTGGCCACGCCCATGGCCCAGCCCTGATCCGCCTCGCTGACGCTTGAGGAGAACAGGCCCAACAGCGTTGGATAGGCGATGCCGAACAGGAAATAGAAGAAAAACACGGGGACATAGCTGAATACACCGCTTGGGCTGAAGGCAAAGGCAAACCCGCAAATGACCATCACCACAAGCGACGTGTAAATGATCGCGTGTTTGCTGAACCTTTCCTGGGCAGGCTTCACCAGGAACGTACTGGAAAAGGCCAACGCCACACCGATGACAACCATCGCCACGCTGCCCCCGATGACCCCATACCCGAATGCGCTGGTCAGGAAATTGTCGACAAACACGTAGAATGTGACATTGGCGATCATGAAAAACGAATAGACCGGCAAGATTTTCAGAACCAAAGGGTGTTCGCCAACTGCGATCAGACTGTCGGTAATATCGCGGGGACGAAACACAAAGGGCTCGCGCTTGGTTCGGGTGTCCTTGAAAAAGAGCAACACCAGAAATATCGCCACTAGAACCAATACGAACGCGCCATAGAACGGGGTTTTCAGCGTGGCAAAGCCGCCAAACAGCGCCGAATCCGACAAAACTGCGCCGATGATCGGCCCGCCGACAAGGCCAAAGCTGACACCTGTCACGATGTAGCCCATGTTTCGGTCCCGGTCAGACGCGTCAGTGCTGCCATCGATCATCGCCGCCTGCGCGATGGGCTGATTGCCCGCAGTGAACCCGGTAATCGAACGGCCGACGATCAGCAGAAGCAGGTTATTGAGATAAAGCGCCACAATGGTCAGCGCATATCCGGCCAACGCCCCCCCAAGGCAGACCAGCAGCGCATTCTTTCGCCCTATCGAGTCAGACACTTTCGAGACATAAACAACACCCAGAAACCACGACAGGAAAAAGCATCCGATCACCAGACCGTAGTAAAAATGCCTACGGCCCACTGGCGTGCTTTCCGGCAGGAAACCCGAGTTCGTTTCCATGATCAGCGAATTGATGATGGGAAAGACCAGACCTTGCCCGATCAGATCCACAAACACCACAAACAACAGGGTAATCTTGGCAATCTTCGTCATTCTGTATGCTCCTGACGCTCGTAACCCTGACGCAACCGTAACAGAGGGTTCGTGTTTTCCCCAAGCAAAGGATTTGCAAACCGCATGAGGCATTGTTAACCAACGCGGCCAAGACCCGCGGTTTGCTTGTTTTCGTCAAAGCCATGATTACCTAGACCGCATCACGCAAATACGACCGAGAGGATTGCCCTTTGACCGACCTGACCCCGCGCGAGATTGTCTCGGAACTGGATCGATTCATTATCGGGCAAAAGGATGCCAAGCGCGCTGTGGCCGTTGCCCTGCGCAACCGCTGGCGCCGCAAGCAGTTGCCGGACGATATTCGCGAAGAGGTGTATCCAAAGAATATCCTGATGATCGGCCCCACCGGTGTTGGCAAGACCGAGATCAGCCGCCGTCTGGCCAAGCTGGCGCGCGCACCCTTTATCAAGGTCGAAGCCACGAAGTTCACCGAGGTTGGCTATGTCGGTCGCGACGTGGAACAAATCATCCGCGATCTGGCCGATGCCGCCATTCTGCAAACACGGGAATTCATGCGCGAAGACGTCAAGGCCAAAGCCTATCAGGCCGCCGAAGACCGCGTGATTGACGCCATCGCTGGTACGGATGCCCGTGAAGGCACACGAGAGATGTTCCGCAAAAAGCTCAAGGCGGGTGAACTGGATGAAACGGTCATTGAACTGGACGTTGCGGACAGTTCAAACCCAATGCCGATGTTCGATATCCCTGGACAGCCTGGCAGTCAGATGGGGATGATGAATCTGGGCGATATCTTCGGTAAGGCGCTTGCCGGGCGCACTGTCAGGAAACGTCTGACTGTCGCCGAAAGCTATGACGTACTGATCGGAGAAGAGGCAGACAAGCTACTGGACGATGAGACGGTCACCCGCACCGCATTGGAATCGGTGGAACAGAATGGCATCGTTTTTCTGGACGAGATTGATAAGGTCTGTGCCCGCACAGAAGCGCGTGGCGGTGATGTAAGTCGCGAAGGGGTGCAGCGCGACCTGCTGCCCCTGATCGAAGGTACAACCGTCTCGACAAAGCATGGTCCGGTGAAAACCGACCACATCCTGTTCATCGCGTCCGGTGCGTTCCATATCGCCAAACCGTCAGACCTTTTGCCCGAGCTGCAAGGCCGCCTGCCCATTCGGGTAGAGCTGCGCGCGCTGACCGAGGAAGACTTCGTGCGTATCCTGACTGAAACAGACAACGCACTGACCCGGCAGTATACAGCCCTCATGGCCACCGAAGAGGTCACGGTTGGGTTTACCGAAGATGGTATTGCCGCCTTGGCACGGATCGCAGCCGAGGTGAACCAGAGCATTGAAAACATTGGTGCGCGGCGGCTTTACACTGTCATGGAGCGGGTCTTTGAAGAGCTGTCATTCACTGCACCAGACAGGGCCGGAACAGAAATAACTGTCGACGCACAATTCGTGGACGACAATCTGGGTGAATTGACCAAATCAGCAGATTTGAGCCGTTACGTTTTGTAGCAGCTCGGATCCGATACTGCCGCTTTTCCCGTTTCTTTCATCCGCTCTTTCGCTCCAAACAAAGCGTTTTACTATTCACGTGATTACGTTTGTGGCCACCGGCAAGGAATAGACAACCAAA
Organism: Ruegeria sp. TASC047; assembly: GCF_059612445.1. Lineage (NCBI taxonomy): Bacteria > Pseudomonadati > Pseudomonadota > Alphaproteobacteria > Rhodobacterales > Roseobacteraceae > Ruegeria > Ruegeria sp. TASC047. Next base: position 27,791 of record NZ_JBXWQP010000033.1, read on the forward strand.
AGTTCAGCAGAGAACCCCGTCAAGAAGGTCGCCAAAGCCATCAGACGCAAAACTCTACAAAAGAGCTTACCCATTCAATTTGTTCGCGCGGTCAGTTAATTACGCTCTGAATATTTCGAATCGAAGTCACATTTCAGATACTTGTGGCAAAGCCAAAACGTATGCAACAGACGGTTGAGGTTAGGTGTTATGGAGATTGAGCAGACGGGGTTGTCGGGTGTGTTGGTTATTCGCCCGCAG
>NZ_JBXWQP010000034.1:0-170158 GCF_059612445.1 Ruegeria sp. TASC047
CTTGGCGGTTACGATGAGCCAGAAACCCTCTCTTATCAAATCGACCAAAACTGTCCCATTGGTGCTGACGTCAGACACAGTTGACCATTATCACAATTTCGTGACAAATTCATTCTGATTTTAGAATGTTACGGGGTGGGCAGGAAAATCGAGGGAATATCAATAATTATACCTGCTCTGGGCTTGTTTGCCTTACTAGCATGCACAACTTTTTTGTTGGTGCGAGCCGCGACTGCATATGTGTCAGGCCGGGTCCATCGTGTCCGCGCATCAGCGGAAATCATTGGTTTGCTGATTGTGCTCTATATCTCGATCGAACCCGGGCTCCGATTTGCCAAAGCTGAGACCCTTGTCGAGTCGACTGAGAGAGCGGTACTTGCGGCCATTGCCATCAGTGTAGCGTTTCTCTTGAACGGCGTGGTTCGCCTCGTTCTTTGGGGCGGGTTACTCTCGGATTACGGCGAAAGGAAGGTTCCCATCATTGTCACGGAAGGCGTCGGGGTCACGTTCTATTTGATCGCCATCCTTCTGGTGATGCACTTTGTGTACGATGAGCCTGTCGGAGGTCTATTGGCCACCTCTGGCGTCGTCGCCCTTGTATTTGGATTCGCGGCACAATCGACCCTTAAGGAAGTCTTCTCCGGAGTGGCTCTCAACGCCACTCAGGCATTGCGTATCGGCGACTATGTCGAGATCGACGGTGTTTATGGCCAAGTCTACGAAATCAACTGGCGGTCGATATCGGTGAAGAATCCGCACACAGATTCGCTTTATATTTTCCCCAACAGTGGCGTTGCTGAACGAACTATCCTGAACTTTAGTGAACCCACTGGTCGGTTTAGATACTACTTAAAATTCACTTTAGAACTGTCGTCTCCACCAGAGCTCGCCATTCGTGCCATTGCCAAGGAGCTTGAGTGCTCCCGATTTGTCCGTCGCGATCCTAAGCCTGATTTCAATATGCTCGAAATTACGAACGAGGGAATCGAAATTAGGGTTCGTTTCCATTTCGATGACGACGATCATTGGTGGGACGCGCAAAATGAGATGGTCATGGCAATCTGGAGCGCGATGAGGAAACATCGTCTTCGTATCGCGATCAACCGACATTGGCTGGGTACCGGCGACGAGTGGGAGAAACTCGACCGGGATGGCGCCGCTGATTTCGGGAAAGACAAGGTCGCCACCCAGCTTGGGAAATCAGAAATCTTCGCGGAGTGCACCGACGAAGACCTGGCGCGGCTGGCAGATGACGCTAGAATTATACCTCTCAATCCACCGGCTTGCTTCTATAAGCCGGGCGAACCGTCAGATGGGCTCTATTTCGTCCTTAGTGGAAATGTCGCGCTTCACCAGCGAATAGACGAAGAGGGAGTGAACGAGGTCAAAGTCGAGAATTGCCCGTCCGGAGAGATCTTTGGGCTGCAAAGTTTCTTGGACGCGGCTCCTCGGATTTATCTCGCACAGGCAGAACATTATTCGGTGGTCGCTCACCTCCCTGACGAGTCGATGCGAAGCTTAATGTCCGACCAACCAGAAATTCGATTAAAGCTTCAAGACACACTCGCGGCGCGCACCCAGCGGCGCGAAAGGGATGCAGAAATTTCACGCAAAGAGCATTTGACCGCACTGCATGCTGAAGAACGTCGCAAGCTCTCTGAAGAGCTACGCCAAAACGTGGACGAATTACTGGAACGCCCGGCTTTGCACCACTTCATGAGCCTTCTATCATCCAAGGTACGGCACGAAGATATTCTAAAGGCAACAATGGCGGGCGCCGGAATCATAGCGGCTTGCAGGGGCGATGTTGACGAAGATGAGGAAGTGTTTCTCCGGCAAACTATGGCTGAGGCGAACTTGCTCAGGCACATGGATATTAATCACGGGTTGGAGTTGTTTCGCGAGTTTGCAGCATCGGACGATGTTATGGTCCGGGATGGCCCAGTATTTACGACGCTCGACCGTGCAAGCGAGATGAAGGGCGGACCACAAATTGTCCATGCTATTGCAGTAGGGATGATGGGGGTTCACGGAACCCCAACAGCGAAGGAATGTGAGGCGATTGTGGACATCTCAAAACGGCTCGACTTGGAGGTGCCAAAATGGGCGCAAAAAGTTAATAGAGAGCGGAATGGGTGACGAAGTGGCAAAATCTGGGTTCGTATTCTCCATTGGTCTCACAGGGCACCGGGACATTCATAATGATGCAGTTGCCGACATACGCGCGACGCTGCGAAATGAACTCGAGGCTCTAAAAGACCGGTTTGTAGCCCTCCCGGTCGAGCTTGTGACCGGATTGGCTCAGGGCGCCGATACAATCGCAACCGAAGTCGCGATTGAGATAGGATTGCCCGTGCGCGCAGTTCTGCCAATGCCCCGCGCGCTCTACGAGGCTGACTTTGAGGGCGAAGCCCATTCCAACCTAATCAGACTTTTGGATGACGCGCGCGTCAAAGTAGAGGAGTTACCACTCCCTCACGGGACCGGGGAGGACGACTGCAAAGAGGGCGCGGCTCGTGATGCCCTCTACGCACGGCTCATGGATTACCTTGTCAGGCGTTCGAATGTCCTAGTTGCTCTTTGGGATGGAGAGGTGACGGGTCTGACTGGCGGATCGTCCGACGTTGTCGTTCGCTACCTCTCTGGTTCAGAGCCGCAGGCACGGCAGGCCCGCAAACTCGAAGCGGTTGTCGACGCCGGGTTGGCAGATGACCAATCGGACCTCGCGATTTGGATTGAAACGCCTAGGCAGGCGAGTGAAGTTGAGCACGGCGACGTGCAGACAAGCTATCTGGTACAGGCGGGTGCTACCGGCCTTATCTGTCGCCTGCCGCAAATCCCTGACTTCGTACTGGAGCGCTGGAGCGAGTTTGACCAGTATGCCATCGAACGTGATACAGCTACCGGCACCGATTTGACCGCTTATCCGATCTCGACCCCCGATGACATCAAGGTATCAGAAGTCACATCATCGATTGACGTGGATTTCGTCCGTGCGGATCAACTTGCCCTCGCAAATCAGCGTCAATCGGATCGTCTCTTTAAGCTCTTCGGCCTAATGGCCGCCCTGATGGGGCTGACATTTCTGCTCTATGCGAAGATTGCCGCACTGAAACTGTTTCTCATCGCTTATGTAGCTCTGTTTGCGGGAGGTTTCATACTTTTCGCCATTGGCTCGAGGCGCGGCTGGTTTGGACGTCACCTCGCCTTCCGTGCGCTGGCCGAGGCACTCCGCATCCGATTTTTCCTCGTCTTGTCTGGAGGTGGTGCAACAGGCCAGACGCGGCGGCTTTTCCGACTGACCAGTATTGAGCGTTTCAAGGGCTTCGGATGGATTGGCGATGCAATCCGATGCACAGAACCTTTGACCTATGAAAGCACTGTCCCTGCGAAAGAAAGGGTTGCGGCGGTATCAGAAAGATGGGTCAAGGATCAAGCGGCTTATTTTTCACGAAAGCATCACCAGTTACACGGTGAGCACGAGCGTCTCGAAACAGTAAAGAAATTCCTGTTTCTCGCAGCGTTTCTCGGTGCCGTCTCGCTGCTCTTCTTCAAGAAGTCACTTTACGGTTTCCATATCGGCGACCTTGATGGCAAGACCCTTGTCGTCTTCCTCATGGGGCTTTTGCCGCTTTGGCTTGCAATATGGGAAATCTACCAAACGAAGATGGCGACGCGTGAACTGCTCTGGCAGTACGCAAATCAGGGAGAGCTGTTCGAACTTGCAGAGCGGCGTCTCGAAGCGATTTCCGATCCTATCCACGCCCAGGATGTGATCGCGGATTTGGCCGAACGCTCGCTCATGGACGTGGTTCAGTGGAGCACGCACCGCTACCACCGCGAACATGAGCCGCCATCAGCTGGATGATGAAGAAAGTGGAGGATAGCAGCGATTTCAAGGCACAACTTTCCAAGTTGCGCCACGACATTCGCACACCGGTAGGCCATATCATCGGCTACGCCGAGATGATTGAGGAGGATCTGCCGCCTGATCTCCTGAAGACATTTTCGGGAGACCTGCAAGCCATCCAGAATGCAGGCCAAAAAATGCTTGCGCTTATAGAAGATTTCTTGGGAGCCACGACGGCGTCGCCTGAAGAAGTCAATGTAAGCGAGGCTCAGTTTCAGTTTCGAATGCAACTCAACCACATAAACGGCTATTCGGAAATGATCTTCGAGGAGGCGACAGACCTCGACGAAAACGAGTTTATCTCTGACATTGAAAAAATTTCTGAAGCGGGCCGGGCTGCTTTGAATTTGGTTGAAGCGATCCCGCAGCGTCTACTTGAAAAAAGCGCCTATAAAGAAACTAGCCCAAAGAAAAAAAACATACCCACTACTGAGCAGAACACTCAGGTTATAACCAGCGAAATCGGCCAAGGCGGAGAGATTCTGGTCGTCGACGATGACATTTCCAACCGAGAATTGCTCAAGCGGCGCGTAAAGCGCATGGGCTACTCCGCACGGGTAGTTTCCAACGGTGAGGAGGCTCTTGCCCTACTTGAAACTGAGCGATTTGATCTCGTCCTGCTCGACTACATGATGCCCGGCCTGTCGGGTCTTGAGACCCTGCAACGAATGAAGTCGTCATCTCGCCTGCGCACAATCCCAGTCATCATGTTATCTGCATCTGACGATATCGGGATGATGGTCGAATGTATCCTGCAAGGTGCAGAAGACTACATCTTCAAGCCTTTCAATCCAATCCTGCTTCAAGCTCGGATCAGCGCATGCCTCGAAAAGGTGCGCCTTCGTCAGAACATCTCAAGGCAGTTCCGGATTTTCATATCCTCACCAGGCGACGTCATTCCTGAGCGGCGAGTGGCAAAGACTGTGATTGGGCGTCTCAACGAGGAGTTTTTTGGACGTGCCTATCTGATCCCAATCCTCTGGGAAGAGGAACCCATGCTGGCTTCTGAGACCTTCCAGGCTCAGATCCACCCACCGCATGAGACGGAAATCTACGTCGGTATTCTTTGGTCTCGCATCGGCTCACCTCTACCCGATACGATCCTGAGACCCGACGGAACCCGATATGAGTCTGGTACGGCATTCGAATTCGAGGACGCCCTAAGCGGTTTCAAGCAAAAAGGCTCTCCGGAGATGCTACTCTACCGAAAACAGGGGGCACCGACGTTATCGCTCGAGGATCGTGACGTGGTTCTCGACAGGCTCGACCAGATCGACAAGCTCAGCCAGTATCTCGATCGCTGGCTGATTGGCGAAGACGGCTCCTATATCGGAGCCTTTCATATGTTTGAAACCGAGGAACAGCTCGACACGATGCTCGAGATGCATCTGCGAAAACTCGTTGAGGCTCGGCTAGCAGAAGATACGTCGGCGCGAACAGACGCCGCCTGAGGCGTCGTTCCGATGATCCGGTGAAGAAGAAAAGGAAGGGAAGACAAGATGGCGAAAATTCTTCTGGTTGAAGACAATGAGATGAATCGAGACATGCTGTCTCGCAGGCTCAAGAAGAAAGGCTACGACGTCGTGATGGCGTTTGACGGCCAGCGCGGTGTCGAGATGGCCTCAGAGGAAAGCCCCGACATTATTCTGCTCGATATGAGCCTTCCGGTCATGGATGGCTGGGACGCAGCACGGCACCTCAAAGCCAGCGACCAAACAAAGAGCATTCCGGTTATCGCACTGACTGCACATGCTATGGCTGGTGATCGCGATAAGGCTTTAGGTGCTGGCTGCGACGACTATGACACCAAGCCGGTCGACATAAAGCGACTTCTAGAAAAGATTGAAGGGTGGCTGAACGCGTGACGAGGCAAGGTTCTCATAGGCGCAAGCTCTGGCTGGTTGCCTGATGGCGGACGTCGATCTGCTCTGGGTCATTTTTGCCAGTGCCCTGGTCTTTTTGATGCAGGGTGGTTTCTTGTGCCTAGAGAGTGGGATGACGCGCTCAAAAAATAGCATCAACGTCGCGATCAAGAACCTCGCGGATTTCTGTCTGTCTACGCTTGTATTCTGGACGCTCGGCTTTGGGCTTATGTTTGGGCTGAGCTATCAAGGGTGGATCGGATCGGATCTGTTCTCCCTCGACTTTGCAAAGGCCTCTCCGTCTCTTGCTGTCTTCTTCTTATTCCAGGTGATGTTTTGCGGGGCCGCGGTCACGATCCTCTCGGGGATTGTCGCGGAGCGGATGAAGTTTGGTGCCTATCTCTTCGTCGCTGTGATCGTATCGGGGTTCCTCTACCCGATCGCAGGGCACTGGAGCTGGGCTGGCCTTGACGGCACAGGTGGATCGGGCTGGCTTGCAGAGTTGGGTTTTGTGGATTTTGCCGGGTCGACGGTGGTTCACAGCGTTGGGGGTTGGGCGGGCCTCGCGCTCGTCTTGATTGTGGGCCCGCGCTTGGGGCGCTTTGATGACGGCTCTGGCGCCCACACTATCACCCCTTCGAACATGCCCACCGCCACACTTGGAGCTCTTCTTCTCTTCATCGGCTGGCTGGGCTTCAATGGCGGAAGCACATTGGTGCTGGACGAAACTGTACCTTCTATTCTCATCAACACGGTCGTCGGAGGATGTGTCGGTGCTATCTCGGCCGGGGGGCTTCGCTACGCGGTCAATCAGCGGCTCGATGTGGATCAGTTCATCAATGGCGCACTAGGCGGACTTGTTGCGGTTACCGCGAACTGTTTCGCCGTCTCGACAGGCTCCGCCGCCCTGATTGGCCTGGTTGGTGGCATGATTGTCGTCTTCTTCAGCCAGATCCTCGAAACCCTGAAGATCGACGATGCGGTCGGAGCAATCCCTGTGCACCTGGGGGCCGGGATATGGGGCACTCTGGCGACTGGCCTCTACGGTGATCTCGAAACCCTTGGCACAGGGCTGAGCCGCCTCGAACAGATCGGTGTTCAAGGTCTGGGCGTGCTTGTCTACGGCATCTGGACCTTCGGAGTGGCCCTTCTCGTATTCTCGGCTGGTAACGCGGTTTTCCGGTTCAGGGTAACCGAAGAGGAAGAGATCGCAGGGCTCAATATCTCAGAACATGGGATGCAGCACGAAAGTGAGTTGCCGATTGTAGAAAGACATTTCTTGGAGAGCGCTAGATGAAACTTCTTCAAGCTCGATATTTCGCGAATATAAAGCTGCTGCAAGGCCCTCGCTTTTTCCAGAAGAGGATCGATTGATGGAGGGCATTGATCTGCTTTGGGTGATCATCGCCACTACCCTATTGTTCTTGATGCAAGCGGGCTTTCTTTGCCTCGAAACCGGAATGACCCGGTCGAAAAATAATATCAACGTCGCCATCAAGAACTTTTGTGACTTCTGTGTTTCGGCTCTGACGTTCTGGTTCCTGGGCTTCGGACTGATGTATGGGCTGAGCTATCAAGGGTGGATCGGATCGGATCTGTTCTCCCTCGACTTTGCAAAGGCCTCCCCGTCTCTTGCTGTCTTCTTCTTGTTCCAGTTGATGTTATGCGCGACGTCGGTCACGATCCTCTCGGGGATTGTCGCGGAGCGGATGAAGTTCGGTGCCTATCTCTTCGTCGCTGTGATCGTATCGGGGTTCCTCTACCCGATTGCTGGGCACTGGAGCTGGGCCGGGCGATCGTACGAGGCGTCAGGCTGGCTTGCAGAGTTGGGTTTTGTGGATTTTGCCGGGTCGACGGTGGTTCACAGCGTTGGGGGTTGGGCGGGCCTCGCGCTCGTCTTGATTGTGGGCCCGCGCTTGGGGCGCTTTGATGACGGCTCTGGCGCCCACACTATCACCCCTTCGAACATGCCCACCGCCACACTTGGAGCTCTTCTTCTCTTCATCGGCTGGCTGGGCTTCAATGGCGGAAGCACATTGGTGCTGGACGAAACTGTACCTTCTATTCTCATCAACACGGTCGTCGGAGGATGTGTCGGTGCTATCTCGGCCGGGGGGCTTCGCTACGCGGTCAATCAGCGGCTCGATGTGGATCAGTTCATCAATGGCGCACTAGGCGGACTTGTTGCGGTTACCGCGAACTGTTTCGCCGTCTCGACAGGGTCCGCCGCCCTGATTGGCCTGGTTGGTGGCATGATTGTCGTCTTCTTCAGCCAGATCCTCGAAACCCTGAAGATCGACGATGCGGTCGGAGCAATCCCTGTGCACCTGGGGGCCGGGATATGGGGCACTCTGGCGACTGGCCTCTACGGTGATCTCGAAACCCTTGGCACAGGGCTGAGCCGCCTCGAACAGATCGGTGTTCAAGGTCTGGGCGTGCTTGTCTACGGCATCTGGACCTTCGGAGTGGCCCTTCTCGTATTCTCGGCTGGTAACGCGGTTTTCCGATTCAGGGTAACCGAAGAGGAAGAGATCGCAGGGCTCAATATCGCTGAGCTTGGAATTCATCAGGAGAGCGAGCTGCAAGCTTCGATATCAACGCCCGTTGGAACACGGCCATGAACAAGAACTCTGCCAACATAACGGGAAATGATGGAATGGAGTCTTCCCGGAAGCTCTTCAAACGCCGGGCGATACTCATGGGCGGGAGCATCTTTGCCTCGATGCTTTTTGTGCATCCGACGGATCTCCTCGCGCAAGCGGAGCGTTCTGATGGGCCCCGCAGAATCAACTTGTCAGGCCGCCAGCGGATGCTGATCCAGCGAGCCGGAAAGTTTGTCTGTCTTGCCTATCAGAACCCCGATCCAGCCCCACTTCTAGCGGATGCTGCAGAGACACTGGCGCTTCATCAGACAGCCGAAGCTGGGCTGAAGTACGGAGACGAAGAGCTCGGACTTGAGCCGGAAACCAATGCCTCGGTTTTGAGTGCGCTGACACGAGCGAACAATGCCTTTGCCCCGTATGGTCAGACCATCCGTGATGCAATCGAGCGCCGACGCGTCGAGCAAGAGCATCTTCGGGCGATTTCGGACCTCAACGGTCTTGCCCTTACCGAAATGGATGCCGCGGTCAACCTGATCGAGAGGGTCTACAAAAGCGCAGAGCTATCCGAGCAGATGGCAATGCTCATCAATATCTCGGGTCGACAGCGCATGTTCACTCAAAGATTGGTTTTGCTGTCGTGCCTGACGCGGAGTTCCGCGATATCAGGTGACACTCGCCAGGAACTTTTCAGAACCATGAACAGGTTCAGCCTATCGCTGAATATTCTGCACCGGGTAACCCCCGGAGCGCTGCAAGGTGCAAAATCACAGCCGATCATTGAACGTCTCAACTCAGTTCAAGTTGACTGGGCTGCGCTAAAGGAGCGCATCTCAACGGCCAAACGGATCACAGAAGAAGGGTCCGCAGAACATATCCTGCATCTCAACGAAAGAGCAGAAGAACTTCTCACGAGGATGAACGAAATCGTCCTGCTTTATGAAGAGGCCGCCGAATGAAGGGAACCCAGATATGACGACTGAAAGGCAAACACCACGGCTGGGGTTGACGATCGGCACCAAGCTGGCGGCAATCAGCATAGTCATATCCATGGCTGCTGTCTGTATCGCGGCTGTATTGGCTGGATACTCGTCAAACGAAGCCCTGAAGCGTGCGGCGTTCGAAAGACTGACAGCCGTCCGCGAACTTAAGGCGCAGCAAATTGAAGGTTATTTTTCGCAAGTCGAGAATGAGCTCAGGTTTCTTTCGCAGAGCGCATCGTTGAAAGATCATCTTCAACAACTTCGGCGCGGGATCGTTTATCTGAAAACATCCGAAGATCTTGTAGCGCAAGAATATCAAGACGATCTGATTCAATTCTATCTTGAGGACTTTCGTGGGCGGTATGAGGCGGAAACAGGAACCCGCGCCGACGACGCGGTCATTGATAGCTTGTTGCCAAATGATCCCTTGGGGGCATTTCTTCAGAACCAGTACATTGTTGATCCACGACTTGTGAATGAGTCGCAGTTTGAAACATATTTTGGGTCTGCATTTTCAAGATTGGATCAGCCATTAAACGAATTTCAGAACGAATTCGGTTTTTACGACGTCTTTCTGATCGAGCCTGATGATGGCCGCATCGTGTACTCCGTTGAACGTGAAATCGATTTTGGCACGAGCCTATTCTACGGCCCGCATTCAAACACGAACCTCGCACGGGCAGTAACGGCAGCGATGGCTGCCAGACCTGGTCAAGTCATCTTCGCCGATTTCGAACCGTATGTCCCCTCATTCAATGCACCGGCGGCTTTCGCCGCTCTGCCCGTTTACGATGGGCCAATACCGATTGGGGTGCTTGCCGTACAACTTCCTCTCAGCGGGATCAACGCGATCATGACTTCCAACGAGGCATGGAGCGATGTTGGTTTGGGTGAATCTGGCGAAACATATCTTGTTGGCCGTGACAAGCTCTTGCGCAATCAGTCAAGATTCCTGATCGAAGATCGCGAAGAGTATCTGAAGTTGATCGGAGAGGTTGGCAGTTCGAGCTCGATCGTTGAACAGATTGAACGCACCAACAGTTCGGTCGGCCTGCAAGAGGTCGACACTATTGGAACGCGGGCAGCTCTCGCAGGAAGCACCGGAACAGAAATCTTTCCCGACTACAGAAATGTCGAGGTCTTGTCCTCGTATCGTCCGCTTGAGTTGTCGGGACTAGATTGGGTCATTATGAGCGAGATCGATCGCGAAGAAGCCCTGCGCGATGCGAACCAACTGATTGACCGACTGATCTTGGTTGCCTCGATAGTTCTGGCCATCGCAATCTATGCTTCCTATCTATTTTCAATTTCGCTTACACGACCGCTTCGATTGCTGTCTGGCAGTGCTACGAAACTAGCTGCTGGTGAATTGGACGAGCCTATTATGGTGCAGACAAGCGACGAGATCGGTGAGCTAGCGCAGAATTTCGAAGCATTACGCCTATCGATCATTCGGTCTCTTGAGCAAGTTGAAAATCAAAAGACCACACTGGAAGAGACAGTAGCCGCACGCACCACCGAACTCAACGAAGCGTCGGCACAACTGGAGCTGGCGTTATCGAAAATGTCGAACGGCATTTATATGCTTGATGCCGACATGAATTATGTCCTGGCCAATGAGCGCTACACCGAGATGTTTGCAATGCCCTCAAGGTTGGTCGAACCAGGGCAATCGGAAGAGGAGGTCATTCGTTGGCACGCGGAAAACGGTGACTACGGGCTCGGAGATACTGAACAGCTAATCCGCACGCGGCTAGAAACTCTTGCCGAGGGACATTCGTCGAATGTTGTCCTCAGTACGACGTCAGGCCGAACGATTGAGATCAGAACGACGCCAATAAAAGGAGGAGGACTCGTCGGGGTCGTTACCGATATTACCACAATCAAGCGCAACGAAGCAGAGCTCCTGGAACAGAATGAAAACTTGCAGAAGATTCAAAGCGAGCTCGCGTTTAGTGAGCAGAGAATATCGAAGATTATTGAATCCAGTCCCATTGGTATCGTTTCGATCGACAGAAAAGGGACCATTGAGACATTCAGCTCGGCTGCAGAGCAGATATTTGGTTACTACGCGTCGGACGTCATTGGAAAGAACATCAAGATCCTGATGGAAACACACGTGGCCGTTGAGCACGACCTTTATCTCGAACGCCGTATTCATGGCGCGTCGTCAACGGTCGTTGGTCAAAGTCGGATCGTCAACGCCGTTCGAAAAGATGGGTCGGTATTTAAACTGGAAGCGCGGGTTGAAGAAGTTCAAGTCGGAGATGAAATCTTCTATATCGGGCTTGTTGAGGACATAACTGAACGCCTTGAACTGGAACGGCAAGCCGAGGAGGCGCGCGAGCAGGCCGAACGAGCCAATGAAGCCAAGAGCGCGTTCCTTGCAAATATGAGCCATGAACTTCGCACACCGATGAATGCGATCATTGGATACTCAGAGATGTTGGCTGAGGATGCTGAAGATGACGGGCTGGAAGAGATGCTCGGCGATCTGAACAAGATCACCAACGCTGGCAAGCATCTATTGTCCCTGATCAACGACGTTCTCGACCTCTCCAAGATCGAAGCTGGAAAAATGGAGTTTTTCCTTGAAGACATCGCCGTCAAGGACATTGCAGAAGACGTTGCCAGTACAGCACTCAGCCTTATCGAAAAGAATGCCAATGAACTCATTCTGGATATCGATCAGGATTTAGGCACCATGCACGGCGATGTTACGAAAATTCGTCAGATTCTCTTCAATCTGATCTCCAACGCAGCGAAGTTTACAAAGGAAGGAAAGATTACTCTTTCCGCAAACGCGGCCTCCATATCGAATGAGCCTGCAATTCGGTTTGCTGTTTCCGATACAGGAATTGGCATTCCTGAAGACAAAATTGAGCATATCTTCTCGGAGTTTTCTCAGGCGGATGAATCTACCACACGTGACTATGGCGGAACCGGCCTGGGGCTCGCGCTCGTGAAAAGGTTCTGCGAAATGATGGGTGGCAGCATCCGTGTCGAAAGTACTGTTGGAAAGGGGTCGAGTTTTATCGTCACGCTGCCGAAGAAAGCCAAAAAGAAGCATGCAGGTCTTGAAGAGGAGGCGAGCATTTCGGATCCAACGCCCGAGCATTATTCATCGGACCCGGACACAAAAACCTCTTCAAATCAACCAATTGAAGAGGCGTCATCTCTGAACACGGTCCTTGTCATTGATGATGAGGCATCAGCTCGAGAACTGCTCAAGAAACGCCTGGAAGCAGAGGGTTGTGCAGTTCTTTTAGCCAAGAGTGGCGGCGAAGGCCTTGAACTTGCGGCGAAGCACCACCCTTCTCTCATTACACTCGACGTCATGATGCCTGGAATGGACGGCTGGACAGTGCTTCGTAAGCTGAAGGCTGACAACAATCTCAAGGATATTCCGGTAGTCATGATTTCGATGGTTGGAGACAAGGCCATGAGCTATTCACTTGGTGCCGTTGAAGCCCTTCAAAAACCTGTTGACCGAGGCAAGCTGTCGGGGCTTGTCAAAAAGTATGCGTCGAAAGGTCAAAAGACAGCACTTGTCGTTGAAGACGACCCGGCTGCCCGCGAAACCATGGTGCGCACTCTTCAAGGCGACGGCTGGAAAGTCGATGAAGCGGAGAATGGCAAAATAGCACTTGGAAAAACAGAAAAACATGAATTCGAACTTATTCTGCTTGATCTTATGATGCCGGTCATGGACGGTTTTGAGTTTCTCGAGCGCCTCAGATCAAGCGAACACCCCTCAGCCAATTGCCCAATAATTATTGTTACAGCGATGGAACTGAACACCGAAGACCACAAACGCCTACAGACTAGTGTTAGCGATGTCGTGCAAAAGTCTGGCGGAGATGTGGAGGGCGTATTGGAAGAAATACTCTCGCTGATTCATCGATAGAGCGTAAGGGATTCTTGATTTGAAAGAAATGGCTGGCAAACAGGCTCCTGGGCTTGATGAGGCATTACAGGCACTTAAAGGTGAAGTAACGAACTGGGAGCTTTTCCTCTCAAGTCACCATGATATTTCTGCCGTCTTCGCCGGGGCCGACCTTTCCGAGGCGGACCTAGCGGAACGCAACCTTTCAGGATTTAACCTCACCGGCACAGACCTCTTCGAAGCCAGACTGTCATCTGCAAACTTAAAGCACGCAAAGATGGATCGCGCGGAGCTTTCAGGGGCGGATCTTTCACGCGCTGGACTTTACAAGGCGAAACTTACCGCAGCCACCTTGACAGCTGCGAACCTTGAGGGCGCCGACTTGACGCAAGCTGATCTTTCTGGCGCAGACTTGCGTGGCGCAAATCTTGTGGGGGCGGATCTCACTGGTGCGGACCTTAGTAATGCAAACCTAGCAAATGCCGACCTTCGAGATACCTGTCTAGAAGATGCAAATATCTCTTGCGCGTCACTCAGCACAGCTCGAGTTGAAGGGGCCAATGTGACCGGCGTGGTCTATGGAAGCCTTAGAGATATGAGCGGATGCTATCTTGGGATTCGCGGCCTTGACTCGGTTTACGGTAACGCGCTGTTTGTACGAGACGCCAGAGATCAAGACTACATAGATACACTGGAAGCTTCTATTTCAAAGATGCCTAAGGGATTTGCCAAGTCCGTCGAACTGGCATTGTTCAAAGCATGGGGGCTTTTTGATCATGGACGTAGTCTTCTAAAAGTGGGGATTTATGCATTCGTTCTCGCGACACTTTATGGAGTTATTTATTCGTTCGATATGTGGCTAGGGTGGGGTATGCTGGACTACTCAAACTCGGCACAAAGCTGGTTTACGCCCTTCTACGTTTCGCTGGTTACATACACGACACTGGGATATGGAGACGTAACAGCTGAGAACGTATACGGGGAAATTCTGGTCATTAGCGAAGTGGTTTTGGGATATTTTACTCTTGGCCTTCTTCTCTCGATCATTGCAAACACAATTGCTCGACGGAGCTAGCAATATGCTGCGATTAATCTGGAGCAAGACGTTCAAGCGCAATCGCTTTGGCGGATTTGCTGCCATGTTGATTGGCTTGTCCTCTCCCGTCGCAGCCCAAGACTGTCCGATCAAGGTTGGCGTACTGCACTCGCTGTCCGGAACGATGGCGATCTCGGAAACCACTCTTAAGGATACGATGGAAATGCTCATCGATATCCAAAATGAGGCTGGCGGCGTTCTGGGCTGCGAGCTCGAAGCTGTAGTCGTCGATCCGGCGTCAGACTGGCCGCTCTTTGCCGAAAAGGCACGTGAACTGTTGACAGTGCACGAGGTCGACGTCTTTTTCGGAAGCTGGACTTCGGTGTCGCGGAAATCGGTCCTGCCGGTCATCGAGGAGCTTAACGGCCTTCTCTTCTACCCGGTGCAGTACGAGGGCGAGGAGTCGTCGAAGAACGTCTTCTACACCGGCGCCGCGCCGAACCAGCAGGCGATCCCGGCCACAGATTACTTCCTGGAAGAACTGGAAGTTGAGAAATTCGTGCTTCTGGGAACCGACTATGTATATCCGCAGACAACGAACAACATCCTCGAAAGCTATCTCCAGCAGCAGGGTATCGCCTCTGACGATATCTTCGTGAACTACACGCCCTTCGGCCACTCCGACTGGTCCAAGATTGTTGCCGATGTTGTTGCCTTGGGCGCCGACGGCAAGAAAGTCGGTGTAATCTCGACGATTAACGGGGACGCCAATGTGGGCTTTTACAAAGAGCTGGCGGCTGCAGGTGTTTCTGCCGATGACATTCCAGTAGTTGCCTTCTCGGTCGGCGAAGAAGAGCTCTCTGGCCTCGACACGTCGAACCTGGTCGGTCACCTTGCGGCTTGGAACTACTTCCAGACTGCCGAAGCCGAAGCCAACGGAGCCTGGGTGGCGGCGTGGAAGGAGCGCATGGGCGAAGAGCGCGTGACCAACGATCCGATGGAGGCGCACTACATTGGATTCAATATGTGGATCAATGCCGTAACTTCAGCTGGCACCACTAATGTGGATGCTGTGCGGAACGCTATGTACGGGCAGGAGTTTCCGAACCTGACAGGCGGAACAGCCGTGATGCTGCCGAACCACCACCTTTCCAAGCCTGTTCTGATTGGCAAAATCCAGGCTGATGGGCAGTTCGATATCATCAGCCAAACCGAGGAAATCCCTGGCGATGCATGGACGGACTATCTGCCTGAATCCGCCGTTCTTATCTCGGATTGGAAAGACCTTGGTTGCGGGATGTACAGAACTGACACAGAGACCTGTGTTCAGATCCGGTCAAATTATTAGCCGTTGGCAATCATGTAGCGCCGAAGCGACCACTCTCATAGTCTTTTTTCGGATTGTATGTAGTGTTCCTAGTGAGGCGTAGCGGAAACTGTATCTTTCCATTCCTTTATCAATTGATTTGGAATCTCGACTTCGGAGGATACACCAAGCTGCCCTGATGCTCGCGTGACATAATCGAAGTAGACCTCGCCATCAGCGTCGGCGCTCCAACGCTTTGGGCAATTCACATCGATTATTAGTTTCTCCAATCTTGTATCCTTCGCTTTATTCGCAAAAAAGAGTCTATGTAACTCTTCCAATCTGGACAACTGATCCGGGGCTGATTTATCAAAAACAAGAAACATTATGTCACAAAATTTAGCCAGCGCCATATCCGGAATGCGCTCTTCTAATTCAGTTGTACTTGGCTGTTTTTCTAGAATAGCGTGTATCTTGGCCATAGTTTCAGCCTCCTCTTCACTACCCTCTCCAGGTGTTTCAAACGGCTCAAGTTCGAGAGTCAAACCCTCCTCAACAGCAGAGATACATGCTAATTCACGAACCTTACATTCGACTGAACTGACCAAAGCTAAGTTTTTTGGCCCGACGATTGAGAGTAATTTTCTGAACTGCTCCCGAAATATAGCTTCAATCATGGGCTCAAGCTGCTTGGGAAGCTCTGGTTGAGACAAAACGCCAATTCTGATGACATTTCTCATACGCTAGTGGCCCTCCTCGGGAACCCGATCTGACTGAATCACTCCCATTTATGGCGAGTGGCAAGATGGTAGTCCTGCGACGGGACTATCTTGTTTGATAACTCATGTGGCACGCTGAGGAAACCAGCGACAAGCTCTGCCTGACTTAGGCCTCCGGGCTGAACCCGTTGCCCAGTTGAGACTAACGAGGCATCACAGATGGCTTTTCGGACACTGGCAGTTCCCACCCACCAAATTGAGAACAAATCAAAAGCATCACAGATTCTGTATAAGCCATTTATATGTTTGGAATTTTTTCCTTGCGTTTGATCGATGGCAGTCCCATCTCTTTCCGATCAAAGTTCATTGCTGGTCTTAGCATCTGAACGACGGGACGAACGGCGGCAAAAGAGCCGTTCGTGGATCAGGTCACCCTGATCATTCGTGAGCGACCCGGAGGGTCCTGCTTACGCATCAAGGGAGAAACCGCGGTGTTCAGCATCCCACGAAAGTTTCGAGGGGGCCCTCCGAGCTGTGGCCTCTGATCCATTCGGAAGACGCCTTCGGGTGTCGGTGGTCGGTCGCCGAGAGCGTAGTCATGCCGCTTGGTGTTGAGTTGCCGGCGCCATCTCTCGATGATGATTTGGACCTTCCCGAGCGAGTAGAAGATTTCCTTGTTCAGCAGCTCGTCGCGGAACCGGGCATTGAAGCTCTCGACATAGCCGTTCTCCCTAGGTGATCCCGGTTCGATATATGCGGTCTTGGCGACCAAAGTGGTAACCCAGTCTCTCACTGCCTGTGCGACAAACTCGGGCCGTTGTCGGATCGGACGAAGCCGGGCACACCGCGCAAGCTGAACAAGTTATTGAGTGCATCGACAACACCGGTAGCGTTGCGCTTGCGCTCGATCTTGATCCCAAGACACTACCTGCTGAACTAATGAAGGGTGTTCGGTGTGAGGAATGCGTCGCCGGCGTCCGTCCGTCAATGAACGAATGCAATGAAACAATCACTGAGCGATCATGCCCATTCTATCCCAAAGTCTACAAAGTTGATTGCGAGCTCCCGCAACCAATACTTCCAGTCAGATATCAAGCACTTAGCGCCCAAAGGGGCGCTTTCTGCGTTCAGGGCCACTGCACAACTGGAAGCACTGTGGAAGCATTAAAGCAATTCAGCCTGTGATGAATGCGCAACAGAGGCTGAACGAGCACCTGGCGGTACGAAAACAGGACACGTCCATTCCGACAGACAGGATATGTCGTTCCCCCAAGCATGCTTTGGAAACGCTTGATCCATCGCAAAGTCCCCAATCCTGCCACGCACTAGACTGACCGTCGCATTCAACGATCTGGCAAAAGCTATGAAGAAGAGATCGCCCATCTTTTTTGCTCTGGTAGTCATCGTGGTTGCTGGCGCGGTTATTTACTCCGTCATCTCCCAAGACGGCGATCAATTGCCGAGTGGCTTCGTACAGGGTAATGGAAGGATTGAGGCAGAGCAGGTTGAAATTGCGCCAACGATCGCCGGGCGTGTTGCCAAAGTTCTGGCACCTGAAGGCGGCATGGTCGCCGCCGGTGATGTACTTGCCAGGATGGACATAGATGAACTGTCTGCAGCGCTGGACCGGGCAAAAGCCGAGGTAGCCTTGGCGCGCCAGACAAAAGCAGAAGCTGAAGCCTTGGTTCTGCAACGCCAAAGTGAGCAACGTCGGGCGGCGCAGGAACTTGAACGTGCTACAGCGCTACTGACCGGGAACAATATCTCTAAGACAGTTTTTGAGGAACGTGAAACCATCCACCAAGTTGCGTCTGCTGTGTTGGGTGCCGCCAAAGCCCGAGTTGCAACCGCAGAAAGCCGGATTGCCGCTGCAGAAGCCGAGGTGCGCAGGATTGAGGCGCAAATCGAAGACAGTTCCTTGCTGGCACCAATGCCGGGTCGCGTTCTTTATCGATTGGCAGAGCCGGGCGAGGTCGTCGGAGCGGGTGAACCGATCCTGACCCTTCTCAGTCTCGAGAACGTGTATATGGAAGTTTTCCTTCCTGCTCGGGAAGCCGGGCTGTTGCCGATTGGAGCCGAAGCTCGCATCGTGCTTGATGCTTTACCCGAATACGCCACACCTGCATATGTCAGCTTTGTTTCTCCCGAGGCGCAATTCACGCCCAAACAAGTCGAGACTCTGGATGAACGCGAGCAACTGGTCTTTCGTGTCCGCGTTCGTATCCCCCAAGACCTGGTTGAAAGCCGGATTGAACACGTAAAAACGGGCCTGCGCGGCATTGCCGTGATTCGGATCGATCCCACCAGCGCATGGCCCGAGGCGCTTGAACAGCCCATCCCGCAAGAGCTGTTCGAATGAATGCCACAGTCGCCTCGTCAGAGTTTCGAATTGCCGGTGTTACACACAGGTATCGAAAACACATCGCGTTGAACTCTGTAACCTTGGACCTTCCAACCGGACAGCTTGTCGGCTTCATTGGCCCAGACGGGGTGGGCAAGTCCACATTGCTTGGGTTGATCACCGGTGCAAAAAAGCTTCAATCCGGATCAATCGACGTTCTGGGCGGAGCGATTGATGAGCCCACTCATCGTAGACGCATATGCCCTGCGATCGCATTCATGCCGCAAGGTTTGGGTCGGAATCTCTATTCAGAACTGTCGGTACGCGAAAATTTGGAGTTCTTCTCGGGCCTTTTCGGACAGGGGCACGACGAGCGTGACGCCCGGATCACCGCATTGCTGACAGCGACCGCGCTTGCACCATTTGAGGATCGCCTGATGGGCTGGCTTTCTGGTGGAATGAAACAGAAGCTTGGCCTGTGCTGTGCGTTGATTCATGACCCCAAACTCCTGGTTCTGGATGAGCCAACAACCGGGGTTGATCCGTTGTCGCGTCGACAATTCTGGGCATTGATCGACGCTATCCGAACGGAAAACCCCAAGCTCTCTGTCCTTGTGTCTACAGCCTATATGGAGGAGGCCGAAGGCTTTGACTGGATCGTCGCGATGGACGCAGGTCGCGTCATCTTTCAGGGTAAACCCGCCGAATTGAAGCGTGCCGATAAGGACTTCGAAACTGCGTACCGACGCTTGCGGGCAGACGAGGCATCTGGTTCAGCGCCGGGTCAATCAATCGTTCGACAGATCAAAACGGATCCCGTGATTACTGCACGCGGGCTGACACGGCGCTTTGGCGATTTCATCGCCGTGAACAACGTTGATTTCTCGATCAATCGCGGAGAGATTTTCGGGTTTCTGGGATCGAACGGATGCGGAAAATCCACGACGATGAAAATGCTGACCGGTTTGCTGCCTGCAAGCTCAGGTGAGGCATTGTTATTCGGCAAACCCGTTGACGCCAGGGATCGAAAGGTGCGTCGCGAGATTGGGTACATGAGTCAGGCGTTTTCATTGTACGGTGAATTGTCAGTGTACCAGAACCTTCAGTTGCACGCCCGGATTTTCGCAATCCCTGACCGCGACGCGCGCATTTCGGAGCTGACGGAACGATTCGGACTCGGCACGCATCGTGATACCCTTGCGGCCGCCCTGCCCCTTGGGATCAAACAGCGCCTATCTCTGGCGGTTGCGATCATCCATCGCCCGCGTGTGCTGATATTGGATGAGCCGACATCCGGAGTGGACCCAGAGGCGCGAGATACGTTTTGGGCCTTGCTCGTCGAGTTGTCCCGACAAGACGCGGTAACGATCTTTGTCTCCACCCATTTCATGGCAGAAGCAGAACGATGTGACCGTGTTTCGTTCATGCACGCAGGCCAGGTCTTGGCAGAAGGCACACCAGCCGAATTGATCGCCGCCGAAAGCGCCGACAGCCTTGAGGCTGCGTTCATCTCAATTCTGGAGGCGGCAGAAAAACCGGCGCCGGTTGAAGCACCGAGAGTTGATTTGGCCACCAATTCCAAACACGTCGGTGGCAGTGTCGGGCGCGCACTGGCCTATACGCGACGCGAGGCCGTCGAGATGGCGCGCGACCCTGTGCGCCTTGCCTTCGCGTTTCTTGGGTCAGCCATTTTGATGTTGGTTTTCTGCTTTGGCATCACGCTTGACATTGATGAACTGGACTTTGCCGTTCTAGACCTTTCTCAGGGTCCTGAGAGCCGTTCCTATGCAACTGAGTTCGCGGGGTCGTCCTATTTCAAACCCACGCCGCCATTGGAAAGCGCTATGGAAGGCCACAACCGGCTCCAGGCAGGAGACGTTTCACTGGTCTTAGAGTTGCCACCGAACTTCGGTCGTAAGCTGCGCACAGGCGAGCCGACACAGGTCCTCGCGACAGTCGATGGTGCCATTCCGTTCAAAGGCGAGACCGTTGAAGGATATGTCGCGGGACTGCATCAGTCCTTTCTGGACGAACACGCCCGAAACACGGGGCAACGGGACTTCGAGATTGCCCGGATAGAACCGCGATTTCGCTACAATCAGAGTTTTGAAAGCATTGCAGCAATGGCCCCGGCCATGCCGGCGATTTTGCTTATCATGTTGCCGGCCGTCTTGACGGCGGTCAGTGTCGCGCGTGAGCGTGAGCTGGGATCTGTGGTGAATTTCTACGTAACACCGACAACCCGGCTCGAATTCCTGATTGGTAAGCAAATTCCCTATATTGCAATTGCTTTTGCAAACTTTCTGTTGCTCGCAGCGATGACCATTTTCGTCTTCGGTGTGCCGCTCAAAGGCGATCCCATTCCGCTAGCGATTGGTGCGTTTTTGTATATCTGGGCAACGACGTCCTATGGATTGCTGATTGCCACAATGACATCCAGCCAGGTGGCAGCGACATTTGCGACAGCCATCGCCTCGGTTGTGCCGACCATCCAGTTCTCGGGCCTGTTGCAGCCCGTTTCCACTTTGGAAGGGGGGGCTCAGTTCATCGGCTCGCTCTGGCCATCTTCCTATTTTCTGCACCTGAACGTCGGCGCGTTCACCAAGGGCTTAGGGTGGGAATCACTTGCCCCGGACATTCTTGCGCTTGCCTGTTTCGGTCCAGTGCTGACACTCGCCGCCGCCCTTTGCCTGCGCGCGCAGGAGAAGTGAATGCAGCGCCTTTTTTGCATATTCTGGCTGGGGTTGAAGGAAATGATGAGCCTGCGCCGCGATTGGGTGATGATGGCCTTGCTGGTCTGGTCATTCACGCTGGCTCCGATCATGGAAGCAACAGGCGTTGCAAGCTCGGTGAATAACGCCTCAATCGCATTTGCAGATGAGGATAACTCTCCATTATCGCGCACCCTTGCCACTGCGTTTTTCCCACCGGAGTTTCAACCGGTCGTGCAAATTGAACCGGGGACCGGCCCAGCGCACATGGATGCCGGGCGGTTTATCTTCATCGTTGCCATTCCTCCAGGTTTTGAAAAAGACCTGCGTGCCAGAAGCACACCAGAGATACAGGTTCTGATAGACGCCACGGCTATGGAGCAGGCAGGTATCGGCGCCAATTACATCACCAATATATTGAGCGCTGAAATCCATCGCTTTGCAGTTGGTGTCGACCTCGTAGATCCTACCGCAATCAATGTCATTCTGAGAAGTGCCTTCAACCCAAACAGAGATACGGTGCGTTTTGCGGGCATCGTTGCGCTGATCGGTCAGATCATGTGGCTCACGACCATCCTGACCGGCGCTGCCATGATCCGGGAGAGAGAGCATGGAACAATTGAGCATCTGCTCGCCATGCCTCTAACTCCGCTCGACATTGCGATGGCCAAAATCTGGGCCAATGCGGCCGTTGTTCTGATCGCTGCGGGGTTATCGCTGACTTTTGTCATGCAGGGTTCGTTGGACATTCGCATTGCCGGATCAAAGACACTGTTCCTATTTGGAACCGCACTTTTTCTGTTTACAGCTACGGCGCTTGGGGTATTTCTGGCGACGATCGCGCGCTCAATGGCGCAATTTGCGCTTCTGGTCATGCTGATTGTCCTGCCAATGCTGATGCTGTCCGGAGGGGAAACACCAGTCGAAGGGCAACCAGGCTGGTTGCAAGCCGGAACGCTGTTTCTGCCATCGCGCCACTATATGTCAGCCAGCCAAGCAATTGTTTTCAAAGGTGCTGGAATCGAAACGGTCTGGCCGGAATTCGTTTGGATGGCTGTGTTGGGTCTGGCCCTGTTGATGACAAGTCTGGTTATGTTCAGACGGTCAGTCGCCCAGATGAGTTGATATCAACCGACCGTGTACGTTGTGGACGGGCGTATTGTGAAACGACGGCGCGAATTACCCAGTGAATTTGATCTCGGTTAATGTGAGTGCACCTCTGGGTGTGGTAAACTTAATCACCGTCTTCTTTTCTAGGGAGAGTTCAAATGCCCACAAAATCAGCCGAAATCGAGACACAGGAAGCCCTTACCGACGTGTTGAAATCCATGCAGGGCATGATGTCCATGAACTCCGTGGTGACGCCGCAGATTGAGCAGTTTTGGAAAGCGCAGGACCACCTGCTGAGCGAGGCGGAGGAATACTCCCGCCTCTGGTTCAAGCGCCGCCATGAGGCTGCACGCACCGCGCTGCAAACTGCCCGGGAAGCTACGTTTGGCGACAACCCAGATCCAAGCAAAACGATGCAAGCCGTCGCCGAATGGCAACGCCATTCCATGGAACGAATGGTGGAAGACGCACGTGAATGGTTCGAAATGATGTCACGCTGTGCAAAATACGTAAGCGAAACAGAAGCAGACATCATCGGCGAAAACATGGAAGCTGCCTCCAAGGTCGCAGGCAAAGCCAAAAGCTGAGACCGACTAAACCCGTTTGACGCAGCCTTTCTTCGACGGGCGCGGTGCACTGTGACCCTCCAGGTGTCGCCGGCCAAACCGAGCGGCCACGATTGCGGAAGCGCTCTGACAGTTTTTCGTGTGTACCCAAACATGATTGAACATGCAAAGTTGGGACCAAGCGTTCGAGTTTGACGAAAATAAGTGCCCGGTGTTTTGGGCAATCTTTCGCCCCCCTTTCAGTTCCCACCTATCCCGCGCTGTGGTCTGGGACAATTTGGGTCAACGGGACAAACAAGCTATAATCTGGTCCGTTTCCGGTCTCCTGCGGGTTCGTTGTGGCATTTGGATAACCAGAGATCGGTCGGTTCGGAACAATTTGGTATGCGCAACTGTCAACTCGCCTGTGGCCAAGGCGTCTTCGATCAGGCACAGGTGCCCCATCAGTATTCCTGCGCCCGCCTTCGCCTCCTCTACGGCCAGACTGTAGAGGGAGAATTGAGCACCGCCCTTGGCACTATGCAGGTCATAGCCAGAGTGTTGGGCCCATTTGGTCCAATCTTCGTTCCACACCAGATCGTGCAGCAACGGTACGCCCAGAAAATCGTTTGCGCGGCAAACTTGGTCCTTAAGCGCCGGGGCACAAACCGGCACGATCTCGTCCGGGCAAACGACCACCTGATTGGCCGTGTCGTCCGGTGGAGCGAAGAAGATTGACAGGTCGAACAGTTCACGCCCAAGGCTCGGCGGCGCTTCCAGCGCAGTGACGGAAAAACTGATGTCAGGAAATTGAGATCGGATCTGGCGCAGCCTTTTGGGAAGCCAGAGCTGAGCAATGGCCGGTAAAGCAGCGATATGAAAATCTGCATTGGGTTTAAGGTTGCGCAACGCACGGGCCGCGTCGGCCAATTGGTCAAAAGCCCTGGTAAATTCAGCGACAAGCGACTGCCCCTCGGGCGTGAGTTCTACGCCTTGCGCGTTGCGCCGGAAAAGTGCTGCACCGGCCCAGCCTTCCAGCGTTTTGACGTGTTGCGAGATTGCACCCGGTGTGACGTTCAACTCTTCAGCCGCGGCGACAAAGCTGATGTGGCGCGCCGCTGCCTCAAAAGCGCGCATTGCGTTCAGTGGGGGCCCTTTGGGACGCTTTGGGGAAACGCTCATCACCTTAGCCTTAGTTTTTCTACGCCAAGAAATAACAAATCTGCTTTGCGAAGTCACGCAGCAGCAGTCACAGTGCACGAAACAGGAGGATGTCAGATGACACTTGCACATAGAGACTGGGTGCCCACCGCAAGCGAAACATTGGTTCAGAATATCGCGACAAAGACAGCATCGGCATCGTCTGGCGACCTATTGGACCGGATCGTGCATCTGGCAGAGGAAAACCGCCGTATTCACGAGGAAGAGTGTTTCAACCTCAACCCCGCGACCAATGTCATGAACCCCAAGGCCGAGGCGCTTTTGTCGTCGGGCATCGGGTCGCGGCCTTCGCTGGGCTATCCCGGTGACAAATATGAAATGGGGCTGGAAGCAATCGAAGAAATCGAAGTCATCGCGGCCGAGCTTTGTGCAGAGGTCTTTGATGCCCGATTTGCAGAGGTTCGTGTGCCGTCGGGCGCAATTGCAAATCTTTATGGCTTCATGGCGACCTGTAAGCCGGGGGATACAATCATTGCGCCACCCGCAAAGATCGGCGGCCATGTGACCCATCATACTGCGGGCTGTGCAGGGCTGTTCGGGCTGCGCACGATCGAGGCACCGGTTAACACAAATGGCTACACAGTCGATCTGGACCAACTGCGCGACCTGGCGCGGGCTGAGCGCCCCAAGCTGATCACGATCGGCGGAAGTCTGAACCTTTTTGAACACCCTGTTGCCGAGGTGCGGGCCATTGCGGACGAAGTTGGAGCGAAAGTCATGTTCGATGCCGCGCATCAGTGCGGGATAATCGCGGGGCGTGCATGGTCGAACCCGTTGAATGAGGGCGCGCATTTCATGACCATGAGCACTTATAAAAGCCTTGGTGGACCAGCAGGTGGATTGATCGTGTCGAATGATGTCGACATTGCCAAATCATTGGATGCAATTGCTTTTCCCGGGATGACAGCCAATTTCGATGCCGCCAAAACGGCCGCGCTTGCGGTTACCATGCTGGATTGGAAAGACTTTGGTCAGGCGTACGCGAACGAGATGATCGCACTGTCAAAAGCACTGGCCGCAGCGTTGGATGCGCAGGGTGTTCGCGTCTTTGAGGGTGCGGAAGGCTTCACCAATTCGCATCAATTCGCGGTTCTGGCAGAGCCCTATGGCGGAGGGCAGGCGGCATCGAAGAAGCTTCGCGAAAGCGGGTTTCTTTCGTGCGGCATCGGATTACCTGTCAAGCCGGTTGAAGGGGACTTGAATGGGTTGCGGATTGGCACTCCTGAATTGGTTCGCTGGGGCATGACCTCTCGAGATGCTGATCGCCTCGCCGATTTGATCACGCGAGGACTGGACGACGCGCCTGTCGCTTCGGAAGTCTCTGCCTGGCGCAGTGAATTCGACACGCTGCATTTCGTGAACTAGGCGCAAGCGGCCACCACATCCGCCCGGTCTGGTGGCTGCTCTTAACTGTTTTCCTGAATAATCGCGTCAATCCTGGCCAATGTAGCAGTGTTGACGGCGACACCTTTTTGACCAGCGGCAAGGCGACATGCACGGCGCCCATCTCCGGGCAGGTGCGCGCCGTCCTGATCTCTGATCGACGCGACCAGATCCGATATTGCGGTTGAAAAAAGCCCATTTGACGAAACCGCAGGGTCAATAGCGATGAAGAACTGCCCGGTTTTCGGTGGACCCCCGACTGTCCCCGAGAACGGAGAGGCATGCAGCCCAAGAGTAGATCCTGTCAAAGCGGCCGCCATGATTTCAGTCAGCAAAGCGATACCCACACCTTTGTACCCGCCGGATGGGGCCATGCTTCCTTTCAGACCGACATTCGGGTCTGTTGTCGGGTTTCCGTCCGGGTCCAGTGCCCAGCCGACCGGGATGGCCTTGCCTTCTCTGGCGTGTTTCATCACTTCGCTTTTGGCGATGGTGCTGGCGCTCTGGTCAATCAGCAACGCGGGTTGCCCGTCTGGACCCGGTACCGCAACAGAGAACGGGTTGGTGCCGACAACGGGCTTCGATCCACCCGAAGGTGCAATGGATGCAGGTGCATTGGTGAATCCAAGACCAACCAGACCCGCCTGCGCCAGTCGATACGTGTGATAACCCAACACACCGCAATTGTAGCTGTTGGTGATCGCAAGGGCCGCGATGCCCTGTTCGCGTGCCGCCGGGATCAATGCATCAAAGCCTAGATCAATGGCTGCATGTGCGAACCCGGTCGCAGCGTCTACGCGGATAAGGCCGGGGCGCGGGGTTTCCAGCGCCGGTACTGCCTGACCGTCGACTTTACCGCATTGTACATGTTCACAGTAAATCGGAATGTAAGCTAGGCCATGGCTGGCCACCCCATCCGCTTCGGTTGCCGCCGTGGCCACGGCCAAAGGGCGCGCGTTTTCTTCATTTGTGCCAGCGGCAACCAACGCGGTGAAGGACAGCTTTTCGATTTCGGCAAGCGACAGGGTTTGGGTCTCGGTCATCTGATGATCCTTCAGTCATTGTCCGACAGGCCGGAACCAGCGCCAAGCAGTCGGGATTCTTCAGTTGCAGGGGCATATGTACGGTGCGCCATGGAGTTGAGGATCTGCCACGCCTCTGCATTTGGGGCGGCACGGCTTAGCAGGGGGCGACCGTTTTGAATGTGGTCGCCCTCGGTTATCTCAACATGATCAGCGCGGTCCAAATTGCTGTCTGCACAGCTTAGATGAACACCATCAGTTGTCGCAGAATACCCGTCGAAGGTGACTTTTACGGTCGTTCCCAGCTTTTTGGCCCCCGCAGCGACAAAGGGCAGCAACAGCAGCGGTGCTGCGAGATTTGAAATGGCAATGGTGCCTTGGGACAGGACGGTCGGGGAATCCGATATCACAGCTCCGGTCATCAGGGGGCACAGGTCTTGTTCGCCAACCCATACTCCGTTCTGAAGCACAGGAATGTGGCGTTCCAGACAGGGCGCATATTCACGTTTGAGCAGTTGGGCCAGAATAGCGGGCCCGTCGAACCCTTGGGCGCTTAGCCAACGGGTGGCTTTTGCAGCCTCTTCCGCCACGCCCCAGGCATATCCGGCCCCGCGGGTTGCGCGTTTGGCGGTTGCTTCGACTTCGTTCAATGAAAAAGTCATTGCGCAACCTCCGGATAAACCCACAAATCTGCGTTCGCGGTATTTAGCTGATCAGGGTAGGGGGCGCCGGCATACATGCAGATGCGGACCCAGCGATCTGAACGAGGGTCGAAATGCGTCGCGCCAAAGAAGGACAGCTTTGCGCGCAACATATCGATGGGCATCACTTTCGCGCCGATTGTGTTGTCATGAATCTCACCATATGGCGCGATACGGCTGATTTGGGCGCGGCGCACGGTGTGGCGGTGCTCGGGGTGGCGCAAAAGAAACTCTGCTATCGGCGCATCATCCGGCCACTTTTGCAGAGCCCTGAAAGCCAGTGCCGCATCACGCGCGGGCGCGAGCGGTTGTTCATAGTCTGCAATTGGTTCTTCAAACCGTTCACCCAGTCGGGGTTCAAGTTTCTCTTCGGAAACGTACCAGGCGCGCGCGCAGTTTTTCGGATCATTCCAATCAAGATCCATCGCCCAGTCAAAACTGTTCCGGATCAAGGTACGCACCCCTGACACCGGCATTGTTCCATCAATAACCTGTGCAGCCGTGTTTGTGTCCGCCATGCAGCTGGACAGCCCATCCACGACATCTCCGTAAGGCTCAAGGATCAGCGAGGCCAGCAACTCCTGGCCTTCTTCGCTGAGCGCAGTTTCCGACCATCGGATCATGCGATCCCACGGATGGTCTTGTGTCAGGTCGTCTGTAGCCAGAAATACGTCGATCGAATTCAGGTCGTCCTTTAGCGCAGCGAGTTTTTCAACCTGTATCGGGTGTTCAGATTGCCACCACGCGATTGACTGTTTGCTGCGCGCGAATACGTCGCGAAAGACGCGCGCGTCTTTTTCGGTCGCTGTCTTAATTGACCGCACACGCGAGATGGCCTCTTCCCGCGCCATGATCCAGTTGTTGAACAGAACGGGATGGTTCACGATGAACGGCGCCATTCCCAGTCCCGTGGAATTTCCGATGCCCAGCCAGCGTGCGATTTCAGGATCAAGCTCGGCGGTTTGATCCCCACCTTTGGTCTGCGCCATATATTGCACCAGATCGCGTACAAAAACCCGGGTCAGGTACACCGACATCATTTCGATCTGGAAGGGACCGCTGACCTCATCCCGGTCCGCCGTTTTCTCACGATCCGCAGCGCCGAATTTGCCCGACCCGTAAACAGCCGTGGTCCTCATCAGATAGCCGACCTGATAAATCTGTTCCAGGTCCGGTTGTTGGCCCGCAGCCAGACGATCCACCACATGAGCCCAGAGTCGCACGGAACGGTTGGCGCGTGACAGTGACAATTCGGTTTCGCTGACACGCCCTGCCTCTTGCAGCGGTACGTTCCGCGACAGCCGATCAATGTCTTCTGGCGTCGGGATACCATCGAACAGCGCAAAGGTGGCGTCCCAGGCTTCGGCAATAACCCGGTCTGACCGTTGATCGGCAGGCAGGTCATGGGCAAATGCAACCAGCGAATAGGCGCGATCGGGGCCTTGTGCGGTATAGACCGCATGGCCGACACCTTTGTCGTCAATTTCGAACGCAGGTCGCGAAAAGCTCCAGTTTTCATCGGCCATGCGGCGTGTCAGTTGCCGCATAAAGCTGAGCCGGCATTGATGCAATGATCCCAGCCGTGACAGCCGCATGACCGTAGCGGGGTCACGTCTGGCGATCTCTGTCTGCGCGTGTGGTTCCATTTGGCTACCTTTGTGGGACGAAGTTCTCGGCAAAGAACCGATACCAGTTCCTGCCCATGATCCCGGCCACTTCGTCATCGTTCAGGCCGGTCGCGCGTAACCCTTGTTCGATGTTTCCAAAGTCTCGGTTGTCCTGAAACCAGCCCGGCATTGGTGGAAA
Organism: Ruegeria sp. TASC047; assembly: GCF_059612445.1. Lineage (NCBI taxonomy): Bacteria > Pseudomonadati > Pseudomonadota > Alphaproteobacteria > Rhodobacterales > Roseobacteraceae > Ruegeria > Ruegeria sp. TASC047. The sequence goes on from NZ_JBXWQP010000034.1 coordinate 29,143, forward strand.
CCCTGGAGCCGAGGCCGAGCCTTCGCCATAGTCGATTTCTTTTGTCCACCGCCCTACACGCATCCATTCAACGATACTGTCAGGCTGATCCTGGCACAGGTCAGTGCCGATCCCCAGATGTTCGGCCCCGTATTTGTCCGCAGTGCGGGCGATCATCTCGCAAAAGCTTCCCAGCGTGCAGTCAGACTTGTCCTTCAGGTGGTGAGGGTAGACCGAAAAACCTAGAATCCCACCGTTTTCCGTCACGGCGCGGATGACATCATCTCGCTTGTTGCGCAAGGCCGGGGACCATTCGTGCGGATTGGCATGCGTGATTGCGATGGGCCTGTCTGAGAGTTCAGCCGCCTCGATTGTTGACCGGTCAGCCGAATGGCTCATGTCCACCACAAGGCCCACGCGGTTCATCTCTTTGATCACCTGTTTGCCCATTCGGGTGATGCCGGTGTCTTCGGCCTCATAACAACCGGTCGCCAGCAGGGATTGGTTGTTATAGGTCAGTTGCATGAACCGCGCGCCCAGATCGTGCAGGATTTCAACCAGCCCGATGTCGTCTTCGATGGGCGACGGGTTCTGAAACCCGAAAAACACGGCGGTCCGGCCTGTTTCACGGGCTGTGTCGATATCACTGGCCCACCGGCCTTTCATGATCAGATCCGGATATTGCTCGAACCAACGGTTCCATTTCTCGAAATTCAGAACCGTTTCGCGGAAATTCTCATGATAGGAGATGGTGACGTGGATCGCGTCCACGCGCCCTTCGCGCAATTGCCGAAAGATCTTTTCCGACCAATTGGCGTATTGCAGCCCATCGATCCGCATCAGACCGGGCCTGCGCTGATATAGGCGGTTTTGACCGTCGTATAGAATTCAGCCGCTGCCTTACCCTGTTCGCGTGGACCATACGAGCTGTCGCCCCGGCCACCGAAAGGCACGTGGTAATCGGTGCCAGCGGTGGGCAGGTTGACCGTCACCACGCCTGTGCGCGCGTTGCGGCGGAAATGGGTGGCGCGGGCCAGCGACTTTGTCACGATGCCCGAGGTCAGGCCGAAATTGGTGTCGTTGACCACACTCAGCGCCTCGTCATAGCTGCCGACCTTGATGACGGATGTCAGGGGCGCAAACATTTCTTCGCGGTTGATGCGCATGTCGTTGGTGGTGTTCAGAAACACGCCCGGCGACATGTAGAACCCGTCATGAGGCATCTCCAGGCGCTGACCGCCACAGGCCAGCTCGGCGCCTTCGGACTTGCCCAGATCGACATAGGCGAGGTTTTCATTCAACTGCTGCTGGCTGACCACGGGGCCCATCTGCACGCCTGCTTCCAGTGCGTGACCCACTTTCATTGCCTGCGCACCGGCAACCAGTTTCTCGACAAAGGCATCGTGGATGCCCGCGTGAACCACCAGCCGCGACGAGGCGGTGCATTTCTGACCGGTCCCGCCAAAGGCCCCGCCCAGTGCCAGCGTCACTGCCAGATCCAGATCGGCGTCGTCCATCACCGCCAGCGCGTTTTTGGATCCCATTTCCATCTGAACCTTGGTCAGGTTCTGGATTGCTGCGGCGGCGATGCCTTTGCCCACGGGCACCGATCCGGTGAAGGAAATCGCATTGACCTTGGGGCTTTCCACCAGACGTTGCCCGACCGAACGGCCCGAGCCCATCACAAGGCTGAACAGACCTTTCGGAATATCCTGCCGTTCGATGATTTCAGTCAGGGCCACAGCCGAGGCGGGGGTGATGTTGGCAGGTTTCCACACAACCGCGTTGCCATAGCACAGCGCCGGGGCAATCTTCCACGAGGCCGTTGCAGTGGGGAAGTTCCACGGGCTGATGATTGCGACAACGCCAACAGCTTCGCGGCGCACGTCCACCTCGATATCGGGGCGTACGGAATCGGCGTTCTCACCGATCTGGCGCAGGCACTCGGCGGCGTAATATGTGAAGAACTGACCGGCGCGGTAAACCTCGCCCTTGCCTTCGGCCAGCGGCTTGCCTTCTTCGCGGCTCAGCAATGTACCCAGCTCTTCGGCGCGGGTCATCAATTCGTTGCCGATGGCGTTCAGGACGGCCTGTTTCCGCTCCAACCCGTAGGCGGCCCATTCTGCCTGCGCGACGCGCGCCTGATCCAGCGTCGCCTCAAGCTGATCGGCGCTGGCTTGTGTGAACATGCCAACCAGATCGCTTAGATCCGAAGGATTGCGGTTTTCAATTTCGCTTTCGCCCGCCAGCCATTCGCCGGCAATCAGGTTCAGTTTGGTCACGTCAGGCCCCAAATTCGCAAATTTCGATTTGGGTCAGGATGGAACTTTCGGCTAACATCAGTCAAACTCAAATAACTTTAGGAAACTTCAGAAAGTTTGAAGTATGGCGATGAAAGTCGAGATGCTGCGGTGTTTTTGTACCGTGGCCCAAACTGGAAACCTTGCCGAGGCTGCTGGCCGTCTGGGTCGGACACAATCCGCCGTCTCAATGATGCTGAAGCAGTTTGAAGATCATCTGGGCAAGAAACTATTTGAAGGTGAACGGAAAAATCACCTGTCGCCGCTGGGTCAGCAGGTTCTGGACCTTGCTCTCAAACAGGTGCGCGATTTTGATCAGACTGTTCAGAACATAGAAATGGCGGCGCAGGCGGAACATGGGTTGATCCGTATCGTATCCGTGCCGTCGGTGGGGGCCTTGGTCTTTCCCGCCTTGCTGGGACATATGACATCACGCTTTCCGGGGTTGAAGATCGAGTTGCGAGACGGGGATTCGCAACAGGTTCTGGACGCCGTCGCCGGGGACAAGGCGGATATCGGCATTGCATCCGGCCATCATCCCCTGAATGGGGTCAGTGCCGAGCCGCTTTTTCAGGATCGTTTTGGACTGGTTGCAGCATCCGATCATCCGCTTATGACACGGGCCAAACCGCCCGAAATCTGTGACCTGATGGCGGCACCCTTCGTGCGAAACGCCTTGTGCGACATTATTGAATCCTCCTCGTTTAAAAAGATTCTGGACCGGGCCGAGGTCACCATTCACAACACGCATTCGCTGATCACAACGGTCAGGGCAGGCGAGTGGATCACGGTCCTGCCGCAGACCGTCGCGCAATTCATCCCGGATGCGGTCGCCTTTCGCCCGATTTCAGATTTGCCAGACAAGCGAGAGGTATATCTTTACCGCCGGGAAAGAGCCCGCTTCCGCGAGATCACCCAGACGTGCTGTTCGTATATCCTGTCGAGCGGTTTTGGAAATGCTGGCTTGGTGCAAGAACGAGCACCGGGTTAACCCTGCTCAAAATCACAAATTAATTTGGTTTTAGCAGACTCGAAGCGGTGCACATGCTAGGTTCCAGGATGAAGTGGGGACTTCAGAGGGGCAACATGTCTCAGGACCTGAGGGGCTGGCTGAGCGCAATTGGATTAAACGAGTACGCGCAGGCCTTCGCAGACAACAAAATCGATTTCTCCATCCTGCCTGATTTGACGGCCGAGGATTTGATCGAAATCGGGGTGACGGCCGTCGGTGATCGGCGGCGGCTACTGCGCGCCATTGAACAGATTGATGCCAGCCAAACATCAGTAGAGCCTGAACCTGCCGCGCAGCTCGAGCCCGCGCGCCGACAGGTTACAGTGATGTTTGCCGATCTGACCGCATTCACGAAACTATCCAGCGAGCTGGATGCAGAAGATCTGCATGCGCTGCTGAATCAATTCTTCAGCAAAGTGGACAATGTCGTCGAAAAGTATGGTGGTCGTATAGACAAGCATATCGGTGATGCGGTCATGGCCGTTTTTGGAGCGCCGATTTCGCATACCAATGACACCGAAAGGGCGGCGCGTGCTGCTGCCGAGATACATGCAGTTCTACCGACCTTGTCGCCGCCGCTTTCCTGCCACATCGGTATTGCGTCAGGTCAGGTCATTGCCAGTACGACCGGAAGTCAGTCGCATACGGAATACACCGTTACAGGGGATGGGGTGAATCTGGCGTCCCGCCTTACGGATATTTCCGCTGGGGGTGAGACACTGGTTTCACATGACATTCAGCGCGCATTGGGGCCGCTTTTCGTGGGCGAATCCATTGGTGTGAAGGCCATCAAAGGGCTGAATGATCCCGTCGAAGTTTGGCGTCTGGATCGATTGGCCCGGAACATTCGCACACGGCGTCACAAATTCATCGGGCGCGAGCGGGAGCTGTCGGTGTTCTCGGCCACATTCGACCGATGCAAACGCCACGGCAAGGGTGAAGTCCATGTGATTCTGGGTGAGCCCGGGATCGGGAAAACCCATTTGTCCGAGCAAGTCGCTGAACTGGCATCCGGCCAGTCCTACACGATCCACAACGGCGTCGTGATGGATTTCGGCGCGCGCGAAGGGCATTCGGCCATTCAGATGGTCGCCCGCAGCATTCTGGGTCTTGGCCCGTCAGACGGCGCGGAAACGGGTGCCGCAGCGGCCAGGGAGACAATCGCCAGGGGCTGGGTCAGCCCGCCGAACGCCGCGCACCTCAATGCGCTGCTTGAACTGGAGCAGGATTCGGGACTGGCCGAGGTGTTTGCGGTGATGGACAACAAGACCCGCCTGCGCGGACGGCGGCAGGTCATTGAAGAGTTGCTGTCGGCCTGCAGCCAGGAAGCCCCCCTGCTGATCCAGATCGAGGACATCCACTGGGCTTCGCCCGAGACCCTGATGACCTGCTCTCATATTGCGGCGGCAACGCGGGATATCCCTTGCGTGTTGATGATGACCAGCCGGGCCGAAGGCGACCCGATTGACCGGGATTGGCAAATGGCAACCGATGGCGCGCTGGTATCCAAGATGGAACTGGCGCCGATGGGCGAGGAACAGGCCAGACTGTTGGTCGAAGAATTCACGGCCATCGACCCCGAGTTGCTGGACACCTGCGTCAAACGCGCCGGGGGCAATCCGCTGTTTCTTGAGCAGTTGTTGCGCAATACGGATGTGCTTACACAGCAAAGCGTGCCTGGCAGTATTCAGGGGATCGTTCAGTCCCGACTGGATGCACTGGATCGAACCAGCCGCTCCGCCATTCAGGCAGCATCGGTACTGGGGCAACGGTTCTCTGCAGAAGTGCTGAACTTTATTCTGGGTGAAGGGCATCTGGATACGACCAACCTGATCCGATCCGCGCTGGTCCGAGAGGCGGGGCCTGACCTCATGTTTGCCCACGCGCTGATCAGGGATGGATCCTATGCAACGTTGGTCAAATCCGAGCGTGCGCGCCTGCACAGGCAGGCCGCCAAGTGGTTCGAGGATCGCGATGCGACCTTGTGCGCACAACATTTGGACCGGGCAGGGGCGAATAACGCCGCACAGGCGTATTTGGAAGCGGCGGACAAACTGATCCAGGCCTTCAGGTTCGACGATGCCAGCCCATTGATCGAACGTGCCCTGGAACTGCCGTCCCCTGCAGGTGTCCGGTTCGATCTGCTTTGCGCACGGGCTGAAACGCACAGGCTTCAGGGTCTGTCCGGCGACGCACTGCGTGAATTTCGGGAAGCTGCCCGTGTTGCCGAAACCGATGAGCAAATAAGCCGCGCGCATATCGGGCTTGCGCAGGCTGCGCGGCAAGCCAGCCTGTATCAGGACGCGCTAGAGGCGCTCGATCTGGCTGAATCCGCCGCCGAGCGTTGCGGGTCAGAGCGGGATGTGGCTCAGATCAACTACGTGCGCGGTAATGTCTATTTCCCACTGGGTCGGGACAAGGAAGCGCTAAGCGCCAATGAACGCGCCCTGACGCTTGCCCGCAAACTTGGCTCTGCCCGCCTTGAGGTAGGGGCGCTAAGCGGATTTGGTGATGCAAACTTCATGAAAGCCACCATGAAGACAGCGACAGGCTTTTACACGCAGGCTGTTGAGCGGGCGCGCGAAAAAGGGCTGGTCCGCGATCTGGCTGCCAATCTGCACAATCTAAGCGTGGCGCGCAGCTACACCGGGGAGGTCGCACAGGGCAAGGCGGATGCCATCGAGGCTATTGAAGTCTCGCAAAAGTACTTTGCCTTTGTTCCGGAATGCGTTGCACAGACCTGCCTGGGCGTGGCCGAGACCTTTCTGGGCAACCTCGATCAGGCGCTGGACGCTTTCAGTGTTTCAGCTGAAATTGCGGAACGCGTCGGGGCAAAAAGACTCGAGGCGCAGGCCCTTGAACATCTGGCGCGAACACAGGTTTATGCCGGACAGTCAGACCGCGCGCGTACGGCCGGTCGTCGCGCGGTTGAAATCGCGCTTGAACATGGGCGGAACTTTGTAGGACCCAAAGCTCTGTCGGCTCTGGCAATGGCCGAGACAAACCCTGATGAGCAAATGCGCTTGTTAAACCTGGGGTCTGAAATCATTGCCGAGGGATGTGTGGGGCACAGCCACTTGCATTTTTACTCGGACGCCTGCGCCGTCATGCTGGCGCGCGGCGATTGGGACTCAGCTCTTGAATATGCGGATGGGCTTGCAGCCTTCACGACCTCCGAGCCTTTGCCAATGGTCGATCTGTCCATTCGTCAAACACGCCTGCTGGCTGAAAGCGGACAGCAAAACACTCAGCCCAAACAACACGGGGGGTATGCCGATCTGACAACGCAGTTTACCGCTATGGGTATCACGCAATCCCTTCTGGGTTCAGTGGGGTTTCTGGTTGATTAGGTGACACGGCAGGAGGCTGAATGAGCGTCGAAAGAAAGGTGTGGCTGATTTCTGGCTTGTTGACCCTTGGGCTGGCCGGTCTGTTGCTCAGGCTTTGGATCGACTTGAACCATTTTGAGGGCGACCCAACGCAGCTTCCGGATCAGGCATCAGTGGATGCCTTTCTGGGTGAGCTGGGCTCGGCACCAGATTTCCGCGTCAAAACGGGGATCTTCATCAAATCGTTCAGCTTTCTTGGTGCCAGCGATGTTCAGGTCACTGGCTACATCTGGCAGCACTACATCGACGGTGAACATGACAGGATCCGCCCAGCCGAGGGTGAGATCGGTTTCCTTCTGCCCGAAGCGGTCGATACAGCAAATGGTCTGATCGAAGAGGCCTATCGGCTACCGCAAAAGGATGGCCTGCTGATCGGGTGGTACTTTGAACAAACCCTTCGTCAGAGCTTTGACTACACCCGTTACCCCTTTGATCACAAAACGGTCTGGGTGCGCTTCTGGCCCGCATCTTTTGACATCAATGTTGCGCTGGTTCCCGACCTTGAGGCTTATACCGCGACCGGGCCGGATGATATTTTCGGCATCGACAGTCAGATCGTGATGGGCACGTGGGAACGTGAGAACACATATTTCGACTATAAACTGTCAAACCTGGATACGACGTTGGGCATCGCACAGAACGCCTATCAAACCATTATGCCCGAGCTACATTATAACTTCGTCATCAAACGCAATTTCGCAAACGCGTTCATCGTGCACATGGTCCCGCTGCTTGTCGTGACAATGCTGCTGTTCGGAGCGCTGATGACCGTCACAAGCCGCGAGGGGCTGGCCGATCGGCATGACTTCAGCACCTCCAGCGTGATCGGAACCTGCTCGGTTCTGTTTTTCGTGATCCTGCTGGCCCATGTGCAACTGCGTGAAGGGTTTGCGGGCTCTCCTGTGATCTACATGGAGTCGTTCTTTTTCCTGATGTACTTCATGCTGTTGGCAGTTTCGGTCAATACATACCTGTTTGCATCCGACGTTGAGACGTCGTTTCGGATCATCCACTATCGGGACAACCTTATTCCCAAGGCCGGGTTCTGGCCGTTCGTGCTGCTTTGTATGGTGGTGATCACGGCCTATAACCTTAGCTCCAAGGAAAGCCCGAAACCGCCACCAGTCAGCACAGTTGAACACTAGATTGCTGGCTCAAATCCGGGCTTGGGCTCACCCTGCGCCATATCCAGCGTGTAGTCGCTGATGACTTCTGATTTTCCGTCACGCCAGTTTTGCAGGTATTTTTCAGGATCGGCGATCACATAGGCGTAAGCGGGTTTCATCACCCCATCCACGATCACGTTGATCTTTTTGCGGATATAGACGTTCTTGGACGAGCCCGGACCATGATAACCTTCCAGCTTGTCCAGTTCGTGCAGGCCCGATTCCGTCACTCGGTAAACCTCTCCGCTTACTTGTTTGCCCATGCCCTGCTGATCGACAAGAGTCGCCATTCGGTGCAGGAAGCCACAGTTCGGATTGTCGCAGAACGGTTCATTTGGAACGATTAGCGGCATTGGTTGACGCGTGCGGGCGGGCCCGACAAAGTCATTCAAAACCCGGCTGTGTGCCTCATGGTTCGGGAACCCCTGTTTCAGGGAACCGTATGTGAAATACAGATAGGTGGGTTCCTGAACGGCAATAAAGGTTTCGTCACGTCCCTGTTCCGCATCTTTTATCTTAAGGTTGTGATCCTGCGCCCAAGCATCCAGCATGGTCCGGATTTCGGGCGCGATATCCATGCCCTGAACAAATTCAATGCACGAGGTTGCATCCATGCCTTTGGCGCGCAACAGGATGTCGACCATCCTTGGGGCTTTGTTCATCACAGCCACATGCAATGCCGTGAAACCGTGGTCGTTGACGATATTGACGTCGATATCGCGGTCAATCAAATCCTGTGCCGCTTCATAGTCTGGCTTGCCCAGATCGTGACCGCCTTCGTTCAATTCTCCTTCGCCACCGGCCGCATAATGCAGCAATGAATCGCCGTGGGCCTCGTCCACGATATTGATGCCCACGACACCTTCATCGATGGCGCGGAACACACGTTTCCATTCATTGATATCATCAGCGGCGGCAGCCTCTCGGGCCCATTTGCACACGCGGTATTTTTGGTCGTCCAGTTCTTCGAACGCTTCGCCCAGTGCTTCCATGATCTGGTCAGGTGTGGCCATCATGCCAATCCCCATCCGACCGTTTGACAGCCGGCCTTCCCGGGGACCTATGAAATCAATGCCCAGTGTCTTCAGTCTTGCGACATTGTTCTGGGTGGTGATGTTGTTCCACATATTCGTGTTACAGGCCGGGCACAGGATCACGGGCTTCTTCTGGTACTGCCATGCCACAAAGACCGAGGTCAGAAGGTTATCGGCGATCCCGTTTGCCACTTTGCCCATGGTGTTGCAGGTGATAGGAGCGACGATCACGCAATCGGCCCAGTCGCATAGCGCCAGATGAGACGCTCGCACCGGCATGTCGAATTCCATGTAACGGAAGTTCCATTCATCATCGTCGCGGTAATAGTCGTTATGGGTGATCTTGGCGTCGATCCGTTCAGCGCCGAAGTCCCGAAAGAACTTTTCGGCCGAAGTGGAAGGGATCAGTTTGACATTGTGTCCGGCGTCGACGATGCGCTCAACCAGTTCGGGTATCTTGTCTGCCGCTGATGATCCGCAGGCACAAAGCAGCACGTTGCGTTTGCCGCTGCTTACCTCGTTCATCACACCTTTGGGATAGCCGAACATGTTCTTGTTCAGGCTGGGCGTCTCTTCAAGCTTGGAAACGGGAAGACCCGCTTCGATCATGCGGCCCTGAAGGTGACCCGCCTTGATCATGTCCACAATGTCTTCCAGCTTTTCGCCTTTGCTGATGCATTGGCCTTGGAAAAACAGGTAGGGAACTTTGGGTTTTTCACCTAAAGATATCAGCTGACGTCGCATCTTTATCGCGTTGGGGTCGCGACCGCCCACATCCACCTGCTTTACGCTGGTCGCACCGATGTTCGAAAGAACACTTCTGAGCATGTAGGACCATGGGTCTTCATCTTCATAAAACAGAACCATGGGGTTGTTCCGGATAATGCTGGTGACATCTCCGGGGTCTTCGGGCGGCTCAACCGTTTCGATCACCAGCAACGCCGGGTTTTCCAGATCGCGCAGGCCGCGGAAGATGTTGCCGCGAGGGGCTTGCCAGACCTGTGACGTTGCGGGGCTCATGTCGACGATCGTCACAAGGTCTGTTGCTTCATCATATGCGATACAGAGGCACCAGAATTCTTCGAGCAACGCGGTTTCCCGGTAAACGTTTACTGGTGGGCGGATGGCTTCGATCCCGGTGACCCGATTAAAGTCGATATTGATCATCAGGTGACGGTCCGTAATGGCGTCCAGGCCCTGAAGTTGCATCTTGAACCAGTCTTCGGGGGTATCGATTGATGTGTCCTCGCGCGTTCCGAAACTGCGAAGTGAACTGCTCAAGTGCACGTTTTCGGACCCGTTCAGGTATTTCTGGGCCATGTCGTGCATGTCCGCGGCCGTGGCCACCCGTGAGACAACATCCGTGAAAGAGGCTTCGGTGGCCCGCAGCAGCTCGTCTTCGTCCACCTTGTCGTCGCCGTGAATGGCGAGGCTTTCCACCAAAACACCCAAGGAGTTCATGTTCGGAGTGGCGCGGCGGAACAGGTTGCGCCGTTTCTTTGGGTCTTTTGCCAGATAGAGTGTACTGTCGACATAGTTGCATCGTTGCTTGAATGTCTTCAGATGCGTCTTGACCGCGGCACGCGCCGAGAAGCGCAAAATGCCACGCGACCGCATCGAGGTTCCATCACGGTCCGACATCGCCTTCCAAAGCCGGTCTGCGGTTGTAACCCAAAGCTTGCCGTATTTTTCAGGATGTACGTCCATCATGTGCACCAGCCCAGTGCTTGGGTTGCACTTGGCGATGACGGCAAAATGCCCGCCCGGCATATTCGCTTTGCCATGGGCGACGCCGACCTGAAAATTCGCCACCAGAATATCGTTGTCACCACCCAGCCGGTTGGACTCGTCAATCGCATCCAGCAACAGCTGCACGTTTGTCGTGTCCTCGTCCATGAAATAGGCCTGAACCTGAACCCTGTCCCGCAGGCCCTGCGAATGAATGTAGGTACACGCGACGTCAAACAGCTCACCCAGTGAGATACCGTCATTGACGACGAAAGACGAAGGCAGCGCGCATTCACGGAAAATGTCGTTCACTTCGCAACTGAAGCCCAACGCGGACATGCTGAGGGCGGCAGCCGTCACGCTGCAACAATTGATCGGCTGCTGGAAATTCTGCAATTGAACACTGACCAGATCGCCGAACATCGTGGCGAAGCAGGGTTGCCGGATTTCCTCTGGTATCTGACGCCAGTTCTCGCTGGACAGAAAAGCCAGCCGCGATCCGTCCAGCGCAAGCGCTTCGAGGCTGACGGGAATGTCCGATATCTGAAGGTGCTCTTCATAGAAATGGTCACCGACATCCGCGCTGGCCAAAGGATTTCCATTCTGCCGCAACTGAACCACACCGCGCAGAACAACATACATGCCGCTTGCTGGCAGAACCGTGTTGTCGGTCACCTCGATACATTCGAAATGAGGGTTAATAACTGACGGGTCGGCAATCTTGGCCTCGCCCGGCAGAACCTTGTATATCAGCTTCCAGTCTGCGTCATTTGGGATATATGATCTGGACGTTTCAATTTGATCTATAAGCACAACTGTTCCCCCCGAAGTTGCGTTTCAAATGTCTATTTGCGGCCAGCCGGGGCTTTCGGGTTTTGCGATGTGCAGATACCCGTCATTCTGAGTTAAGGCGGGTCTGTTTTTGCCTGTCACTGGCCAGGGCCGGCCTGCCAAAGAAAAAGTATAAGCAAACTGGCCCAATTGGCTGCACAGTATCCGATTTTTGAATAAAAATCACGATGGCAGTGATGTTGGGTTTAGGCCGTCCGCTCCGGCAGGCAAATATGCGGCGCACCCTATGCACCGAAGGGGGCCGAAAAGCTGTCGGATTTCAGGCTGATCTTCCGTTTAGTCGGCGAACAGGTATTCCAGCCGCATAACCGCGCTGGCCTTTTCTTCGTCCACCCCTAGAAATTCGGATATGACAGCTACGTTTTCGGCGCGCTGGGCGGTTTCCCGCAGTCGCAGGTAATTGTCCAAACCGGCGGCGCGGATTTGTTGGGACTCGTAACTCAGATCGTTGCGAAGTGTCGGCAGCAGATGGGAAACAGTCTCGACTGGGCTGTTGTCCCCTGCCAATCCGACGCGGCGCGCATGTCCGATCAGGTATTCGTCCGAATATTCGCATTCGATCTCAAGCACATGGGTTTTGGCCTGATCACCGCTGAAATCCTCAACAACGTCCAGATTGGCCGGGTCGAGGCACAGAACCAACTGGTCTGATCCGAAACTTTCGAAGAGCATTTGTACAACGGCCCGCCGATGGCGCGAGCGCTTGGTCACCGTCGTTTCAATACCGCCCAGATCAGGCAGTTGAGTTTCCTCTTCGTTAAACAGGTATTCGACGCAGGGGATATCTGTTTCAGACGCGATCTGATCGACCAGCCTTTTGGCGACATGCCACTTCTTGCACACGATCACAAACAGCTCTCGGTCGGGGCCCAGAACACTTCCGGCCTCCCAGAAACGTTGCCCGAACCGGCGCCCGATGCGCCCCCGGCCGGCCAGAAACGCATACAGACTGCGCCCCTCGTTCGAGATGGAAAAGTCGATGCCCTCACTCGCGTAAAGTGAGCCGAGACGCTCTTTCAGCTCATGCGCCTCTGGGCTGATCTTGCGGGCAAACAAATAGTCCTGACCCAGAAGCATGTCATAGTGATCGTTGTAGAACGTGACGGGCATTCCATAATCCGAAAACATCAGAAATGTCGGTGTACGGTTTTCGATTTCACCCTTCGGGATCAGATGGCGTACCAGCGTTTGAAAGAAGGTTTCATCGGGTATCCAGGTGGTCGCAAAAAACCGGATCACGTCCCTGCGCTGTCGCAGGAAGTCCAGAATCATCTCGACCGTTCGGCGGCGCAGACACCACCATTGGCTGCCTATCATAACCTGAAGGTCTTCGGGAATTTGCCGCGTCAGCCCGAAACGCTTCTGCGTTTCATAGGCAGCGTAGAACAGTTTCGGCTGGGTGCGTTCATTGAAATAATGGCGATAGATCAGCCGGTCTTCTTTCATGCCGGTCTTGATCCAGTCGCTTTCGAAAAAGTCGTGGCTTTCGATGAAATCCTTGTCGTGATCATCCAGAAATCGATGGGTGTATTCTGCCGTTTTGATCGCCATGCAATCACCGGACAGCATGTAAAAATGCGTGGTGCGGGGGAAGGTTTCGACGGCGGCCTGCAAGGCGTTCAGCGTGGCCTGCACCAGCGACCATTCTCCCCAGCCGCATTTGATACGCCTTTTGGCAAAGGTCACGTTCGAATTTTGACCCAGCGCGGAACGAATGCGCCCGTAGGCTTCGGCGCTGGCACGGGCGTCAAAGTGGATAGCCATGCAATCGCCCGCAGCGGTCAGCTGTTCAGCCTGTGCAATGATTGCATCAGGGTCCTTATGGCACAGCAATATATAGGCAATCTTCGCCATCGAGGTTAGGTAATTTCCGTTTCTGCCCGGTTTCAACCGTGATACTGAGGATGAGCGATTGAATAAACAGAATAATTTTGGTTCCTTGTTATCAAAAGCTGGCATATCGGTTTGAGACCAGACCAGCGTAGGAGGCACAGCAGATGGGTTTTCCCGGTACCTGGATGACCGAGAGCGAAAGCATGGTGTACCGCGTCGTGCCCAAATGCGCCTGCTCGACCATTGGGCAGATCATGTATTATTCGGATCACGGCCAGTTCTTTGACGGTGACATCCATGACGCCAAGGATGGCATGCACAAATGGGCCTTTGATCAGAGCCAGGATCTGATTTCCAAAAATGTGCGCGATCATGCCTCGTACTCCTTTACCTGTGTGCGTAACCCATACACGCGTATTCTGAGCTCGTTTTTCGACAAGATCTGCGGGATTCAGCGCAACGGCAAACGGTATCGTGGCAATCTGGTGCCGACGCTGATCTACAATTACGGGATCGAGGTGGGCGGTGACGATGGCAAGGGAGAGTTTGACCAGATCGCCAGCTTTCGCCGGTTCCTGCTGTTTGCGCGGGATACCATCCGCTGGCGACGCCCGATGGACCCGGACATTCACTGGTCGGCCATGTCTGGTCACGTGTCGACCTTCATCGTGAACGGTGGCCGTTATGATCGGATCTTCTGGACCGAAGCGTTCAACGACGGGATGCAGGGTGTCTTGGACAATACCAAGCTGAAGCACTCTATTTCGCTGTCCGAAATACCCCGGTTCAACGAATCCGAAGGCCATGGCCCCAAGCGCGCACATCCGGTCGAGGATTATTTCGACGACCTTTCGATGCATCTGGTCTATGAGATCTACAAGCAGGATTTCGAGTTGTTCAAATACGATTTCGAAAACCCGGCCAACAAGATGCCGATCGGCGAAATCGATCTGGACGAAATTCACGCCAAGCTGGGCGATTGATCTTAAGGCAGGACGCCCCGTCCACTGTCAACGTTTCGTGCGAAACACCTGCTCTGGTTGGGCCCGAGAGCGCCTGTTCATGATCGGGTTACCGGTCTGCCGCGTCAGCAGACCGGTAATGTATCAGTTTAGACTTGGCGTACGGCGCCTTTTGCCGCGCTGGTGGTCAGTTTGGCATAGGCCTTCAGCGCGGTAGACACCTTGCGTTTGCGCGGCGCAGCAGGCACCCAGCCTTTTACGTCCTGTGCTTCGCGCCGGGCGGCAAGCTCTTCATCTGAGACGGCCAGATTGATCGAGCGGTTGGGGATGTCGATTTCAATCGTGTCGCCATTCTGGACCAGGCCAATCTCTCCGCCTTCAGCCGCCTCGGGCGAGACATGGCCGATCGACAGACCGGATGTTCCGCCCGAAAACCGCCCGTCGGTTAGCAGGGCGCAGGCTTTGCCCAGACCCTTCGATTTCAGATAGGATGTCGGGTACAGCATTTCCTGCATCCCCGGACCGCCACGCGGGCCTTCATAGCGGATCACCACCACGTCGCCCTCTTTCACCTTGCCAGTGAGAATATCGCTGACTGCCTGATCCTGGCTTTCGCACACGTAAGCCGAGCCAGTGAATTGCAGGATATTGGCATCCACACCAGCGGTTTTCACGATGCAGCCGTCGCGGGCTATGTTGCCGAACAGAACCGCCAGACCACCGTCCTGACTGAACGCGTGTTCCTTGGACCGGATCACGCCGCCCTTGCGATCAGTGTCCAGTTCCTTGAACCGGTTCGACTGGCTGAACGCCTGTGTGGTGCGCACACCGCCGGGGGCGGCCTTGAACAGTTCCTGTGCCTTGGGGTTGTTGGCGATGGTGATGTCCCAGTTGGCAATCGCCTCACCCATCGTGGCCGAGTGCACCGTGCTGCATTCGTTGTGCAGCAGGCCCGCGCGGCTGAGCTCTCCCAGGATCGAGAAGATACCACCGGCACGGTGGACGTCTTCCATATGCACATTTTCGGTGTTGGGCGCGACTTTGCAGAGGCAGGGAACACGACGGCTGAGGCGGTCCATATCGGCCATGGTGAAGTCAACTTCACCCTCATGCGCGATGGCCAGCAGGTGCAGCACCGTGTTGGTTGATCCACCCATGGCGATATCGAGGCTCATGGCATTTTCGAACGCATCAAAGGTGGCAATCTCACGGGGCAGAAAGCCTTTTTCGTCCAGATCGTAATGGCGCTTGGTGATCTCGACGATCCTGCGGCCAGCTTCAAGGAACAGTTCTTTGCGGTCTGCGTGCGTCGCCAGAGTCGAGCCGTTACCCGGCAGGGCCAGACCCAGCGCCTCAGCCAGACAATTCATCGAATTCGCGGTGAACATGCCCGAACATGAACCACATGTGGGGCAGGCGTTTTCCTCGATGTGCTGAACCTGTTCGTCAGTGAACTTGTCGTTCGCAGCGGCCACCATAGCGTCCACAAGGTCAATCTTCTTGGCCTCCAGATCGGCGATGTCGATCTTGCCCGCTTCCATCGGACCGCCCGAGACGAAAATGGCCGGGATGTTCAGGCGCATGGCGGCCATCAGCATGCCGGGAGTGATCTTGTCACAGTTCGAAATGCAGACCATCGCATCCGCACAATGGGCGTTGACCATATATTCGACCGAATCCGCGATCACTTCGCGCGAGGGCAGCGAATACAGCATCCCGTCATGGCCCATTGCGATGCCGTCATCCACGGCGATGGTGTTGAACTCTTTCGCCACGCCACCTGCGGCTTCGACCTCACGCGCGACCATCTGGCCCAGGTCCTTCAGATGCACGTGACCCGGCACAAACTGCGTGAACGAGTTGACGATGGCGATGATCGGTTTGCCGAAATCGTCGTCACCCATACCTGTGGCCCGCCAAAGGCCACGTGCGCCAGCCATGTTGCGGCCATGGGTAGAGGTTCTGGATCGGTACATTGGCATGATGCTGTTTTCCCTGTTGCCTCGGGTTGCATAATTCGGGGTTCGTACGTTATAGCGCACGTAGCACATGTGCGTTATAACGTACAAGGTAAATCGCAGGGCGCGGGTATGGCTATGGACGACATTACGCTGAAATTACGGGATGTGCGGACAGCTTCGGGGTTGAGCCTGTCTAAAGTCGCCGAGATGACCGGGGTCAGCAAAGCCATGCTAGGTCAGATTGAGCGCGGCGAATCGAGCCCAACGATCGCCACGCTTTGGAAAATCGCCAAAGGCTTTCAGATACCGCTCAGCGGGCTGATCGATACAACGCTGGGCGATCCATCGGTCTTTCAGACTGTAACCTTTCCCGGCAGTATCGAGGTCAAGATCGTCTTTCCCTTCGATCCCGCACTGGGAGCCGAGACCTTTCACGTGAACCTTGCCGCGAACCAAAGCCACGAATCCCCGGCTCATGCCGCCGGGGTGACCGAGGAAGTATTTGTCCTCAGCGGTACTTTGGAAATTCTGCGTGGCGAGGATTGGGTGCCTTTGCAGGCCGGGCAGGGTTTGCGCTTTGCTGCGGACCTGCCGCACGGGTATCGCGCCGGTTCGCAAGGAGCCGCGTTTCTAAACATGCATCACTATGCGCAACACACTGAATCTCCTCAAAATGGCACGGCCCAGATATGACGGCTATCTTTGACACACTTACCATCGTGGATGCCATCGGCTCATTCGGGGCGCTGATCGTGGTGGCGGCGTATTTCGCGACGCAGATGCGGATGATGAATTCCGATGACCTGGCCTTTCCGGTGATCAACCTGCTGGGGTCTGTCCTGATCGTCTTTTCGCTGCTTGAGAATTTCAATCTGGCCTCGATGCTGATCGAAGGGTTTTGGATTGTGATCAGCTTCATCGGCATCATCCAGCATTTCCGCCTGCGTAAGGCGCGATAAATCCAGCGGTTAGCAAGCGCTAGCGCTATCCAGCCTTGAACGCCCATGCCACGGGGTATAGGGAAACCCCAAGCTCGCTTAGGGGAGGCTTTGATGCAGGACGATCCGAAAACCCTCGTATCCACCGAATGGCTGGCCGCGCACATGAAAGACCCGGATCTGCGGATTCTGGACGGGTCGTGGTATTTGCCCGCGCAAAACCGTGATGCCAAGGCCGAATATGATGCCGGGCATATCCCCGGAGCACGGTTCTTCGATATTGATGAGATATCAGATCACCGTTCCGACCTGCCTCATATGGCGCCACCGGTCGAAAAATTCATGTCGCGCCTGCGCGCCATGGGTGTCGGTGATGGTCATCAGGTTGTAGTTTATGATGGTGCCGGGCTGATGTCTGCTGCGCGCGTTTGGTGGCTGTTCCGCCTGATGGGGCAGGAAAACATCGCGGTTCTGGATGGGGGTTTGCCGAAGTGGCAGGCCGAGGGGTGCGAGATCGAGGATCTGCCTCCGGTCATTCGCGACCGTCACATGACTGTTCGCGTGCAAAACCAGCTTGTCCGGGACGTCACGCAAGTTTCCGCCGCCGCCAAACTGGCAGATCACGAGATCATCGATGCCCGCTCGGCCGACCGGTTTGCCGGAACCGCTCCCGAGCCGCGCGAAGGGCTGCGTTCGGGCCACATTCCGGGCTCGCGCAATGTGCCCTTTGGGCAGTTGTTGAATGCCAACGGAACAATGAAGTCGCCCGAGGACTGCCGCGCCATATTCGAGGCTGCAGGCGTCGATCTGTCTAAGCCGGCGATCACCTCTTGCGGTTCGGGTGTCACGGCCGCCATTCTCAGCCTTGCGTTGGAACGCATGGGCAAGAAAGACCACTCGCTTTATGACGGCTCCTGGGCTGAATGGGGTGCCTTCCCGACCCTGCCCGTCGCAACCGGAGAGAACTGATGTTCGAGAACCTGAAACCGCAGCCCGCCGACAAGATTCTGGCGCTGATGCAGATGTACCGCGAAGACCCGCGTGATC
The DNA here is from genome assembly GCF_059612445.1 of Ruegeria sp. TASC047. Lineage (NCBI taxonomy): Bacteria > Pseudomonadati > Pseudomonadota > Alphaproteobacteria > Rhodobacterales > Roseobacteraceae > Ruegeria > Ruegeria sp. TASC047. The sequence continues at coordinate 47,344 of NZ_JBXWQP010000034.1, forward strand.
AGAAGATCGATCTGGGTGTTGGTGTCTACAAGAATGCCGAAGGCGTGACGCCGGTGATGCGCGCGGTGAAAGCCGCCGAACAGCGCATCTGGGAAGAACAGGAAACCAAGGCCTATACCGGTCTGGCCGGTGATCCGGCATATGCGGATGCGATGATCGGATTGATTTTGGGTACTTCGGTGCCGCGTGGCAACATCGCCGCAGTGGCGACACCCGGAGGCACCGGCGCCTGCCGCCAGGCGTTCGAGTTGATCCGGATGGCGAACCCTTCGGCACGTGTGTTTGTGTCGAACCCGACCTGGCCCAACCATCTGTCGATCCTGAATTACCTGGGGATGGAAACCGTTCAGTATCGTTACTTCGATGAAGAGACCCGGGGCGTCGATTTCGATGGGATGATCGCAGACCTGAAAACCGCCAAAGCGGGTGACGTGGTTTTGCTGCATGGCTGCTGCCACAATCCGACCGGTGCCAATCTGAACATGGTGCAATGGCAGGAGGTTGTGAACCTGATCAATGCGCTGGGCCTCGTTGCGATGATCGACATTGCCTATCAGGGTTTTGGTGACGGTCTGGAAGAGGATGCGCAAGGCGTGCGGCTGGTGGCCTCATCGGTAAAGGAATGTCTGATTGCGGCGTCATGTTCCAAAAACTTCGGCGTCTATCGCGAGCGCACCGGGTTGCTGATGGCCGTCAGTGACAACGCGGCTGAAACGGCGTTGAATCAGGCCACGCTGGCGTTTTTGAATCGCCAGAACTATTCCTTCCCGCCGGACCACGGCGCGCGCGTAGTGACGACCATTCTTATGGATGAAGCATTGCGGGCAGACTGGGCAACTGAACTGGAAGAGGTTCGGCTGTCCATGCTGGGCCTGCGCCAGCAATTGGCTGACGAGTTGCAGCGTCTGGCCGGATCCGACCGGTTTGGGTTCATCGCTCAGCACCGGGGCATGTTCTCACGCCTTGGGGCGGCACCGGAACTGGTCGAGAAACTGCGCGTTGAACACGGTATCTACATGGTCGGCGACAGTCGCCTGAACATTGCCGGGCTGAACGCAGCGACTGTGCCGATTTTGGCCAAAGCAATTGTGGATGTCGGGGTTTAGACGCCGACGCGACATTCGAAACGGAAACCCGGGCGCGAACGCCCGGGTTTTTTTGTCAGGTGGCGGCAAGGCTTAGCCTTTCGAGAATTCGGGGTATGCTTCCATTCCCAGTTCCGCCATGTCGAGGCCGTTGATCTCATCCTCTTCGCTGACACGGATGCCGACGGTGGATTTCAGGATCGTCCACAGGATCAGTGCGCCGACAAAGGTGAAAACGCCGTATGCGACGATGCCCAGAAGCTGCGCGCCCAGGCTTGCGTCACCGTAGAAAATGACTGCGATGGTGCCCCAGATGCCACAGAACAGGTGGACTGGGATGGCACCGACAACATCATCGATCTTGAACTTGTCCAGCATCGGGACCGCGAAGACCACGATAATACCACCCACGGCACCGATCCACAGGGCACCGAACAGGGTTGGGGCCAGCGGTTCGGCCGTGATCGAGACCAGACCCGCCAGCGCGCCGTTCAGCACCATCGTCAGGTCGGGCTTCCTGTACAGAACCTGAGTCAGGATCAGCGCTGCAACCGAGCCCGAAGCAGCCGCCATGTTGGTGTTGGCAAAGATGCGTGACACGTCCGATACATCACCCACCGTTCCCATCGCCAGTTGCGAGCCGCCGTTGAATCCGAACCAACCCAGCCACAGGATGAACGTTCCCAGGGTCGCCAGCGCCAGGTTAGAGCCGGGCATCGGGTGAACTTTGCCATCTTTGTACTTGCCGATCCGCGGACCCAGGATAAGGGCCCCTGCCAGCGCAGCCCAGCCACCGACCGAGTGTACAATGGTCGAACCGGCAAAGTCCGAGAAGCCCTTGGCATCCAGCCAGCCGCCACCCCATTTCCACGAACCGGAAATCGGGTACATGATGCCTGTCAGCACGATGACGAAGATCAGAAAGGGCCAAAGCTTGATCCGTTCCGCCACGGCGCCGGAAACGATGGATGCGGTCGCGGCCACGAACACAAGCTGGAAGAAGAAGTCTGAACCGACCGAAGCATAGTCCAGTGCCGCATCCTCTGGTGCAACACCAACCGCATCAAGCGTTGTGGTCGAGAAGAACGGGCCAAGCCAGCCCGTGATGGACCAACCGTCGCCGGGATACATCAGGTTGAACCCGATCAGCCAGTACATGATTGCGGCAAATGAAAACAATGCCACGTTCTTGATCATCTGCATGGCAACGTTTTTGGATCGTACCAGACCGCCTTCCAGCATGGCGAAACCTGCGGCCATGAAGAAAACAAGAAAGCCCGCCATCAGAAACAGCAGCGTGGTAAAGATATACTGGGTGTGCAGTGCCGCTTCGCCGGTTGCGGCGGCCTCTTGCGTAAGACCCATCTGCGGCAGCGCAACAATGGCGGCGGCAGGGATGAGAGATTTCATCAGGTTCATTGTGAGTCCTCGAATGATTGTGAGTGGGCGCACTTACAGCGCGTCCTCGTTGGTTTCCCCGGTACGCACACGCATTGCCTGTTCGACATCGAGGACAAAAATCTTGCCGTCACCGATCTTGCCGGTTTTGGCGGTTTTGGTGATGGTCTCGACGATCTGGTCGGCCATTGTCGCAGGCACCACGATCTCAAGCTTGATCTTGGGCACGAAGTTCACCGCATATTCGGCACCACGATAGATTTCGGTGTGACCGGACTGCGAGCCGAAGCCCTTGATCTCGGTTACCATCATGCCGCGCACGCCAGCCTCGGTCAGTGCTTCGCGCACCTCCTCCAGCTTGAACGGCTTGATTGTCGCAATGATCAGTTTCACGTCTTTCCCCTCTGATTGTCCGGTGGGACCGGCTTGTTTGCACCTGCAGAAAAAAAGCGCGCCGCGGCGCAGTAAGAAACGCTTTCGGGACCAAAACCTGTCGGAAAATAATGCGAAGTTGCACAATTTTTGCACAACTTTGGCATTATGACTAATAATTGAGCACTATAGGGAGGGGAAATTCCGGAAATTCGGACCTCTACATACTGCGGTTGTCGAGGTATGGTGACCAAAAAGTATAACCGGGCAGAGTTTGAGCATGACTGAGTCCAAGCGCCGCAAGCCGACATTGGTCGCGGATAGACGGTACCCTTCAAAGGGCCGAAAACCGGCGGCGACCAAAAGCGCGGCGGGCAAGAAATCGACGGCGCGCAAAACGGCCACGCGCAAAACGGCCACGCGCAAAACCACACGCAGGAAAACCCGCAAGTCATCAGGGGGCAAAGGCGGTGGTATCTTTCGCCGTTTGTTCCGGTGGATCTGGCGGCTGATCTGGGGCCTGACCTGGCGTGTCGGTGCGATTTCGGCCATGCTGCTCGCGCTGGCGGTGGGTATCGTCTACGCCACGTTGCCGGATGTGGATGCCTTGCTGGATGGGCGCGCGCGGGGTTCTGTGACCTTGCTGGATCGTGACGGCAAGGTCTTTGCCTGGCGTGGCGATCAGTTTGGTGGCGTGATCACGGCCGATACCGTGTCTCCACATCTGAAAAACGCGGTTGTCGCAACCGAAGACAAACGATTTTACCGGCATTTCGGGGTCAGCCCGCGTGGTGTCGCCAGCGCGGTCAGCATCAACCTGAAAGAAGGCCGCGGGCCTTTGTCCGGGCATGGCGGATCGACAATCACGCAACAGACCGCGAAACTGCTGTGTCTGGGTGTTCCCTATGATCCCAGCGATTGGGATTCCGAGGCCGCGTATGAGGCCGACTGCCGTCAGGGTTCCTTGTGGCGCAAGGCCAAGGAGGCAGTCTATGCGCTGGCAATGGAGGTGAAATACTCTAAGGACGAGGTCCTGACGATCTACCTGAACCGCGCCTTTCTTGGCGCAGGCGCGCGTGGGTTCGAAGCCGCAAGCCAGCGCTACTTTGGAAAATCGGCCGCCGAGGTTTCGCCCGCAGAGGCCGCGATGCTGGCTGGTCTGCTGGTTGCGCCTACACGCTATGCACCGACCAACAACCTGCAACGGTCTCAGGATCGGGCGCGGCTGGTTATCGGTCTGATGGAGGATCAGGGATATCTGACCGCCGCACAAGCCAGCGAAGCGCGTACGCGCCCGGCGCAACTGTCTGAAGCTGCAGCTGCCCGAGCGGGCGGCTATTTCGCAGATTGGGTTGTTTCGGAACTTCCCAGTTATTTTGGCGACAACACAACCGAAGATGTTGTGATTCAGACGACTTTGGATCAGCGGATTCAGCGATCTGCGGAAGAGGCTTTGCAATTCATCTTTCAGGAAAAGGTGCGCGAAGGCTCCAAGGCGCAGGCGGCCATCGTGGTCATGTCCGCGGACGGAGCGGTAAGAGCCATGGTCGGCGGCCGAGAAACACGGGTTGCCGGGGTGTTTAACCGGGCCACCATCGCCAAGCGCCAAACCGGTTCGTCCTTCAAACCCTTTGTCTACGCCACCGCGCTGGAACTCGGCTATTCGCCGCTGGATACGGTGATGGATGAACCTTACTGCGTGGACATTCCCGGGTCCGGTCAATGGTGCCCCAAGAACTATACCAACAAGTACTACGGGCGCGTGTCACTGGCGGATGCGCTGAAGAACTCGCTGAATATTCCGGCGGTGAAAGTTGCCGAGATTTCAGGCTTGGATAACGTCCGCACCGTGGCCAGTGGTTTTGGCATTGCCAGCGATCTGGCGCAAGGTCCGGCCTTGGCACTGGGCGCGTCGGAAAGCACGCTGATTGAGATGACGGGGGCTTATGCAGGTATTCTGAACGGCGGCTCTGCCGTTGAACCTTATGGCCTGACCGAGTTGAAGCTGCTGGGTGATGAAGCACCTGTCATGGTTACGACAACCGGTATCGGTGAACGGGTGATCAACGACGCGGCTGCCAAACAGCTGACATGGATGATGGAACGTGTGGTGTCCGAGGGCACAGGTGGACGGGCCAAGTTGCCCGGCTGGCAGGTGGCAGGCAAAACAGGCACGACCCAGGCGGCGCGGGATGCGTGGTTCATCGGGTTTACTGCGGATTATGTAACCGGTGTTTGGATGGGCTATGACGACAACACGCCCCTATCTGGTGTGACCGGCGGAGGTTTGCCTGCGGAAATCTGGAGAGAAACCATGCTGCGTGTCACCGAAGGGATGACACCGACACCCTTGCCGATGATGGCACCAGCGCCGCCGGTTCAGGTCGCACAGCCACAACCGCGTCGAAAGCGCGGAGGCTTTGCCGATGATATCAACAATCTGCTGAAGAATATCTTCGGTGGAAACTAGAGCCTTCTCTGAGGGAAAAAACGAAAAAAGGCGGTGCATCGGGCACCGCCTTTTGTCATTTCGCTGTTTCGTGTTTCAGACGCTGGCATCCAAGGCCGCAAGGATCGCGTCGCCCATTTCAGTGGTTGATACGGGCTGAACGCCCTCATCTGCAAGCAGGTCGCCGGTGCGTACACCATCGGCCAGTACTTTCTCGATCGCGGCCTCCAGACGATCCGCTTCTTCGCCCTGATCAAAGCTGTAGCGCAGGGCCATGGCAAAGCTGAGGATACAGGCGATCGGGTTGGCTTTGCCCTGACCCGCGATATCCGGTGCCGAGCCATGGACGGGTTCATACATTGCCTTGGGCCGACCATTAGCCATCGGCGCGCCCAGAGAGGCCGAAGGCAACATGCCCAGCGACCCGGTCAGCATCGCGGCGCAGTCGGACAGGATGTCACCGAACAGGTTGTCGGTCAGGATCACATCAAACTGTTTCGGTGCGCGTACAAGCTGCATTGCGCCGTTGTCGGCATACATATGGCTCAGCTCAACTTCAGGGTAGTCCGCTGCGACGCGGGTGACGACTTCGCGCCACAGGATGCCCGATTCCATCACGTTGGCTTTTTCCATCGAGCACAGCTTTTTGTTGCGGCGCATTGCCAGTTCAAAAGCCGAGCGCGCGGCGCGTTCAATCTCGGATTCGGTGTAACGCTGGGTGTTGATGCCGACGCGTTCGTTGCCTTCCTCGAAGATACCGCGCGGCTCACCGAAATAGACGCCCGACGTCAGTTCGCGCACGATCATGATGTCGAGACCGGCAACGATGTCTTTCTTCAGCGAAGAGAAATCGGCAAGCGCGTCAAAACACTGCGCGGGGCGCAGGTTCGAATACAGGTCCATTTCCTTACGCAGGCGCAGCAGGCCACGCTCGGGTTTCAGGCTGAAATCCAGATCGTCGTATTTCGGACCGCCGACGGCGCCCAGCAGAACCGCGTCAACCTCTTGCGCCTTTGCCATGGTCTCATCGGACAGAGGCTTGCCGTGGGCGTCATAAGCGGCACCGCCCACCAGGTCCTCGCTCACGTCAAATTGAAGACCACGATTGGCACCGAACCAATCGATGATTCTGCGCACTTCGGCCATAACTTCTGGGCCAATTCCGTCTCCGGGCAGGATGAGGAGCGAGGGGTTGGGCATGAAGGGTCTCCTTGCGTTTTGTTGCACAGGCCCTAGCGTCTGCGCAGCATCGGGTCAATGAGACAGACCTGTCAAAACACAAGGAAAACACATGCTGACACCCGGAAATCTGGTTCCTGCGCTGAAAATTGAAACTGTCGCCCATGGCAGTTTCGACCTCGAGACCAACAAGGGCGAAAACGGAACGCTGGTGATTCAATATCGCGGATCGCATTGCCCGATCTGCATCAGGCAGATGACCGAGGCCGAGGCGGCGCTGGACGATTTCGCGGCGCTGGGTGTCGAGGTTATCATGATCACCACCGATACTGCCGAACGTGCCGCTGAAACCGCAGAAAAGCCAATGTTTCCCGCCTGCGTGTAGGCCACAGCCTGCCCCTGTCTGAGGCACGGGAGGGTTGGGGGCTGAACATCTCGACCAGGCGCGAAGGCAGTGCCGAACCAGACCTGTTCGCAGAGCCCGGACATTTTTACATCGCACCTGACCGGACGCTTTATTTTGGGTGGCAGCAGACCACGCCTTTTGGACGTCCGTCGATGTCGGATATCGCGGGTGGTCTGAAGTTCACTTTGGGCAACAACTACCCGGCGCGCGGAACGTATACGGGCCCACTTTGATCCTCAGAGGCTGGCTTTGAGCCCTTCTGCCAGCAAATCCCAGACCCTGCGGATACGTGGGGTCTGGCGCATGGCCTGCGGCGCAGCCAACCACACGGGCAGAACCGGGATTTCAACATCCAGCGGCAAGATTTCGACATCCGGGTCGGCTTCTGCCATCTGGACCTGACTGAAGCCAATGCCGCATCCCGCGCGGATCAGTTCCCAATAGGCGCTTTGCAGATCGCAGCGGGTCGCAAAACTGTTGCGGCTTGCGGGCCATCCTTTTTCGCGCATGGCCTTGATGATTTCCTGATTGACGTCAAACCCCACAAGGTCGTGGGAAAAAAGTTCCTCGGGTGTCTTGGGGCGTCCCTTACGGTCGAGATAGGACCTGGCCGCGCAGAAGCATAACGGCACCTCACCCAGATAACGCGAAATGATATCCATTTGCGCGGGGCGATACATGCGAACGGCAATATCTGCCTCGCGGTATAACAGGTTTTCCGTGGTATCGGTGGCGACCAGCTCAAGTTGAATGGCGGGTTCCTGCCTTCGGATATTCGCCAGAATCGGAGGCAGCAGATGATGCGACGCGAAGACCGAAGCGGTGATGCGGACCGAGCCTTCAAGCTGCTGCGACTGCCCTGCGGCGGCAAGGCTGAAGGCAGTCATGGCGCTGTGCATTTGCTGCGCCATCGGCAAGAGCTGGGAACCTGCCACGCTTAGTTTCAGGCCGCGCGCGTGGCGGTCGAACAAGGATACACCCAGTTCGGTCTCAAGGCTTTGTACTTGCCGCCCCAATGTGGGTTGGCTGCGATCAAGGTGCCGTGCAGCGGCCGACAGGGATCCTGTTTCGGCCACGGCCAGAAAGCTTTGGATCAGAGACCAATCCGCATGTGTCAGTGCTTTATCCATTCATAATTGAATACACATTCTACATTTCCGGGCAATTCCATACGTGCATTGAATGGATAGATTGGTCTGAAACAGGAGGCATCAATGACACAAACTGCTCTGATACTCGGCGCGTCGGGCCGGTTTGGGCGCAATGCTGCAAAGGCGTTTCGGAATGCGGGTTGGAACGTGCAGACATTCCGTCGCGGGTCCGGTTCTCTTTCCCTGGCGGCAAAAGGGGCGGATGTAATCGTAAACGGGTGGAACCCGCTCTATCCTGATTGGTTGCGTGAAATGCCCGACCTGACCAGACGTGTGATAGACGCCGCGTCCGAGACCGGAGCCACCGTACTGGTTCCCGGAAACGTCTATGTTTTTGGAGCGGGCACGCAAGGCCCATGGTCCGGGATTACACCGCACTTGGCCACCAATCCGCTTGGCCGTTTCCGGATCGAGATGGAGGAGGCGTATCGCGCTTCAACCGTCAGAACGATCCTTCTGCGAGCAGGCGATTTCATTGACACTGAGGCATCTGGAAACTGGTTCGATCAGGTCATGATCAAGCATCTGTCGCGCAATCAATTCGTGTATCCCGGAAATCCAGAAGCTCTGCACGCCTGGGCCTATCTGCCTGATCTGGCCCAAGCTGCCGTAGCGCTATGTGAAATCCGAAAGGATCTGCCGCGGTTCTGCGATGTTCCTTTTGCTGGCTACACCCTGACCGGAGCTGAGATCGCGCAGTCTCTGACGAGAGTGACCGGACGGGACATATCCGTGAAGCCGATGCAATGGTGGCCATTGCAGCTGGCGCGACCATTCTGGCGCATGTCCTCACACCTGATTGAAATGCGGTACCTGTGGCAGGTGCCACATCAGTTGGACGGATCGTACCTGACCGAGTTGCTGGGTTCTGTGCATCAGACAGATCTGGATGATGCATTGCGTTCTGCGATCTCACCCACCCTTGTGGCTTTGCCCTATGCGAACGGAGAGTCGGTCACGCCTTAGGGCAGGGTGACGTCAATCCAGACCAATCGGTGCCTGCTGGCGCGCAGGGCGGATTCGTATAGCTTGGTGCCTTCTTCCGGCCACGTTACACCGGCATCCGAAATGCGCAGGTCGGCCGACGGCAACACATAATCCACGCGCATTTCACCCGTGGCCTTCCACGCGACCGTTGAGGTCGAACCTGACGGGTCTTTCGGCAGCGGGTCTTGCAAACGCGGATGGGCCAGAAGGGACTGAATGGCCTGTTTACGGCCCTCTCCACGCGTTGGGTCAAGGTTGGCATCGCCGGCGATTACGAAGGGACCTTCGGGAACTGGCCCCAGTTCACCGTTCAGTAAAACGGACCAGAGCCGGATCTCATCCTGGTTGCGCAATCCGTTTCGATCCTCGGGCCCATCGAAAACGGGTGGCGCCGCATGAAAGGTCATGAGATTGAGCCGCCCATAAGGGGTTTCGATCGGTACAACCCAATGTGCGGTCGAAGACAGGCGTTGTATCTGATGTGCCGCGTCAGACGGGAAGGGGTGCCCGTTTACGCCGGGCAGGGTGGCGCCCGGTAAACTCCGCCACAACAGCTCGGAATAATCCTGAACCTCAGCGGTGATGATTTCGTATCGCGACAACACCGCCAGCCCACCTTGACCTGTGAACTGCCCCCAGCCTTGGGCGTCGCCGGGGCCTTGGGTCTTACCATCACCGTCCAGATCAAGCGAGGTTTCCAGCCCGGCATTGGGTTGTGCGGCAAGGTAATATCCGTAATCAAGCCCCGCGTTGCGCAGTTTCCTGGTCAGGGCGATTACAGCAGTATTGTTTAGGTCCCAGTCGATACCCTGAAGGGCGATTATGTCAGGGCGTGCCGATGCAATAACGTCAACAACGGCCAGAACCTGCGCGTCATCGCGTTGAATGTCGCGAAGCAGTAGGCCAGGACCTTTTTCGCTGAGCCCGGTATTATAGGTGGCGATACGCACGACCTCTGCCTGTGCCGCAAAGGGCAGCAATAGCAAACATAGGGTGCGGATCATGCGGCCTGTGTTGACTCGCTGGTCGAATAAGCGCGGCGTTTTTCCATGATCAAGCCCGCGATCCTAAGGGTCGCCATGCCGCGCATGATCATGCTGGCGGGCAGGAAGGCCCATGCGCTCATGGTCCAGATCAAGGTCTGTGGGTTCCCGAGAGAGATCGGGGCGATCACACTGCTCATCAACTTGATTATCGCCGGAATGAGGAATGGCAGCAGAATGCCGATACAGATGTTCAGGCGGCCATCCCGTTGAAGGCGCGTAACGACATCGCCCCCTTTGGTAGGGTCAAACAGCGGCAGGTTTGTCCAAACATTGAAGGCGCCATTCCCGGTTGGCCAACCCCGAACCCTGACCGCATAGGCAAAGCTGACAATCGTGACCAATGCCGCGACATAAGCTACGCTGGCCGTGATGCGGACCAGTTCAATCAAGGCGTGGCTGGCATCCGGGGGCAACAACAACACGATGAGGCGCACCGGAGAATAGGGGAAGTCCACCACATTTGCGACAGCCAAACCAACCGAATAAGAGAATGTGGTCAACTGCGTTGGTTCAAAGGCGTTTTTGCAGATCAGCGTCAGAAAGGTGACCATCGACATCAGGCCGACAAACCGAAGGCGATTGACCGGGGGCGCGTCGCGGAATTCGATGAAGCTGGGAAAGGCGGAATTGTATTCGGCAAAGGTCAGGATAAACGCGAGGATCGCGAGAAAGACCAGTATCTCGGTCCCGTTCGTAGATGAGACAGGCAGGTACAACGCAGGTGTCAGCACCATAAGTGCAACAAGTATACCGCGTATCGCCGCCCCTGTTGTGCGCGCAATCACTATCCGAACCCTTTTTCAAACCGGATCAGCCGATCTTTGTCGACTTGTTTCCAACTTGTGCCCGTCGCTTCGTCTGACGTTGACGGATGCCTCTTCAGCGTCAACATGAACGATAAGCGGCATTTTGCTCAAGCCGAGGTGCAGAAAACACGGGATTTCGGGCAAAAAGATGGCGCAACTGGTGCGGTATTGCATCATTTTCGACGCAAATCCGACGTGTATCTCAAATTGATACCCACATGTTGTGGTTTTCGAAAAATCAACCCCAAGAATGCGAGCGGGGCCGCCTTGGCGACCCCGTCAGGTTGAGTATCCACAGATTCGTCCCCAGGATCACACCCAGGGGCGGGCCTGACTGGCGTGATCCTCGAACTTGTCGATGTGATGATCTTTTTCCATCGTCAGCCCGATATCATCCAGACCATTAAGCAGGCAGTGCTTGCGGTGAGGATCGATTTCGAAATCGATCACGACGCCGTCCGATGTGGTGATCTGCTGGTCTTCCAGATGTACGGTCATGCGGGCGTTTTCGCCTTTATGCGCATCATCCATCAGGATCGCGTGGTGTTCTGCCCCGACAACAATCGGCAGAATGCCGTTCTTGAAGCAGTTGTTGAAGAAGATGTCGGCAAAACTGGTCGAGATCACGACCTTGATGCCGAAATCCTTGATCGCCCAGGGCGCGTGTTCGCGTGAGGACCCACAGCCGAAATTGTCGCCAGCAACCAGAATCTCGGCCTCGCGATAGGCGGGCTTGTTCAGGACGAATTCTTCATTCTCCTGACCGTCATCGTGATAACGCATCTCGTCGAACAGAACGACACCCAGGCCCGACCGTTTGATGGTTTTCAGGTGTACTTTCGGGATGATCATATCGGTGTCGATATTGATCAGCGGCATTGGGGCGGCCACCCCGTGGACTTTTTCAAACTTATCCATGTTCACACTCCTGCGGGAGAGGGCCGCGCCCAGACCCCGCGTTAAGCTTGTTTCGTTTCTTTTGGTGCGTCCTTGACGAAGAACGCCATGAAGACAAGGCCGAGCCCGTTAAAGATCATCTCGATCCCCAGCAGGATGCCCAGCAATTGCAGCAGCACCGAAGGGTCCATTGCAGCAAAGCGCCAGATCAGGATTGCAAGAACAATCGACATGATGCCCGAGACCAGCGTCGCCCAGAAATACTGTGTTCCGCGCATCTGGAACGACAGGATCACGCGGGCAATGCCGCCAGCCATGAACAGGATCAGGCAGACGGTTGCCAGTGTCAGCGTTCCTTGCAGTGGGTGATCCAGAAAGGACCAGCCCAGAAACAGCATCACGGCACCCATGATAAGTGACAGTATCTTGTTGCCGGTCCCTTCTACAGTGAAGCCGCCAACAACCTGCAACGCGCCCGAAATCAGCAGCAATACACCTGTGACCACCGTCACGGTAATTGATGCCACGACCGGTGCGCCCAGCACAAAGATGCCGAACACGATGGACAGAAGTCCAAGCAATAGCCATTTTGTCCAGTCACTCATGTCTTCAATCCCTCAAATATCCAGTTATGAGGGTATCTTACATCATTTCACGAACGTCTGTCAGCCGTCCTGTGATTGCCGCTGCGGCGGCCATTGCCGGGCTCAGCAGGTGGGTACGCCCGCCCCGGCCCTGACGGCCTTCGAAGTTGCGGTTCGAAGTCGCGGCGCAGCGTTCACCCGGTTTCAACTGGTCGGGATTCATCGCCAGGCACATCGAACATCCTGCCAGACGCCATTCGAAACCGGCTTCTTTGAAGATATCCGCCAGACCTTCTTCTTCGGCCTGCGCGCGGACGAGGCCCGAGCCCGGAACGACCATGGCGCGCATGCCGTCCTTGATCTTTTTGCCTTTCAGAATCTCGGCGGCGGCTCGCAGGTCCTCGATCCGGCCGTTGGTGCACGAGCCGATAAAGACGGTGTCGATCTCAACTTCGCTCAGCTTCTGGCCGGCTTTAAGCCCCATGTATTCGATGGAGCGGCGGGCTGCATCGACTTTGCCGCCTTCGAAATCCTCTGGGTTCGGTACGGTTGAGGTGATCGGCAGAACGTCCTCGGGGCTAGTGCCCCAGGTCACGACCGGCGCGATGTCTTCGCCGCGCAGAGTGATGACCTTGTCGAAATGCGCGTCTTCGTCGGTGTAAAGCGTTTTCCACCATGTCAGAGCCGCTTCCCACTGCGCCCCTTTCGGCGCGTGCGGGCGGCCTTTGACATATTCGAACGTTGTTTCATCCGGCGCGATCAGACCGGCACGAGCCCCGCCTTCAATCGCCATGTTGCAGACGGTCATGCGTCCTTCCATCGACAGATCACGGATTGCTTCGCCGCAATACTCGATGACATAGCCGGTACCGCCAGCGGTGCCGGTCTCACCGATCACAGCCAGAGTGATGTCCTTGGCGGTCACGCCCGGTTGCAACTTGCCGGTGATTTCCACCTTCATGTTCTTGGACTTCTTCTGGATCAGCGTTTGCGTTGCCAGAACATGCTCAACCTCGGACGTACCGATGCCGTGGGCCAGCGCGCCGAATGCACCGTGGGTCGCTGTGTGGCTGTCGCCGCAGACAACGGTCATACCCGGCAGGGTCCAACCCTGTTCCGGGCCAACGATGTGGACAATGCCCTGGCGCACGTCATTCACCGGGTAGTAGTGAATGCCGAAATCCTTGGCGTTCTTGTCCAGCGCCTCGACCTGAATGCGTGATTCCGGGTTTTCGATCCCATTCACGCGGTCCGGTGTGGTCGGCACGTTGTGGTCCGGTACAGCGATGGTTTTTTCCGGCGCGCGCACTTTACGGCCTGCCATGCGCAGCCCTTCAAATGCCTGCGGGCTGGTGACTTCGTGCACCAAATGGCGGTCGATATAAAGCAGGCAGGTTCCATCATCGGCTTCGTGCGCGACATGGGCATCCCAGATCTTGTCATAGAGTGTCTTGGGGGACATCGGTCCTCTCCCGTATGTAATGAGAAATAGCTGGCGAGTTTGCTCAGGCGACGGATAGACGCGCCAGAACCGTGCGGGCAGCGCCAAAGAACCGTTCACGCAAGCGCGCGCGATCTTCCAGATTCTGAAGTTGGGCCACATTGAGTCTCATGCGGTTCAGATATACCGCGCCCTTCCGGCAATCAAGGTTCAAAACCAGTGTCAGGCTTGCATCGCCCTGCATTGCTGTCCAAGCTGGCCCCGCAGGAGACGTGCATGAACCAAGACCTGATCCCAAGTACGCTGACCGACCTCTATAACAACATGGTTGCGGCTTTTTCCGCGCAATTCGAGAGGCTGCTTGATCTGATCGTCACGCCGGGCTGGCGACAATATCAACTGCTCATCATCCTGTTGCTGTGGGCGCTGGCTTTGCTGCTGAAATTCCTGACCCAGTCTAGATGGGATGCCTGGGCTCGTTCACGCACGGGATGGCCGAAATGGCGGCTGCGGGTTCTGGTACAGCTGATGCGGCGGTTGGCGCTGGTCTACTTCATCCTGCTTTCGTGGGCATTGTATCTGACCATGCAGCAACTCACCTGGCCGTCGCGCAGCTATATCATCGGGGTGATAGCTACATTGGCGGCGGCATGGCTGGCGATAGCACTGGTCGCCAGACTGGTCCAAAACCGCACGCTTCGCAGGATATTCAAATGGGCAATGTGGATCTACGCAACGCTTGTCGCGCTGAATCTGACGGATGATGTCGCGGGTTTTCTTGACGGTGTCGCGATTTCCATCGGGGACCTGCATATTTCGGCTCTTGGGATTCTCAAGGCCACATTGCTGATTGGCATCCTGCTGACACTGGCCCGTATCGGCACGCGCGCAGCCGAACGCGCATTGCAAAGCAATGACGACATAACTCCGTCCATGCAGGTGCTGCTGTCAAAAGGCATACAGGTTCTGCTTTACGGAGCAGTCTTTATGGCTTCGATCCGAACGTTGGGGTTCGATCTGACCGGTATCGCGCTTTTGTCCGGCGCTATCGGCGTGGGTATCGGGTTCGGTCTGCAAAAAGTGGTGTCGAACCTGATATCGGGGATCATCATCCTCATGGACCGCTCGATCAAGCCGGGCGATGTGATCTCGTTGGGGGATACGTTCGGTTGGATCAATGCGCTTGGCGCGCGATACGTGTCTGTCGTAACGCGGGACGGGCGCGAGTACCTGATACCAAACGAAGATCTGATTACCAACCAGGTGGTGAACTGGTCGCATTCTGACCGGTTCGTGAGATTGGATCTGGATTTTGGTACCAGCTATGACGACGATCCGCATAAAGTGCGCGCAACCGCAATCAGGGCGGTAAAGGCGGTTGCCCGGGTCCTGAGCGGCGGCAAACATGAACCGGTTTGCCACATCACCGGATTTGGTGACAGCAGCGTGGATTATGTGCTGAGGTTCTGGATCAGCGACCCGACAAAGGGGCTGACCAATATTAGGGGCAATGTCTATCTGGCTCTTTGGGACGCATTCAAGGAAGAAGGTATCTCGATCCCCTTCCCACAGCGCGAGATCCGGTTGCTGCCGGACGGCGCAACTGCGCAACAGATCATCACAGAGTAAGCGTCTGTGTACGCCCTGCAGCGTGCATTCATTGAAATGTTGCATTCCCCTTGCTACCTTATTAGTACCCCGGCGCCGGGGTTTCGCGGCGCGCAACAAAGGAGGACTATGTCCTGTCTCTACATACACAGGCGGGTTTGCCCGCCGATGATGGGGTCAACATAATGGCCCACTCTCAGTCAATCAGCGACAAGCTGCTTGAACGAATCCTTTCCTCACTTTCCGATGACAAGGCCGAAGACGTCGTGCAGATCAACCTGCAGGGCAAGTCATCGGTTGCGGATCACATGGTGATTGCCTCGGGTCGGTCGACCCGTCAGGTGTCGGCCATGGCGGAAAAGCTGACGGATCGCATCAAGCAGGAATTCGGTTTCACCTCGAAGGTCGAAGGCAAGGATACCGGCGACTGGGTGCTGATCGATACGGGCGACGTCATCGTCCATATCTTCCGCCCCGAAGTGCGTGAATTCTATCAGCTGGAAAAGATGTGGCTGCCTCAGGGCGGCAGCGCCTCGGCGAACTGAGGCGCTATCCCGGCCTGCATTAACAGGCCGGAGGCGAGAGAGATATGCGTATCAGCATAGTTGCGGTCGGGCGATTGCGCGCCGGACCCGAGAAGACACTGCTTGACGATTACCTGACCCGATTTGACCGGACCGGCCGTGCGCTGGGCCTTGGGCCTGCGCAGGTGATCGAGGTTGAAGACAAGAAAAACGCAGGCATGGCGGCCGAGGCCGCGCTGCTGCGTAAGGCCCTGCCCAAAGGGGCGGTGTTGTGCACGCTTGATGAACGGGGGCGTGTCATGTCCTCGCCCGATTTCGCGAAGAAGCTGGGTGATTGGCGCGATGCCGGTCGGCAGGATCTGGCATTTGTGATCGGTGGTGCGGATGGAATTGACCCAGTTCTGCGGGCCGAGGCGGATTTTTCCATTTCATTCGGGTCGATGGTCTGGCCCCATATGCTGGCCCGTGTGATGCTGGCCGAGCAACTTTACCGGGCCGCGACCATTCTGTCAGGTGGCCCCTATCACCGGGTCTGACATGGCGCAGCTTCTGATCGTTTATCACTCCCGCACAGGCGGTGCCCGGCAGATGGCCGAAGCGGCGGCCGAAGCGGCGCGAGGTGAGGCTGACACAAAGCTTATGCCAGCCGATCAAGCCGGGCCGGAAGATCTGTTGGCCTCCGATGGCTACATCTTTTGCGCGCCAGAAAATCTGGCTGCAATCTCGGGTCTGATGAAGGAATTCTTTGACCGCTGCTACTACCCGGTGCTGGGAAAACTGGAAGGCCGACCCTATGCGCAGATGATTTGCGCAGGATCGGATGGTGAAAACGCCGCCCGTCAGATCGCACGGATAGCCACCGGTTGGCGATTAAAAGCTGTTCAGCCTCCGCTGATCATCTGTACTCATGCGCAAACACCCGAGGCCATTTTGGCCGAAAAGACAATCCCGCAAGACCAACTGGATCAATGCCGCGAGACAGGAGCCGCTTTGGGTGCGGGTCTGGCCATGGGAATTTTCTGAGGGTCAATCCAGGTTGACCACTGTGGTGCCTTTATTCCATCCATCGACGATGCACCGTGCCCGAATTTGCACCTGCGTCATGCCATCGGGAATGACCACCCCGCCCAGAGAACGGGTAAAGGGTTGTTCGGTTTCGTGAGGATGGAGCAGGACGCGCATTCCCAACTCGTTTCCATCCATATCCAGAACACGCCAGCCGTCGGCGTAATGATCCCAACCCGTATCGGGATGCCGGATCGTCACATCGAACCGCCATGTATCACCGTTTGCACTGGTGAGGACCTGTTCGATTGTTGGCGGGTCGGCAAGGGCAGGGCTGGCCAGTAAGGCGAAGAGAATCAAGTATCGCATCGCACCAGTGTAACCAGTAGGATAGCGCATCGGTATCACGTATCCGTGCTGGCGGCTCGGGCCATCAGTATTTCCCGGGAGTGTGAGGCGAACTCGCGCCGATACAAGACGCCAAACGTGACCGCTGTACCCAAAATGAGCGCGACAGGTCCAAGAAACCATGCCAACGACGCCAGTGCAAAATAGGTTGCGCGCAGACCGCGGTTGAAGCTGCGCGCGGCGGTGACACAGATCTCAGCCGCCTGACCGGCGCGGGGATAGGTTTGCGGGTCTTCGGGGTCATTGGGAACTGCAGCCATCAACACGGCGCAGTATCCGAAAAGGCGGTGCGCCCAGACATATTTCAGAAATGCGTTGGCCAGCAGCAATACGACGAAAAGGATTTTGATCTCCCAGACCATTGCCGGGACACTGCCGATGGCGAGGTCGATTGCGACGCCTGCCAGCCTTTCGGTGTTGCCCAGCAAGGCCAGCCCGCCCCCGATGGCAATCATCGTGGTCGACGCGAAGAATGTACTGCCCTGCCGCATGGCCGCCACGACTTGCGCGTCGAACATGCGCGGTTGGCGGGTCACCATCTCGCGCATCCAGTCGCGCCGGTAATCGTCCATCATAAGGGCTACGGATTGCCTCTGCGGTGATGGATGTTCGATTTTCCACCCGATCCACAGCCACGCAACCAGCAGCAAAAGCAATGATGCGTAGTCTAGAGGGGCAAAAAGAGCGGCACGTTCGATCCAGGTCATGGCCGCGACAGTAAGGCCGGGCATGGGAACTTGCCAGTGCGATAAATTGGTAATATAATTTTACCAAAAGGAGGAATGCCATGGAGATGCCAAAGCCAAGCCCGGATGTTCTGAGCCGGAAATCTGCGCTTGTTGCGCGGCTGTCGCGGGTTCTGCCCGAAGATGCGATCATCCATGACCCCTCCGAAACCCGCGCTTACGAGTGTGACGCTTTGACGGCCTATAAATGCCCGCCAATGCTGGCCGTGCTGCCGTCAAGCACACAGCAGGTTTCGGATGTTCTGCGCATTTGTCATGACGAAAACGTGCCTGTGGTGCCGCGCGGGGCGGGAACTTCACTGGCCGGTGGAGCCTTGCCGACGGCGGATTGCGTCATTCTGGGCGTCGCACGGATGAATGAGGTGTTGGAAATCGACTATGACAACCGCTTCATCAAAGTACAGACGGGTCGCACCAATCTAAGCGTTACCGGTGCGGTCGAGGAAAAGGATTTCTTCTACGCCCCCGATCCGTCTTCACAGCTGGCCTGTGCCATTGCTGGCAATATCGCGATGAACTCGGGCGGAGCGCATTGCCTCAAATATGGGGTAACAACAAACAACCTGTTGGGCGTGACCATGGTCATGATGGACGGCAGCGTTGTCGAAATCGGTGGTGCGCATCTGGATGCACCAGGTCTGGACCTGTTGGGCGTCATCTGTGGGTCCGAAGGTCAACTGGGTGTGGTGACCGAGGCCACGCTGCGTATTCTTCGCAAGCCCGAGGGCGCACGACCGGTCCTGATGGGTTTTAATGACAATGAGGTTGCGGGGCAGTGTGTCTCGGACATCATCCAATCGGGCATATTGCCGGTCGCGATCGAGTTCATGGATACATTGTGCATCAGGGCCTGCGAAAATTTCGCCCATGCCGGGTATCCCGATTGCAACGCGCTGCTGATCGTCGAAGTGGAGGGGTCTGACGCTGAAATAGATTTTCAGCTTTCGAAAATCATCGAGATAGCAAAACGCCATGACCCGGTTGAATTGCGCGAAAGCCAGTCGGCCGAGGAAAGCGCCAAGATCTGGTTGGGTCGGAAATCTGCATTCGGTGCCATGGGACAATTGAACGATTACATGTGTCTGGATGGCACGATCCCGGTGTCAGCCCTACCAACCGTTCTGCGTCGTATCGGAGAATTGAGTGAGGAGTTTGGGTTGCCGGTCGGAAATGTGTTCCACGCGGGCGACGGAAATATGCATCCGCTGATCTTGTTCGATGCCAACAAACCCGGCGATCTGGAAAAATGCGAAGCTTTTGGGGCAGAGATTCTGAAGCTGTGTGTTGACGAGGGCGGCTGTCTGACTGGGGAACATGGTGTGGGGATCGAAAAGCGGGATCTGATGTCTCATCAATATTCACCTGCCGACCTTGAGGCGCAGATGGCGGTTAAGGACGTTTTCGATCCCAAATGGCTGCTGAACGCGGCCAAAGTGTTTCCGCTCGACGTGTCGGAGCCGCGGCGTATGGCTGCAGAATAAGGGGGCGCTGCCCCCTTGCCCCCGGAGTATTTTGGAAAAGATGAAGCCAATGAGACCTGAGACTGAGGCCGATCTGGCAAAGCTGGTGGCCGGGTTAGAAAACCGCGTACGCATTGTCGGTGGCGGGACGCGTGGAATTGCCGGCCCGCTTGCGGAAATCGAAACCGGAGCTTTACGCGGTGTCACGCTTTATGAACCCGGGGCGCTGACCCTTGTTGCACGGGCAGGGACGCCCTTGGCCGAGATCACGGCGACGCTGGAAGCAGAGGGTCAGCACCTCGCGTTTGAGCCGATGGATCATCGCGGTTTGCTGGGAACACAGGGTGAACCGACCATTGGCGGCGTTGTCGCCGCCAATATTTCGGGCCCGCGACGGATTCAGGCCGGAGCCTGCCGGGATTTTCTGCTGGGGGTACGCTATGTCAATGGGCGAGGGCAGGTGATCAAGAACGGTGGCCGCGTCATGAAGAACGTCACCGGGTACGATCTGGTCAAATTGATGGGCGGGTCCTGGGGTACTTTAGGGGTTTTGACCGAGGTCTCGCTGAAGGTGCTGCCCAAACCGGAACGCGCCGCAACACTATCTGTTGGAGTTCGGGATGCTGGAACTGCGGTTCGGGTTCTGTCCGCTGCGCTGAGATCGCCGTTCGAGGTAACGGGGGCCGCGTATGATCCCGACGCCGGGAAAGCCCTGCTTAGGGTCGAAGGCTTCACGGACGCGGTCGAATATCGCACAGGCAGGTTGGCGGCTGAACTGTCCCGGTTTGGAGAGATTTCAGAGGAAGCGGATGCAGACACGCTTTGGGCTGGTATCCGCGATGCTCATCCGTTTCAGGGGCAGGACGGGGATGTCTGGCGGCTTTCAGTAAAACCCGGAGATGCGGCCGAAGTTTCAGCGCGTGCCGAAGCGGATCAGTTGCTTTTTGACTGGGGCGGCGGGCTTGTCTGGCTGCGCGTCCCGAAAGGTACGGATCTGCGCGCGCGTCTAGGTGTGTTTTCCGGCCACGCGACACTTGTACGAGCGGATGCAGAAACAGTCGCGCGACTGGGGCGTTTTCAACCGGAGAACGCGGCCGTCTCGAGCCTGACAAAGGGGTTGCGCGCTAAGTTTGACCCACGTGGATTGTTTAATCCGGGGCTGATGGGATAGGTTTATGCAGACATCATTCTCAGAACGGCAGCTGCAAGACCCGGCAACCAAGCGCGCGAACGAAATTCTGCGAAATTGCGTCCATTGCGGATTCTGCACGGCGACTTGTCCGACCTATCAGGTTCTTGGCGACGAGTTGGACAGTCCGCGCGGGCGCATCTATCTGATCAAGGATATGCTCGAAAACGAGCGGCAGCCCGACGAAAAGACGGTCAAGCATATCGACCGGTGCCTGTCCTGCCTGGCTTGCATGACCACTTGCCCATCAGGTGTGCACTATATGCATCTGGTCGATCACGCGCGTGAATATATAGAGGCGAATTGCAAACGCCCCTTGGCGGATCGTATTTTGCGTTGGGTTCTGGCACAGATCCTGCCCTATCCGATGCGCTTTCGCTGGGCGTTGATCGGGGCGAAACTGGGTCGCCCGTTCCGGTTTTTGATGCCAGATGCCCGTTTGCGTGCCATGCTGGACATGGCGCCCAAGAACATTCCGCCGGTCAGCCGTAACGATGACCCTCAAAGCTTTGCGCCCGAAGGCGAGCGGAAAATGCGGGTGGCCCTGATGACGGGCTGCGCTCAGAAAGCGCTGAATACTGACATTAATGACGCCACGATCCGTCTGCTGACCCGGCTGGGATGTGAGGTTGTGGTGGCTGAGGGTGCTGGATGTTGTGGAGCGCTGACCCATCACATGGGCAAGGTGAAAGACAGCCACGCAGCCGCAATCGCCAATATCAGGGCCTGGATTCGCGAGATGGACGGCGACGGATTGGACGCCATCGTGATCAACACCTCGGGCTGTGGGACGACGGTCAAGGATTACGGGCATATATTCCGGAACGACGCGCTCTCGGTCGATGCTGCGCGGGTCTCGGGTATCGCGATGGATATCAGTGAGCTGGTTATGAAGCTGAGTCTACCCGAAGGGCGTGATCAGGACCTTACAGTTGCGTATCACGCAGCCTGTTCGCTGCAGCATGGGCAGAAGATCAAGACCTATCCCAAAGACCTGCTGAAACGTGCCGGGTTCAAAGTGGTCGAGCCCGCCGACAGCCATTTGTGCTGCGGTAGCGCAGGGACTTACAACCTGATGCAGCCGGAAATCTCGGGTCAGTTGAAGCAGCGTAAAATCAGGACACTTGAAGTCAAGAAACCTGATATCATCGCAGCAGGCAATATCGGTTGCATGATGCAAATCGGGTCCGGCACCCAAGTGCCAGTCGTTCATACGGTCGAGTTGCTGGATTGGGCAACAGGGGGGCCGAAACCACCCGCGTTGCAGGGGGCAGGAGGTTCTGTTCCAATTTTGCGATAAGCCACTCTGATGCCGCCCCGCATCATTTCCTCAGGAAATTCACCTGAACACCGATCGCCCTATTTTTGCCCAACGTGACACGTAGGACAAAAGCTTCAGAGTGAGTCCCCGGAGACCCGAGTGCGCAAATGGATTAAGGCGATTGTTCTTTGTGCTTTGCCGATGGCGGCTACAGCACAGGACACCAGGCTGGAAAGCCTGGAGACCTCGGATTCCGGGCGCGAATGGATGGCTGTCGGGCGTCTGGATATTGCCGGAAAAGGGTTTTGCACCGGAACGCTTGTGTCGCCGACCCTTGTGCTGACAGCGGCGCACTGCCTGTTCGACAAGGTGTCCGGGCAGCGGGTGAACCCGTCCGATATCGAATTTCTGGCCGGGTGGCGGCTGGGCCGCGCTTTGGCTTATCGAACGGCAAGACAAGCTGTAATTCACCCGGATTATCAATTCAGTGCCGAGTCGTCGACGGACCGTGTCGGCGCGGATGTCGCCCTGATCGAGCTTTGGCAGCCGATCCGCAACACATCGGTCATTCCGTTTGAATCAGGAGATCAGCCGCGCCGGGGTGCGGAAGTAGGCGTGGTGTCTTATGCACATGACCGGTCAGAAGCGCCATCGTTGCAACAGGTTTGTTCGGTCATGAACCGGCAGGCAGGCGTTATGATCATGTCCTGCGACGTCGACTTCGGATCTTCAGGAGCACCGGTTTTTTCCTTTACAGGCGCACGCCCTCAGATCGTGTCGGTTGTGGCGGCAAAGGCCAGCATGGATGGCCAGAGCGTTGCGATCGGGACTGCGGTTGAACATACGCTGCAATTGCTGCGCGACGAGCTGTCTGCCGGGCACGGATTTGGATTGTCGACCTCCGGTTCAGGGACGGGCAAGAACGTCGGTGCAAGGTTTATCCGGCCATGACCAAGGTCTTTCTAAGTCTGCTTTTGGGCCTGAGTGTTCTGGCGACCGCATCCCATGCGCAAGCCAACAAACGCAAGCTGACAGACCGGGACGACCTTTATGGTTGGGAAGCAATCGGGCGGCTGGATGTGCGCGAAGAGTCCTATTGCACAGGTACGCTGATCGCGCAGGACATGGTGCTGACCGCTGCCCATTGTGCTGTGGACCGCCGTACCGGGGAAACATACGCGCCCGAAGACATCACGTTTCGTGCGGGTCTGAGCAACGGCAGCGCGTTGGCCGAGCGTCAGATTACGCAAATTGCCGTTCTGCCCGGCTACGCTTCAAATAACCCGCTTTCGCACGAAGGCGTTCGGATGGATGTCGCCCTGATGCGGCTGAATGAGCCCATCCCGTATTCGATTGCCGATCCTTTCGTGTTGCACAGCGGGCGAGTTTCGGGAAACGAGATCAGCGTAGCCTCGTATGGGCGCGGACGATCCGAGGCGATCACGCGGGAAAGGTCATGCCGCGTATTGGATCGCAGGCAGGGCCTGATCACTTTTGATTGCGACGTCACCTTCGGGTCTTCCGGATCCGCCATTCTGGCAAAAAACGATTCGCGTTGGCAGGTTTTGTCCGTGGTTTCAGCGGTAGGCACGAACGGTCGCAGAAAGGTGGGGTTCGGCATGGAGCTTGACGAGATAGTGGCCGAACTCAAGTCTATCATGCGGCGCGATGCGCCAAAACCAACGGCTACGATCCGCCGGTTACAGGCTGGGTCCGGCACGTCCGGGTCTGGTGCGAAATTCATCAGCTCCGGCGGGGGTTGAACTCGGTCAAATCGCTTCCCATGTCACTGATATCGGATCGCCACAACGGGGTCCGTCATCAACATTGGTCCGTCCAGCCGGAGGGCCAGATCGTGAATCGCTCAAGACTGAGGATATGACACATGCGTACGTTTGATTTTGCACCGCTGCACCGCGCCACGATTGGCTTTGACCAGATCGCCGACATGATGGATCGCGTTCTGACCAATGATGTGGCACAGCCAAGCTATCCGCCCTACAACATCGAAAAAACCGATGTCGACACGTACCGTATCTCGGTGGCCGTCGCCGGTTTTTCGGAAAGCGACCTGTCCGTTGAAGTGAAAGAAAACTCGCTGGTTGTTGCCGGTAAGAAGGCATCCGAGGACAAGAGCCGCAGCTATCTGCATCGCGGCATCGCAACCCGCGCGTTCGAGCGTCGTTTTGCGCTGGCCGATCACGTCCGTGTCACCGGCGCAAGCCATGAAAACGGAATGCTGAACATCGACCTGAAGCGCGAAGTGCCCGAGGCCCTGAAACCGCGCCGGGTCGAAATTACCTCGGCCAAAGCCATCGAAAAAGATGTGGTTGACGCCAAGGCCGTGAACTGAGGCTTTGAAAGCCTAGCGGCAGTCTCCTCCTCCCGGACTGCCGCAACACCCGCGCCCCGCGTTCCTCCAGACGCGGGGCGTTGTTCTTTGATGAAAGCGCCTTTGCACATCAAAGCGTGGGCCCGGTAAACTCGGCTACACTCGTCGTGAACCTGTGCTAGAACTTGCAGATGTCGACGGCATACACGCAGACCAGACCAGCTATTCCCCAATCGCTTGCGGTTGTTGGCGTACTTTTCGCATCAGTCTGTTTCGGGCTTGTTCCCTATTTCAGCAGGGGATTGACCGAGCAGGGCGTCGCACCTTTCGCCGTCGCATTCTACCGCTACATCGTTCCGGCGGTTTTGTTACTGCCAGTTCTCGTCGTACATCGAACAGCCTGGCGCGAGATTTGTTGGGGTCTTGCGGTCGGAGTGGTGATGGGGCTTGGCTGGATCGGATATGTCACAGCCCTAAAGACACTGCCCGCATCGACGGTGGGCGTGCTCTATATGACATATCCGGTTTTCACGTTGATCATTGCGTGGGTCTTGTTCGCCGATACACCCACAAGGCGCGCGTTTCTTGCGTCTGGTCTCATCATTCTGGCTGCCATCATAGCAGGCTCGCCAGCATCCGTTCCGGTCGAGCACATTCCTACGCTTCTAATCTCTCTGGCGGCGCCATTTGGTTTTGGCTTCGGGATTTCTGTTCTGGTCCACAGGTTGTCACGAATTGCGCCACTTGCACGTATCGCCTCGGTGTCTCTGGGATCGGTTCTTGGGCTTTTGCCTTTGATGCTGAATGCAGACGTTTCCACGCTGTTTCCTGAAGGTCAGTCCGAATGGGTTCTGATCATTGGAATTGGGTTGGTCACGGCGCTTGTGCCGCAGCTTGTTTACACGATCTGTTCGCCGCTGATCGGAGCTTCTCAAACTGCGGTTGTCGGAAGCATTGAATTGCCCACGATGTTTGCAGTCGGGTTCTTCGCGTTTGGAGAAGCGATCACAACTGCGCAAGCCATAGCCTGTGCCTTGGTCATAGGGGCGATTGCAATCACCAGAAGTCGGGTGACGCGCACCGTAACGACCGTGATAGCGAAAGACGAAAAGACCTAAGTTTGGGATCGGATCGGGCCCTATACGAAAACTCCCCGCGAAGCTTGCCCGCAGGGAATTCATGCTTGGTGAAATAAGGTCATTGCCCAGCCGTCACCGGCCCGTTTGACCGGAACAACGCCTCGCCTGTGGGCAGAATGGCCACCGCCCCAAGGCGATGGCCGCCAGATCAGACCGACATGCAGACGTATTTCATCTCAAGATAGTCTTCCATGCCGTGGTGGCTGCCTTCGCGACCCAGACCGGATTGCTTGACGCCGCCGAACGGGCCCAACTCGGTCGAGATGATGCCGGTGTTCACGCCGACAATGCCATATTCCAGCGCTTCGGCCACTTTGTAGACGCGGCTCAGATCTTTTGCATAGAAATACGAGGCCAGGCCAAAGATTGTGTCATTCGCCATTGCGATCACGTCATCTTCATCCTCGAACTTGAACAGCGGGGCCAGCGGGCCAAAGGTTTCGTCCTGCGCCACCATCATGTCCTGAGTCACTCCGGTCACGATGGTCGGCTGAAAGAACGTACCGCCCAGATCGTGAGGCAAGCCGCCGGTCAGAACGGCGCCGCCCTTGTCCGTGACATCCTTGATATGCTCTTCCACCTTGGCGACCGCATCGGCATTGATCAGCGGGCCGGTTGTGGTGCCCTCGGCCAGACCGTCGCCGATTTTCAAGGCTTCGACCGCCGCTTTCAGTTTGGCAGCGAACGCGTCGTAAACACCGGCCTGTACATAGATGCGGTTGGCACAGACACAGGTCTGGCCGTTATTGCGGAACTTGCACAGCATCGCGCCTTCGACCGCAGCATCCAGATCCGCGTCATCAAACACGATAAAGGGTGCATTGCCGCCTAGTTCCATCGAACATTTCATGACCTGATCAGCAGCTTGCCGCAGCAGGATGCGCCCCACCTCGGTCGAGCCGGTAAAGGTCAGCTTGCGTACACCGGGGTTTTCGCAGAACTCCTTGCCGATCTCGCTGGCCTGGGAAGAAGGCACCACGTTGAACACACCAGCTGGCACGCCGGCTTGTTCCGCCAGAAGCGCCAGAACCAGCGCGGACAGTGGCGTTTCTGCCGCCGGGCGGGCAACAAAAGCACACCCCGCCGCCAGCGCAGGTCCTGCCTTGCGAGTGATCATGGCGTTGGGAAAGTTCCAGGGTGTGATCGAAGCCGCCACACCAATGGGCTGTTTCAGCACCATGATCCGTTTGTCGCGCTGATGCCCGGGGATGGTCTCGCCATACACCCGCTTGGCTTCTTCCCCGAAAAATTCGATGAAGGAGGCACCATAGCCGATTTCTCCGATGGCCTCAGCCAGTGGTTTGCCCTGCTCCGCGGTCAGGATCTTGCCCAGATCTTCGGCGTTCTCCATCATCAGGTCGAACCAGCGCCGCAGGATCACCGCTCGTTCCTTGCCGGTCAACTTGGCCCATTCCTTTTGCGCGGCTTCGGCCTGTGCAATTGCTCCGGCGACTTGCGCCCGGCTGACATCGGCCACTTTGGCCACCACATCGCCCCGGGCCGGGTTAGTCACGTCGAAAGTTCCGTTGTCACCATCCACCCACTGACCACCGATATAGGCTTTGGTTACAAGCAAGTCAGGATTCTTCAGAATTGATTTCAGATCGGTCGTTGCGTCCAGCATGTCATTCTCCGCGCAGAAGTTGAGTTGCCGCACCCAATCAGGTGTTGAGGGCTTTGTCTATGTCCACCGATGCGGGTCGATCAGCCCAGATTTGATCAAATTATTTTCAGACCCAATCGTTGCAGCATAGTCGCAGCGTTGAGTTCTACGTCAGGCTGCGATCACGTGGCTTTCCTTTCCACCCCAAGTTTGCCAGAGTTTGCGTGATTTTTGGACTCAAGGGGATGTAAATGACCGTAACATTCCCTATCTTATTGGGTAATTAAAGAAAAAAAGGACAGCAGAGATGTCTAGCCAGCAATTCGAAGCGCTTATCAAAGAAACGCAAACGAAAGTGCGCGAAAGCCAGTCGCAGATTGAGGGGCTGACCTCGCGGATCGAAGCGGCGCGGGCCAAGATTGGAACGACCGAGGCCGATATCGACATCGAAAATGCCACGCTTGAGGATGTTCACGCCCACACCGAGGTGATGAACGCCAACATCGCCGAGCTGATCATGGGTCTGGACGATGTTACCAACGCGTTTTCCAAGGATTTCGACGAGATGCGCTCGAAAACCGGGTGGGAGTCGTTTGTTGGCATCTTTTCCAAGGGAAAATCCGAGTCGCTCCGGCAAGAGCGGATGCGCACGGCCAATATCGACGACAAGTTGCAAGATCTGATCGCCAAATCCGATGTGATCGTCAAGCTGCTGCAGGGGCAGCTGACCGTGCTGGAAGAGCAACGTGTGAAGGTCGAGGACAACCTGACAGGCACGCTGGACGATCGCGAGGCAACCGTGGCCGAACTAGAAGCACTGCGGGCTGAAATTCAAGACATGGACCCGGCGATTATCACGCTGGAGAACAAGATCAGTGTCGAACAGGACGCCGCCGCGCGCACCCAGCTGGAAACTCAGCTGGCCGAGCTGAACAAGCAATACAACGCCAAGGTTCAGGACGAGCAGGTCAAGCTGGCCAAATCCCAAACGCTGGAACGTTATATCGAAAAGGGCAAGACCTGGGTCGATTCCCTGCAAAATCAGGCGGCGACGCAGATGGTGTTGATCAACAAGCTGCAAACAGACACGCAACAGCGCGTGGTTCTGTATGACGCCCTGACCAAATCGCTGAAAACCGCACAGCAGCAAGACGTGGCCCACCGCATTAACGAGATCGGCGTGCAGACCGACCAGGAGGCGCAGACGGCTATGGCCGCCATCGGCACCGCGACCAACCAGAAAATGGCCGACATGCTAGAGGCGCATGAGGACCACATGGTCTTTGCCCGCGACGTGTTGGAGAAAAAGGCCAAGGCGGACGAACGCTTTGCCCGCCGGTTTGCCTCGATTGTCGAGAAGCATGATAAGAATTTGTATGGTGGGTGATGAACAGCCCTAGAATTAGAGCTTGTTTGGCGTTCGGATTGTTTTTCTTTGCGTTGACCTTGCTGACTTTCTCGCTGCCGGCCTATTTTTCGGAGTCGGTGAAAGTAGAATACAGTAACAGCATCACCGGGGAGTCTGGAGAATACACAACACCGGGTTCGCAACTTGTTGCGTTTCTTGTCACTTTTCCCGTTTTTTTTTGGTCTCTTTGGCGCGTTCTTTGGCTGGCAAATGCGGAAGCAGCGTCAGATAGCTCTTCTCGCTGCTTCCAATCCGATAGCACTAGGTTACGTGAAGAAAAAAAGCAAAATCGGTTTACTGGATCGACCAGTTTACCGGCTGAACCAAGACGGAACGGACTTGTTGGTTGTTGGGTTGAAAAATGACTGACCCCACCCAAGACCATGTCGGCCTGACCGACACCTTTGCCTCGCGCCGCTATTTCCGCAAATTCGAGGTCATCACCGTCCACCTCCTGCGCGTGGCCGCGACGATGGAGGCCGAGGGCGCGATCAGCAAACAAGAGGTACGGATCGTGTCACGCTACCTTTCGGGGCTGCTCTACACCTTCCGCGCGCTTTCCATGAAATACCTGCTGGTCGGGCGCGATACGGGGCGGTTCTTTGGCAGTCTCGCCATGGACAAGCGCGACAGCGGGTTTCCGGTGGCGGCTGAGCTGTTGACCATGGCCAATGACGCGCAGCAGGCGCAGGTGCATCTGGCGAATATGCCCTCGGAAGATGACCTGAAAACCGACATGGTCCGCACGATCATTGGCGACCGGGAAATTCCAACCAAGCTGCAATTTGCGCTGTCGCAAAGGCTCTATTACGAAGAGTTGCTTAAGGGTCAGCTGTTCTGGGCCCGCAACGATCCCGAGTGTCACTGGATAGGGAACGAGGGCGAGCGGCGCAAGTTCATGATCCACTGGGCGGTCTATGACAGTCAGGTCAACCTGCCCGTCATATATCTGATGCAGCTGGAGGACACAGGCAAAACCGCCCTGCCCAAGGACCAACGCCGCTGGCCTGAAGTGCAGGCCCATCTGATGGCGCAATCCTTGGGCGGGCTGAAACTGGTAACCATCGCCAAGGGCTTTGATCAGGATTTCGATGACCTGCATCCCAAACACCTTCGTCGAATCCATGTGGGGCCGATGTATTCCTCGGCCTATACCGAACAATCCGGCCCTTTGCGGCAGGTGTTGGAGGATGCGCAATCTCCGCAAGGGCAGGATTGGGCGTTGGCCTGGACCACCGAAGAGCTGCACAGCGAAGAGGTCATCGAGGAGCGCGCGGGCTGGTTTTCAACTGTCGAGCGCGAGGTCTTTGCGCTGGATCCTTTCGGTGGGCAGGGGGCCGAAACCGGCGCCACCCGCACCCAACGGTCGATCATCCTGCCACAGCGCCCGTTTCAGGTGCTGGCCGAACGCAACCCGCCGGGCTTTGCCGATGTGCGCAAGTTCGTCGTCAGCAATGCGGGGCAGGTTTTGAGGTACTAATTTTCGCCTTCGGCGAGAGTATTTTTGAAAAGATGAAGCAAGGGCGGTTTTTGAGATGAGTTTGACGTCAGATCAGATGGAATTGCGCGAAGACGACATTCGCAAGCATTATCCGGCAGCGACCGCTTTGCTGAACGGGTTCGAACATGCGCCGCGGATCGCCAAAGCCGTGGAATCTACCGTTGAACGCTCACCAGTTGTTTCGACTGGTCGGCGGTTTCGCTCGACGACACCGGGGTTGGTGACACGCCGGACCGTGCGCGCAGACGGGGTGCATCTGGTTGAACGGATCGAAGCCTCGGACGATGGTGACGCCTTGGTTTCGCCGCCGCAGGCAACTGCACAACAGGCGATCCGCCGCGCCATCGCAATCGCTTTGGCCGTGGCCGATACTTATGCGGAACAGACCCCGCTTGCCGATCTGAAACGCGCGAACCTTGCCGGGGATCTGCCCGCCGCGCGGAAGACCGAGTTTTCAGAGGTTCTGACAGCCGAAGCGCTGATCACGTTGCACACGTTCGGCAATGCGCTGGCTTATCTGTTATCCTCGCATCTGGGTGAGACCACCGTTGATATTGGTGAGATCGAAGAGGTCCTGACCGACAACGGCCAACTTGCCCTGCACGGCGCGTTGTGGGAACTGGACCAGACGCTGGCCAAATACGCCTCGGACGATGCCCATCTGATCGCCGCCACCAGTGCCTATGCCGAGCAACTGATGGAGAAGTCAGCCCTGCGCGCAGGGTCCGCAGGTTATCTGGCCCCGTTCCAGAACGCAGCCTGGCATATAGAAGCCGACGATCTGACGATCCGGGGGTTCGAGCCCGCTTCAAAGGCCAAATCCACCACCTTGACCATGACGTTCAAGAAGCCGAACGAAGTGGTCGGCAACCATATCGCCAAATATCAGGCGATGAAGCTGGCCAAGATGGTGATGGCCTATGATTTCGACCGCCGCCTGAACCCGTTTGCGGAACTTGGCGGGTTCATCTTTACCTTCATGGGTGACGGAAAGCCGGGCACCGGTAAGACCACGCTGATCCAGATGATGGCCGGGCTGATCAACGAGTATTGCCAGAACGCGGGCTATCCGTTCCGCTATCAGAACCTGAGCACCGACAATATCGACAGCTATCAGGGCAAATCCGGCCAGAACGCCAAGGCGTTTATCAACACGATCATCGACCCCTCGGTCATCGGCTTTGGCACCATCGACGATATCGACCAGCTGGCGGGTAAGCGCGGTGACCGGCAGTCGTCAGCCGGGCAGTTGGAAATCACCGCCGTTCTGATGGAGAGCTTTGCCGGTGCCAACACCGTCGTGCGCGGCAACTGCACCTTTGGTATGTTCTCGAACTACCCTGAGAATGTGGACGACGCCCTGCGCCAGCGGGCGGGCGCGCGGTTTCTGGTGGACGGGCCGCAAACGCGCGAGGATTACATCGACATCCTGCACCTGTTGATGGGCCGCAACCACGACATCCCGCTGGGCGAACACGAAGCTTACGCCGCGCAGGAAATCAAGAAGGCCGTCGCCGCCAGTTTCGAAAGCCATTCCCGCCCGCATGAGGACGCTCTGTTGCAGGTCTATGACCGGGTCTCGGGTGAGATCGGCCAGATGGATACGATCGCCAAGCTGGGCACTTACCTCAAGGCGATCCAGCAGGCGGATGAGCGCTTTACGGGCCGCGCGATCAAGAACATCACCGACGCGGTCAAGGTCCGCGCGATGGATTTCGAACTGCCTGACGAATGGATGGAAAACCCCGACCTGTTCCTGTTCCGCGACTACGACACCAAGAAAGCGATGATCGAGGACCTGCGCCAGCCGATCACGGTCGAGATGGTGATACAGGAAATCAACCGCTACGCCGACAGCGAATTCCGCTATGCCGACAAGAGCGACGAGGTCGCCATCGAAAACGCCGTGCGCGAGATGGGCCGGATGGGAGAGGCCAAGCGGCGGTATTTGGAGGGGAAGCGGTGAGCGACCTTACTGCTGGCAAATCAAATATAAGCTCTATCGTATTTAGAGCTGCGACAGCCGCTACAGCATTAATACTAGGCGTTTTCATCGTCTTTATGTGCTTTGAAGTTTGTACGACAAAGTACTTCTTTGTCGAAGAATGCGTCTCAAAATGGTCTTATCTAATAAGCGCGTCTCCTAATGAAATTGGCGATACTTTGGCTGGTGTCGCAGGTGCATTGGCATTTGTTTGGGTCGCTGCATCGGTTGTCATACAGCGACTTGAATTGGACAGGACTGTCAACGCGTTCGTCGAGCAGGGAGCAAATCTTAGGGAACAGTCCGACAGAGATGCATTTGATGCTTTTGTTGAGAACTTTGCAGAAAAAGCCAGATATCAAACATTTCGGATCAATTTTGATAGAGCACAAAACATATACCCTCCCACAATATCATTAGTGAACTCTCTAGGAGCTAATTTCAGAAAGACTGCCTCCTCGTCTGCGATAGCAAACACGGTGGCTGACCAAATCAGCCAGTCAGTCGAAGAAATAATTCAAAAGGGCCATAGCATAGCCCAAGATGGATCCCTTCAGCATTTGCAAGAATTCTCGGATTATCTTGATGAAATAGCTAAGAGGTCCGAGCGTTGGCAACCCGAGATTAAAGCGGAATTTGAGCGCCGAGGTTTCAAACGGTTGGAGGAGAGCGTGAAAAAGCTTCGTGCTCATTACGTTAATGAGTAAGCATGGATTATATTTGAAGAGTTGTATCGCGGCGCAGCCGCGACGCGCCCGACCCGCCCCCCAGGGCGGGCGCGTTCCGCACCCACCCTCGGGCCGGGCGCATCGCTATCGTTGTGCGGGAAGGCAAGTCTCATGATCCGCCTCATCGAAAAAGGCCTGATGTTCGGCAATCTCGTCCACATCTCCAGCCCGGCTCTGGTCGAGCGGTATAACCGTGCGTTGCAGCATCTGGCGGGCAAGACTACGGCGTTGTCGGATTTCCATGTCGATATCTCGGGCTATTCGCCCGAGGTGGGGATTGAGTTGGAGGACGAGCTTTACCTCAACCCCAACGGGGTCAACCGGCAGTTCATCCTGCTGACGACCGAGCAGAAACGCGCACCGTTGCTGAACGTCAAATTCTCGACCTCGCGCGATATCCTGCGCGAGTTCATCGAGATGAACGAGGCGCAGTTGTTCGCCTTGACCGCCACCGATGCCGTGGCCGGAGAGTTGGTGAACTCGGTCTTCAAGCTCAGCAGTCCCCGTGATTTGTTTAATCTGCGCAAAATCGAGATTGAGGCCGACACCGCAGGCGGCACCTTGCGCAAGGCGCAGCAGCTGGCGGGCATGGTCGAACAGTTCAAAACTGCCGAGGACGCCTGGTTCGACGATGTGCTGATCGCCAGGATGATCGAGACCGCGAAAGAAACCGGCGACGTTACGCGCAACCCCGTCCATCTGCGCCACACGGATTTTGAGCAACGCAACTTCTGGACGGCGCATTTCGGCGGGCTGTACCTGTTCCCGGACCTGGATCACCCGGCGGCGATCTGTATGGGTGACAGGCCTGACGATTTGCCGATCAAATACGTTTTTGACCCGTCGCAGCGGAACAAGGTTGCAAAGTTTCTGGATTACAATGATCTGGTCGAACCCATCGTCAAGGCGCGCGGCGTGGATGCCGCCGCAATCCTGCAGCAGAAGATGGATTTCCTGACTGTCGACGCGGCGGCGGATGCAGATGTCGACCTTACCGGACTGGACCGAAGCGACATGCGGCGGTTGGCGCGTAATCACTCGGATCGCTTGCCCGAAGCTTATCACGGCCTTGCGCAACTTTTGCGTTGGGCAAGCGACGGGGGGCCGTGGCCGCGTATCACGTCCGATCATCCGGCTTATTTCTACACTTTGCGCGCCGCTGACACGCCGAACCGTGATCTGGTGAACATGCTGCTGGCCGAACTGGCCCCGCTGGACCCGCGCCAGATGTTCATTTGCCACAAAGAGCTGTTCTATAGCACCTATTCCAGATGGCCCGAGAGCAAGAAAGCCTATGTTGCCGACTTCCTCGCGCGCGAGTATCAGGTGGACAAGCAAGGGGCCCGTGCCGCGCTGTTCGGCCATGAGCCGGATATGAGCGGAGAAGACCGGGTCAGCGATGACATAATCGCGCGTGTTGGTCCGTGGGGTT
This sequence comes from Ruegeria sp. TASC047, assembly GCF_059612445.1. Lineage (NCBI taxonomy): Bacteria > Pseudomonadati > Pseudomonadota > Alphaproteobacteria > Rhodobacterales > Roseobacteraceae > Ruegeria > Ruegeria sp. TASC047. The sequence continues at coordinate 81,473 of NZ_JBXWQP010000034.1, forward strand.
CGGTAAGGAAAGGCTGAAATGTTCGGGTTATTGCGCCTTTTGCTGATCTTGTTGGTGATCCAGTCGATCGCCTATGTCGCGCTGTCTTTCTACTCGCGCGGGATACGCCGTCGCAAACTGGAAAGCTGGTGGGATGAGAAGGGCAAGACGGGCAACAAGGACGCTTTTGTCGAACGCGGATTGCACCTGTATGACAATTCGTTCCGGCGCAAACTGATCCTGGGTGTCTATATTGTGCCATGGGTGGCGATTGGCGCGCTGATCTACATCGTGAATTACATGTGAGGGTTTAGGCATGGCCTACGTGAAATGGGCGTTCATCATCATCTTCTGGGGAACGATCGCGGCGGTCCTGCAATACTCGCTGCCGCAACATGATGTTGTGCGTATCGTAAACACCTACGAAGAGCGGCAGGATCTGAACGACTGGACACGGATTTTCTGGTCCGAACCCGAAGACCAATCCACCAGCCTGTCCAACCGGGATGTGCAATTCATTCAGGCTGTGCGCGAAAATGGCAAGCCGATCGTGTACCGAAACGAAGACACCGGGTGGGGGTGGCCACCCTACTTCAAGTTCGACACAGCGAACCTTTACACCGAAGCCAATGATGCGAAATCGACCAAAGAAAACCCGAAATGGGTGGTCGTAACCCATTACGGATGGCGAAACGAGTTCATGTCGATCTTTCCAAACGCCATTTTCATCAAACATGTGGACGGGCCGGATGTGCAGGTCATTCCCTGGTTCAACATCATTTTCCTGACAATTTTCGCCGCGCTGGTCTGGGCGGTTTGGGTGCGCTGGCGCAGGTTCCGAAAGGCCCGAATTGATCCGATGATCAAGAATGTGGAAGACGGCTTTTATGCGGCCGGAGACGCGATTGAAGAACGCCGAAACAGATTTCAGCGCTGGCTGGACAGCTGGAAATCGAAATAGGCCTTAACGTCACGGGCGTGTTTGTGGCACACCCGTTGGACCAAAGATATCGGCTACCTGACAACAAATTCTGCGTGCAAAGCGCCCGCCGCTTTGATGGTTTTCAAGATATCGATCATATCCTGGGGTGATACCCCCAGCGCGTTCAGACCTGCGACAACCTCGGACAAGGTCGTAGCCTCGGGGATTTCGGCAAGGCCAGTTCCTTCTTCCTCTTCGACCCCTGCAATAGTGCGCGGAACGACCACTGTTTCGCCCCTGGCAAACGGATTGGGTTGCACGGCAATCGGTGCTTCCTGAACCGTCAGGGTCAGATTACCCTGAGAGACAGCCACACGCGATATCCGGACTTCCTGCCCCATTACGATGGTGCCAGACCGCTGATCGACCACCACACGCGCCTTTGCTTCCGGCTCGACCAGAATATTCTCGATACGCCCAATGGCATGGGCCGTCGACACCGCCTGAGTTGCAGCAATGTTGAGTTCAACCGTGCCTGAGTCGCGCATAATTGCCACAGCTCTGTTGAACTCGGTGTTTATGGCAAATTCGATACGCGCGGCCGTGGTGAAATCGGGTTCTCTCAATGCAAGGCGCATTTGGGTCAAAGTTGACAAGTCGAACTCAATTTCACGCTCAACACGCGCGCCGGACGGGATTACACCCGAGGTTGGCACCCCGCGCACGACCGACGCGGCCTCTCCCTCAGCGGAAACGCCACCTGCAAGGATTGTGCCCTGTGCAACCGCATAGATTTGCCCGTCTGCTGCGTTCAGCGGGGTCATAACCAGTGTCCCACCCAACAAGCTGTTTGAATCGCCTATCGCCGAAACCGTTACATCAATTTGGCCGCCGACTCTGGCAAAAGGCGGCAGACTGGCTGTCACCAAAACGGCTGCCACATTCTTAGGCCGGAAATCCTCGCCCGTTACGTTGACACCCAAACGCTCCAGGATGTTGGACATGATCTCTTCGGTGAAAGGGGAGTTGCGCAATCCGTCACCGGTTCCGTTCAAACCAACGACCAGGCCATATCCCACAAGATCATTACCTCGGACACCGTCGAAATCGACGAGGTCCTTGAGGCGGATTGCCCCCGCCCAGGCCGTACCGGGAAGAAAGATCAGGAGAAGTATCAGCGCCCTCATCTCAGGAAATTTACCAGCGAAAGGTTCGCATTGCGAACGGTTACCGAATAGAGGCTTTCCAACTGAAACTGCACCGTTTGCAATTTCGCCGCTGTTTCATAAGGATCTGCTGCGATCAGTTCGTTCCGGCTGAATTCCAGACTGGTTCGGGCCATCGAATTTCGCGTAGCGGCCTGTTCGATGCGGGCCTCGGCGCTACCGACCTGAGCCTGCAGGTTTACCGTGGCATCCTGTGCGTTCGCCAGATCGACGCCCAGCTGCGTGAACAAGGCGGTGCGCTGGTCGGCAGAAAGAGCCAACGTATTGTCGGTGGCTAATGCCGCTATTGCAACATCCCTCAGGGCTGCCTTGAATGCCGGGTCGGTTGCCGTGAGTGGCAGCGCGACGCTTTCATTTTCCGAGATCTGCATAGGAGAGAGCGTAGTACTCGCACCCTGATAAATCATGGCGTCAAACCCAGCAGGGCTAATGAACCATGTGTCGGCAGCCAGGCGTATGTCGGCGACGGTCACGGCCCCCGTCAGTTGTGTCTTCAACGCAGCCAACAGCGTGTCGGTCGAGGGCAGTGGCGAGACATCCGTGGCTGTACCCGAAAACAGACTGCGTCCACCAACTCGCGTGTTCAGAGCCGATACCATCGTGTCGAGCTCATTCCTGGCATGATCTGACGCCTGTTCATGATTTACAGGCTGATTGGCTGTTCCGTAGGCCAACAGAGACGCGGTCATTTCGCCAACCGAATCGCCAAATGTCTTCAGGCTCAACTGCATGGCATCCGTGAACAGGGCCGCTTCGGCAGTGGCAATGCCAAAGGCGTCGAGCCTGGCAAGCGAACGGTCCAGATCCAGGATTTGAGAGTAATCTCCGCCAAGCCGACCAGATATATCCTGCACTTTGCCGGTGGACATCTCGTAAGAGAGGGTTTCAATCTGTGTTTTGATTTCAGTGGCGCGGGTGCGAAGGGTCATACCGCGCGCCAGATCGCCGATGGCAGTCAAATTCATGCTCATAACCTCAAAAGCGTTTCCATAAGCTCATCGACGACCGAGATGACACGCGCGTTTGCTGCGTATGTCTGTTCGATCTGCATGAGGCGCTGTAATTCCTGATCCGTATCCACGCCTTGTTCGGCCTCAATCTGCGACATTTGTTGTTGGCTGTTGCTGGCAAATGCCTTCCGCTGCTCCGCAGCGTGAGATTGCGCCCCGGCTTTCGACATAAGCGCCTCGGTCAACTCGGCGGCGCGCATGTTTCCAGTGCCAAACAGCCCGCCAAGTACAGTGCGCGCATCATTCAGAATGGCACCGAAAGCACGCAGTTGCGACGCTTGTCCGGGATCGCCCGGCGTTGCGGCACCCAGCCCGGCGCGGAGCTTCCAGCTGTTCCCGCCGTTGTCGGGGTCCGCAACCGAATTCACCAAAATGCGCGATGACAGCCCGACAAAGGTTGTCGGGTCGAACCGATTTCCGTTGTCTGTGAACAGACCGGGATCTGTCGCAAGTGCCGTGGGATCCAAGCCCGGCGTTTCAAATCGTTCGATAAGATCGCGGGCAACGGTATCAAGCTGCAGCTGCGCCTCAACCGCCAATTCATCGCGAATTGAAAACTGGGCCATCAACGCGCCGCCGCGGATTTGCGCAGTGTCCCCGCTGGTGCGTACCGGGTTGCCGTTCATAGCCAATCCGGACAGGAGACCATTTGCAACCGTCATGTGGGGTTTCGTCTCACCGGTCGTGGAAAAGGTGAACTCGGACGCCTTACCTTCAAGAAGTATCAACCCGCCGTCTGAATAGAGCGATACCTGATCGTTGGCACGTGGCACAACGTTGACCGGGATCAAAGTATTGACCTGATCGATCAGGACTTGCCGTTGATCCAGCAAGGCCCCGATATCGCCGCCGGAATTTTGAATGGCCGGAGTCTTTGCGTTCAGAACTTCGATGTCTTTCAGAACCAGGTTCAGGCTTTCGATCTGAGCGCCTATCTTGCGGTCCGCGTCCGAGCGTGCCTGTCGCACACCCTCAGAAGCCGCGTTAAGCTCTGCCGTAAGATCGCGCGCCGCGCGCGCCACTTGATCAAGCCTTTCGATCGAGTCGGGGAGACTGGCTGCGGTGATGAAGCTGTTATCCAAGGCAGACATGCGGCTGGCAAGGGATGGCGTGCCGTCTGCTGTTCCTAGAAGGTTTTCGAACCGTGAACGGAAATCCGAAATGGCGGATTGAAAGGCAAGCTCGGCGTCTGACGACCGTCTGTTGGCCGTCAGAACCGGGTCCTGATGCCGGATCACCCCAACCGTACGCACGCCATTGCCAGATATGGGGCTTGTCGCCAGTTCAAGGGACCTGCGCGCATAGCCCGGTGTCAGGGCATTCGCGATATTCCCCGACACCACAGCGGCCCCGCGACTGGCCGCTGTCAGCCCGCCCAATGCGTTATTGAGTGCCGTCGACATATTCATGAGGCCGCTCCTTTCCTTTGATCAGTGCCTGGATCAGCGCTTCAAGTTGGTCGTTTCCTGAAGCATCTCGTCCACCGTCTGGATCACCGTGGCGCTGGATGAATAGGCGCGTTGTGTCTGGATCAGGGATGTCAGCTCGGTTGCCACATCCGTGGTGGATTCTTCGCGTGCGAAGGAAACGATATCACCGGTTGGGCCTTCGCCCGCGTTCCACAGAAAAAACGTGCCGCTTTCGCGGGATGGCGCGTAGGTTTGACTGTCCAGTGCCGTCAGGCCATTGGGGTTAGGAACATCGGCCAGCGGGATCTGGAACATTCGGCGGCTGACGCCGGTATCGTAGAATGCATAGACATAGCCACTTTCATCGACCTGAACGCTGGTCATCGTACCAACGGCAGAGCCGTCCCGCGTGATCGAAACTGGCGCGAAGGTATCGGACAGCTGAGTAATGCCATCGGAATCGCCGATCAGTCCGATACTGACCTCCATCGGGCCGCCAGCGACATTGACCATGACACTGCCGGTTACCGGATCGTAAGCGCCACCGGATACAGGAATGACGCTGGCCAGCGTGCCACCAGCCGTTCGATTGTCGGTAAAGGTCAAAGTGTATTCCCCGATAATCGCACCACCGGATGCTGAATCGCGCAGAACCATGGTCCATTCATTGCTGCTGCCAGTTGCGGGAACGGTCGGGATCAGCTGAATATCAATACTTTCGGATTTCCCGAGATTGTCGAAATACTCGACCGATAATGGCTGTGTGTCGCCCGGCGCACCCGCATCTGTTGCCGTTGCGGGAAGGTTCATACGCAGGTTCATCTTTGTCGTCGGTGCACCGGACAACTGATTGACGCTCAACTGAATTGGTTCAAGCGAGGCGGGCGTGTCGCGTGGAACGGGCGGGATGGACCCGTCTGCCGCAGCACGCCATCCCAAAAGAACAAGGCCGGATTCGGTCACCAGGTATCCTTCGTCGTTGGTCCGGAAGGAACCCGTGGTCGTCAGCAACATCTCGTTCGAATTCGCGCCGACCTGCGAGCTGGATCGCACCGGCAACATGCCGCGTCCGCGCACTGCAAGATCGGTAGAGTTGCTGGTGGTCACCAGTGATCCGCGCTGATCAATCATGCGCTGGCTGGTCGTGCGCACGCCCCCTGCCGAGTAACTGCCACCCTGGCCAGACGTGACCATCGAATGAAAGTCAGTTTCCACTCGTTTGTATCCGTAGGTCGAAGAGTTTGCGATGTTGTCGGAAATCGTTGCCAGCCTGTTGGCGTTGGCCTTCAACGCCGCCACACCGGCATTCAGCGAAGAGGAAATTGTCATTGGCGCGCCCTTCTGTTGCGTCAAGCTTCGATGCAACAGGTAACGCGGTGCCCCTTAACAGCGCGCTAACAGGTAAAATGCGTTCTATCCTTTAGGGTCGACGCAGAAATTTCACTTCGATTCTGTTGTTCCGAACCGCCATCGGATTGTCGGTGAAGAGTTTTCGGTCAGCATGACCTGTGATGCGATCCATCCGGCTTGCCGCTACGCCTTTGTCCTGTAACAGCTGGCGGGCTGATTGCGCCCGGGCAGTGGACAGTTCCCAGGCGGTATTGCGAACCTGCACAACAGGAGATGCGCTGACATGGCCTGTGACAGCAATCGGGTTGGTCACCAGATCCGAAGAACGCGCTATGATCAAAGCAAGCGCCCGCATGATCCCGGTTGGTTTCCCGGAACCGGCTTCGAACAGTGGCTGGGTATCCGTATCGAATAGCTCAACAACGAATCCTTCGTCGGTGACGCGTGTCACGATATGCCTGAGAAGCTTATCCGATACCTCGCTTTCACCGGTTCGCCCCAGAAGCTGAGCTTCAAGCGTCGAGAAGTCTTCGGCGTCACCTTTGCCACCACCGATGGCATCCAAACCGGTTGACCCGCGTGCCTGACGGGATTCAGTTGCGTGTTTGGTGCTGGCCCCGGCACCATCTCGCAGCAATGTCTTTTCCGACAACATGCTGTCGCCGCCAAAAGCACCGTCTCCGCCGCCGGATTCGGGGCTAAGGGGGATTGTCGGGGCGAAGTAATCCGCCAACCCTTTGCGTTGCTGTTCAGTTGTCGCGTTCAGCAGCCACATCAACATGAAGAAGGCCATCATGGCCGTGACAAAGTCGGCATATGCAACTTTCCACGCCCCGCCGTGGTGACCATCACCACCCGATACACGCTTCTTCTTGATGATGATTGGCGCCGCATTGGTCTGCGCACCCATCTCCACCACCTATGTTATCACCCGACTATCTGCCTAGCAGCGCAGGTCTTAAGGTGGCCTTAATACTTAAAACTGTTCAGAGTTCTGCTTAGCGTGGCAAGCTGATCGATGCACGGCGCAGTATCAATGACAAGCGGTTAAAGCTGTTTTCGATTCCCTCAGCTTCCGGTTTGGCAAAAAAGGCGTCCAATTCCTCGTGAATGCGAACGGCCTGATCCAGCAGCGGATCAGACCCTTCGGCGTATAGCCCGGCCTTGATCATCACTTCGTACTGCTCGTAACTGCCCACGAGTTTTCGGGTTTCTGTGATCATCTGGTTCTCGGCCTCGGATGCGGCTCCCGGCAGGCTCCGCGACACAGATCTGCTGACGTCAATGGCCGGGAAACGCCCCCGTTCGGCGATGGCGCGGCTGAGTACAATGTGCCCGTCCAAAACGCCGCGCAGAATGTCAGCGATGGGTTCATCCATGTCCGAGCCGGCCACCAAAACGCTGAATACCGCGGTAATATCCCCCTGTTCCTGCGTTCCGGGACCTGCGCGTTCGCAAAGACTGGCGATCAGGGGGGTGACAGAGGGTGGATATCCCCGCAAAGACGGGGATTCCCCCATAGAAACAGCGATTTCACGATGCGCCTCGGCGAAGCGGGTCACGGAATCAGCCAGAAAAAGAACGTTTAGACCCAGATCCCGCAGATACTCGGCCGTCGACATGGCCGACCAGGCACACCGCCTGCGCGCCAATGCCGACTGGTCACAGGTGGCGGCCACCACGATTGTGCGTTTCATGGCTTCGGGGCCAATGGCCTGCGCGACAAATTCATTCACCTCGCGTCCGCGCTCGCCAATCAGAGCGACTACGACGACATCGGACTGCATGGACCGGGCCAGTGTGGAAAGCAGGGTCGATTTTCCAACACCCGAACCGGCAAACAACCCCACCCGCTGCCCGCGTACGACGGGCAACACAGTGTTGAGAACCGACAAGCCGGTGGCCATCCTCTGCCCCAATGGTTTGCGTGCCACGGCTGGTGGAGGGGCCTGCATGATATCGCGCGTCTGCGATCCGCTCAGCAACGGTTTTCCATCCAAGGGCCTGCCAAAGGGGTCGATTACCCGTCCAAGCCAGTGCAATCCCGGTGCAAAATCCGGTGATGGGTCAAGGTAGACGCGATCCCCCAGGCTGACCCCATCGGGGGCCGCATTGGGGAGCATTTTGATATGGCCAGAACCGACATGAAGCACCTCGCCCGCAAGATCGGACCCGACGCGCCGCCGCAATGTCAGCAAATCCCCGACTCGGGCATGCGTGTTCAAACCACCGATTTCGATCAGACCCTGTGCGACGCCGGTAACCAGTCCCACATGACGAACTGCGGTCATCCTGTCGAATTCGTGTTTCAGAAGTACCGGGTCGAAATCAGACATCGTGGAGTCTCCAACTGAGTTCTGAAAACGGTTTCTAAAGGAATCAGGGTTAAGCCTTGATTGAAATTGATCGAGGGAGAAGCCCCGATGTTCTATGACCTGAACGTCTTTAAGACAGCGTACGCAATGGCAACCCATGCCGGGCAACGGCAGGCGGTCATTGCACGCAACATGGCGAATGCCGATACGCCGGGCTATCAGCCGCGCGATATCGAGGCCTTTCAGAAAGCTTTCGAAACCACCGGGCATGACGTGACCATGGACGCCACGCGGCCGGGCCATCTGCACGGCAGTATAGGTGCGCAAAACTGGGCTGAGGTTGAAGCTGTCCCATCAGGTGATCCCAATGGCAATGGTGTGTCGCTTGAGGAAGAGATGCTTAAATCGGTCGAGGTTAAACGACAGCACGACCGAGCGCTGGCGATCTACAAATCCTCAATGGACATTCTGCGCACCAGTTTGGGTCGCGGATAAGGGGCGGCAGGTATGAGCGATTTTTCCCATTCCCTTGCTGCGTCAGCCAGTGCTTTGCGCGCGCAATCCGCGCGTTTGCGGCATGTGTCCGAAAACATCTCGAACGCGGACACGCCCGGCTATCGACGCAAAACCGTACCGTTTGAAACCGTGCAGAAAAACGGTGGGGACATGGTGCAGGCCGGCCGAGTGACGCTTGATCAGCGTTCGCTGAGCCGCATCTACGACCCGGGTCATCCGTTGGCAGATGAAAGTGGTCACTTCCAAGGCTCAAACGTCGATTTGATGATTGAAATCGCGGACGCGCGAGAAGCCCAGCGCAGTTATGAGGCCAACCTAAAGATGTTTGATCAGACGCGGCAGATGTCGTCGTCGCTGATGGAATTGCTCAGAAAATAAGGACAGCCAGAATGGATATCCGATCACTGAACGCCGCGCAGAATTATGCCGGCGCACGCTCTGCCACACAGGCCGATCCCGATCATAGCGGGGCGGCACAAGGATTGAGGGCGACCTTTCAGGACTTTGCAGCCACGCTCAGACACAGCGAACAGATATCTCAGTCTGCGATGGTCGGTCAGGCTGATCCCCATGCACTTGTTCAAGCGCTGGCCCAGACCGAACTGGCGGTAGAAACCGCAGTGATCGTCCGCAACAAAGTGGTCGAAGCCTATCAGGAAATCCTAAGAATGCCGGTCTGACCCGATGCTCAGCGAAGGGCTTTTTTATGACATCGTTCGTCAGGCGTTGTGGGTTGCGGTCATCACATCCGTCCCGATCCTTGCCGTGGCTCTGGTTTCTGGCCTGATTGTCGGTCTGTTTCAGGCGCTGACCTCGATACAAGAGATGACCCTGACCTTCGTTCCCAAATTGATCGCCATTGTCATCGTTTTCTGGATTTCGATGGGGTTCATGACACAGACCCTTGTTACGTTTTTTACCGGAACGCTTGTTCCCTTGATTGCAGGAGGCCGCTGATGGACACGGCTTACGTCACCCTGTCCCGCCAGTCCGGGCTAATGAATGAAATGCGACTGGTGGCGAATAACATCGCAAATGCCAACACGACCGGATATCGCCAGCAGGGGCTGGTGTTTTCGGAATACGTGCGGGACATTCCGAACAATCCGTCCCTCTCCATGAGCCGGGCCGAGGCGCGCAACACATCGTTGCAACAAGGTGTGCTTACGAAAACCGGAGGGCAGTTTGATTTCGCCATCGAAGGGGACGGGTTTTTCATGGTTGAAACCCCGGATGGCAACCGGCTGACGCGTGCGGGCAGTTTCTCGCCAAATGCCGAAGGCGATCTGGTTGCGATGGATGGTGCGCGTGTTCTGGATGCCAACGGTGCCCCGGTCTTTATCCCGCCCGATGCAGCTTCGATTGATGTCGGCAGTGATGGAACGTTGAGTGTCAACGGCCAGTTTCTGGGCCAGTTGGGCGTTTTCAATGTCGCTGATCCGCAGGAGCTGGTCCGCGAAGGAAATACGCGGTTTCGTGCCAATGGTGCGATAGACCCGGTTGATGAACCCGTTGTTTTGCATCGCTTTCTCGAAGGTTCAAACGTCAGCGCCATGCAGCAGGTGACCCGCTTGGTGGAAATCCAGCGCGCCTATGAGCTGGGACAAAGCTTTCTTGACAGCGAAGACGAACGCGTGCGCGGGGCGCTCAAGGCGCTGATGCGCTGAACGTTATGAGGAGAGTTTGACATGAGAGCCCTGAAAATTGCCGCCACCGGAATGACCGCGCAACAGATGCGGGTCGAAACGATTTCGAACAACCTAGCAAACATGAACACCACCGGCTACAACGCCCGCCGGGCCGAATTTGCCGATTTGCATTATCAACAGATGGCGCGCGCCGGAACTGTAAACGCCTCGGACGGAACAATATTGCCGACGGGTATTCAACTTGGTCTGGGTGTGCGGCCCGCAGCTGTTACCGTGCAACTGGAACAAGGTGCTTTGTCAGCCACCGGCAGTGATCTGGACGTGGCGATTGAGGGGCGCGGATATCTGGAAGTCACGCTGCCCAGCGGTCAGTCCGCGTATACGCGTGACGGCAGCCTCAAGCGGTCGGCAGAGGGTCTGATTGTAACCTCCGATGGTTATGCGGTTTCACCGGAACTCACCGTTCCCGACGACGCACGGTCAATTTCGATCAATGCCGCGGGTGAAGTCTATGCTTATTTCGACGACTCTCCCGAGGGGCAGTTGCTGGGTGAGTTTGTCCTTGCCAGCTTTTCGAACGCCAAGGGGCTGGAAGCCATTGGCAGCAATCTGTTCAAGGAGACCGAGGCGTCGGGTGCCCCGGTGCTGGGAACTCCGGGAAGTGATGGGCTGGGCACATTGCGGCAGGGTTATCTGGAAGACAGCTCGGTCGATGCAGTGCGCGAGGTAACCGAACTTATCGAGGCGCAGCGCGGCTATGAGATGAATGCCAAAGTCATCTCGGCTGTGGATCAAATGATGAGCGCGACAACGCAGGTGCGATGATGCGAGGGATCGGCATATGTTTGACACTACTGGCTCCAATCACAGCACAGGCTGACATTGTGGTTCCAACCCGCACGATCCGGGCCAAGGAAATCATTTCTGCAACTGACTTGAAAACAAGCCCGACGGATGTCCTAGGTGCGGTGACTGACCCTGATTTTCTGATCGGGCAAGAGGCGCGGGTGGCACTGTATCCCGGCAGGCCGGTCCGAGAAGTTGATGTGGGCCCCCCCGCCATCGTTGACCGCAACGATCTGGTCGTCCTGATATTCGACCGCCAAGCCTTGTCGATAACCGCAGAAGGCCGCGCCTTGGGGCGTGGCGCTGCTGGGGATCGCATCCGGGTCATGAACCTGTCGTCCAGAACAACTGTAACCGGCCAAATCCGCGCGGATGGCCAAGTCGAGGTTAAGTAATGACCGGACTGTCGAAAACTCTCCTTCTCATAGCTTTGTCTTTGGCCGCGTGTGGTCGTCTGGATCATCTTGGCAAGCCCCCGAGTTTTACACCAAACGAAGAATCTCCCGAGCAGGTTGCCATGCTGTGGCCGGGTCTGCCCTTGCACACGCAACCACAACGAACCGTTGACCGCTCATCTCTTTGGAGCGGAGGGCAGCAATCCTTGCTGGGCGATCAGCGAGCGATCAAGAAAGGTGACATCCTGACTGTAGTCATCGAGTTGGATGAAAAAGCTGAGATATCAAACAACACCAGACGGTCCAGATCAGGCTCGGAAAACCTTGAGGTTCCTGGCCTCTTTGGTTTGCCCCAGCGCGTGCAAAAACACTTACCTGACGGGGCATCGCTGGATGAAGCCGTGTCCATCGAAGCGGATTCCACAAGTTCCGGGCGGGGATCTGTGAGGCGAAACGAGAAACTAACCCTGCGTGTCGCCGCGACGGTTCTGGATGTTCTGCCGAACGGGGTTCTTTCGATTTCCGGCTCGCAGGAGTTGCGGGTCAATTTTGAGCTGCGCGAGCTTTTGGTGGCCGGGTATGTCCGCCCTCAGGATATCTCGCGACAAAACGAAGTCACCTACGACAAGATCGCCTCGGCGCGGGTGTCTTATGGTGGAAGAGGTCAGATTACGGATGTCCAGCAACCCCGATACGGCCAGCAAGTTCTTGATTCACTCTTGCCGTTCTGAGGTGCGACCGTGATTGCAAAACTGGTTCCAGTCGTTTTCCTGATTGTCGGCCTGGGTGCGGGTGTCGGTGCCGGGCTGTTTCTGTCACCTTCGGGCAAGCCCGACAAAACAGCCGCCGAAAAAGAAGTGGCAAAAGAAGAGAAGGCCGGTCACGAGAAGTCTGAAAAGTCCAAGGAAAAAAAGCCAGCCTATGGGTATCTAAAGTTGACCAAACATTTTGTCGTTCCGGTGGTTGGGGATGACGAAATCGAAGCGATGGTCACTTTGTCTCTCAGTCTTGAGGCGAACACAGCAATTGAAGAAACTTTTTATTCCATTGAGCCCAAGTTGCGGGATGGCTTTCTTCAGGTTCTGTTTGATCACGCAAATACCGGGGGATTTGATGGGACTTTCACAGAATCCCGGAATCTGGATGTCTTGCGTAAGTCCTTGTTGGTAGTGGCGAAAAAAGAGCTGGGTGAAGATGTTTCAAAAGTGCTGATCATGAGCGTGAACCGTCAAGATACCTGACGAAGGTCGCTTCACGGCGCGGCTCCGGTCAGCATTAACGGGTTTGCTTTCGAGCAACGGCCTGCCGATGGCTTTTCAGCTGCTGATCCCGCAGGGTTGCGACGGCTTGTTTGCGGCCAAATGCAATTCTGAGCGCCTCCAGACCGGCCAGTTTCTGAGCGCGCGTTTGGGCAAGTCGCATGTTCAACGCGCGTCGCGTGGCAGATTCCCAGCCATTCCAAAGAATGTCGGCCCCGGATATCTGATATCCTTCTGTCCAACCGCTGGCTTTGCGCACCTGGTCAAGCTGATGATCCAGTTTCGCCAATTGGTTCTGAATTCTGGCCTCGGCCTCGAGGATTGGGCGGAGTGTCTGAAATTGCTTCTGGAAAGCGACGTCGGCTATTTTGTCCAGCCCGCTTAACTGAGTGTCCTTCATCGGATCTGCTCCTTTGCACGTTTCCGCATCGCTTCGGCGAACCTGATTGCAGCGGCAACGGGGCGAAATTGTTCTTCGGAGATCTCCTGCCCGATGTCGACAGTTGCGTGAAGCGCACGCGCCGTCGGAGGATCCGAGCGGATCGGAACGCCGGCCTGAGCCGCAGCAGAACGGATGGAAACGGCTACTGCATCCACACCTTTGGCGACACAAACAGGTGCGCTGCCAGTAGCCCTAGACCACTTCAGTGCAACGGCAAAATGGGTGGGGTTTACGATAACAACATCCGCGCCCGGAACATCTACCATCATCTGGCTGGAGGCGATCTCCTGCGCACGTTGACGGCGGTATTGCTTTACATACGGGTCGCCTTCGGCGTTCTTAGTTTCATCCTGGATCTCTTTGCGCGACATGCGGTTCTTGCGCATGTGCTCGGCGTATTGCCACAGAAAGTCGATAACGCCGATGCCGAGTGCGATGGCAACCACAATGAACAGGAAGCGAAACAACAGGTTCATCATCAGCAGTATGGATGACTTTGCCGGGGCCGCGCTGGCAGACAGAATTTCGGCCAGATTCGACTTGATGAAAAGTGCGAGGCACAGGCTGTAAATCGCCAGTTTGGTTGCACTCTTGGCGAACTCGAACAAGCCACCGCGCCCGAACTTGTTTTTGGCATTCGAAACAAGGGAAATCCGCGAAAGCTTTGGTTTCAGTTTGCTGGGGGCGAACACCAGCGTGCGCTGAGCAATCAGGTTTAACAAAACGGCCACCGCGGGCAGGCAGAAAAGCACGGCAATGGGTGGCAACGCGCCACTCAGAATTTCGGCAACCGTTGCTGCCGCAGGTCCGGTTTTCAGAAGGTTCGCGATCTGGTTGGATTGGTCGATCAGGACCATGAACAGAGTTCCCAATTGCGCGACCGCGTACTGCCCTGCCGCCAACAATGCGATCAGCAGCCCAGTATATGCCGCAACAACCGACAAGTCGTTGGACTTGGGAACCTCGCCCTTTTCACGGGCTTTCTGGAGCTTTTGCGGCGTCGGCTCGTATGACTTGTCGCTGTCGTCATCGGCACCGCTCATCGCTGGCCTCCGATCGGGTTCATGAAGAAGGCAATCAGCGCGTCAGACCAAACAGAGAGGATCAATGGTGCGCCCGCAAACAGCAAAAACAGCCCAGCAAACGTTATTGCTGGCGCGCCCACCAAGGCGACCATCAATTGCGGCATGGCCCGGTTGATAACCCCAAGTGCAAGATTGTAGATCAACGAGGCGATGACGAATGGCGTTGCCAGCGAGAAGGCCAACCCAAAGCTGCGTGAGATTTGTCGCACACCCCAATGGGACAAATCTGCCGAGCTTGGCACCAACCCCATGGGGAATAGGGCATAACTCTGGATCAGGAATTGCGCGGCCCGTACGTGCAAGCCCATGATGACGGCAAGCGTTAGCCCCGCGATCGTTAGCAGGTATCCCATTGCCGGAACAGGATCAGTGGCCGCCGCACCCAGCAATTGCGACAATGACGTGGATTGCGCGGCAATGGATCCCGCGGTTTGCAGCGCCAAAACAAACAGCCGCAGCCCGGTTCCAAGCGCCAGCCCAATCGGGATTTCTGTCCCAACCAACCACCCCAGCGTCCACAGGCTGGGAGACAGGTCCAGAGGTTGGGTTGCCGGAAAAATGATCAGGGTAAAGGCGACGGATATCCCCAGTTTCATCCGTGTTGGAATGCTGCGTTCGCCGAAAGCAGGCAACAGCGAAACCAAAGCAGAGACGCGCAGAAAAACCGCAAAGGCCTGCCAGAGCGGTTCGGCCAGCTGCGTCAACAATTCTGGTGGCAGAGCGATCACGCGGGAACAGTTCCTACCAGCGCGGGTTTGGCTTCCAACCCGATTTCCTCAAAAGAAAGGACCGGGTTTGAAACGCCGCGCGCATGCATGATCGTACGCAACAACCGGCGTCGCCGGGACGAGGTCACGACAGCAGGAAACAGACCGTTATCAGCAGATCTGGCGATACTGCTGACCATGCCGTCGGCCAGCTTGTTAAACAGGTTCGGCGGTAGCGCGACATCCAGTCCGGCGCTGGGCGCGTCGACCTGATAGGTGGTGAACGTTTCCTCCCACTCGGGGGCCAGTTGGATCAGCGGGATTGAGCCATCCTCACGCTTCATATCGGCGATCAGTTGAAATCCGAGACGCTGGCGCACCAATTCGCAGATGCCTTCAGGCTGGGTGGTTGTCAGCCGTGCTTCGGCAACGCTTTCAAGGATCAGGGCCATGTTCCGGATCGAAACCCGTTCCTCCAGAAGCAGTCGCAGAACGGCGTGCAATGTGTCCATTGGCACTTTGTCGGGGATCAATTCATCCAGCAACTTGCGGTTTGCCTCAGCCCGAACTGGGTCGCTCAGGCGGGTCATTTCGGTCAGCAGGCGGCGCAGGGATTTCAACGTCAGCAAGCGCGAGAAGTTCTGCTTGATAATCTCTAGCAGATGCGTGGCCAGGATCTCGGGCGGTGAGACGATAGTGGCCCCGTTCAGCGCTGCGTCCTCCTGATGTTTGGGCAGGATCCAGCGGGCAGGCGCGCCGTAAACCGGCTCGGTCACGTCATTGCCTTCGGGCAACAGATCGAACCCGTCCTGAACCAGAGCCAGAACCAGATCGGGGTTCAGAACGCCGCGCGCCTGTTCGACCCCCTGAACCTTGATCACATAGGTTCCGGTTGGCAGGTCGGCTCGATCAGTCAGGCGAATTTCGGGCAGGATCAATCCGAAGGTAGACGCCACGTAGTTGCGCATATTGGCGATGCGGGCATCCAACCCGGTTGCGGGATTCAAAACCAAGCTTACCAGATCGGGTGCGAATTCAAGGTGCACGTCATCCAGATCCAGAATATCACCAATAGCCTGCGAGACCGACACCTCGGTTTCGGTCGCCTGCGAATGCAATGACGGGTCCGTTTCTTTCTGCTTTTTCCGAATTCTGTAGGCCGCATAACCAAGCACAGCTGCACCAAGGATGAACGGCAGGAAAGGCAGGCCGGGCACCAGCGCAAACAGAACCATAAGAACCGCCACAGTAGACAGCGCAGCCGGATGCCGCCCGAGTTGGGAGAAAATGGCATTGTCGGTGGCACCCTGTGTTCCGCCGCGCGCCAGCAGCAATGCAGAGGCAATCGAGATGATAACCGCAGGGATTTGCGAGACCAGACCATCACCGACGGTCAGGATTGCATAAGTCTCGAACGCCGAAGACACCGGCATTCCGTGCACGATCACGCCCATGACCAAACCCATAACAAGGTTCAAAAGAGTGATCAGAAGGCCGGCAACGGCATCACCTTTGACAAATTTCGACGCACCGTCGAGCGAGCCAAAGAACGTCGTTTCCTGCTGTTCGCGTTCCCGCCGTTCCTTGGCTTGCTGATGGTCGATGGCACCGGCTGACATGTCGCTGTCGATGGCAAGCTGCTTGCCCGGCATCCCGTCTAAGGCAAAGCGCGCGCCGACCTCGGCCATACGGGCGGCCCCTTTGGTGATGACCATGAAGTTCACGATCAGAAGCACGCCGAATACCACAAGGCCAAGAAAGATGCTGCCGCCCATGACGAAATTGGCGAACCCTTCGATCACGTCACCCGCGGCGTTCGGCCCGGTATGTCCCTGACCGATGATCAGTTTGGTCGACGAGACGTTCAGCGACAGGCGCAACATCAACGATGCCAGAAGAATCGTTGGGAAGGACGAGAAATCCAGCGGACGTTCGATGAACAGCGTCAGAGTGAAAATCAGGATGGCCAGCGCGAAAGAGGCGGCTAGCCCGACGTCCAGCACCCAGGCGGGCATGGGCAGGATCATCATGACGATGACGGTCACCAGCGCCAGTGCCAACAGAACGGTTGGTGAAAACAGGGACCGGATGTCAATCTTGGGCACGCAGGTTTCCTAATTGAAAGGGATGAAAGCATTTGCTGTGCTATTGGTCGGGACCAGAGAGCCCAGAGCAGCGGTGGCGGGTGAGGCCACTAGCATCGGAATCAAGGGCGCTCCGGCCCTTGTGAACGGATCGGGTGACTTGCCAGAAAACTCGTGCGAGGGCGGGTTGTCCAATTGAGCCATCACCGTCTGGAACCGACCGCGATAAGCCTCGGCCAGAGCATTCGTGCGGGAATGATACGCCCCGGCCGCAGCAGGCCACGAACCAAGCTCGAAATAAAGGTCTTTCAGGAAGCGGGCGGCGTAGGTTGCGTTCGCATCCGGATCGAACATCGCATCGATCGAGCGGAAGGCCTTGCCATGCCAGCGATAATTGACCTGGAAACACCCGACGTCAAAGCTGCGAGAGCCCGCTTTGAAAATTTTGAAAACATAGGCCTTGGCCTCGGCCTCGGACTTGAACCAATACCCCTGACCTTCGACATTTATGGTCCACGGCCAGGGCTGCAACATTCCGTCGACTGTTCGCCCGGTTTCAACGCGAGTTATGGCGCGCAGCACGTCCAGCGGAACATCTTCGGACAGTGCCGCATGTTGCGCGGCCTGATCACAAAGCCCGCCTGTCGGTGCTGCGTGCATGGCAGAACCCACCTGCGCCAACAGCACATGCAGTATCATGAAAGCAATCGGTATTCTGCGAATTGGCATTCTGCCGGTCCGGGATTCTGGCGTTTTCGGCCAAGCTAGCCGCCGATCGGTTTACAGAGGGTTATCGCAGCCTCAGTTTCGGTCAATCCTGCGCCCAAAAACAACGCTTGTATTGGTGCGCAGGACGCCAGGGATCTTCGCCAGATCGTCCACCAGAATGTCCAGATCCTCCAGCCTCGGGGCATCAGCGGTCAGCATCAGATCGAATTCGCCATTGATCGATAGGCATAGTTTGACCTCGGGATAAGCCTCGAGCCGTTTAAGGATCCGGTTGGTTTCCTTCTGCTGCACTTCCAGCATGACGATGACCTGCACTTTGGGTGTGTCTTCCGTGGACCCAAGGCGCACGGTGTATCCGGTGATTACGCCGCGATGTTCCAGACGATTGATCCGTTCATGCACAGTCGTGCGGGCCACACCCAGCGAGGCCGCGATCTGCGTGGTCGAGGCACGTGCATTGGCTTGCAGGGCGGCGATGATACGGCGGTCAAGCTGGTCCATTGGGGCTCCGGTTTGCGGCAAGTCCGGGTTTAGATCAGATTGACATCTTTTCTCAAGGCTCACGCGGCATGCGTGGGTGCAGGTCGTCGATTATAATCGGGTGCGCGTGCGGGTCCGCCCCGGCCAGATGCGGATGATCGGCTGGCAGATCGGGGTGAGTGTGAACAACCGGTTCCTGATCGTCACGCGGCCAAAGACTGGCTGCCACAATCACGCCTGCCACGGACAGAATGGACATACTGCCGAGCGCAACAGTCGGCCCATAGGCAGTCATTATCCACCCAGCCAGCGGATACAGCACCAACCAGCAGCCGTGTGACAGAGTAAACTGTGCGGCAAAGACGGCGGGGCGGTCTTCGGGATGGGCCGAACGGGTCAACAAACGACCCGAAGGCGTAAGGGTTGTAGAATACCCAAAGCCGATAAAGGCCCAAAAAACGGCAAGGACACCCAGCGTAAGCGGGGTCGTCGCGGTCAGAACCGAGGCGACGGCCATAGCGCCCGACGCAAGAATGGCTCCGGACAGCATAACCTTGCGATCCTCAATCCGATCCAGCAGTCGGGGCAGAGCAAACGCCGCCAGCATCGACCCGCCGCCAAATCCGGCCAGTGCAATGGCCACGGCGCTTTCTGACAGGCCAAGGGTGGCCCGCACGATGACCACTGTGTTGACGATTACCATCGAACTCAGCGCTGCGGCGCTCCAGTTAAGCGCAAGCAGCCCCCTCAGCCGGGGCGTTTTCAGGTAGATGCGAATTCCGCGTGTCGTGCGGTCATAGATTCCGCGTGGTTTGCTGGGCTTGGGCGAGGGCAGGACGACCGAGACCACCAGCAATGCCGAAGCAACAAACCCCAGCGCTGTGCCCCAGAACAGGCTGTTGAAGCTGACCAGCAACAGAAGAGCCGCGGCAAACATCGGGCTCAGCAGGCTTTCCATGTCGTAGGCAAGACGTGACAGTGACAAAGCGCGGGTATATTCGTTTTCGTCCGGCAAGACGTCCGGGATCGTTGCCTGAAAGGCGGGCGTAAAGCCCGCCGAGGCGGATTGTAGCACGAAGATCAGCACATAGATTTGCCAGACCTCGGTCACGAAAGGCAGGCATACAGCGACTGCGGCGCGGATCAGGTCCAGAAGAACCAGCATTTTCCGACGGTCCAGCCGCTCGGCAAATGCAGCGGCCAGGGGGGCCACGGTGACATAGGCCACCATCTTGATCGTTAGCGCGGTGCCCAGCACAAGGCCAGCAGCGTCTCCGGCCAGATCAAAGGCCAGCAGCCCAAGCGCGACTGTGGCCAGCCCGGTTCCGGTCAGGGCGACGATCTGGGCAGCAAACAGGTGGCGGTAGGTCCGGTTTTTTAGAATGCTCAGCATGGTTCAGAGGTATTTCGTGATGGCTTTGAAATCCTCGATCCCGCCGCTATCGCCATCGGAAGACAGGCAATGGTCGATGTGATCATGGATCAAGGCACGCTTGGCGTTGGTGACCGCTTTTTCAACGGCAAACAGCTGTTGGGCGATGTCAGAACAGGGCGCCTGACCTTCAAGCATGGCAATGACCTTTGCCAGATGCCCGTGGGCCCGTTTCAGCCTTGCCGTGATATGCGGATGCGACTCGCGGGGTAAATTTGTCATGATGTATCCCTATCCCCCCCATGAGGATATTGTCAATCTTGTTGCGGGGATTTGCCCGTGACTTTTGGACGGCGTTGAGTTTATGGACCAAACCGCCTATCTCGGAGGCGATACCGCACAAAGGAATAGTCGGGTGGCGAACCATTTGTACAAAAACGACCTGCCGGACGGGCTGGATCTGGGCCCTGTTGTGGCCATTGACTGTGAAACCATGGGTCTGAACCCACATCGGGACCGCTTGTGCGTGATTCAGATGTCGGGTGGTGACGGCAACAGCCATATCGTGCAGGTGGAAAAAGGCCAGACTGAGGCGCCGAACCTATGTGCCATGCTGGAAAACCCTGACATTCTGAAGCTGTTCCATTTCGGGCGCTTCGACATCGCCGCTATGTACCATACATTTGGTGCTCTGGCCGCGCCGGTCTATTGCACCAAGATCGCCAGCCGCCTGGTGCGGACCTATACCGACCGGCATGGGCTCAAGAACCTGTGTCAGGAACTCATCGGTGTCGATATTTCCAAACAGCAACAGATGAGCGATTGGGGCGCAGCCTCATTAACGGACGCTCAATTGGATTATGCTGCGTCTGACGTTCTTTATCTGCATCAGCTGCGCGATGCGCTAAACATTCGGCTGGCTCGCGAGGACCGGACTGAAATGGCGCAGGCCTGTTTTGACTTCCTGCCGATGCGTGCGAAACTGGACCTCGCCGGTTGGCCCGAAACGGATATCTTTGCGCACTCATGACCGATACCGAAGCATTCTTGAAAACCGCCCGTCAGGTGGTGACTGACGAAGCCCGCGCGCTGGACGTACTTGCCGACAGTCTGGACGCGCATTTTGCTAAAGCCGTGCAGCTGATCCTTCAGGCCACCGGGCGCATCATCATCAGCGGCATCGGCAAGTCAGGCCACATAGGTCACAAGATTGCGGCCACGCTGGCCAGCACCGGAACGCCTGCCTATTTCGTGCATCCGGCCGAGGCCAGCCATGGTGATCTTGGCATGGTCTCCAAGGGTGATGTGGTTTTGGCGATTTCGAATTCGGGCGAGGCACCGGAACTTGCCAATCTGCTGGCCTTTACGCGCCGCTTTGGCATTCCGCTGATTGGATTGTCCAGCAAACCTGACAGCACATTGATGAAACAGGCCGACGTACATCTTCTGATCCCGTCGATGGGCGAGGCCTGCGGTTTTGGTATGGTGCCGTCGATCTCCACAACGCTGACCCTTGCCATGGGGGATGCACTGGCGATTGCCCTCATGAAATACCGCGATTTCCGGCCCGAGGATTTCCGTGCCTTCCATCCCGGCGGCAAACTGGGTGCTCGGCTGAGCACAGTACAGGATCTGATGCATGTCGGAGAGGCCCTGCCTCTGATTGCGGCAAATACTCCGATGAGCGATGCGCTGATCGAAATCAGCCAGAAGGGGTTTGGTGTTGCTGGCGTAACGGACCCGCAGGGTCAATTGGCAGGGATCATTACAGACGGTGACTTGCGGCGCCACATGGATGGGCTGCTGAACAAAACGACCGAGCAGGTCATGACCCCCAACCCCACAACCATATCCCCGGATGCGTTGGCAGAAGAAGCGGTTGCAATCATGAATGACCGTAAGATCACCTCGCTCTTCGTGGTTGACGAGGCGACATCAGGTCAGGCTTTGGGGCTGCTTCACATCCACGATTGCCTGCGTGTCGGTCTGGGCTGAGGGAGGCTGAGGTGGACAGATATTCCCGCATGGTGCAGTTCCTGAAGGTGCTGTTGCCGCTTGCGGCTATTGTGATGTTATCCACGGTATTCCTGCTGTCCCGCAGCATTGAAACAAACGTTTCCGTGCCTTTCGCGCAGAAAGACATTGATGAGAGACTGGCACAACAGGTGGTAACGCGGCCGGATTACCGCGGAACGACCCGCAAGGGAGAGACCGTGCATATCGAGGCGGTGCAAGCCACGCAGGGCACCGAGGCGTCGGTTCCGACCGCGTCCGAGTTTCGCGGCCGCTTTGGGCTGCTCAATGGCGGCACAATTACGCTGGATTCGAATTCCGGCCTGATCCGTCCGGATAGTGGAACAGCAACCTTTGTTGGTGACGTGGTCATCACCACGGCGGATGGGCTCAAGGTTACGACGGATCTGCTCAATACCTCGTTGGACGAAGTCCGGGGCGATACGCCGGGGCAGGTGAACGGAACCGGTCCGATCGGTAACTTTTCCGCGGGGCGTATGACCTTTGGCACTGAAAAAACGGACGGGCCGGTCCATATTGTTTTTACAGACGGTGTGAAGCTGGTATACGAGCCTGAAAAAGCAGAAAGATAACTTGTGTTCGATTTTCGATTTGTTCCTTTGTGCCTCGCCTTGATCGCGGGCGCCGCGCCCGTGACTGCGCAAGAGGCGCAGGTGGCTTTTGGGTCCGCGAATGCCGATCCGAGCCTGCCGGTCGAGGTGACATCGGAAACCCTGAACGTCAATCAAGAGGACGGATCGGCCGAGTTCATCGGGAATGTCATCGTCGTACAGGGTGAAATGCGCCTGACAGCCGAACGCGTGCTGGTTATCTACAATCAGGAACGCTCGGCGATCGAGCGAATGGAGGCGACCGAGAATGTGGTTCTGGTCAGCCCGCCGGATGCAGCGGAAGGCGACTGGGCTGAATACAAGATCGGCTCGGGTGAGATTGTCATGAAGGGCAATGTCCTTCTGACACAGGGCCCCAGCATCATCAGTGGCGATCAGATGAACGCCAACCTGACATCGGGCACTGCGACAATGACCGGGCGGGTCAAAACGATCTTGCAGCAGGGAAACAACTGATGGCGCGTCCCGACCTGAAACTGACCGAGGGCAGTTCCGGGCTGCGCATCGAGAAGCTGCGGAAGTCCTACAAAAAAAAGACGGTGATCCGCGATGTTTCGATGACGTTGGGTCGGTCCGAAGTGGTGGCGCTGCTGGGGCCGAACGGGTCTGGTAAAACCACAACGTTCTATTCAGTTGCGGGCCTTGTGTTCCCCGAGGCGGGAAAAGTCACGATCGACGGCCAGAATGTGACTACTTTGCCGATGTACCGGCGGGCAAGGATGGGGATCGGCTATTTGCCGCAGGAGATGTCGATCTTTCGCGGCATGAGCGTCGAGGACAACATTGCTGCCGTTCTGGATATCACGGTCTCTCATGCGCATAAGCGCAAAGAGCGTTTGGAAGAGCTGTTGTCTGACTTTTCGATCGAACACTTGCGCCGGGCCCCGGCATTGGCGCTGTCAGGCGGCGAGCGCCGCCGGGTCGAGATCGCGCGCTGTTTGGCCGCAGACCCCAAATACCTGCTGCTGGATGAACCGTTTGCAGGCGTTGACCCAATTAGTGTCGGGGATATTCGCCATCTGGTCGCGGATCTGAAGAAACGCGGTATTGGTGTGCTGATCACCGATCACAACGTCCGGGAAACGCTGGAAATTGTCGACCGGGCCTATATCCTGCATGACGGTCAGGTTTTGATGTCCGGCACACCTGATGAGGTTGTCGAAAACGAGAATGTGCGCCGCGTCTATCTGGGCGAGAATTTCCGCATTTCATAACCTTGCGCGGAGTTGTGCCAATTGCATGGCGGAAATCGCGTATATACACATCTGTTTTGATTGACTCTTCCCTCGTCTCTTGCCTCAATTGGCTTATGGCATTTACCCGGTTCCAGTCTGGATATCGATGTCCCTTCTTCGAAGGGCTGGAAACAAGGCAACCGCGGAAAATGTCTCTACCCCCCACCCGATAAAAACAAGCTCGCCGCGTTTCGCGGCGTCAGAATGGGTGTGAATTGTGAAGGAGATCACATGCGTTACCAAATCAGCGGAAAACAGATCGACATCGGTTCAGCATTGCAGACACACGTGCAGACCGAACTGAATGAGGTCGTGGGCAAGTATGCGCAGCGGCCTACGGATGCCAACGTCGTCTTTTCCCGTTCGGCGCATGAATATGTATGCGAAACAACGGTGCACCTGTCCACTGGCCTGACGGCGCAGGCCAAGGCCCATGCAACCGAGATCTACGCGGCATTTGAGGCATGCTGTGATAAAATGGAAAAACAGTTGCGTCGTTACAAGCGCCGCCTGAAGGACCACCACAAGGATCGGGCCGAACCGGTTGAACTCTTTGGGGCGTCCTCTTATATCCTCGCTTCTAACGAATCGGAGTCGGTCGATGAACCCGAATCGCTTCAGCCAATGATTGTGGCTGAGATGGAAACAAAAATCCCATCTTTGAGCGTTGGAGAGGCCGTTATGCAAATGGAACTTGCCGGTGCGCCAGTACTGGTGTTCAGAAATGAAAACAAGGACGGATTGAATGTCGTTTATCGTCGCGAAGACGGTAATATCGGCTGGATTGATCCGTAACAGGCAAGGATACGGGGCTGCACCCGCTGA
The DNA here is from genome assembly GCF_059612445.1 of Ruegeria sp. TASC047. NCBI lineage: Bacteria > Pseudomonadati > Pseudomonadota > Alphaproteobacteria > Rhodobacterales > Roseobacteraceae > Ruegeria > Ruegeria sp. TASC047. Next base: position 105,953 of record NZ_JBXWQP010000034.1, read on the forward strand.
TGCGGGTGCGTGCCATGGAGCGTGATTATGGAGCTTTCGAGCATACTGAAGCCCGAAGCGGTGCGTGTATTGTCCGCGGCTTCCAGCAAGAAGCGGCTGTTTCAGGAAATCGGTGACGTCGCCGCGGCGACGCTAGGTATCGATCCTCAGGAAGCAGTTGATTTGCTGCTGGAGCGGGAAAGCCTTGGACCGACCGGTGTCGGCCATGGTGTGGCGCTGCCGCATGCGCGCCTGCCCGATCTTGATTCGGTTTCAGGTGTTTTTGTCATGCTTGAGAAGCCCATCGATTTCGGTTCGGTTGATCGCCAGCCTGTGGACATTGCCTTCGCGCTGTTTGCACCGGAAGAGGCGGGTGTTGATCACCTCAAAGCTCTGGCGCTGGTGTCTCGCACATTGCGGGATACTTCGGTTTGCACCAAGCTCCGGGCCAACCCTGATCCGGTAAAGCTCTATGCGATCTTGACTGAGGCGCAGTCTATGCAAGCCGCCTGATTAACTAAAAAAGCCCCCGAAAACCGGGGGCTTCTTTCTTTTCATTTGACCGGATCAACCACCGGTTCCCATTTCCAGCGTCCACCAGATTTTACCACCGCCTTCCTGATGCCAGGCGAATCCCATTTGGGTGGCTTTGGCGTCCATGATGACAGCCCTTGGTCCAGGTTCCTGCATCCATGCGGCAAGTGTTTCCGTCTCGGTCTCGTAGGTTTCGGAAATGGCTTCCCCCAGGAACGTTCCGAAATAGCCGACACGCGCTGCCCGGTCGATCGGTGATGAACCGTCTGACCCAAAGTGCCAGGGCCGGTTCTGCCGCGACATATCCTTCGAATGAGTCGCTGCCGCTGCGTTCAGCTGTGCGTTCAGCTGTACGGGCTGCAGTCCCTGAGACTGACGCAAAGCATTGACCGAATCAAGCATGCGGAACTGCAGCTTTTCCGGATTGCCGCGGATCTTGTATACGGTCGGCAATGGGCGACCATCAGATCCCAGAGTGGTTGAGCCAGTGTTGGTACATGCCGCAAGCGCGACAAAGCAAATCAACAGTAAAGAAACGATGCGCGTCATGTTCGACCTGATTATTGTATCACAATACGGCATAGCGCGCCTGCTTGTTCTGAGCAAACGCGCAATGGTCATAACTTGCGTGATTCTGCCGGTTTGGTTTGCGACTGAAGCATTCTGGCAATAGAATACCTCTGATTTCAGACCTAACCTAAACACAGGACCCGATGTCATGGTCAAAAAGCGCATTCATTCGCCCACCCGCAGAGGGTTTCTGGCAGGGGCTACCGCCACTCTGGCTACACCGGCACTGGCACAATATATCCCGGGCGACCCGCTGCGCCCCGCACCCGAGACCGAACCGGCGGTTCGCCGCAACGTATCCGGGTTCCGGGCACTGGATTGGCAACCGTATTTCTCGAACACCAGAAATGGCGCTATTTTGGTCGACACCGTCTCAAGGGCGTTGCATTACTGGTCGGATGACCAAACAGTCTATAAATTGTACCCATCGTCGGTTCCACTGACCGAAGAACTCACCCGGCGCGGGCGTACCAGCGTAATCCGCAAGGTCGAAGGCCCAAGCTGGTCTCCGACGCCGTCGATGAAGAAGCGAAATCCGGAATGGCCGGACTACATTCCTCCGGGTCCTGATAACCCATTGGGAACACACGCTTTATACCTTAGCTGGAAGTATTATCGCATTCACGGGACGCACGATACACGCAAAATAGGCCGCAGATCTTCGAACGGCTGCATCGGCCTTTTCAACGAAGACATCGCCGAGCTGTTTTCGATGGCGAAGGTTGGCACGCAAGTGTTGCTAATTTGACGACATTTTCGTGTACGAACCCGCTCACCGGTCAAGTTGCAATTGCATTCCCGCTCTAATGCTGGTTAGAAAAAACTACGAGGTAAGTCTTAGATGTGCGGCTCCGGGTATTGGAACCGTGCAAATTCTGGAGGTTAATATGAAGAAACTCGTTCTCGCCGCAGCTCTGACTGCAGCAGCTTCGACTGCATATGCTGGCAACCTGGAAGAGCCGGTTGTTGAAGCACCAGTTGTTGTTGAAGAAACTCAGGGTTCGTCGCAGGGCATTCTGCTGCCGCTGATCCTGCTGGTCGTTGTTGCTGCTGCTGTTGCTGCAAGCTAATCCGACACGGAATTCATGAAAAAGGCGGTGGAGCAATCCACCGCCTTTTTTAGTTCCAACAGGTCTTCAAGCCTGTTGCGCGCCGGGGGGATATTGACAGGCCAGTATCAAGCCGAGCTTGGCGTTCTCATAGAAAATGCGGGTTGCGTTCTGGAAACGCTTTACGCCAGCCACCCGCACAGATTGTCTTCGATCACCTTTCCAAGTGCCGCGATATGGGCGTCGTCATCGTTAAGGCATGGAATATAGGTAAACGTCTCCCCGCCTGCTTCTTCGAAGCTCTCTTTGATTTCTTCGTTAATCTCTTCAAGCGTTTCGATGCAGTCTGCAGAAAACGCCGGAGCAATAACTGCAATGTTCTTTTTGCCTTGCTTCGCCAGGTCAGCCACGTGATCCACCGTGTAAGGTTTCAACCATTCTTCGGGGCCGAAGCGCGACTGGAAGGTCGATACCAATTGATCATCTGTCCAGCCCAGCCGCTCCTTTAACAGCCTCGTCGTTTTAGCGCATTGGCAGTGATAGGGATCGCCCTGCTGAAGATACCGCTCGGGCATCCCGTGATATGAGCAGACAAGAATGTCGGGCTTTGTCTCCATAGCCTCGTATGCGCGTTCAACAGACTGTGCCAGCGCATCGATATAGATGGGTTCATCGAAATAGGCCGGAACGGTTCGCGTCGCGGGCTGCCAGGCTTCGTCCATCAGTGCGCGAAAGAACTGGTCGTTGGCGGTGGCCGTCGTTGCGCCAGCGTATTGAGGGTAAAGCGGAAAAAACAAGATGCGATCGCACCCTGCCGCTACCATCGCGCGCACTTTGGATTTGGTCGATGGGTTGCCGTAACGCATACAGAAATCGACCATGACTTGATCACCGTATCGTGCCTGCATCGTCTGGCTCAACTTGGCGGTCTGGTCCTTGGTGATGGTCATCAGCGGACTTTCGCCCTTTTCCTGGTTCCAGATCGATTTGTATGCCTCGCCGGAACTGAAAGGTCGCTTGGTCAGGATGATCGCCTGTAGAATCGGTTGCCATTTCCACTTTGGATAATCGATGACACGCTGGTCCGACAAAAACTCATTCAGATATCGGCGCATCGGCCAATATGTGTAGTCGTCTGGCGTGCCCAGATTGGCCAGCAATATACCGACGCGCCCCATCCTGATCTTGGGGTGATCCGTAGGAGCGTGAGCGGGTCGCGTGGCATCAAACATATGAGGCTTCCTGAATTTCTTGCGTTAGGGCCTGAAATAAGGGGATTTGGTCGCGCGTCAATCGGGCAGTTTGCCCTCGTCCGCGCGCAAGGCGTCAGCCAAACGTGCTTGCGCTGACCCAGGACGCAGTGGTTTGGGTTGACTGTCGTGGGGGGACCATCCGGTCAGGCAGATCAGTTCGAACGTGGCTGCCAGACGTCCCGATCCTGTGGTGAAATGAGACGCGTAAATGTTTTGCGCGGCCTCAAATACTGCGCGTTTGGTCGGGTGTTTCAGTCGCCCGGATAACGCATTGGCCTCACCCATATGCCGCAGATCGTGCATCAGGTGCCAGATGTCACGGTACTCAGCCGTGAGTGGCATCGAGTCTGCGACGGGCAAGGCCAGACCGGCCCGCTGCAACAAACCGCCGAAGTCTCTCAACCCGGCCATCGGGGCGATGCGGGGGCTGAGGCCACCGGTAACGTCAATCTCTGCCTGACCCAACGCCGAGCGCAATTCGTGCAACGTTTCGCCGCCCAGACAAACAACCAGCAACAACCCGTCGGGTTTCAGCGCGCGGTGGCATTGGATCAACTGACCCACCGGATCGTTTGCGCAGTGCAGTGTCATGGCGTGGATAACAAGGTCATGGGCGCCGGGTTGCAGTGCCAGCACATCGTTGTCCGCTATGATCGAGGCTTCGGGAAACGCGTCCGTCCAAAGCTGCGGGAATGCGGTCACGATCGCTGCCGCCGTAAAGGTTTTGTTAACCATGGAGAGCCGATCCTGAACCTCGTCCATCGCGGCGCGGTGCAGAAAAAGGGCGTTATCCTGCACGCGGCTGCGATGACGCAGAATGGCGGCACGGTCAAAAAGTGAGGGTGCAGTGGGTTCGGGCAGTTTCATAGCTGGCAAGTATCGCATCGCGCAACGGATTCAAACCGCACTTGCGCTGATTTATCCACCACGTTGCATGGGGTGCGGCGACCTGACCGAGTCCGATTTTGGCCTGTGTGGCCCATGCTGGCGGGAAACGCCATTCATTGGCGGCACGGTCTGTGAAAGTTGCGGTCTGCCCCTGATCGGGGGGCAGGACGAGTTTCGGACCGAGTGCGATGATTGCCTGAAGACCGCGCGCCCTTGGAGGGCAGGCCGCGCCGCGCTTTTGTATGACGGCAAGGCGCGGTCACTGATCCTGGCGCTGAAACACGGAGATCGGCCTGAACTGGCCCGCCCTGCCGCGCAGTGGATGGCGCAGGCAGGGCACCCACTGCTGCGACCGGATATGGTGATTGCTCCGGTTCCTCTGCATTGGTCACGATTGGTCAAAAGGCGATACAACCAGTCAGCTCTGTTGGCGCAGAACCTGGCGCGCGAGACAGGATTGGAATGTGTACCCGATCTGTTGATTCGCAAAAAAAAGACGCCGGTGCTGGACGGCAAAACAGCTGCCGAGCGGGCACAGATTTTGGGCGACGCGATATGCCTTCACCCCCGAAAAGCCCGCCATCTAACTGGCCGGGACATTTTGCTGGTGGACGATGTGATGACGTCCGGGGCAACACTGGCCGCATGCACTCGTGCCTGTCAGGCGGCGGGGGCAAATCATATTTTCGTGTTGGCTCTGGCGCGCGTTGCCAAGGATGCCTAATTCGCCCAAGATTGCGCGAAATCCAAAGGGAACGGAAAATGAAGTCGGTAGAGATCTATACATCGCCACTGTGCGGCTTTTGTCATGCGGCCAAACGCCTGCTGAAGCAGAAAGGTGTCGAGTTCAAGGAAATCGACGTGCTGATGCACCCCAAACGCAAACCTGAAATGATTCAACGTGCCGGGGGTAAACGCACGGTCCCGCAGATTTTCATCGGCGCTACGCATGTCGGCGGTTGCGATGATTTGTACGAGTTGGAGCGTCAGGGCAAGCTTGACCCTCTGCTTGCGGCCTGATGAAAACCGCGCTGCTGCAAATCACCTCGTCGGACGATCCGGCTGAAAACCTCGGGATGGTCCGAGGTATGATGGCCGAAGCTGCAGAACAGGGCGCCCGCTTTGTTCTGACACCAGAGGTTACGAATTGCGTTTCGACCAGCACCACACGGCAGCGCGCGGTTTTACAACATGAAGAAGATGACATCACCTTGGCGGGCCTGCGTGAACAGGCTGCTGATCTGGGTGTATGGCTTCTGATCGGCTCGTTGGGGCTCAAGACCCATGATAGTGACGGTCGCTTTGCCAATCGTTGCTTTATGATCGGACCGCAAGGTCAGATCACGGCGCAGTATGACAAAATCCACATGTTCGATGTGCAGGTTACCGAGACTGAGACGTTCCGCGAATCGAAAAACTACCGTCCAGGTGAAAAAGCGGTCATCGCCGAAACGGATTTCGGCAAGGTTGGTCTGACCATCTGTTACGATATCCGCTTTCCGTATTTGCACGCGGCACTGGCGCAGGCGGGCGCGCGCATTCTGACCGTCCCGGCCGCGTTCTCGCCGGTCACAGGTGCCGCGCATTGGGAAGCCTTGCTACGCGCACGTGCAATCGAAACCGGGTGCTGGGTGCTGGCCCCGGCCCAAACAGGCGAACATCCAAAAACCGGCGGTAAAACACGCTATACTCACGGTCACAGCATGGTCGTCGACCCGTGGGGAAAGGTGCTGATCGACGCAGGGACCGATCCAGGCATTCACATTTTCGATTTGGATGATAGTTCTGTGACTGAGGCACGGCGACGTGTCCCTTCACTGCACCACCGCCGTTCCTTCGACGGACCCTGACAGAACGGAACAATGACAGACGACACCAATGCCCTTGCGGTCACGCTGTTCAGCGAGATCCTGACTGCCGACCAGCTATTGCGGAACCGGCTTAGCCGGGTGCTGCCCAAGGGCATGGAAATCTCGCATTTCTCGGTTCTGAACCACCTGGCTTTTGTCGCGGATGAGCGCAGCCCGGCGCAGCTGGCCAACACGTTCCACGTGACCCGAGGGGCGATGACCAACACCTTGGCCAAGCTGGAATGGGCCGGATACATCCACATCCGCCCCGACTGGGACGATGCCCGCCGCAAGATGGTCGCGATCAGCCCCGCCGGTAAACGCGCGCGGGATCAGGCGATTTCCTCGATTGCTCCGTTGATCAACCGCGTGGTCGGAGAGTTGGGGGACGACCGTGTTCGGTCGACACTGCCAGTGCTGCGCGATCTGAGAAAACAGCTGGAAGGGGAATAACCCTCAGCCCGGTTTCACACTCGCCGTCACATAGTTCACGCTTAAATCCCGGTCCGAGATCGACCAGCTCCAGAGGATCGGGTTGAAGACGAACCCCTTGCGGTCCACCGGGTCCATCCCAGCCTGACGCAGCAGGTCGAACAACTCATCAGGGGTGATGAACTTGTTCCACTCATGCGTGCCGCGCGGCAGCCAGCGCATGACGACCTCGGCCCCGAAAATCGCCATCGCATAGGATTTCGGGTTGCGGTTTATGGTTGAGCAGATCAGCAGCCCGCCCGGCTTGAGCAATTTTTGCGAGGCGGTCAGGAAGCCCTCCGGGTCGGCCACATGCTCGACCACTTCCATGTTCAGGACCACGTCGAACTGCTCACCTGCGGCGGCCATGTCTTCGGCTGTGGTGTGGCGATAGTCGATCTTCAAACCGGATTGCTCGGCATGGATACGCGCAACAGGCAGGTTGCCTCCGGCGGCATCGGCCCCAACGACCTCGGCCCCCAGACGTGCCATGGGTTCGCTCAGCAGACCACCGCCACAACCGATATCCAGCAGGCGCAGCCCTTCGAACGGATTTCGCGCTTTCAGATCGCGGTCGAATTCACCGGCGATCTGCTGTGTGATATAATCCAAACGGCAAGGATTCAGCATGTGCAAGGGTTTGAATTTCCCATGAGGATCCCACCATTCCGCCGCCATCGCTTCGAATTTTGCGATCTCGGATGGATCCACCGTGTTCGGATGCGCTTGCATTCCTGTCTCCGTATGCTCTTTTACGCTTAAGGACTATATAGGGCCATAATGGACAAGTACCCGGACCAAAAGCGCGCAGTTCAATATCTGTACCCGCCGATCGATCCGTTCGACCAGCGTATGGTCGATATGGGCGACGGGCACCGTATCTATGTGGAACAATGCGGCAACCCCGAAGGCAAACCGGTGGTGATCCTGCATGGCGGCCCAGGCGGTGGCTGCAGCCCTGCAATGCGGCGTTATTTTAATCCACAGGCCTACAGGGTGATTCTATTTGATCAGCGTGGGTGTGGCCGGTCTCGCCCCACGGCTTCGGTTGAAAACAACACTACATGGCATTTGGTGGCCGATATTGAACGGTTGCGCGACCTGTTCGAGATTGATGAATGGATTGCTTTTGGCGGCAGCTGGGGCGCGACCCTTGCGTTGATCTACGCGCAGTCGCATCCAGACCGGGTCAGCCGATTGGTGCTGCGCGGTGTGTTCCTGGCAACTGACGCTGAACTTGACTGGTTTTATGGCGGCGGAGCGGGACGTTTCTGGCCGGAACAGTGGCAGAAATTTACCTCACTGTTGCCCGAGGTGGAGCTGAAGGACACCATCACCGCCTACAATAAACGCCTGTTCTCGGGGGACCGCGCGACCGAGACCCTGTATGCGCGGGCATGGTCGCACTGGGAAAATGCGCTGGCGTCGATCCATACGAACGGATCAGTGGGCGAAAGCCCCGGCGAATACGCCCGTACATTTGCCCGGCTCGAGAATCACTATTTCTACAATAAGGCGTTCCTGGAAACGGATGGGCAGATCCTAGATCAAATGGACCGGATTGCTCATATCCCGGGTCACATCGTGCAGGGGCGATACGACATGATTTGCCCGCCACAGGCCGCCTGGTCGCTGAGCGAACGCTGGCCGAATGCCGAGATCAAGATGGTACGTCAGGCCGGTCATGCGCTTTCTGAACCCGGGATCAGCGCAGAACTGATCCGGATCATGGATCGCGTGGCGGAGGGTTTGGCATGACACGCATCGACCGCCGTGCCTTGTTTGCTTCGGGTGCCGCCGCCGCGCTGCTTGCCGCGACAGGCGCGTCCCTGGCGGACAGACCTGAGAAAGGCGGCACGCTGCGATTGGCCGTACCGCGCGACGACAGTCTTGAGCAGGTGGCGCGCGGTGCGGTTTTCGACACGCTGACCGAGATCGCCCCGGATGGCACTTTGCGGGGCGAGCTTGCGACGGGCTGGCAAACCGACGCTGATGCGAGGGTCTGGAGCTTTGATCTGCGCAACGATGCGGTGTTCCACGACGGCGCGTCTTTGGACATCGCAGATGTTGCGGCCGTATTGGCCGAGGTCGGGCATACCGAGGCATTGACCGCCAACCGTTTACGGCTGGAACTGGCCGAGGCAAATCCGGGCCTTCCATTCCTTTTGGCGGACAGTCGTTTTATCATTGCCTGCAATGGCCAAGGCGTCACGCCGCTACACAACGCCAATGGCACAGGTTGTTACCGTGTCGAACGCGCCGAAGACGGGCGGCATTTCCTGGGTCGCCGTGTTTTGGAACATTACAAGGACGGTCAGGCCGGTTGGGTCGATGCATTCGAAGTGATCGTTATTCCCGATGCCCGTGTTCGCGCCGAGGCATTGCGTGATGGCTATGTCGATGTCGCTGCCTTCCCCGATTCGTCAGAGATCCGCGGTACGCGCGGTCTTCGCTACTATCCTTCCGAGACCGATATGGCACTGGCCGTCTCTGGGGCGGTGGGATTGCCGCGGCAGATTGCCGGACGCACGGTTCTGGACGACGGGCGTATCGCTGAACGGTGGTGGATCGTGTAATTCCGGGTGACACTTCAGTCGGGGGTTGCAGACTCGGATCATCCTGCGTATATGCAGTTTCAACAGCGGCGCGTTGGACTTCCGGTCCAAGGCTCCACCGAAAAATTCGACGGGCCGCGCGCCCGTTTTTTTGTGCCCGACTGACAGGGTAGAGAACCTGATGACAAACGACCTGATAGCCAAAGCTGCCATCGACCGGCGACTTGCCGAGATCATCACCCCGGTGATCGAAGATCTGGGGTATGAGTTGGTCCGTGTCCGGCTGATGAGTGGCAAGCAGACCACGCTGCAAATCATGGCTGACAAACCCGAAGGCGGCATCGAAGTGGATGACTGCGCCGAGATTTCGAATGCGGTCAGCGCCACCCTGGATGTCGAGGACCCGATCCTTGACGCCTATACGCTCGAGGTATCCAGCCCCGGTATCGACCGCCCCCTGACCCGCCTCAAGGATTTTGAGACTTTCGAGGGGTATGAGGCCAAGATCGAAACTTCTGAACTGATCGATGGCCGCCGCCGGTTCAAAGGGGAACTGGCCGGGATTGAAGGGGAAGAGGTTCTGATCAATATCCCCGAAGGGTCCGAGACGATCACCATCGGCCTGCAATTCGACTGGCTGAGTGATGCCAAGCTGGTCCTGACCGATGACCTGATTAAGGAAATGCTGCGCCAGCGCAAAGATGCGGGTGCCCTGAACGAAAACGCTTTCGACGAGATTGAGACCGAAGGGTCCGAAGAGGAGACGAACTGATGGCAATTACCTCAGCCAACCAGCTGGAGCTGCTGCAGACTGCCGAGGCCGTGGCCCGCGAAAAGATGATCGACCCTGGTCTGGTTGTCGAAGCGATGGAGGAATCGCTCGCCCGCGCTGCCAAGAGCCGCTACGGTGCCGAGATGGACATCCGCGTGTCCATCGACCGCAAGACCGGCAAGGCGACCTTCACCCGTGTGCGCACCGTGGTCGAGGATGCGGAGCTTGAGAACTATCAGGCCGAGTTCACCGTCGAACAAGCCAAGCAGTACATGGAAGATCCGCAGGTCGGTGACGTTTTCGTTGAAGAAGTGCCGCCGGTCGAAATGGGCCGGATCGCGGCGCAGTCCGCCAAGCAAGTGATCCTGCAAAAGGTCCGCGAAGCTGAGCGGGATCGTCAGTATGAAGAATTCAAGGATCGTGCGGGCACCATCATCAACGGTGCCGTCAAGCGCGAAGAATTCGGCAATGTTATCGTCGATCTCGGCGGTGCCGAGGCTGTTCTGCGCCGCAATGACAAGATCGGTCGCGAAAGCTATCGCCCGAATGATCGTGTGCGCGCGTATATCAAGGAAGTCCGCCGCGAAGTGCGTGGCCACCAGATATTCCTGTCGCGTACCGCGCCAGAGTTCATGGCCGAGCTGTTCAAGATGGAAGTGCCGGAAATCTATGACGGTATCATCGAGGTCAAGGCCGTGGCCCGTGACCCCGGTTCACGCGCCAAAATCGCCGTGATCTCGTATGACGGCTCGATCGACCCTGTTGGCGCCTGCGTTGGTATGCGCGGCAGCCGCGTGCAGGCCGTTGTGAACGAACTGCAGGGTGAGAAGATTGACATCATCCCGTGGAACGAAGACCAACCGACCTTCCTGGTGAACGCGCTGCAACCTGCCGAGGTTTCGAAGGTTGTTCTGGACGAAGAAGCAGGCAAGATCGAGGTTGTCGTTCCTGAAGAGCAGTTGTCTCTTGCAATCGGTCGTCGCGGTCAGAACGTGCGTCTGGCAAGCCAGCTGACCGGGCTGGATATCGACATCATGACCGAAGCTGAAGAATCGGCGCGTCGTCAGAAGGAATTCGAATCTCGTACCAAACTGTTCATGGACAGTCTGGATCTGGACGAGTTCTTTGCGCAACTGCTGGTTTCCGAAGGCTTCACCAACCTCGAAGAAGTTGCCTATGTCGAGATTGATGAACTTCTGGTCATTGATGGCGTCGACGAAGGCACTGCGCAGGAACTTCAGACCCGGGCGCGCGAGTTCCTGGAAGCCCAGGCCAAAGCCGCTCTGGACGCGGCGCGCGCACTGGGTGCCGAGGACAGCCTCATTGAATTCGAAGGCCTGACACCCCAGATGGTAGAGGCGCTGGCCAAGGACGATGTGAAGACACTGGAAGATTTCGCAACCTGTGCAGACTGGGAACTGGCCGGTGGCTGGACCACGGTCGACGGTGAACGCGTCAAGGATGATGGTGTGCTGGAGCCCTTTGGCGTCACGCTCGAAGAAGCACAAGACATGGTCATGACTGCGCGTATCCTGTTGGGTTGGGTTGATCCGGCCGAGTTGGAGCAGGCGGAAGAAGACATCGACGGCGACGCAGCAGACGAGGAGGTCGAGGCCTGATCTCAGGTCTCGGGTGGCGCGTATGGGTCGCGGTGGCGTCCATAAGGATCGGTCTGACGGACCCGAACGCAAGTGCATCGCCACCGGCGAGGTTCAGCCTAAATATGGCTTGATCCGCTTTGTGACGGGCCCGGACGGTCAGGTCTTTCCGGATGTCGCGGCAAAGTTGCCGGGGCGGGGCGTTTATGTGGCGGCGGATCGTGCTGCGCTGGACAAGGCCATTGGTAAGAAACTGTTTGCGCGGGGGTTCAAGGCACAGGTGACTGTGCCTCAGGACCTGGCGACAGAAGTTGAAAAGCAGATCGCGCGCCGTGTGATTGAGTTGCTCAGTCTGGCGCGCAAGTCCGGCGACGCGGTTGCCGGGTATGAAAAGGTCAAGTCGTGGCTGGACCGGGAAGAGGCTCAGGTGCTGATTCAGGCCAGTGATGGATCGGGGCGCGGCAAGTCGAAGCTTAGTACGCCGCACTTCGGAAAATACATCGGTTGGCTGACGGCAGACGAATTAGGGCAGGCATTTGGGCGCCAAACGGTGATTCATGCGGCCTTGGCCTCTGGCGGACTCGCCAAACGTGTTGTAGAGGAAGCGCAGCGCCTGCGTGGCTTGCGCGAAACGGATGACGGCGGCAAGGGCCGCGCGGAAGGGTAAGAAGCTTTATGAGCGATAGTGACGGCAAAAAGACATTGGGTCTTCGTGGCGGGGCACGCCCCGGAAATGTGAAACAGAGTTTCAGCCACGGACGCACCAAGAATGTCGTGGTGGAAACCAAACGCAAGCGCGTGGTGGTCCCCAAGCCGGGCGCGGCAAAGCCGGGTGGCGGTGCCGCCCCTTCGGGTGATCCATCGCGTCGTCCCGCAGGTATTTCCGACGCGGAAATGGCGCGCCGTATGAAGGCTTTGCAGGCTGCCAAGGCCCGCGAAGCCGAAGAAGCCGCTGAACGCGAAGCCGCTGAAAAGGCACGCGAAGAAGAGCGCGTGCGCCGCCGTGCGGAACAGGAAGCGAAAGAGCGCGAGCAGCGTGAAGCCGAAGAGCGCGCGCGTCAGAAAGCCGAAGATGAAGAGCGCAAGCGCGTGGAGGCTGAAGAAGAAGCCAAGCGTGCTGCTGCTGCTGCCGCCTCGCCGGCCCCTGAAGAAGCCAAAGCCGCACGCAGCCCGGCCAGCAAACCTGCGCCTGCTGCCGCACCTCGCAAGCAGGATCGCGAACGCGAACAGCGCGGTCGTGGCAAGGGTCGTGAAGACAACCGTCGTTCGGGCAAGCTGACACTGGGTCAGGCCACCGGTGACCAAGGCAGCCGCCAGCGGTCGATGGCAGCGATGAAGCGCAAGCAGGAACGCGCCCGTCAGAAAGCCATGGGCGGTTCGGTCGAGCGGGAAAAGGTGATCCGCGACGTACAACTGCCTGAGGCGATCATGGTCTCGGAACTGGCCAACCGTATGGCCGAGCGCGTGGCTGACGTGGTCAAATCACTGATGCAGATGGGCATGATGGTCACGCAGAACCAGACCATCGACGCTGATACTGCCGAGCTGATCATCGAAGAGTTTGGCCATAAGGTCACCCGAGTCTCTGATTCGGATGTTGAGGACGTCATCAAAGAAGTCGAAGACAGCGAAGACGATCTGAAGCCTCGTCCGCCCGTCATCACCATCATGGGTCACGTCGACCACGGGAAAACATCGCTGCTGGATGCAATCCGCGATGCGCGTGTTGTGGCTGGTGAGGCCGGTGGCATCACCCAGCATATCGGCGCCTATCAGGTGAAAACCGATGGCGGCTCGACGCTGACCTTCTTGGATACACCCGGCCACGCGGCCTTCACCTCGATGCGCTCGCGTGGTGCCCAGGTGACCGACATCGTGGTTCTGGTCGTCGCTGCCGATGACGCGGTCATGCCGCAGACAATTGAGGCGATCAATCACGCGAAGGCAGCCAAGGTGCCGATGATCGTGGCGATCAACAAGATCGACAAGCATGATGCAAATCCGGACAAGGTGCGCACCGATCTGCTGCAACACGAAGTGATCGTCGAGAAGATGTCGGGTGAGGTTCAGGACGTAGAAGTGTCTGCCATCACCGGTCAGGGTCTGGACGAGTTGCTGGAAGCCATCGCATTGCAGGCCGAGATTCTGGAACTGAAAGCCAACCCTGATCGCGCTGCCCAAGGTGCCGTGATCGAGGCACAGCTGGACGTGGGCCGCGGCCCGGTCGCAACGGTCCTGGTTCAGAACGGTACATTGCGTCAGGGCGATATCTTTGTCGTGGGTGAGCAGTATGGTAAGGTCCGTGCTCTGATCAACGACAAGGGTGAGCGCGTCAAGGAAGCTGGACCGTCGGTTCCCGTTGAGGTTCTTGGTCTGAACGGTACACCTGAAGCAGGCGATGTTCTGAACGTGACCGAGACCGAAGCACAAGCCCGTGAAATCGCCGCCTACCGTGAACAGGCTGCCAAGGACAAACGCGCTGCCGCTGGTGCCGCAACGACCCTTGAACAGTTGATGCAGAAGGCCAAGGAAGACGAAAATGTCACCGAGTTGCCCATTCTGATGAAAGCAGACGTTCAGGGTTCGGCGGAAGCCATCGTTCAGGCAATGGAGAAGATCGGCAACGAAGAAGTACGCGTGCGCGTTCTGCATTCGGGTGTTGGCGCCATTACTGAAACGGATGTCGGTCTGGCCGAAGCGTCGGGCGCTCCAATCTTTGGCTTCAACGTGCGGGCCAATGCCTCTGCACGGAATACCGCAAACCAGAAGGGCGTCGAGATTCGCTATTACTCGGTGATCTATGACCTCGTAGACGACGTGAAAGCAGCCGCATCCGGCCTGTTGAGCGCCGAAATTCGCGAGAAGTTCATTGGCTACGCCGAAATTCGCGAAGTCTTCAAGGTTACTGGCGTTGGCAAGGTTGCTGGCTGTCTGGTCACCGAAGGCGTGGCGCGTCGTTCTGCCGGTGTCCGCTTGCTGCGCGACAACGTGGTGATTCACGAAGGCACGCTGAAGACGCTGAAGCGTTTCAAGGACGAAGTGGCCGAGGTTCAGTCGGGTCAGGAATGCGGTATGGCGTTCGAAAACTACGACGATATCCGCGCAGGCGACGTGATCGAAATCTTCGAGCGCGAAGAAGTCACCCGCACGCTGGACTAGCCCGGCAAAGGATGAAAACGAAAAACAGCGGCCCCCTTAGGCCGCTGTTTTCGTTTACCGAAGCGCTTATTTTGTCTGGGGCAGAAACGCATCTGAATGCATGATGATATCGAAATGATGCATTCCTTGCGCGAGCATAAAGCTGACAGAGTGTCCGGCCTTTCGCAGCCTTTCAGCATAGTCGCGGCTTTGGCGAATGAACTCACCTGTATCCCGTTCGGCTACCGAAACATGGTATCGAGGACCCGGCCGGGGCAGATTGCGGATGGGTGACAGATCGTTGACCTCGACCGGCGTCAATTGCAGTGGATCGTTCACCGACATCAGGCTGATCGGTTCCAGGTCGTATATTCCGCTGAACAGAATCACATCCCGCACCCGGAGCCCCGCTTTGGCAAGGGCATCTGATGAGGTTGCCATCACCATCGCCGCCAGATGTGCGCCTGCACTGTGACCTGACAGGGTGATCCGCGACGGATCGAACCCCAACTTCCCCGCCTTGGCCGCCAGCCACAACAACGCGTCGCGGCATTCATCGATCATGTCGCCAACCCGGGCATCGGGTGCCAGCGTGTAGTTCAAAGTCGCAAAAGCTTGCCCGTGTTCTACCAGACCTGGTGCCATCAGAGACGATTCATTCTGGCTGAGCGCCTGCCAGTACCCGCCGTGAATGAAGACGTGCAGGGGTGCCTTGTCATCGCGAGCGGGAAAGAAATCCAGGACTTGTACGGGGCTGTCACCATAAGCCAGGTTTTCCCGTACGGGATAGTCGGCCCGCGCCTGAGCGCTTAGCGCCTTATAGCTGGCAAGATACGGGCTTAGGTCGCCGCCGATCATTGTGCTGGGGGAGTACTCCCGCTCCAGCTCGGGTTGCGAAAATCCTCGATACAACATGTCTTAGGTCTGCCCGCTGTACATCAATTCGGTGCGCACGTCGTAAAGGTCGTGGAAAAACCGCAGCTCTAGCGCCTTTCGCAAAAAGGCCACGCCGCTTGAGCCACCAGTGCCGGGTTGCATTCCGATCACGCGCTCAACTGCGGTGGCATGATCAAAGCGCCAGCGTTGAAACAGGCTTTCCACATCCATCAGTTTTTCGGCCAAAGCATAAAGATCCCAGTATTTTTCAGTGTTGCGGAATACCTCGACCCAGATTTTTACCACGCGCGAATCGCCGGAATAGGGTTGGGCGTAATCGCGTTCAATCAGATCCTTGGGCACATCGAATCCTTGGCGGGCCAACATGTGCAACACTTCGTCATAAAGTGACGGTTTGGTCAGTGCGGCATTCAGCATCTCGATCACCTCTGGGTCATGCGCATGGACCTTCAGTGTTGAGGCATCCTTGTTGCCAAGAATGAATTCGATTTGCCGGTAGCCGTAGCTCTGAAACCCTGACGAGTTGCCGAGAGCCTGCCGGAACGTCATATAGTCGGCAGGTGTCATGGTCAGCAGGGTTTCCCAAGCCGCAATCAACTGCCGTTGAATGGCCTTGATGCGGTCGAGGTTTTTCATGGCTGGGCCAAACTCGTCCTGTTGCAGAAAACGGCGCACCTCGACCAGTTGGTGGTGCATCAGTTTCAGCCACAGTTCACTGACCTGATGGATGATAATGAACAGCATCTCGTCAGGCTGCGCGGGGTCCTGAAAAGTTTTTTGCAGATTCAGCAGTGTTTTGAGTTGCAGAAAATCTCCATAGCTTTTGCGATGTGTCTCGGCGAAATCAGTGACCAGAGTGTCTTCGACACCTCTTTGCAATAGACGATCGTCTTTGTTCTCGCCCATCTCATGCCTCCCTTGTGCGATCCTTGCACCTGTCTAGGCGTTGAGTTCGTAACTTTCCAGCGGGTTAGGTCCAGTCAAGGACAACCTTGCCAGAGAGGCCGGATTTCATCGCGGCAAATCCATCCGCAAAATCATCAACCTCAAAGCAATGCGTGATCACGCGGGACACATCCAAACCGTTTTGCAGCATGGCGATCATCTTGTACCAGGTCTCGAACATCTCGCGACCATAGACACCCTTGATTGTGATCGCCTTGAAAACGATACGCGACCAGTCGACCGGAGATTTCCCCGGCGGTATCCCCAGCAGGGCGATTTTCCCACCCATCACAAGCGCCTCGACCATCTGGTCAAGCGCAGCTTGTGAGCCGGACATTTCAAGCCCCACATCAAAGCCTTCTTTCATTCCAAGCTGTGCGATGATGTCGTGCAATTCTTGCTTGGAAACATCAACGGTCCGCACCGACGGCACCACATGTTCCGCCAGTTTCAACCGTTCGGCGTTAATGTCTGTAATCACAACATTGCGGGCACCTGCATGGCGGGCAACGGCGGCGGCCATGATGCCGATGGGTCCTGCGCCGGTGATCAGGACGTCCTCGCCCAGAAGGTCAAAGCTGAGCGCGGTGTGTACAGCATTGCCCAGCGGATCAAGGATTGCCCCGATCTCATCCGGGATATCGTCCGGCAGGGGAACAACGTTGAAGGCAGGCAATTTCAGGTATTGCGCAAACGCGCCCTGTTCATTCACCCCGATCCCGCGCGTACCGGGGTCGAGGTGAAATTTGCCTGCGCGGCTTTGACGGCTTTCAGTGCCGATCAGATGCCCTTCGCCGGAACAGCGCTGCCCAACATTCAGGGCGGTGACGTTGCTCCCAATCTCGACGATTTCCCCGGCGAACTCATGACCAGTGATCATCGGAACCGGAACGGTGTGAGAGGCCCACTCATCCCAGTTCCAGATGTGAATGTCGGTACCGCAAATTCCGGTCTTGTTGATCTTGATCAGTACCTCATCAGGCCCGATTTCAGGGACCGGGGCCTGTACCATCCACAACCCTTCTTCAGGTTTCGACTTTTCCAGCGCTTTCATCGTGTTGGGTCGCATCAGATCACCCCCAGTTCCTTGCCGACCTTGCCAAAGGCCGCCAGCGCGCGGTCCAGTTCGTCCCGCGTCAGGGCAGCGTTCATCTGCGTTCTGATCCGCGCCTGTCCGCGGGGAACAACAGGAAAGAAGAAGCCCGAGACATACACGCCCTCGTCAAACAGCTTGGCGGCCATCTCTTGTGCCAGCGTTGCATCGCCCAGCATGACAGGGATGATCGGATGTTCACCGGGCAAAAGGTCAAAGCCAAGCTTTTCCAGACCGGCACGCCAGTACTTTGCGTTTCCGAATAACTGCGCGCGTAGAATGTCGCCTTCTTCGACCAGGCGGATTGCCTCAAGTCCTGCGGCGACGATGGATGGCGGCAGCGAGTTCGAGAACAGATAGGGCCGCGCCCGCTGCCGCAGCAGGTCGATCACTGGCTGCGGCCCGGCGATGTAGCCGCCGATTGCCCCCCCAAGTGCCTTGCCCAAAGTTCCTGTCAGAATGTCGACATCAACACCAAAGTGATCCGGTGTTCCGGCGCCGCGCGGGCCCATGAAGCCGGTTGCATGGCAATCATCGACCATGACGATGGCATCGTATTTATCAGCCAGTTCGCGAATTTTCGGCAAGTTGGCCAAATAGCCATCCATCGAGAACACGCCATCGGTTGCGATCATGATATGACGCGCGCCATCCTCGCGCGCCTGCTTCAGCCACGCTTCCAAGTCGTTCATGTCATTGTTCAGATAGCGATAGCGCTTGGCCTTGCACAGCCGCACCCCGTCAATGATAGAGGCGTGGTTCAGACTGTCCGAAATGATGGCATCTTCAGGCCCCAGCAACGGTTCGAACAGCCCGCCATTGGCATCAAAACAGGCCGCGAACAGGATCGCATCGTCCTTGTTTAGGAACTTGGCCAACCGCTGTTCCAGTTCACGGTGAATATCCTGCGTCCCGCAAATGAACCGGACCGAGGCCATGCCGAAACCTTTCGGACCCATCGCATTGGTTGCGGCCTCGATCAGCGCGGGGTGATCCGCAAGACCCAGATAGTTGTTGGCGCACAGGTTGATCACCCGTTTTCCACCTACCGTAATCTCCCCGCCCTGAGGCGAGGTGATCATTCGTTCTCGCTTGTACAGCCCTTCGGATTCGATCTGCGCGAGTGTGTCCGTGATGTGGGACAGGAATGCATCTGCCATGGCGACCTCCGTTCAACTGAGTCGCACATCTAACATAGCGGATAAATTTCCCAAATAGGGGAATTTCAATATACAGGAAAAATTTCCGTGAAGGCGGAAAATTGCTGATGTCAGGCGTTCTTTACGATCAAAAACACCCGCGCAGGTTCTTTGGCCGAGATGGAATGCACGATATCCGCGGCATAGCGGGCGGTGTCCCCTTGGCTCAGATCCGACACGGCACTGCCCGATTTAACCTTGACGGCGCCTTCCAACACGGTCAGCTGCTCACGCGCGCCGCGCGCATGGGGCTGGCTGTTCAAGGCCCCGCCTATGTCGAACTCGATATCATAAACCTCGTGACCACCGGCCTCTTCCGGTGGGGACAGGATGCGAATGCGGCAGTTCTGCCCCATATTGTCGATGCTGGGTACTTCGGACGCGCGCAGCACCTCGATCTGATCACTGGCTTTTGATCCTTCCAGAAGACCGGCAAAATCCACCTGTAATGCACGGGTCAGGTTCCAGAGGGTCGAGATCGTCGGGCTGCTTTCACCGCGTTCGATCTGGCTAACCATGGACCTGGACACGCCGCTCAGGTTTGCGACTGCTTCCAGCGACAGTCCTTTGGCCCGGCGTGCTTCTTTCAGGCGAGCAGGCAAAAGGTTCAGGATATCGTCTGTGTTCTCCGTCATGACGGAATCCATGCGTGTTGGGACCCGGCTTGTCAATTCCATCCGTGACGGCACGTCCTATAGGACAGGATCATGCTGCATGTGCATACTGACGACGATTCCAAGAGGAGAAAGACATGACAGACATCGTATTGCTGGATGGTGCGCGCACCGCGATTGGAACCTTCGGTGGCGCGCTTGCGTCAACCGCACCCATTGATCTGGCGACGGTGGTCACCGAAGCGGCCTTGGAACGGTCAGGGGTAGAAGGTGCGCAAATCGGGCATGTTGTGTTTGGCCACGTCATCAATACCGAGCCTCGGGACATGTACCTGTCGCGCGTTGCCGCGATGCAGGCCGGGATTCCGAACGGCACCCCTGCGATGAATGTAAACCGTCTGTGTGGCTCGGGCGCACAGGCGATCGTGTCGGCGATGCAGTCCTTGATGCTTGGCGATACCGAGTTCGCTGTGGCAGGTGGCGCAGAAAGCATGTCACGCAGCCCTTACATTGTTCCACAGGCACGCTGGGGCGCGAAAATGGGTGATGTCACTTCGCTGGACATGATGCTGGGTGCATTGAACTGCCCCTTTGGCACAGGGCACATGGGCGTGACGGCCGAGAACGTTGCCGATGAACACCAGATCAGCCGTGAACAGATGGATGACTTCGCCCTGACCAGCCAAACCCGCGCGGCAGCCGCAATTGAAGCCGGATATTTCGAAAGCCAGATCGTGCCCGTTCAGGTGAAGGTCAAGCGTGACATGGTGGATTTCAAAGTTGATGAGCATCCCAAAGCGACGACAGCCGATGCGCTGGCCGGGTTGCGACCGGTGTTCAAGAAAGATGGGCGTGTGACGGCGGGCAATGCCTCGGGCATCAACGACGGTGCGGCGGCGATGGTGCTGGCAACGGCGGAAGCGGCGGAAAAGGCCGGGTTGAAGCCAAAAGCGCGCGTGATCGGATATGCACATGCTGGCGTGCGCCCTGAAGTCATGGGTATTGGCCCGGTACCGGCCGTGCAAAACCTGCTCAGGAAGACGGGTTTGTCGGCGGAAGACTTTGATGTGATCGAAAGCAACGAAGCATTTGCCGCGCAGGCGCTGGCCGTCAACCAGGAACTTGGGTTGAATGCAGCGAAGGTGAACCCGAATGGAGGTGCGATTGCGCTGGGGCATCCTGTCGGTGCGACGGGCGCCATCATTACCATGAAGACGCTTTATGAGTTGGAGCGCACAGGCGGATCAAAAGGGTTGATCACCATGTGTATTGGTGGCGGTCAGGGGATCGCCATTGCCATCGAGCGACTCTGATCCGGGTCTGGGCAAAGGGGGGCTGTCTGCCCCCCATCGCGCAAGGCGCGATTCCCCCCGAGGATATTTTTAGCCAGATGAAGCTGCGGATCACAATCAGCCGAGTGTAGTGATCAACAGAACTATGGCTGCGCCGGCAACCGCACCGAGAGCGGCGGGCAGGATTTTTGGCAACAGACCCGAGTTTTCCGGTTCTTCTTTGTGCGTCTGTGCAATCAACGCGTTTTCGACCAATGTCGGCAGGCGCGGACCAAAGCGTGCCAGAACCATAGCGGTTTTGGCAAAGTCACGAAGCGCGGCGCGCGGGCCGATGGATTGTTTGATGTAATCTTCGACCACGGGGCGGGCAACTTCCCAGATATTGATGTGGTCGTCCAGTGACCGGGCAACGCCTTCAACCACGACCATCGTGCGCTGTAGAAGGATCAGCTCGGTTCGGGTTTCCATGCCAAAACGCTCTGTCACTTCGAACAGATAGCTTAGCAAACGGCCCATCGAAATATGCGATGCATCCATACCGAAGATCGGTTCGCCAACCGCACGCAGGGCGCGGGCGAATTCATCGACGTCCTGATGTGCAGGAACGTAACCGGCTTCGAAATGCACTTCGGCCACGCGCTTGTAGTCGCGGCGGATGAAACCGAACAGAATCTCGGCATAGACCCGGCGCGTGTATTCGTCGATATGGCCCATGATACCGTAATCATAAGCGATGATATCACCGTTGGCGGCGACCTTGAGGTTGCCCTGATGCATATCGGCGTGGAAATAGCCGTCGCGCAGGGCGTGAAGAAGGAACAGGCGCAGCACACGTTCAGCCAGATCGCGGCGATCGTGGCCAGCGGCGTCCAGTGCGTCATTTTCACCCAATGGAACACCGTCGGCCCAGCTGAGTGTCATCACGCGCCGTGCCGACAGTGACCACAATATGGGCGGCAGCCAGAACCCTTTGTCGTCTTTTGTGTTGGCCGCATATTCCGAGGCAGCAGCGCTTTCCAGACGCAGATCCAGTTCACCCCGTACAACGCCATCGAAATGTTCAATGACCTCCATCGGACGCAATCGGCGAGCACCGGGCGCAAACAAATCGACTATGCGAGCGGCGAAATAAAAAGCGTCCACGTCCTTGCGAAATGCGCGCTCGATCCCCGGGCGCAGAACTTTGACAGCGACATCTTCGCCCGTGCTAACCAGTTTGGCTTTGTGGACCTGAGCGATGGACGCGGCTGCAATGGGTTCACTGAAATCGCAGAATATCTGGGCAACAGGCTGTCCCAATTCCTTTTCCACTTCGGCCAAAGCCACAGCTTTTGAGAACGGCGGCAGCTTGTCCTGCAAAACACGAAGTTGCACAGCCAGTTCATTGCCTACTACATCCGGGCGCGTCGAAAGCACCTGACCAAACTTGATGTAGGCCGGGCCCAAAGCGGTGAGTGCACGTGTTGCAGGCGGCATTTCCGGGTCGCCCTTGTAACCCAGCCACCAAAACGGTTTGCCTAGAGCGTGGGCAAGAAACCGGATAGCCCTTGGCGCCTCGAACGCGTCGAGGACCACGTTCATGGCACCGGTGCGCTCAAGCGTTGCGCCTGTACGGATCAGGCGGATGATGTTGTGGGGACCACGCATGCGTCAGATCTTCCAGCCGGAATGCAGCGCGGCGATACCCATGCTGAGATTGCGGAATTTCGCGTTTTCGAAGCCAGCAGTTCGGACCATGTTCAGGAAGGTTTCCTGATCGGGGAACTTGCGGATCGACTCCACCAGATACTGATAGCTGTCGTAATCATTCGCGATCAGCTTTCCCATGCGTGGAATGACATTGAAGCTGTAGAGGTCATAGAGCTTCTGCAGCCCGTCATTGGGAAGCTGACTGAACTCGAGTACCATCAGGCGGCCACCGGGTTTCAGCACGCGAAAGGCTTCGTTCAGGGCCTCTTGCGGGCGGGTCACGTTCCGGATGCCGAAAGAAATCGTGTAGACGTCAAAGGTGTTGTCTTCGAATGGCAGGGCCATGGCATCGCCCACCACCCAGTTCAGGCTGTCGGCCATCTGGTCGGCTTCCGCGCGTTGCCGGCCTTCGATCAGCATGGGTTCTGTCAGATCAAGAACCGTGGCATGGCCATAGCCTGCACGTTTCAGAAAGCGAAAGGAAATGTCACCGGTTCCGCCTGCAACATCCAGCAAACGCTGACCGGGGCGTGGTGCCAGCCAGTCCATCATCGCGTCTTTCCAGACCCGGTGGATACCCATCGACATGACGTCGTTCATCACGTCATATTTCGAGGCGACCGAGTTGAACACGCCCTGCACGCGCCCGGCCTTGTCAGCCTCGCGTACGGTTTCGAACCCGAAATGAGTGGTGTTGTCGCTGTTGTCGGACATAAGCCTTGCCGTTTGTCGAATTTCGCTTCTGTTATAGGGCTCTGGAAGCGGGGCACAATGCGGCCCTTTGGAATAGGAGCCCTGTAATGCCAGAATTGCCCGAGGTCGAGACAGTAAGACGGGGTCTTGCTCCCGCGATGGAGGGCATGGTGATAGAACGCGCCGATGTGAACCGCCCGGATCTTCGCTGGCCATTTCCCGAACGCATGGCAGAACGGCTGACCGGGCAGCGGGTGGATCGGTTAAGGCGGCGATCAAAATACATCCTGGCCGATCTCAGCAGTGGCGAGACCTTGTTGATACATCTGGGGATGTCGGGGCGAATGACGGTGTCAGGGGACCCACTGGGTCATTTCCTGCGCGAACATCCTGCCGCTGAGAAACATGACCATGTTGTTATTCACATGGCCAACGGGGCGCGTATCACCTTTAACGACCCACGCCGGTTCGGGGCGATGGACCTACTGCCCACAGCCACGGCCGAAGATCACAAGCTTCTGGCGGTTCTGGGACCAGAGCCCTTGGGTAATGATTTCCATGAGCAACACCTGATTGAAGCATTCAAAGGCAGGAATACCCCTGTCAAATCAGCTCTGCTGGATCAGGGAATCGTTGCCGGATTGGGGAATATTTATGTTTGCGAGGCGCTTTATCGCGGCAAGGTGTCGCCACGTCGCAAAGCAGGGCAAATATCTGCGGCACGTGTCGCATCGCTGGTTCCCATCATTCGGAGGGTGTTGCAGGACGCGATCGAAGCAGGCGGATCATCCCTGCGGGATTTCCGCCAAGCTGATGGAGAACTTGGATATTTTCAGCACAGCTTTGATGTCTACGGTCGCGAAGGAAAGCCCTGCCGCACCGAAGGTTGCACTGGTCTGATCCAGAGAATCACCCAGTCCGGTCGCTCATCCTTCTACTGTGCGCAATGCCAAAGATAGCTTGATCCAGAGAATTCGCGTGGTAAGGACTCGTAACTGAACGGAACAACCGGAAGCTTTTTTCTCATGGCTTTTGAGACGATCATCGTCGAAATCGAAGACCACGTCGCCCTAATCAAACTCGACAGACCGGATGCGTTGAATGCGCTGAACTCCCAGTTGCTGGGTGAGTTGTGTACCGCGCTGGAAGAGGCGGACAGCAACGACAAGGTGCGTTGCATCGTCATCACCGGATCGGACAAGGCCTTTGCCGCAGGCGCGGACATCAGGGAAATGTCCGAGATGAGCTTTGTCGATGTCTACACAACCAACCTTTTTGCTGATGCAAACAACCGGGTTTTGGCGATTCGCAAACCGATCATCGCCGCGGTTGCGGGCTATGCTCTGGGTGGGGGATGCGAGTTGGCAATGCTTTGCGATTTCATCATTGCTGCGGACACTGCAAAATTCGGCCAGCCTGAAATCAACCTCGGCGTCATAGCCGGGTTGGGCGGCACCCAGCGTTTGACGCGCTTTGTCGGCAAGTCCAAGGCGATGGACATGAACCTGACTGGTCGGTTTATGGACGCGGACGAAGCCGAGCGCGCTGGTTTGGTCAGCCGGGTCGTACCGGCCAAGAAGCTGATCGAGGAAGCCGTCGGTGCGGCGCAAAAAATAGCCGAGAAATCGGCACTGACGGCAGCGGCGGCAAAAGAAGCAGTCAATCGCAGTTACGAGCTTCCGCTGAGTGAAGGAATGCTGTTTGAGCGTCGCGTCTTCCATTCCATGTTTGCCACCGAGGACCAGAAAGAGGGCATGGCGGCGTTTCTTGAAAAGCGGGCTGCGCAGTTTCGCGACAAGTAAAACGCAAGAGACTAATGAACGGCGGGGTATCCCGCCTTTTCTTTACCCGGTTTGTGAGCCCCAAGAATCGGCTTGGCAATCCTTGAAATGTTCGGTATTGAGCGCCGCAATACATGCGCGTGCGGCCCGCTTGGCCCGACTCACACTCGTGATTTCTGATCCGGTGCGGATATATCCGTGGCGCGCAACCCTTGATAACCGTACCGAACGAAGGTCAGAGACACATGGCAAATTCGCCCCAGGCAAAGAAACGCGCCCGTCAGAACGAAAAGCGTTTCGCTGTTAACAAAGCGCGTCGTTCGCGCATCCGCACCTATCTGCGTAAAGTCGAAGAAGCGATTGCATCCGGTGACAAAGATGCGGCAACCGCAGCACTGCGCGCCGCCCAACCCGAGTTGATGCGTGGCGTCACCAAAGGCGTGTTCCACAAGAACACTGCTGCACGTAAAATGTCGCGCCTGTCGGCCCGGGTCAAATCTCTGGGCTAAAGCCTGCGAGTTACCCTAGGTCAAGTCAGCAAGGCTGAACTAATGACAAAGGCGCTGCGCATTGCGGCGCCTTTTTTCGTGTTGCCAGAATACCGCGCCTTCACGAGACCGAGAGATTCTTTCGACCAAAGTCCCGAGTCAATATCAGAGTTTCGTTGCCGCGCCCCATTTCAAGTTGCTACCACTGATGTCAGCGATTCACTCGCTTGGGGGGACAGGCTGTTTACTCGATCGGACTGACGGGCATCAGATCGATCTGGAAACATTCGTCGACGACTGGCGCAAGCTGGGCTGCCGATCTGCCGCGAAGTCCGGGTTATCCGGGGTTCTCGGCCCTGTCTGAAAATTGAGATTGTGACGTGCAGCCCGAGTTTCGGGACGCTCATTTATTATTGAGCGTCGAAAATCTGGGTGCACTGAACTTTCAGGGGCAACCCCGCCAAACCATTGGGTTTGGCGATAGGTTCCCTTTGGGCGTGTGAATACAAGACCGGGCAACCGGCTTCGTATGATAAGGCCGACAGGCCAATAAGAATGGGATGCGTGAGGCGCTGAATGACACAAGAGAAATGGGGACTACTGCGTAACAAATTGCTGAAGGCTGTCGGTCGGAATAATTACACCACTTGGATCGAGCCTCTGGAATTTAAAGAGCTGCAGGATGGTGTGGCGGTTTTTTCCGTGCCAACGAACTTTATGGGGAACTACGTCAGCCAGAATTTTGCGGACCTCATCTTGTACGAGCTGAATACGGCTGGGGAAACCGTTCAGCGTCTGGATTTCCGTGTTGTCGCCAACTCGCCCGCACGCCCCAAGCCCGCAGCCAAGGTGGTCGCCGAAACTCGGCCAGAGCCGGTACCCACAGTCGCTACGGATAGTGCGCAGAACGCTTTGGAGTCGTTGCAGGCCGCGCCGCTGGATTCGCGGTTCACCTTTGACAGTTTCGTGGTGGGCAAACCCAACGAGCTGGCCCATGCTGCCGCGCGCCGCGTGTCCGAAGGTGGCCCGGTCACATTCAACCCGCTTGTTCTGTACGGAGGAGTGGGTCTGGGTAAGACCCACCTGATGCACGCCATTGCCTGGGAACTGAAAACCAAACATCCGGAACTGAATGTCCTGTACCTGTCAGCCGAACAGTTCATGTATCGCTTCGTGCAGGCCCTGCGGGAACGCCGGATGATGGATTTCAAGCATTTGTTCCGTTCGGTCGATGTGCTGATGGTCGACGACGTGCAGTTCATCGCCGGAAAGGATTCTACTCAGGAAGAGTTTTTCCATACGTTCAATGCGCTGGTGGATCAGAACAAGCAGATCATCATTTCGGCCGACCGCGCCCCGGGCGAAATCAAGGACCTGGAAGATCGTGTAAAGTCGCGCCTGCAATGTGGTCTGGTCGTTGACCTGCATCCGACCGACTATGAATTGCGCCTGGGCATTCTGCAAAATAAGGTCCAGCAATACAGCAGCTCCTATCCTGACCTGACGATTGCGGATGGCGTTCTTGAGTTTCTGGCCCATCGAATCTCAACCAATGTCCGCGTGCTGGAAGGTGCTCTGACACGTCTGTTTGCCTTTGCCTCGCTGGTTGGGCGCGAGATCGACATGGAGCTGACGCAGGATTGTCTGGCAGATGTCCTGCGCGCATCCGAGCGCAAGATCACGGTTGAAGAAATCCAGCGGAAAGTATCCGAATACTACAACATCCGCATGTCCGATATCATCGGTCCCAAGCGCCTGCGATCCTACGCGCGCCCCCGTCAGGTGGCGATGTATCTTTGCAAGCAGCTGACCAGCCGATCGCTGCCAGAGATCGGCCGTCGGTTCGGCGGGCGCGACCACACCACGGTCATGCATGGCGTCAAGCGCATTGAAGAGCTGAAACTGACCGATGGCCAGATCGCTGAAGACGTGGAAATGCTACGCAGGTCTCTCGAAGCCTGAACCGGGCCAGCAGCGCTAAGGAACGCTTCGGGCCTCTGTTCCGGGGCGTTTTTTGTGCGTAATAATCCACGGTTGCACCAGAACTGAGGCCCGTTGGGCACGCCGCACTTGACGGTTGGTGCATTCCAACCCAGAAATCCGTAAAAAATCCTTGTGCCTCGGGGTGGAACCGCTAACGTGCCAGTCCCGCCCATGTCGGTACGCAAGTCAGAGGAATTGAGGGTATGAAGATCAGCATTGAACGCGGCACCCTTCTTAAGGCCGTTTCGCAGGCCCAGTCCGTTGTAGAACGTCGCAATACCATTCCCATACTTGCCAATGTCCTGATCGAGGCCGAAGGCGATCAGGTCCAGTTCCGTGCCACCGATCTGGATATCGAAGTGGTCGATAAGGCACCCGCACAGGTCGAAAAGGCAGGCGCGACGACCGTTGCGGCAACAACCCTGCATGAGATTGTGCGCAAACTGCCCGACGGTGCGCTGGTGACACTGACTGCTGACAGCGCCGCTGGACGGCTGACAGTTGAAGCGGGGCGGTCGAATTTTTCGCTGGCGACACTGCCGAAGGAAGATTTTCCGGTGATGGCATCGTCTGAGTATCAATCGAATTTCACCGCTTCGGCGGCATTGCTTCGCCGGTTGTTTGACAAGTCGAAATTCGCCATCTCGACCGAAGAGACCCGGTACTATCTGAACGGTGTCTACATGCATGTGGCAGATGGGTCCGAGGGTGGAAAAGTGTTGCGTTGTGTGGCCACCGATGGCCACCGGCTTGCGAGGATCGACGCAGATTTGCCGGATGGCGCGGCGGATATGCCGGGCGTGATCGTGCCCCGCAAAACAGTGGGCGAGTTGCGCAAGCTGCTGGATGACGACGAGATGGATATCGCCGTTTCGGTCAGTGAAACCAAGGTACGCTTTGCCACGCCGGATATCACGCTGACGTCGAAGGTTATTGACGGCACCTTCCCCGACTACACACGCGTTATCCCGCAAGGAAACACCCGCAAGCTTGAAGTGGATGCTGCTGAATTCGCGCAGGCCGTGGATCGCGTGGCAACTGTTTCGTCGGAGCGGTCGCGGGCAGTGAAGTTGCAATTGGAAGGCGACAAGCTGATCTTGTCGGTGAATGCACCCGACAGTGGCGCCGCCGAGGAAGAATTGGCTGTCGCTTACGGGGATGAGCGGTTGGAGATCGGGTTCAACGCCAAATACCTGTTGGAGATTGCGTCTCAGGTGGATCGTGAGAATGCAGTTTTCCTGTTCAACTCGGCTGGTGACCCGACATTGATGCGTGAAGGCAACGACCTGAGTGCTGTATACGTCGTCATGCCGATGCGCGTCTGATCGCGCGGACGCGCGATGCCTCCGGCGGGAGTATTTTTGAAAAGATGAAGGGAGGGGTCATGGGATTGGCCCTGACCGAGCTTACGGTCTCGCATTTTCGATCTCATAAGCTGGCGCGGTTGTCTCTGGACGGACGTCCCGTTGCTATTCACGGGCCAAATGGGGCCGGGAAGACCAACCTTCTTGAAGCGGTGTCGTTGTTTTCGCCCGGTCGCGGAATGCGTCGGGCGAGTGCAGCCGAGATGACCCGGCGGCCAGAGGCGTTGGGTTGGAAACTGTCCGGGTTGCTGGACGCTCAGGGGCAGCGGTTTGAGATCGAAACCTGGTCCGAGGGCGGCGCAGCGCGACAGGTGCGAATTGATGGCAAGTCGGCGACGCAGATCGATCTGGGGAAACTTGCGCGAGTTGTCTGGCTGACCCCGTCAATGGACCGTCTGTGGATTGAAGGGGCGGAAGGGCGTCGGCGGTTTCTGGACCGTATCGCGCTGAGTTTTGACCCAGCCCACGCTGAAGCATCGCTGATCTATGAAAAAGCGATGCGCGAACGTAACCGTTTGCTGAAAGAGCAGGTCAGGGATGCGCATTGGTACGCCGCGCTTGAAGGGCAGTTGGCCGAGACGGGGCACCGCATCCATACCGCGCGGTTGAGGTCGCTGGATCTTCTGCGGGCAGCGCAGAACCGGGCTGAAACGGTCTTTCCTTCGGCCGAGCTGGAGTTGGTGCAAACCGAAGGCGCAATGCCCGAGACGGCGGAAGATTTGCGAGACGCGTTGAGCGAGAGCCGGTTTAGGGACCTGGCAGCAGGCCGGACCCTGGTGGGGCCGCATCGGTCCGACCTGTACGGTGTGTTCACGGCCAAGGGCGTGCCGGCAAGGGAGTGTTCCACTGGTGAGCAGAAAGCGCTCTTGGTGTCGCTGATCCTGTCAAATGCACGGGCGCTGGCGGCGGTGCTGGGCGCACCTCCAATCGTACTGCTGGATGAGGTGGCCGCACATCTGGATGCTGGGCGGCGCGCAGCGCTTTATGATGAGATTTGTGCGCTGGGCGCTCAGGCCTGGATGACCGGTACCGGGCCTGAACTGTTTGCGGAATTGGGCGACCGGGCCCAGACGCTGATCGTTACCGAAAGCGATGAGGGTTCGGTCGTGACTGCTTAGGCCGGTTCGCTGACTTTACGTTCCCACAGAAAGCCGCGCATAACCTCGTCCACCGGAGTTTTGGCCATGTGGTTGACGTAGTTCGACATGGTTTTCTGGGCCAGACCCAGCACGACATCCAGAACCGCGCGATGGGAATAGCCCGCATCAAAGAACGCCTGAAGCTGATCTTCGGTCGGGTTGCCGCGGGTTTCCATCACTTCTAGGGTGAAGGTGCGCAGTGCTTCGAGCTTGGCTGAAGGCAGTGGGGTTTCGTTGCGCAGGGCGTCCGATATCTCGTCCGATATCTTCATCATCTTGGCGATACCGGTGTGGGCGGGCACGCAGTAGTGGCACTCGTTTTCAACATTGATGGTCTGCCAGACGACGGTTTTCTCATCATTGTCGAAATCGGTTTTCAGGAACAGGCCGTGCAAAATCTGGTAGCCTTCCAGATGTTGAGGGCTTTCGGCCATGACCTTATGCAGGCCGGGCAAGCGACCAAAAGCGGCCTGAGACTTTTGCAGCAGCGGTTTGGACGCTTCAGGCGCGGTTTCGAGGTCGTGAGACGGGAAATTGGCCATGTCGGAACTCCTGTTTCTGGCGCGATGGGTCGTATTTAGGGTTTCTTGAGTGATCGCTCAAGTATATATTTGAGTAAACGTTCAAGAATTGGTGATGCTGATGCCCCGCAAACCCGCATACGATCGTGACGTGTTGATTGCGAAGGCGAAGGATATCTTCTGGCGACAGGGCTGGGCTGGTACATCGCTGAAGGACCTGGAGCGGGAACTGAAGCTGAAGCCCGGCAGTTTTTATGCGGCGTTCGGGTCGAAAGATGCGCTCTATGCGCTGACGCTGGAGAGCTATACGCAAGAAGGTGTGGCACGCCTAAAGGCCCTGGCTGAGAGACTGGGTCCGAAGGAGGCGCTGAAAGCACAGCCCCGATTGGTGATCGAAGCAGCCGAGACCCCGGCAAAGGCCTGCATGTTGGCAAAGACATATGCCGAGTTGAAGGCGAAGGATCATGACCTTGCGGATCAGGCGGCGCATTACATGGCGGAAATGAAAGACTGTTTCGCTGATCTGTTTCGCAAGGCTCAGGATGCCGGTGAAATCGGGGCGGGACGTGATCCGGATCGTTTGGCGGCCAGGTATCAGTCAGACATTCTGGGGCTGCGCTTGTCCGCTGAACGCACAGACGTTGATGCGGCGCAAATTGCAGCGGATATCGCGTCTGATA
Organism: Ruegeria sp. TASC047; assembly: GCF_059612445.1. Lineage (NCBI taxonomy): Bacteria > Pseudomonadati > Pseudomonadota > Alphaproteobacteria > Rhodobacterales > Roseobacteraceae > Ruegeria > Ruegeria sp. TASC047. The sequence goes on from NZ_JBXWQP010000034.1 coordinate 136,988, forward strand.
TCGATCGTTTGTGAGCCCCTTTCGGGGCGGCAAAAAACGATCCGGAAAACCACAAAATATTGGGGGATGGCGTGACAATCCCTACCAGAAAACGTATAAGTTACCAAAATAATATAGGTACTGACTGAATGTCCGAAGACGCACAGGCCCCTCAAGAATACGGCGCAGATTCCATCAAGGTTCTCAAAGGCTTGGAGGCCGTTCGTAAACGCCCCGGCATGTATATCGGGGACACGGATGATGGCTCGGGTCTGCACCATATGGTGTATGAGGTTGTCGACAACGGGATTGACGAGGCTCTGGCGGGTCATGCCGACCATGTGACGGTGAAAATTCACGCCGATTCCAGTGTTTCGGTCAGCGACAATGGGCGTGGTATTCCGGTGGACATCCACCCGGAAGAAGGCGTGTCGGCGGCCGAGGTCATCATGACCCAACTGCACGCTGGCGGAAAATTCGACAGCAATTCGTACAAGGTGTCGGGCGGCCTGCACGGTGTGGGTGTTTCCGTGGTGAACGCGCTTTCGGATTGGTTGGAACTGCGTGTCTGGCGCAATGGCAAAGAGCATGTCGCGCGGTTTGAAGGTGGCGAAACCGCTGAGCACCTGAAGGTTGTCGGTGAATGCGGAGATCGGACAGGAACAGAAGTGCGGTTTCTGGCTTCGACCGATACATTCTCGAACCTCGAATACTCATTCGAGACATTGGAAAAACGCCTGCGCGAACTGGCTTTCCTGAATTCGGGCGTGCGGATCATCCTGATTGACGAGCGTCCGGCGGAACGGCTGGAAACCGAGCTGTTCTATGAAGGTGGGGTCAAGGAATTCGTCAAGTATCTCGACCGGTCCAAAACCCCCGCCATGTCTGAGCCGATCTATATCAAGGGCGAGCGGGACGATATCGGTGTCGAGATCGCAATGTGGTGGAATGACAGCTATCACGAATCTGTCCTGCCCTTTACCAACAATATACCTCAGCGCGATGGCGGTACCCATGTGGCGGGTTTCCGTGGTGCCCTGACCCGGACGATCAACAACTACGCGCAGTCCAGCGGGATCGCGAAAAAGGAAAAGGTCAGCTTTACCGGTGATGACGCGCGCGAAGGTCTGACCTGTGTGCTGTCGGTCAAAGTGCCTGATCCGAAATTCTCGTCACAGACGAAAGACAAGCTGGTCAGTTCCGAGGTTCGTCCGGCGGTCGAAGGTCTGATGAACGAAAAACTTGCCGAGTGGTTTGAAGAAAACCCGACCGAGGCCAAGGCGATCGTCGGCAAGATCATCGAGGCCGCGCTGGCACGCGAGGCCGCGCGAAAGGCGCGTGAACTGACCCGCCGCAAAACGGCGATGGATGTGAACTATCTGGCGGGCAAGCTGAAGGATTGTTCCGAAAAAGACCCCTCCAAAACCGAAGTCTTCCTTGTTGAGGGGGATTCAGCCGGAGGGTCGGCGCAAACGGGCCGTGACCGGCTGACTCAGGCGGTTCTGCCGCTGCGCGGTAAGATCCTGAACGTGGAACGCGCGCGGTTTGACCGGATGTTGTCCTCACAGGAGATTGGCAATCTTGTCATGGCGCTGGGCACGGGTATTGGCCGCGATGAGTTCAACATCGAAAAGCTGCGTTACCACAAGATTGTCATCATGACTGACGCGGATGTGGACGGTGCGCACATCCGGACCCTGCTGCTGACGTTCTTCTACCGGCAAATGCCTGAGCTGATCGAAGGTGGGTATCTCTATATCGCGCAGCCGCCACTTTATAAGGTTTCGCGAGGTAAATCAGAGGTTTATCTGAAAGATCAGGCGGCGCTGGACGATTATCTCGTCAATCAGGGGATCGAGGGTGCCGTGCTGAAACTGGGATCGGGCGAAGAGATCATTGGTCAGGATCTGGCCCGCGTGGTGGACGAAGCGCGACAGTTGAAGCGTGTTCTGGACGCCTTCCCGACACACTACCCGCGCCACATTCTGGAACAGGCAGCCGTTGCCGGTGCCTTTGTGCCGGGTGCGGTGGACGCCGACCTGCAAGGGGTGGCTGACAAGGTTGCCGCCCGTCTGGATCTGATCGCGTTGGAGTATGAGCGTGGCTGGCAGGGCCGGATCACGCAGGATCACGGAATTCGCCTGGCCCGCATTCTGCGTGGTGTCGAAGAGGTTCGCACCTTGGACGGCCCGATGCTGCGGTCGGGGGAGGCCCGCAAAACAGGCAGCTTCACGCAAAGCCTGCAAGAGGTCTACAACACATCGGCCACGTTGATCCGCCGTGATCGTAGCCAATTGATCCACGGTCCGCTGGACCTGTTGCGCGCCATTCTGGAAGAAGGGGAAAAGGGCCTGTCCCTGCAGCGCTACAAAGGTCTGGGAGAGATGAACCCCGACCAGCTTTGGGAAACAACTTTGGACCCGCATGCACGCACGCTGCTTCAGGTGCGCGTAGACGATATGGTGGAAGCCGACGATCTGTTCACCAAGCTAATGGGTGATGTTGTCGAACCTCGTCGGGAATTTATCCAGAAGAATGCCTTGAGCGTCGAAAATCTGGATTTCTGACGTCTTGTAGGTGCGCGCATAACACTTCGCACACCTTATAAGTTTACTTAGTTTGCCCATAGTATTGCGCTGCGCGATTGTCTGCCGTACCGATGATTTGATCAGTTTATGGCGTAGTCGCTGCGGTTATGGACCCTTGCGGCTTTCAACCCGCAAGGGGCGCTCCCTAAAGAGCTTTGGGTTCCATGCGGTCTTTTTGCTTGGATTCTCGCGAAGTTCTGCGACGCGCAGCAAGCAGACTTTGCAAAGTCTAGCTGGTGGATAAATCAAACGACCGGTTGGAAACGATCAACAGACAATTTCGGCCCAAGGCTGCTGCTACAAAGGCCGGAGTTCTCTGGTAGCGTCGGCTATCTGCCAAAAAGCCTAAAGCTGTGAACCAATTGGCAAGATACTTAGAAAACCAGAAACTACGTGATCCCAGGCCGATCCTGTCGGCTCGGATTGGTACTCAAGAACGGTGCCATCATCGCCTCTTGTCGTCCATTTAAGCTGACCAGCCTTCTCGAGCGTCACGTTATATGTGTATGCGGGTAGTGCATCGTCCAAGGCACCCATGGTCTGTGTAGCCAATGCTGGCGAGTCAATCAGAATTCCCATCTCGGTGTTGATGTTGACAGATCGCGGGTCCCAGTTGAACGACCCTACGAACAAGTATCGGTCATCAACTGCAAATGCCTTGGAATGCAGGCCTGACCTCGATTGAGCCCAGTTAATACCGCGGCGTTGGACCTGATAGGCGTCCGGTCGCAGTTCATAGAGTTCTACTCCACCGCGTAGAAGTGCACGGCGTTTCTTGGCGTAGTGCGCGTAGACGGGTGCGACGTCGTTAGATGCAAGTGAATTGGTTACAACCTTTACGTCGACGCCGCGGCTTTCCAGTTCGGTCAGCCATTTCACACCGTTGTTGCGCGGCACGAAATAGGCGGACACGATGTTCACCTCACTGCTGGCATTCTCAAAGTACGGAAGCAATTGAGATGCCAGAACGGGACCTGAGTTCTCGAGACCGGCGGCTTTTGAAGGCGGATCAGCATAAAGTTTCGCAGGCAGCCAATCCAATGATAAGGCCCCATCTGCAAAGTTCTCTTGCGCTGACTTTCTGAGAGCAGCACCGTACTGGGTTTGCTTCGCTTCCTCGACGAGTTCATTCAACCTGCGTCGCGCATCGCTTAGGTCAAGTTCCTGAGGTTCTCCAACAACCACGCGAGCCGGAACGGCAAACTCACTGTTCCAGTATGAATCAAAGCTACGCGACACCTCGCGTACAACGGGGCCTGCGGCCAACACATCCAGATCAGCATAGTTCATTTCTTCCCGTGCGAGAAAGTACTCGGCACCGATGTTTCTCCCACCCACAATCGTGAACACGTTGTCTGCCGTCAAAGACTTGTTGTGCATTCTGCGATTGATGCGTTTGAAATCTGTCAGACCTGCGATCAGAAGGCTTTGATCTCGCCAAAATGGATTGAACAGCCTGATCTCAATATTCTTGTGATTGTCCAACGCGGCAGTCATCGCGTCATAACCGGACGTATCCATGTCATCCAGCAACAATCGGACACGAACACCCCGATCTGCTGCTTGCAAAAGACCGGCTGCAAAAAGGTGGCCCGTTGGGTCGTTGTGCAGAAGGTAGTATTGCGCGTCTATCGTTCTCTCGGCGGCCGCAGCCAGCAACAGTCGTGAGACAAGAGCTTCTTCTCCATCACTGATCAGCTTGACCCCTGACCGGCCGTCTTTAGGATCGCCAAGCCGGTTGGCTGCGCGACTGAGAGCTGTGCGCGAGTCCGCCGGCAGCGAAGCCGATACCGTCTTTTCATATGTGCGAGTTTTGGAGGCGCAAGCAACAAGGGTCAGCGTGTACAAGATACAGACCACCAACTTCCATCGTGTCATCGGCTTCCTCCATCCCCATGTCCTAGGTGACTACGCCAAGACGGGTGATTGCAAGTTTGTTCTGTGAAGCTTGAGGTTGTTTCGTTTGTCGGTGTTGATTTCGTGAAACCCTCAACCGCCCCAATTTTGGTTCGTGATTTTGACGCAACCACAATTCAAACGTACTCTATCTGCAACCAAGCGCAAACGAGGACCATGCCTGATCCCGAACACAGAAATAACTCCGCTGCGGACCCTTCGCCGAGTGCTGTGGCCGACGGTATCGGTGTGGCAACAGAGGAGTTCAAGATTTCGATGCCAATCGGGATCGGAGCTGTCTTGGCTGCTCTGGCGTCGTTGGCCACGTGCTATTCCGGGGTTCTACTGACCTATTTGGTTGGCTATGAAGCGCTTTCCATAAACCCACATGTGCAAGCGGTGCTCATGTGGGTGTTTGCATTGTTGGCGGTTAGCTTCTTATGGAGAGACCGTAAACGGCATGCCAAGGAGCTTCCACTCGTCCTTGGCGGGATTGCTGCCGTCATCCTGATTGTCACAATGTACTTCGGCTATGACGGACAGCTTAGGGATACTGAAGTACGAAAGTACTGCGGATGAAGCCATTCTCGTGGGAGCTGCATAGAGCTTCAATTTAACCGTAAACACACTTCTCCAAACAGAGTGGCTCGCATTGTGGAGCCTTGTTTTTGCGCGACCGGCAAAGTTACCTCATCTGTGAGCAGTTGCTGCAACCGTAAATCGCGGAAGAATGCGGGCAGCTACCTTCCGTTAATACACGAACTTCGTCGATGTTGCTAAGATGACAAACTTCAAAATTCATAAAATGTATTTTGAGCATCCATTATGGCGGAGTAACCTTCCATCAAGCTACTACATGTAGACCAAACCACAGGAGGGGATGGTGAAACACATTAGGTCAGCAATCTCAGGTTCGCTAGTCGCATTGCTGATGATGTACCCAAACGTGGGCGCTGCGAACCAAGTCTCAGAACAAATTTCAACGCTTCTCGGTGCAAATTTAGAGGAGAATAGCGCACAATCTAACATAAGAAACTTGGACGCCGAAGTCCTTGTGCCACGTTTCTATGAGGGCAGAGAATTTTCGCCTGCTTGGACAAGTGTTGAATTGGTTGACGAGCTTTTTGAGGAGCTGGATAGAGCAATTGATCAGGGCTTCACGCCGGGTGACTTTAAACTAGAAGAGCTTCGATCCGCATTCAAAGCCTCGCAGAATGGCGATGCCTCTAGTCAAGCTTTGTTCGATATTTTGGCCACCGACGCTGCCGTGAAACTCGTCCATCATCTGGTGTTTGGAAAAGTCGATCCGAACGCTCTGGACGAAGACTGGAACTTCTCGAAGCCAGTAATTCAACAAGACCCTTCCATTGTATTGAGCCAATCTCTTCAAGGTGAAGGCTTCAGCGCCTTAATTGAACGCCTTGATATCGACAACGCGCAATATACGATGCTCGTTGAAGCATTGAGTAAATACAGAGCTATCGCTTCAAAAGGAGGCTGGAGCAAAGTCCCGGAAGAAACGGTTCTGAAGCCAGAAATGGTAAATCCTGCCGTTTTTGAACTGCGCAAAAGGTTAGCGGCAGAAGGCTACGCCGGAACAAATGAATTTCCAGAAATTGGCCAAGACGGCATAAATCAAGCTTGGGTTTATGACGATAACTTGGTGCAGTTGGTAAAAACCTTTCAATACCGCCACGGCTTAGAGGCCGATGGAGTCGTCGGCGGAAAATCTTTCGCATCCCTCAACAAACCTGTCGAAGATCGCATAAATAAGTTGCGCCTCAGCCTGGAAAGAGGCCGCTGGCTCATGCGGGAAATCGACGAAGAGTTCGTGCTGGTAAACATTGCAGGCGCTCGTACTTACTTGGTCACATCTGACGGGACGCTTTGGACCACTCGGTCAATCACAGGATCAGCTTACCGAAAAACCCCAGTATTCCGAGATGAAATTGAATACATGGAATTCAATCCGACGTGGACCGTTCCCGCCTCGATTTTTCGGAAAGATAAACTTTCGCGCATCCGTAAGGATCCAGCCTATTTGGCGCGCAACAACTACGTAGTTCGGAACAAAGACGGGCAGACAATTCCTGCCAGCGCTGTGAACTGGGGGGCAAAGAATCCCAGTGTAACCCTGGTTCAGCAACCGGGCCCAGACAATGCGTTGGGTTTGGTTAAGTTCATGTTTCCCAACAAGTACTCGGTGTATTTGCATGATACCAATGACCGCAGTCTTTTCGACCGAAACGAGCGGAACCTGAGTTCTGGCTGCGTTCGTCTTGAGTATCCGTTCGAATTTGCCAGCCTTTTGATGGAGGGTGAGCCAGACTGGAGCCGGCAAAAGATGCAATCCATTCTGGATAGCGGGAAGACAACGCGCGTTAACCTACCCAAGCCGATGCCGGTCCTTTTGACCTATTGGACTGCGTGGGTTGAAGATGGTGTCGTTCATTTCCGTGAGGATCCATACAAACGAGATGCTCGAATCCTTGCAGCTTTGGACCGATGAACTTGCCATGTTTAACGGAAGGGAGCCTCCCTTACGTACCGTTTCTGATAGAAAGAATGGCTATTCCCAATTTGCGGATAGACTAAATTTAGTAGGCAGAGACAGAGGATAGCATGAGAATTTGGCTGTTTAGATTTATTGGAATAGTCGCTTTGCTCGCTTTCGCAACTATCGCTTTTGTTTGGCTGTTGCTTGCTGCTCCACTTTTCTCGAAAATGCGACGCAACCTTGTGGAAAAGGTTCTTTCGGAGCAAATTGGACAGCCGCTTCTGGTCAACGACGATGTGAGCGTCGCACTTGGTCGCATTACCCACATTTATGTCGGTGGCGTTGTAATCCCCAGCGAGACACTGCCAGATACATCTCTTGCAGAACTAAAGCTCCTTGAAATGGAACTGGACGTTGCCGCCTTGGCCAACGGGAGTCTGCACTTTGACAACCTTTTGGTGGACGGTCTCCAGGCAAACTTTCTTACAGCCTCTGATGGCACAACAAGCTGGCGAAAAAGCCGACCAATGCCAACGCCTCAAACCAACGGGTCGCTTGCAGAGGACAAGCAGGATGCTGAGGCCGAAATCGAGACGTTCGAAGTTGGTGGCAAAGAAAGCAGTGGGATTCTTACTTTTCTCAGCGACAAGAACGTCAGCTTCACATCCATCGGTTTGAACGTTGACGACCAGGTTTCAGGTTTTTCGTTTGTGTTTGATCTTCAGTCACTCGCCCTCGAACAAGCAGCTGATGAACAAAGGACAAAGGTCTCGGGGACAGGCTCCGTCAACGGTCAAGGTTTCGAAATCGAGGGCGACTATCCCCATGACGCGCCGTTTACGACGCGGGCCAACTTTGGAGAAATGACTGTCCGCTACGATGGCGAGCCATTCGCGGAAGACGAAGGTGGCGGTTACCGGGCTGTCCTGGAGATGGATACTGGTGAATTCGGCGACTTTCTCGATGTCATGGGGTTGGAACGAGTTCTGGAAGGTAATGGCCAGTTGCAAGCTGAACTTGTGTCTCAGGACGTCCTAACAATCGAAACATTTACAACAACCGTAAGCCTTGAAGATGGACAAAAACTCGAAGCTGAAGGTTCTGTTGATGATCTCTATACAGCTCAAGGTGTCGATCTGCTTTTCAATGCGCGACTTCACCCAGAGGGACAACCGCCCCAAGCGGCAAAGAGTATTCAAGATCTCAAGTTTACAGGCTTTGAAATGCATATGGTTGGATCCCTCGCCTCCTTTGAATTCGAGAAATTACTGTTTGAAACCAACGCCTTTGACCAAGGGCTGGACGTGATCGGTCCAGCCTCTATCAAGAGCATTCGCCGCATGCCGGATGGCCGCCTCGCGATGTTGGGCATTACCTTGCAAGCTGGCCCAATCGAGGAGCCGGTTCTGAAAGCTGAAGGCGAAATACTCGACCTGCTTCAGCTTCAGGACATGACCTTCGATGGCATGCTGAATGGGCCTGCCAAATTGATTTTGCCCGATCTCGACGAAGGTTTTGTCGACCAGTTTGGCGGTATTAAGGCGGACTTCAGCATATCCAATGCGGGAGGCCCGGTATCATTAAATAGGTTCAACGCGACCAGCTATGACACCGATCTTTGGGCGCTCGACCTTGCGTTGTCGGTCAATGAGCTCAAAGGGCTGGCCGGGCTTGATTTCGACGTGAACCTGGATGTGGGCGATGGAACTCAATTTCTGAACGCGCTCAACCTGCAACCTATCGAAATTGGCGCACTCGGCATTGATGCTGAAACCTCTAAGCAGGGCAAGGACTTTAATGCTGCAATCGAGTTCGAAGCTGGCTCCTCGCAGCTTCTAGCGGCTTTAGATGCAAAATTTCCGGATGGCTCTTCTGTTGTTCGCGGCAACGTTACCAGCGAGAGGCTCGATCTCAACGACCTGAAGAACCTGACTGCCGTGCTGGACCAATTGAAAAGCCTGGTAGGGGAGACCCCAAAAGAACCTGAAGCCGAAGTTCAGCCTTTGGTTTTGCCGAAGGAGACAGACGTCCAGTCTCTGGTGCTACCGAAGGAGAAAGGGAAGCCAGCTGACCTTCTGGATGTGCAGCGCGTGCTGCGAGAAGCTGACGTCGAGGTACAGATCGAATTCAAAGAGATTGTAGGCCAGCAAGGCGTTACTTCTGTTTCCAGCCAATTGTCTGCCAAAGAAGGAACCGTGGATTTCGGCCCGCTCCAGATGGTTTATGGTGGCGGAAACTTCAACCTGCGTGCGGTCATGGATCTGATTGACTCACCTGATTGGCTTTCATTGTCAGGATCGACCTCGGGATGGGAATTCGGCGAAATCTTGGATGAATTGGGCATTGGAATTGATGCCTATGGGCGTTTGAGCGGTGAGTTCAACGTTTCTGGCAGTACCGCCTCGGGCAAGGCCTTCGTCAACTCGATGCGCGGCAATGCGTCTTTGTCGATGTCGCAAGGTTACATTAGTACCAGTCTTCTTGAGTTGGCCGGGTTAGGTATTTTCCCTTGGCTGTTTTCAGAAGAGTTCAGACAAGGCTACACCGACATCACTTGCGTGGTTGCTCCGGTTGATATTCAGGCGGGGCGGGTCAGTTCAAACTCCATCGTCATTGAAACAGCATCGATTCAGTTGGTGGCCAGGGGACAAGTGGACTGGTTGAACGATACGATTGCAATACGAGCGGAGCCACGGCGCGTGGGCAAACCCCTTTCCCGAAGCGCTTGGCCCTTTGATGTGACGGGCCAGCTTTCGTCGCCAAAATTCAAGCTGGATGTGGGCGGGTCCAGAAACAAGGCTCCGGTCGGTGCTGATGAAATGCCTGCCGATAGGCAGCCATGTGTGCCGGACATCAATCAATTGCAATAATTGGACGCGTCCTAGTTCTTCAGTGGTTCCGGCTGTTCGGCCTGACACGCCAGAACGGCCTCAATGGCTTTGGCAGACCCGCCGAGATCAAGCTCCACCTCGGCCCCACTTTCACCAATGATCGTAACGCTTTGGCGTTTTCCAAACTCGGTTACAAATGCCGGATTGTCGAAAAATGCGTAGCCACCGGGCACGCCATTCTTGTAGACACCTACGGCCTCACCTTCGAACTGCGCATCACCAAAATCAAATCTTACTATGCCTGTCGCACCGTCCTCGACTTGAACCCAGGCCGGATTGTAGGCGGCAAAAAAGCCGCCAGCCTGGTTTGGTGCAGCGCCAATTTCTACTGTCATATCGTCTTCAAAGGCCCTCCACGCGAGACAACCGTTGCCTTTTTCTGGATCGATGAGAATTGCCCAGTCGCCGGACTCACCCCACTGTTCCATCCCGGCTGCGTGAACAAACCCAGGCAGAAGCACTACAGTTGCGGAAAGTACCCACTTGATCATCCGGAGCCTCGCTGAGTTCTGAAGATTTCTTGTTTGATTCTAATCATTGCTCAATGTCAATCAATCCAATCCGACGACGGCGGTGTTGCGTTTTTGAAGTTTCTTAGATGAACCTGACGAGTTGTTAGTCAGATATGTGAGCAAGCTCAGCATCCCAATCAGCCAAAGGTATTTTGCGGTCCGGCGGATCAGCGATGCGACGTATGAGTGACCAAAAGCTAACACTAAGCTGCTATCAGACCACTAGCTTCGCCTGCGATATCGACTATGCAGTCATCGCCGGTCTGAATGCGAATTGCCGGGCTTTCCCCTCCGAGTTCCAATTTGGGAGAGGTTAACCAGAACGCGCATTGCCACGGGCTCATTTCACGTGGCAGGGCTTTCAACACTTTTTCCATCAAAGGAAGCGGGGTTCCATCCTCAGCAAACTGGAAAGATGGATAGGCGTTGGCCCCATTGTAAGGCAACGAAAGTACTTTCCCGGTTCGTGTCCAGATGTCGGCTATCCGCGTGATCTGCCAGGAGCCCTTCTGCCATTGTGCGTGCACGCCGGCATCGTCCAGCAACGGATACTCACGCGCAAAATCAGCCATCCGGATGTCATTGACCGCGCAACAATGCCCCTCGATTTTATGCAAATACATCTATTTACTCACTGAACTCACTAACAACTCATGAAACGATACTGCCAAAAAATCGTTCTAGCCAAAGTTAAAAAGTTCACATTGGGCAAACTTAACTTCAGCTAACCTCGCTTTTTTAACTTAGCGTTCTGAAATTATTGTTGGTTTGCTTACAATGGCCCGCGGTACTGACGCTCGTAAAACCAGGCCTGAATTCGTGGCTTTGTTACTCATTGGAGTTGTAATCCTCACAAGCTGAGGGCATTGGCCATGGATCTACCGAACCAATCTCTGGTTTGTGAGTGATCAACATCAACGCATTGGACAAAGCCGCCAGTCACTCTGTCCAGTGTTGGAATCTAGTACCGAGCGTGGGCTCTCTTTTTTACGATCACGATCCTCTTCATCTGACACTCCCGCAAAAAGACGAACAGTCCTGATCCTAAGATTAGCGTGACACCAAGCGCGATGGGGAGGTTTTGCATTTCTACCGACCTAAATTCCTTTCTCTAGTCACAATAAGGACTGATCATTCCAAAAATTTCCTATCGCCATCTTGAACTTCTGGACTGATCATTCCACATCTAAGGCATGAGTAAAGAAACTCTCCCAGTTACCGGCATCAAGTCGACCGCAGGTCCGGGTCGGCCTCGTGCCTTCGATGAAGCTGAGGCATTGGAAGAAGCCTTGTGCGTATTCTGGCACAAGGGCTACGAGACTGCGTCCGTGGATGATCTGACCAAGGCCATGGGTTTGAGTCGGTCCAGCTTCTATGGAGCGTTCGGCAACAAGCAGGCTTTGTTTCACAAAGCCCTCAGCCACTATTCAAGGCGTGGTTTGAAAGAGCTGCGTGACGTTGCTGACGCGGGCGGAGATGACCCTGTTGGTGCGATAATGGAGGCTTTGGCGAACCCGCAAGGCGGTCGTGATGGCTGCATGCTGATCAACTGTCTTACTGAGCTTGCGCCGCATGATGATGAAGTGGCGGCTCTCGGGCGTCAGCATTTGGAGAATATTGACGAGATTATTGCGAGAGCGCTTGAGCCTTCGAATCCGGGACAGGCCCTCGACAAGGCACGCGCCTTTGCGTCCCTTGCTATTGGAACATTAGCCTTGCGCAAGGCGGGCGTTCCCGCTGAGCAGATATCGCAAACCCTGAAACAAGCCCGGTTGGTGATTTCGCCATAAGGCCTCCCGCCACCATAAGGAAATAAAGCTTAAAACAAACTCAATCAAGAGACAGTGACCCTAATATTGGACTGATTGATCCAATAATATCTGAACGAAGTTTACCAAAGAAGGAAGCAGCAATGGCTGATGAAAAACTGTTCTCCGGCATCAAAGCTGGTGCAATCGAGCTGAAAAACCGCGTTGTCATGGCGCCATTGACCCGCAACCGGGCAAGAGCCGAGGATGACAGTGTCCATGAATTGCAGGCCAAGTACTACGCCCAGCGGGCGGGTGCAGGTCTGATCATCACGGAGGCTTCGCAAATCTCGCCCCAAGGCAAGGGCTATGCCTGGACGCCCGGCATTTATTCCGAAGCGCAGATCGACGGCTGGAAAAAAGTAACTGAGGCCGTCCATGCCAAGGACGGGAAGATTGTAATCCAGCTTTGGCATGTGGGCCGGATTTCGCATTACAGCTTGCAGCAGGATGGTGGCGCCCCTGTTGCACCATCCGCAATTGGAGCTAAGGCCAAGACGTTTGATGGTGAGCAGTTTGTTGAAACATCTGAACCGCGGGCTCTGGCCATCGAAGAAATTGCTGGCATCGTTGCGGACTACCGGAGGGCCGCGGAAAACGCCAAAGAGGCCGGTTTCGACGGTGTTGAGGTCCATGCAGCCAACGGATATCTTATCGATCAATTCCTGCGGGACGAATCCAACCAGCGCGAAGACGAATACGGCGGTCCTGTCGAGAATAGAGCACGGTTCCTGAAAGAGGTCATGGACGTGGTTGTCGATGTCTGGGGCGCCGACCGCGTTGGTGTCCGCCTCAGCCCATTCTCGGACGCCAACAACATCTCCGACAGCGACCCACAGGCGACATTCACCCATGCCGTCAAATTGCTGAATGGTTATGGGCTGGCCTATCTCCATCTCGTGGAGGGACAGACCGGCGGCCCGCGCGATATTCCGGAAGGTGGCGATCTAAAGGCGCTCTATGAATTGTTTGACGGTGCGAAAATGGGCAACAACGCTTATGACCGGGAAATGGCGATAGAAGCGGTTGAAACCGGAGCCGTCGATCTGGTGGCCTTTGGCCGGCCGTTCATTTCCAATCCGGATTTTGTCAATCGGCTGGAGAAAGACGCCGCGCTGAATGAGCTCGATCCAACCACTCTCTACGGCGGCAATGAAAAGGGGTACACCGATTACCCGGCACTGGAAGAGGAAGCGGTTGCCGCAGAGTGATACATCGCTCCTAACTCCGTAGTGACAAGCAAAACCAAGCAAAGTGAGCGCGTCGGTTTGAACGCGCTCACCTAGCAGTTACGGAAATGCCCATTCTTGAAGCGAGGATCTATCACTAGCCTGTGAATGAACTGCTTCCCTATGGTCAGGGTTGAATATTTCCAATCAGAATGCACTCTTGATTGAGAAGCGCCCGGTTTTAGTTGAAGAAGATTTGCGGTGACTACCATCAAATGAGCGCGTTTCTTGAACCGCGCAATGCTATGGGCAAATCGTGCAAACTTATGCGCAAATGGTGCGCAATATTATGTGCGATAGTTTTCAATTTTTGTGAGTAAAATCAATGGCGGGGATGCAGCATTGTGAGCGCCCCTACACGGTTGATGGTCAGTCCATCGGTATTTTCCCCTCTCATGATATGGTGATTGTGCGATTGGGATTGACGCCGTCCCGGCTGGGTTACTCATCCTTGCCGCTGGCCAAAGAACTGATTTCCGCAGCTGGAAGCTAGCGTGCCAGGGTGCTGATACCTGTTGGCCGCGACAGACAGATCACGCCTGACAGGCGGGTATTTCGACAGATACATCCTCGATCAGGACACAGGGTCGCAGGAGAGTGTCTTGCAAGTTGTAGGCATTTAGTATACCGCGGCATACAAAATTAAGGCGCTGGTTTGTTACCCGCCAGCGCACCAGCTAAATGGTCGGAACCGTCATGAGCCTATATACAGAATACCTGAACGAGATTGAGACGCGCAAAGAGCAAGGTTTGCACCCCAAACCCATTGAAGACGGTGCGCTGCTTCAGGAAATCATCGAGCAAATCAAGGATGTCGACAACGTTCACCGCGCCGAGTCTTTGACCTATTTCATCTATAACACGCTGCCGGGGACAACCAGCGCTGCTGGTGAAAAGGCACAGTTCCTGAAAGAGATCATATTGGGTGAAGCCTCGGTCGAAGAAATCTCGCAGGCCTTCGCGTTCGAGCTGCTGTCACATATGAAAGGCGGCCCCTCGGTCGAGGTTCTGCTGGATCTGGCGCTGGGCGATGATGCGTCGATCGCAAATCAGGCGGCAGAGGTGCTGAAATCGCAGGTGTTCCTGTATGATGCGGATACCCAGCGCCTCAAGTCTGCTTTTGAGGCCGGAAACGCGATCGCAAAGGACATTCTGGAAAGCTATGCCAAGGCCGAGTTCTTTACCCGGCTGCCTGACATTGAAGAGGAAATCAAGGTTGTGACCTATGTCGCGGCCGAAGGAGACATTTCCACCGACCTTCTGTCGCCCGGCAATCAGGCGCATTCTCGTGCGGATCGGGAATTGCATGGCAAATGCATGATCACACCGGCGGCGCAGGCCGAGATTCAGGATTTGCAGAAACAACACCCGGACAAACGTGTCATGCTGGTCGCCGAAAAAGGGACCATGGGCGTCGGGTCGTCGCGCATGTCCGGCGTCAACAACGTAGCCCTGTGGACTGGAACGCAAGCCAGCCCTTATGTTCCTTTTGTGAACATTGCACCAGTTGTCGCGGGAACAAACGGAATCTCACCGATCTTCCTGACCACCGTTGGCGTGACTGGAGGTATCGGCATTGACCTGAAGAACTGGGTCAAAAAGCTGGATGACGACGGCAACCCGATCCTGAACAACGACGAAAGTCCTGTTCTTGAACAGAAATACTCGGTCGAGACCGGAACCGTTCTGACTATCAACACAAAGGACAAGAAGCTTTACAACGAAGCAGGCAATAAAGAGCTTGTCGATGTATCGTCGTCCTTCACGCCGCAAAAGGTCGAATTCATCAAGGCTGGCGGCTCTTACGCGATTGTCTTTGGGAAGAAGCTGCAGACATTTGCGGCCGAAACCCTTGGCGTTGCGCTGGAATCTGCATTTGCTCCGTCCAAGGAAATCTCACACGAGGGTCAGGGCCTGACAGCTGTCGAAAAGATCTTCAACAAAAACGCGGTTGGCGTGGCTGACGGAAAGGTTCTGCACGCGGGTTCGGATGCTCGGGTTAAGGTCAATATCGTTGGGTCGCAAGACACCACCGGCCTGATGACCGCGCAGGAGCTGGAAGCTATGGCGGCAACAGTGATCTCGCCCATCGTTGATGGCGCATATCAGTCCGGATGCCACACAGCGTCGGTTTGGGACGCAAAGGCGCAGGCGAACATTCCTAAACTGATGAAATTCATGAACAACTTTGGCCTGATCACTGCGCGTGATCCCAAGGGCGTTTACCATTCGATGACAGACGTAATCCACAAGGTGCTGAACGACATCACCGTGGACGACTGGGCCATCATCATTGGCGGCGACTCGCACACCCGCATGTCCAAAGGCGTAGCGTTTGGCGCGGATTCGGGCACCGTTGCGCTGGCGCTGGCCACCGGTGAAGCCACG
This sequence comes from Ruegeria sp. TASC047, assembly GCF_059612445.1. Taxonomy (NCBI): domain Bacteria; kingdom Pseudomonadati; phylum Pseudomonadota; class Alphaproteobacteria; order Rhodobacterales; family Roseobacteraceae; genus Ruegeria; species Ruegeria sp. TASC047. The sequence goes on from NZ_JBXWQP010000034.1 coordinate 152,776, forward strand.
ATGCCGATCCCTGAATCGGTTAAGGTGACCTTCAAGGGCCAGATGGCAGATCATATGGATTTCCGCGACGTGGTTCACGCCACCCAGTCGCAGATGCTGAAGACATTCGGTGACAACGTCTTCCAGGGCCGGATCATCGAAGTTCATATCGGCACCTTGCTGGCGGATCAGGCGTTCACCTTTACCGACTGGACGGCCGAGATGAAGGCCAAGGCGTCGATCTGTATTTCCGAAGATGACACGCTGATTGAATCTCTGGAAATCGCCAAAGGCCGCATCCAGATCATGATCGACAAGGGCATGGAGAACGAAGCCCAGACGCTGCAAGGTCTGATCGACAAGGCGAATGCGCGGATCGCGGAAATCAGGTCGGGTGAAAAGCCGGCCCTGAAACCTGATGAAAACGCCAAGTATTTTGCCGAACTCGTCGTTGATCTGGATGAGATCGACGAACCGATGATTGCCGATCCGGATGTGAACAACGCTGACGTATCAAAGCGTTACACCCACGACACGATCCGCCCGGTTTCCTACTACAAGGGTGAAAAGAAGGTCGATCTGGGCTTTGTTGGATCGTGCATGGTGCATAAGGGCGATCTGATTATCGTCTCGCAGATGCTTAAGAACCTTGAAGAGGAACAGGGCACTGTCGAGTTCAAGGCCCCGCTGGTTGTCGCAGCACCAACCTACAACATCATTGATGAGCTGAAAGAAGAAGGCGAGTGGAGCATTCTTCAGAAATACTCGGGCTTTGAATTCGATGATCTGTTCCCAAAAAACAAAGCACGTACGGAGTATGAAAATATCCTGTACCTTGAGCGGCCCGGCTGTAACCTTTGCATGGGGAACCAGGAAAAGGCTGCAAAAGGCGATACCGTTCTGGCGACATCCACGCGCCTGTTCCAGGGTCGCGTTGTTGAAGACTCGGATGAGAAAAAGGGTGAGTCCCTGCTGGCGTCGACACCGGTTGTCGTACTCTCGGCCATATTGGGCCGGACCCCAACCGCCGAGGAATACAAGTCGGCGGTAAAGGGGATCGACTTGACCAAGTTTGCACCGCCGATGGAAAAGCCTGCGGCCGCGAAATCGGCTCACTTCTGAAGGCGTTTTGAACCTTGTAAGCCCGACCGCCAATAAATGGAGGCCGGGCTTTTCCAATTGAACGACACTCCCCGCCCTTCGACACCTCGTCTTAGCAAAGATGGGTTATGCACCTGACACATCCGCTCAGGTTCCGTTTCGGCGGACCCTGTCAAAGAATGGGTAAAGGGCCGCGGGTCTTGGTCTGGCGAAGAACAAAGTTGCTGCGGGTGTCGCGGACAAGTCCCGATTTCAACAAGCGCTGCATGATAAAGACCTCAAGATCCTCGGGGGTTTTGGCGTAAACCTTCAGGATAAAGTCATGATCCCCGGTGATCGAGGCGCACTCCACGATTTGCGGCTCGGTCTCGACCAGACGAAGAAACGCCGAGATGCTGTTTTCCTGATGGTCTTTCAGTGCAACGTGGACATAGGCGATGGCATTCAAGCCTACAGCCTTGGCAGAGACCTGGGCGCGATACCCTGAAACCACCCCGGACGACTCGAGGTCACGGACGCGGCGCCAGCATTGCGACGCCGATAACCCGGTCCGGTCGGCAAGCTCCTGCATTGACAGACGCCCGCTGGCCTGAAGCTCTCGCAAAATATCGATGTCGGCTACGTGAAGCATTTGGCCCGAAAATAGCAATATTTAGGAATGTTCCGTTCATAATACGGACGATACTCAGAATATCAAAACAAATTCCTCACGTGAGTTGAGGTATCCTGATCTCATGCAGGAGGATGCTGATGCCCAAATCGACCAAATATGTCGCCAAACTGGCTGATGAATATGGCCACATTGCCTACACAGATGAAGAGAATGCGGTCTGGGCTGATCTTTACGCGGCACAGGAAGAAAATGTGCGGCGCTATATGGCACCGGAATACCTAAGCGGTTTGGCGCGGCTGGACCTGCCGAAGACCAAAGTGCCTTCTTGTGCGGAAATTTCGAAACGGTTGCTGGACCTGACCGGCTGGCGGGTGCAGCCGGTTCCGGCGCTGATTGGGTTCAAGACGTTTTTCGGGATGCTGGCGGATCGGGTTTTTCCGGCCGCCTCTTTCATCCGCTCCCGGGAAGATTTCGACTACATCGAAGAGCCGGATATCTTTCATGAGATATTCGGACATACACCGTTGTTAAGTGATCCGCGTTTTGCCGCGTTCAGCCATGCCATCGGGCTAGCCGGAAAGCAGGCAGATGACGCGGATTATGCCTGGTTGATCAGGCTCTACTGGTTTTCAATCGAGTTTGGCTTGCGCCGCCAGAACGGTCAGATCAAGGCGCTGGGTTCAGGGTTGGCGTCGTCGCCGACAGAACTGGTCTATGCCGTGACCAGCGACATACCCGATCGTGACCCGTTTGACGTTCTGACGATTCTGCGAACACCCTACCGGATCGATATGCATCAGATGGGGTATTTTGTTCTGGATGACCCTGAAGAGTTGTTTGAGGCCGCCGAACGGGACCTTCTGGCAGATGTTCGTCGTGCGCGCCGCCTCGGGCTGTTGCCGAACAAGTTTCCCGAAAAGGTAACCGCCGCCGAGTAGCGGGGGCTGCGTCTTTTCAAGCGTCAAGGTTTTTGTACATATAGGTTGTGGGCTCAAATTTTGGTTCAAATGGGTTCCGGCAGTAATTCGGTATTTCCCCCGCGATTTGAAACCCGAGGCTTTGATAAAGCAGCCGCGAGGGATCGGTGCTGCGCGTATCAAGTACGAGCATCGTGCGCCCCACCTCTCGCGCCCGAAGAACAAGCGCATTCACCAGGGATCGGCCTAACCCCCGCCGTCTGGCGTTGGGGTGGACCAGAAGTTTCGCCACGTCGGCGCGGTGGGGTTGGTTGGGCATTGCCGCCGGGATCAATTGAACGGTGCCTGCAATGCGGGGACCGTCATACGAAACGAACAAGTCCAGCTTACCAGACCTCAGACCGGGCTGTACGTTTTGTTGCCAGTACGCACGCGCATCGTTCAGGTTAAACGGAAGTATGAAACCTATGCTGGCCCCATCATGAATACAGGCATGCAGGATTTCAGCCAGGTCATCCAGCGCCGCGTCAAAATCGTTATCGGTCAGGCGCGTGATCATATAAGCACCAGCAGGTAACGTGCACCACGCGACGCCCCTGTTTCAAACCGGGTCGGTCCCGACAGATGGTAGCGCAGGCAATCCCCGGCGTTCAGCGCGTGGGGAGCTCCATCAACCGTCAGAGTAAGCGCGCCGTCCATTAAGATCAGGTGATGCTCTTGCCCCGATTTAGGAGGCACTTCGTAGGTGATGACCGTGTCCCGGGGAAGGTGGCATTCCAGAACCTCGGCGTTCAATCCATTTGCGGGTGGTGAAACAGCACGGCGGGTGAAGCCGGTTTCGGGGTCGCGCCACTCGGTCTGGCGTTCGAATGGAACCTTGGGGTCAAAGCTGTCTTCAACCATCATCAGCAGGCGTGAGATCGGCAGATGGTATACAGCGCACAGACGGCCTAGATTGTCGGCTGTTGGGCTGACATCCCCTTTTTCCATACGGGACAAGGTGGCGCGGCTGATCCTGCTGTGTTCGGCAAGGTAATCCAAAGACCAACCACGCCCGCGGCGCAGTTCGTTCAGGCGATTGGCAAGGCGGTTTGACAGGGTGTCAGGCATTACAACTTCGTGAAAAAAATTCTCATATACGAGAAAATATACTAACAAATATCACGTATCAACGAAAAAGGATGCGGACAATCCGCATCCTATTCAAGAAGTCAGCGCTAAGAAGGATTACTTCCAGCCAACTTCGTTAAAGATCTTCTGCGCTTCGGGGATGTTCTTTGCAACGTCTGAAAGGTTCACGTCGTCTGCCTTGAATTCACCCAACGCCTTGACCGACTCGGCCAGTTCGACATTTGGAACTGCTGGGAACTCGTCATTTCCCGCCGAGAAGTATTTCTGCGCCTGATCGCTGGCCAGATATTCAAGGAACAGGATCGCGTTTTCCTTGTTGGGTGCGTGCGCGGCGACCCCACCACCGGATAGATTCATATGCGCGCCATAGCTGTCCTGGTTCGGGAAGACCCAGCCGATCATATCGCGGTCTGCGGACAAGCCTTTGACGTCTGTGCGAATGGAACGCGCGAAATAGTATGTGTTCGAAACCGCGATGTCACACTCGCCCGAAACGATGCCGCGCAACTGGTCGGTGTCACCGCCCTGCGGGTCACGCGCCATGTTGGCGACAACACCCTCGGCCCAGGACTTGGCGGCCTCAGTGCCTTCATGTGTGATGATCGATGCCAGCAGGGTCTGGTTGTAGGTGTTGGTCGAAGACCGGATACAGACCATTCCCTTGTATTCCGGTTTTGCCAGATCAGCGTAGGTGGCCGGCGGGTTGGTCACGTTTTCCTTGTCGAAAAAGATGATCCGACCGCGTTGCGAGAAACCAAACCACTGATTGTCGCTGTCCTGCAGGTTGGCTGGAATGCGCTCTTCCAGTTTTGCGCTGTCGATCGATTGCAGGATACCTGCGTTCTTGGCCCGCGCCAGACGCGACGTGTCCACGGTCAGCATCACGTCGGCAGGTGAGTTCGCGCCTTCCGCTTCCATCCGGGCAATCAGCTCATCCGCTTTGCCTTCGATCCTGTTGATCTTGATGCCGGTTGCGTCTTCAAAATCGGTATACAGCCGTTCGTCGGTGTCATAGTGGCGCGACGAATAAAGGTTCAGCTCGCCCTCGGCGGCAGCAGAGGTTGCGATCAAAGCCGACAGCGCGGCGGCCAGGCAGGTCGTGGATTTCAGCATAGTGTGCCTCAACAATTGAATTTCGGGCCGGTCATTAATCCGACTGATTTTCTCAATTATACGATTCTGGGCAGGATGCAAGTAAATCCGACTGATTTACTTGGTCAAAAGGTCGCTAGTGACGTTCAATATGCGATGCTCTGAAGGCATACGAGGGGGGAAGGTTGGTGGTAACGTGGTCGAGGGACTTGGTCCAAGCGCTTCTAGCGGATATTTTGGCAAGACAGATTGTCCGAGAAAAAGAATATGCCGTCTTATTCACTTAAAGGAAGAACGTGAGATATGCCCGAAACACTGGCTGAAAAATTGGAGAAATCTAAACTTGGCCATTGGATGTCGCGCTTTGAAGGGTTCATGGTTTTATTGGTGTGGTTGGTCCTTTTGCCACACTGCCGCAGCTCGTGAAGCTGTATTTGACGCATTCGCACCATGCCTCGGGACAATCCTTGTTGTCTTGGTCGCTATATACCGCCTTATCCCTGCTTTGGTTTGCTTACGGCTTGGTTGTTGGAAAGCTTCCAATCTATGTCGGCAACGGGATTTCGATGGTTCTGAACTTTCTTATGGTCGTGGGCATTCTGATCCATGCAGGGATTACATTTTAGGCGCGGGTGGAACAAAAAAACCGCACTCGAAGGTGCGGTTTCTTTAAGCAGTGATGTGCAGTTCTTAGCCCTGACGAGCTTTGAACTTGCGCTGCGTCTTGTTGATCACGTAGACGCGGCCTTTGCGACGCACAATCCGGCAGTCGCGGTGCCGGTTCTTGAGCGAGCGGAGCGAGTTCTTGACCTTCATGGTCTGTCTCCAATCTGCGGCGCCTTCATCAAGGACGTGGCCAGCGCCTGGGTTACTCGGGTGCCCCGGACAACCGGAACAGTGAAACGATGGTGGGCGGTACAAGGATCGAACTTGTGACCCCTTCGATGTCAACGAAGTGCTCTACCGCTGAGCTAACCGCCCACTTTCCCTTTGCGTGCCTTGCCCCATAACGAAATGGGGCGCGGATCCCCGCGCCGGTAGCGGGGTCTATAAAAGGAGTCGCAAAAGGGTTCAAGGGGTTTGGAAGAACAATTTTTCCGGTCTATGTTGATTACGAACACGGAGGGATCATGCAAAGCGCAGCCTATGTATTGGATATGCCCGAAAACCGCACCTCGTGCGTGGTTTTTTCATCGCCACACAGCGGGCGAGAGTATCCTGAGGCATTTCTGAACCGGTCCGTGTTGAACCGGAGCGTGATTCGATCCTCAGAAGACGCCTTTGTTGATCAGCTGTTCGCGCCCGCGGCGGAAAACGGTGCCCCTTTGATCAAGGCGGCCATGCCGCGTGCCTATCTGGATTTGAACCGCAGCCTGGATGAGCTTGACCCGGCCTTGATCAGCGGTGCCCGCAGGCACGGGCATAATCCAAGGGTCGCGTCAGGGCTGGGGGTGATTCCCCGCGTAGTTGCCAACGGTCGGGCAATCTATCGCGGCAAACTTACCATGGACGAAGCGCGGCTGCGCATCGACACCTATTGGCGCCCTTATCATGCGCGGTTGAAATCCCTGCTGGCCGAATCACACGAGATGTTCGGACAGGCAATTCTGGTGGACTGCCACTCGATGCCGCACGAGGCGGTGGCCATGGCGGGCACTGCGCGCGGAAGGCGGCCCGAGATCGTGCTGGGCGACCGGTTTGGCGCGTCCGCGTCGTCAGAGGTCGTCGATATCATTGAAGCCGCTTTCGCGGCAGCGGGTCTCAACGTGGCACGCAATGCGCCTTTTGCCGGAGCATATGTGACGCAAACCTATGGTCGTCCCGGTCGCCAGCAGCACGCTGTACAGATCGAGATCGATCGCGCTTTGTACATGGACGAAGAGAAAATCGCGCCCAATGCCAATTTCATGGCGTTCTCGAAGCTGCTCAGGCAGGTGGTTCGCGAGATTTCCAGCCTGGGTGCGAGCCCAGAGCGTCTGGCGGCGGAGTAGCTTCAGCGCAGCGCACGGCCCTTCATGATTGCTTCGGCCCCGAACCGCTGGCGAATCTCGTCCGTGGCCCGTTCGGCCTTGGATCTGCGGGCAGCATCCGGATCCAGCAAGTCGCCGGAAATATCCGCCTGATCCGCCGGGCAAAGGTCGGACAAACCACAGCCCAACAATCGATATGGCCCCTGATCGCCAACCTGATCGAACAGGCCCCGGGCCGTGCGGTAAATCCGGTCGGCAATCTGTGTCGCATCCCGCAAGGATACGCGCCGCGTCAGGACCTTGTGATTGGCTTTCTTCAGTTTCAACGTGACAACCCGGCCAGCCAGATCCTTTGCCTTGGCGCGGTCCGACACTTTCAAGGCCATCCGCCACAAATGACCGTCCAGAATATCAAGGCTCGACGTATCTTCGAAAAATGTCGTCTCGTTGCTGATGGATTTCATCGGCTCATGCGCCGATACGCGTCGCTTGTCCTGACCCCGAGCCAAGTGCCACAGGCGATATCCCATTGAGCCGAACCGCGCGGTCAGCGCTTCCTGATCCCAACGCAGCAAATCACTGAAAGTTCTGATCCCTGCCTTGTCCAGCGCTTCTTGCGCAGCTGGGCCAATGCCCCAGATCAACCGTACGGGTTTGTCATTCAGAAACTCTGCCGTTTCCGCCTTGCCAATCACTGAAAATCCGCGCGGTTTGTCGAGGTCCGATGCGACCTTGGCCAAAAATTTGTTGTGACTTAACCCGATAGAGCCGGTGACACCGATTTCATCCTTCATGCGCTTGACCAGACGCGCCAGCATGACGGCCGGCGGCGCGCCATGCAGACGTTCGGTTCCCGACAGGTCCATGAAGGCTTCGTCCAGCGACAGGGGTTCGACCACGGGTGTCAATTCATCCATCATGGCGCGGATGTCGCGCGACACCCGCGCGTAGACGGACATGCGCGGCTTGATCACGACGGCTTCGGGGCAGAGTTGCAAGGCCTTGAACATGGGCATGGCCGACCGGACGCCGCGAATACGCGCAACATAGCAGGCAGTTGAAACAACGCCGCGCTTGCCGCCGCCAATGATAACCGGTTTGTCCGCCAGTTCCGGGTTGTCACGTTTCTCCACCGAGGCATAAAAGGCGTCACAATCCATATGGGCAATCGACAGGTCAAACAGTTCAGGGTGTGTCTTTACCCGCGGACTGCCACAGGCAGTACAGCGTTGTTCGATTGACAAGGTGGTCAGGCAATCTCGGCAAAGACCGGGCATCTGCGTCCTCATGCGTTCCGCAGTTGGCTTGGACGTTCTTTATATCACCTGTGATCCTGGATCAAAGGCCTTGCTGAAATGGGGTGATTTGGAAAGAAGACCCCCCGCACATCGCGGGGGGAAGTAACGAACCTCAGGAAGAAGCGGTTCGTTGGGGAGTATTCCACTTCAGAATCCCTGAAAATCCTTAGTTTCGATAGGATGAAGGTTGTGCCGAGAAAACTCGGGTTTTGAATGTGTGTTTTCTGGCACAGAGACGATTTGGCGCGGTTTTGTCAAAAAGTGACCTAAGGTCAACTTGTTGCGCGGAAAACCCAACGCAAAACCCACCTGAAAAGACCAAGTGGTCTTAGCACACCTTCAGAGAATTTAGTTCGGAAAGAACGGCCTCAGCAGTGGCTTTTGGGTCTTTTGCCTGATAAATCGGGCGGCCGACAACGATATGATCCGCGCCATCCTGAATAGCGCTTGCAGGGGTTGCTACACGTTTCTGGTCACCAAGCGCTGCGCCAGCCGGGCGCACACCAGGGGTTACGATCAGACGCCCTTCAGCCTGTGGCAGAGCCCGGATCAGGGCGGCCTCTTGCGGGCTGGCGATAACGCCATCAGCCCCGGCTTCAAAGGCCTTGGCCGCGCGTTCGACAACCAAATCCTGCACATCACCAGATTTCAAAAGACTTGCGTCCAGATCGTCGCGGTTCAGCGAGGTCAGGATGGTTACGGCGAGGATCTTCAGGTCTTTACCCGCAGCACCTTCTTTGGCGGCGCGCACCACATGAGGGTCACCATGCACGGTCAGAAAATCCAGATCGAATTGCGCCAATCCCCGCACGGCATTCTCAACTGTATTGCCAATGTCGAACAACTTCATGTCCAGGAAGATGCGCTTGCCGTGATCCTGTTTCAGTTCGTTGGCCAATGCCAGCCCGCCACCCGTCAGCATACCCAGCCCGATTTTGTAGAATGAAACGCTATCCCCCAACCGTTCGGCCATGGCCAACCCTTGCAGAGCGTTGGGAACATCAAGGGCTACGATCAGGCGGTCATCGGCGGTTTGGGGCATTGGTTCGGCCTTTCAAGCTTGACGGGATCGGCGCTTCTTTAGAGTGTGTGACGCATTGAGACAAGAAAAGACGCAGGAAAATACGGGATGATACGGTTGGGTGCGGTGGCCTCGGCGGCTGTTCTGGTCGGGGCGGGCGCGGTCTGGGCCGGTGAGACGGATTGCGGCGAGGCCCGACTGGTCTGGGCAGACGTCAAGGACAGCGGGTCGGCGACGGCCATCGAGAATTTTGTACAAATCTACGCTGATTGCCCGATCTATTCGCAGCTGGCACGCGATCTGCTGGTCGGGCTGACCGGGGAGGCCCCTGCGTCGGCAAGGGCCGACGCGCCCAAGGAACCGCAACAGCGCCTGCGGGTCTCCGACCTTCGCCCCCGGCCGGAACCCGCCCCCGATGATCCGCCGCAGGAACCCGACTATTCGGACGGAGAGTATGAGTGCCTGATGGCTGCCTCCGTTCCGGGTCAGTCTCCTTATTTCGACGGGGTTGAATGGGCCGACCTGGACGCCGAGAATGCGATGGCGATCTGCGCTGATCTGCTTTTGAAAGACCAGGATGTCGATGCCGAGGTCGTGGCCGCCTTTGGCCGGGCACTCATGAAGGGCGGCAAGCTGGAAATGGCGCTCGAGTTTTCTGAACTGGCCGCGATGGAGGGTAGCGGGCTGGCGATGAACACGCTCGCCTCTTTCTATAACGATGGCGAGATCGTTCCCGAGGACGCCGAGACTGCGTTTGCCTGGTACATGGCGGCTGCCGAAACCGGTCTGCCGATGGGGATGCACAACGTGGCGCATGGATACGAAAACGGGAAAGGTGTTGCGCCCGACATCGACAAGGCGCTGTACTATTATGAAAGGGCCGCGTTCTTCGGATACGAGCAGTCTCTACTGCGCCTCGGCACGTTTTATCGCGAAGGCAGGCATGTCGCGCGCGATATGCAGCGCGCGGTCGACTATCTGAAGATGGCGGCCCGAAACGGCAGCGCCGATGCGGCGGTGCGCCTGGGTTACATCTACGAGATCGGCGAGGCCGGCTACACCAAGGACATCGAACGGGCGCTGGACAATTATTTCCTGGCTGCCAAGCAGAACAATGTCGTGGCGCTGCACAATCTCGGGTCTTTGACCTATCACGGGCGGGACGGTGTGCCCCAGGACACGGAAGCGGCCTTGTTGTTCTGGGGCAGGGCCGCAAAGCTTGGCGATGTGAAATCGCAGCGCAAATTCGGCCGGTTGCTCTATGAAATCGGCGATGTCGAAGAGGCGCTGAGGTTTCTTCGCCTCGCGGTCGAGCAGGGCGATGACGAGGCGCAAAAGCTGATCCGGCAGATCGAAGGCGGTTGACGCCCACGGCTGACAAAGGAGCTAGCGGTTTCCCCGCTTTGTCCCAACTGTGCTATGGTGCTGCCATTCTGAAACAAAAATTGCATCAAAGGGACAGACCATGAAGCACCTTGTTCCGCCAGCCGTCGTGGCCACGCTGGCCACGCTGGCCGCCTGCGCCGACAAGCCGCCACAGCCCGAAACGGGCGCCGCGCCGTCCCCGACCAATGACGATTTGTATCTCGTCCGCGGCTATAGGTCCGAGGGTGATTGGTGTCAGCTGACCGGTGAAACGGCATTTACCGGCAATTTCCTGGATCATACGGCAGATCTGGTTTCTTGCCCGAAGGGAAGTGCGGCCGCCCAATCATTGGTGAATGATCTGGGTGCCGTTCAGGTCGCCGAGACCGGTGGTTATACAGTCTATACCATCCAGCGCGAATAGGTCGATTTCTGTGTTTTAGCCTCTTGAACCACCGAAGATATTTCCCAGATTGAATGTGAGGCTTCGACCGATATGTGCTGCCAGGCGGGCATGTCAAAACGGGGCGCTTGGAAAAGGAGAATATCATGGACTTGAACAAGTTCACCGAGCGGGCACGGGGATTCGTGCAGGCGGCGCAGACCATTGCGCTGCGCGAGGGGCACCAGAGGCTGGAGCCCACACATATACTCAAAGCATTGATGGATGACGATCAGGGGTTGGCCAGTAACCTGATTTCGCGCGCGGGCGGTGCACCGAACCGCGTGGTTGAGGCGCTGGACGCGGCAATGGGTAAAATCCCTAAGGTCAGCGGCGACGCCAGCCAGATTTACATGGACGGCCAGACCGTCAAGGTTCTGGACGAGGCCACAAAAATAGCTACCAAAGCGGGCGACAGCTTCGTCCCTGTCGAACGTGTTCTGATGGCACTGTGCATGGTGAAGTCCAAGGCCAAGGATGCGTTGGACGCCGGAGCCGTATCAGCGCAAAAACTGAACGAGGCGATCAACGACATTCGCAAGGGTCGCACTGCTGACAGCGCGTCGGCGGAAGAAGGCTATGACGCGCTCAAGAAGTACGCGCGTGACCTGACCGAGGCTGCAGCCGAAGGCAAAATTGATCCGATCATCGGTCGGGATGAGGAAATCCGACGTTCGATGCAGGTTCTGTCGCGTCGCACCAAAAACAACCCGGTTCTGATTGGTGAACCCGGCGTCGGCAAGACCGCGATTGCCGAAGGTATGGCCCTGCGCATCGTGAACGGTGACGTTCCGGAATCGCTGAAGGACAAGAAGCTGCTGGCGCTCGACATGGGTGCTTTGATTGCTGGCGCGAAATACCGTGGCGAGTTCGAAGAACGCCTCAAGGCCGTTCTGACCGAGGTGACTGAAGCCGCGGGAGAGATCATCCTGTTCATCGACGAGATGCACACGCTGGTCGGTGCCGGGAAATCGGACGGTGCAATGGATGCGGCCAACCTGATCAAGCCTGCGCTTGCCCGGGGTGAGCTGCATTGTATAGGTGCAACCACGCTGGATGAGTATCGCAAATACGTGGAAAAAGACGCAGCCCTTGCGCGCCGGTTCCAGCCTGTAATGGTACAGGAGCCGACGGTCGAAGATACGATCAGCATCCTGCGCGGCATCAAGGAAAAGTACGAGTTGCACCACGGTGTGCGCATCTCGGATTCAGCGCTTGTTTCAGCGGCGACCCTGTCGCACCGCTATATCACTGACCGCTTTCTGCCCGACAAAGCCATCGACCTTGTCGACGAGGCGGCATCGCGTCTGCGGATGGAGGTCGACAGCAAGCCCGAGGAACTCGATCAACTCGACCGGAACATCCTGCAGATGCAGATCGAGGAAGAGGCGCTGAAGCTTGAAGATGACGCGGCCTCGAAAGATCGTCTGGAAACCTTGCAAAAGGACCTGGCCGATTTGCAGGAACGGTCCGCCGAGATGACAGCACAATGGCAGGCCGAACGCGACAAGCTGGCGGGGGCCCGTGACCTGAAGGAACAGCTCGACAAGGCGCGTGCTGATCTTGAGATCGCCAAGCGTGAAGGCAACCTCGCCAAAGCGGGGGAATTGTCCTATGGCGTCATCCCCGAGCTTGAGAAAAAGCTGACCGAGGCCGAGAACGCCGAAAGCAATGGTATGATGGCCGAGGAAACGGTGCGCCCTGAACAGATTGCTTCCGTCGTGGAGCGCTGGACCGGTATCCCGACCTCGAAAATGCTGGAAGGTGAGCGCGAGAAGCTGCTGCGGATGGAAGACGCTTTGCATTCCCGCGTGATCGGTCAGGATGCAGCGGTGACTGCTGTCGCCAACGCCGTGCGCCGTGCGCGTGCAGGTCTGAATGACGAAGGTCGCCCGTTGGGTTCGTTCCTGTTCCTCGGGCCGACCGGCGTGGGTAAGACCGAGCTGACCAAGGCCGTGGCGAATTTCCTGTTCGATGACGACAACGCGATGGTGCGTATCGATATGTCCGAGTTCATGGAGAAACACGCGGTTGCCCGTCTGATCGGTGCCCCTCCGGGCTATGTCGGTTATGACGAAGGCGGTGTGCTGACCGAAGCCGTGCGGCGCAGGCCCTATCAGGTCGTGCTGTTTGACGAGGTCGAAAAGGCGCACCCGGATGTGTTCAACGTGCTGCTGCAGGTTCTGGATGATGGGGTTCTGACCGATGGTCAGGGCCGCACCGTGGACTTCAAGCAGACGCTGATCATCCTGACGTCGAACCTTGGGTCTCAGGCGCTCAGCCAGTTGCCCGATGGCGCGGACAGCGCGCAGGCACGCCGTGACGTGATGGATGCGGTGCGGGCACATTTCCGGCCCGAGTTCCTGAACCGTCTGGACGAAACGATCATCTTTGACCGCCTCAAGCGGGCCGATATGGATGGCATCGTCGATATCCAGATGGCGCGTCTGCAAAAGCGCCTGGCGGCCCGCAAGATCGAACTGGCCCTGGACGATGGTGCCAAGGAATGGCTGGCCAATGAAGGCTATGACCCTGTCTTCGGAGCCCGCCCGTTGAAACGCGTGATTCAACGCGCCCTGCAAAACCCGCTGGCCGAAGCGCTGCTGGCCGGTGAGATCAAGGATGGTGAGGTTGTTCCGGTCACCGCCGGGGCTGATGGCCTGATCATCGGTGACCGGTTGGGGACGTCAGAACGGCCCCGCCCGGATGATGCAGTGGTGCATTGATTTAGGCACAAACGGAAGACCCGCCGCATTGGCGGGTCTTTTTTGTCTGCATCTACGCTCTTCGACGCGCCAAAATTCCCCGGCTTGTCCGGGATGGTGGGCCTGCGGGGAATGAGTACTCGCTTTCGCATTCAAAGCCAGCTTTGTGCACTAGTCCCAGAATTTCTTCTCTGCCGAATGTGCGATGGCGCCATTGCAGCCAGATGATTGCATTGCACCAATGCGGCTTTGACACCACCAGATACAAACGACCGCCAGGGCGCATCATATCGTGAATCTTCTCAAGTGCGCGCAACGGATCGGGGCAATGTTCGATGACATGCGCAGCCAGTGCCACATCAGCAGGTTCCAGAACGACAGACCCTAACAAGCCCTGCACAAGTCTTGGCTCGACACCCCGCGCCTGTAACGCGTTTTGACCCTGTTTCAACATGGCTTGACTGGGTTCGAGAAGGGTTATTTCGACGGGTGACCCATGAATAGCGACCCAGGCTTCTGCAAACGAGGCCGTCCCGGCACCGATATCAACAACCCGACTGTTATGCTCTGTCGCGAGCTGACTTGCTGACAGAAAACCAAGATACGCATCGTAATAACCAAGAGCACGCATCTTATCCCGCCATTTTGGTGCAGCGGTATCATAGCGCCGTGTGGTATCAGACTTGGTCTTGCCCATTGGCTGGCTTGCTCTCAGTGCCTACCACTCATGGAATGCGCAGATGGAAACTGGCCACCGAAGAAAGCGGGCCAGTTTCGCCAAACGTCAGTTTCATCAGATCAGCGCAAGTATCCGCGCCGGACCTCCGGTGCCGCCTGCGTGTTTCGGTGCGCCAATAACAAGTGTTGCGCCCGACGCGGGTACCTGATCCAGATTGGCCAGGCATTCGATCCCGAACCGGCCGGATGGCAACCAGGCATAATGGGTGGCGAAATCCGCAGACATGCCGTGATCCAGTGACAAGGTGTCAACGGCAATAGACCGCGCTCCGGTTTCTTCCATCAGCATCTGCGCAGCTTCAACGTGAAAGCCCGGGTAATGCTGCGCTTCACCGTCGAAATTGCGGAACGCGTCCGTTGCCGTTTTGCCAGCCCACCCAGAGTGCATGGCCACACAAGCCCCGTCTGGTATATCGCCATTGGCGGCTATCCAGGCTTTCAGGTCATCAGGGGTTAAACGCGTATCGGCGTCTTCTGCTGCGCGGGCAGCGATATCGACCACGCAAAGTGGTGCAACCAGATCTGAGACCGGGATTTCATCGACCGAAGCCCCATCCGCAGAAAAGTGCAACGGGGCATCTATATGCGTGCCCGTATGCTCATTGATCGACAAATTGAACAGATTGAATCCGTGCTCCGCGAAATTGAATGCCTGTTCGGCCGAGATACCCGGCTCTCCGCCCCAGGTCGGGAACTCCGGGCTGAGCGTGTGGGTCATGTCTTGGACACCGCCATGCCCCGCGGCCAGTGCGGCCGGTGCCATAGCCCCGGTTGCGGCAGCCGCAACACCCGATGCCGCAGCGGCTTTGAAGAACCCGCGCCGGGACAGCATCCTGTCTTTTACGGCGTTCATTACACAGATATCACACATATTTCGTCCTCCCATTGCGGCCACGCGGCTGCAAAAACAGGCCCGCCACACTGTTGATCGCGTATGGTGCCTATCTGACAGAGTGCAGTTTTGGACCCGCAGTTGTAAAGACTGCAGTCAGACTACCCGGTTGTGTTTCTCCTTTCAGAACCAGCTCTCAGCGAACCGTATATCCCCAGCGTAATGTTCGAGCACTGAGAGTTGGCTCAGGTCGTGACAACCGCTGAAAGCGGGCAGAGCGCGGCACAATCCGCCTGTCTGGGCCTGTCGCCACTCGGAAAGTTACAATCACGTCGCTCAAACGTGACGCCTGTTTCCATGGGTCTGTGCTATCAGCACCCTAAGTCTGTAATGACAAACGAATATGACGGAGACCTAAATGGCGCATCGCTGGACCAATACATTAACACATGCCGACGTCACCCCACGGGCGTCGTTCCTGAACCGTCGGCAGGTCATGGCCGGGATGGCGGGTGTTGGTGTGGCGGCAATGGGCCAACCAGCTGCGGCGCAGGATGCGCTGGAGCCGAACACCTGGGATGAGATCACGAGTTACAACAATTATTATGAGTTCGGGACCGGAAAAGATGACCCGGCGAAATATGCGCATACGCTGGTGACCGAACCCTGGAGCGTAAAGATTGACGGTCTGGTCGATCGTCCTGGTGAGTATGATTTCAAGGACATCCTGTCCGAGATGACGATCGAAGAACGCATCTATCGCTTCCGTTGCGTTGAAGCCTGGTCGATGGTCGTACCATGGAACGGGTTCGAACTGGCCGATCTTTTGAAAATGGCGGGGGTGAAAGACGGCGCGAAATACGTAGCGTTCGAAACGGCCCACCGCCCGGATGAGATGCCGGGAACGCGCTATCCCATTCTGGAATGGCCCTATCGCGAGGGTTTGCGCCTGGACGAGGCGATGCATCCGCTGACGATCATGGCCACTGGTATCTATGACAAGCCGATTCCAAATCAGAACGGCGCGCCTTTGCGTCTGGTCGTACCGTGGAAATACGGGTTCAAATCGATCAAGTCGATTGTCCGGATCACGCTTGTTGAAGAAGAGCCGCCCACCAGTTGGAATATGGCCAATTCGCGAGAATACGGTTTTTATAGTAATGTAAACCCGAACGTTGATCATCCGCGCTGGTCGCAAGCTTCCGAACGTGAAATCGGCGGCGGCCTGTTTGCCTCGCGCAAACCGACGCTGATGTTCAACGGTTATGAAGAAGAGGTCGCCAGCCTTTATGAAGGTATGGATCTGGCCAGGAACTACTAGAATCATGCAGGCCATCAATCAGACACTCCGGCGTATTCCGGTATGGGCCGTTTATCTGATGGGCGCGCTGCCCGCGCCCTGGCTGTTCTATCTTGGCCTGACTGGCGGTTTGGGAATCGAACCGATTGAGGCGCTGGAACACCGCTATGGCGAACTGGCTTTACAGTTGCTGATTGCCGGGCTGGCCATCACATCCTTGCGCCGATTTGTGGGCTTGAACCTGATGAAGTTCCGTCGGGCCATTGGGGTGCTGACTTTTGTATATGTCAGCCTGCATCTCCTTGTCTGGCTGGTTCTGGACGTTCAGCTTCCCAGCCAGATTTGGGCGGATATCCTCAAGCGTCCTTATATTACCGTTGGAATTGGGGCGTTTCTTTTGTTGTTGCCTCTGACGGCAACATCCAACAACTGGTCGGTGCGCCGACTGGGGCCGCGTTGGCGCAGGCTGCATTGGCTGGTGTACCCGGCCGCTTTGCTGGGCGGCCTGCATTACGTGATGCTGGCAAAAGGGTTTCAGATCGAGCCGCTGATCTATTTGGCAGCTATAGTCATCCTTCTTGCCCTTAGGTTGCCGATTCCAAGCCTGTCACTCCAGTCCAACACAGCAGATTCTGCCTGACTCGGAAGCGAGTCTGTGAGTAACATTGTAAACAAGGCGATAAAGTGCGGAACCCCATCTGTGTTTCCGACGATTCCGGCGCGCTTCCGCCTGATCGTGAATAGTTAACGTGTGGAAATTAAATAATTATTTTTGAAATTGACATTTTCTTTTGTTTTCGTGCATTTTCCGCTTGCGGGTTTTGAGAGTAATACTTAGAACCCCCTTCACCGGCGCAGCTGAGGTTGGCCTGACGGACT
>NZ_JBXWQP010000035.1:0-1414 GCF_059612445.1 Ruegeria sp. TASC047
GATCAGCCATGTTCACCGCTCGTTTTTCGAACCGTGAATCACGCAACCCCGCAGAAATCAATGGGTCCTGACCCTAAAATGTTGACAATCTGGTGACTGTTCGGGGCAATCGGGATACGCTGTATCTCATTGGGAGGCTCAGCGTATGAATGGATGGTTTT
This sequence comes from Ruegeria sp. TASC047, assembly GCF_059612445.1. Taxonomy (NCBI): domain Bacteria; kingdom Pseudomonadati; phylum Pseudomonadota; class Alphaproteobacteria; order Rhodobacterales; family Roseobacteraceae; genus Ruegeria; species Ruegeria sp. TASC047. Next base: position 162 of record NZ_JBXWQP010000035.1, read on the forward strand.
CTCTGTTTCGCTGCATGTGTTGCTTGGTCATGGCTTTGTTTCTAGCTTCTTGCTCGGCGCCGCCGGAACTCATCGGAGTGGATAATCCAAAAGTGCCGGTTGCGTCCGTTGAAACGGCAACCAAGCACAAGATATTCTTAATGACAACGCGGGAGGCCACCGAAACGGTCGGCGCACTTTACTCAGGTCGGCGCGCGCCTGATCTGGGTTTGGCATCGGTGCAGGTTTCGATTCCACCCACGCATGTTGTTGGCGAGTTGGAGCGACCTAAAAAACTGCCTCCAGACCCAAGGATAGAGTTCGCAATTGTTGACCCAACCATCTACCAAAACGATGAGGCCTTCATTGCGTCCGTCAACCGGGAACTGAGCAAAATTCCAAGAGGCCAAAGGGACATTCTCTTTTTTGTACACGGATACAACAATACTACGAGTGATGCTGTTCTCAGGCTGGCGCAGTTTGTGGAAGACAGTGGATTTCAGGGTGTCCCCGTTCTTTTCGATTGGGCATCGGCCGCAAGCCTGACCCGATATGTCTACGATTTAAACAGTGCCCTGATCGCTCGCCCAACTCTTCCCGAAATCAGTCAGATCATGGAGCGCACCAATGCAGAAGGATATGATATCTTTGCGCATTCCATGGGAGCTTTCCTGACTATGGAAGCAATAAAAGACGCGGTGCAGACGGGCAGATTCAACGCTTCTGGACGTATTCAGACTATCATGTTGGCTTCGCCCGATATCGACATGGATCTCTTCCGCTCTCAACTGAAACAGATCAATACGAAGTTCGACCGTTTCTATGTTCTATTGTCCGAAGACGACAGCGCTTTGAACGTGTCTCGTCTCATTGCCGGTGGCGTTCCTCGTGTCGGTGCGTCCAACATAGACGAGCTTGCAGAGCTTGGAGTTATTGCCATTGACCTTTCAAAGATCCAGAATTCTAGTTCTGGAAGCCACTCCAAGTTTGCCGGATCACCCGATATTGTACAGTTGATAGGCAATGGCCTCAACAACAACAGTCGATTTAACAGAAGCCAACGAGCAACGCAGTTAGGCGAGGTTATTGGATCAATCCCTATTCAAATAGCATTCGAATAGCTGTTGCTTTTGTTCGGCGAGCAATGTCCGCTTACCGCAGTTTGCGCCAGTTCGCTCGTGACGCAGAAAACGTCAATTTGGGCTCGATACGGTCCTTCGCCGTTGTCCGCTCGAACGTCCGCTTCTGCGCCAACGGTCAGCCACTTCATCAAT
>NZ_JBXWQP010000036.1:0-60360 GCF_059612445.1 Ruegeria sp. TASC047
AGGATCGCGCCGTCCATCTGAGCGGCACCGGTGATCATGTTCTTGACGTAGTCAGCGTGGCCGGGGCAGTCGACATGCGCATAGTGGCGCGCGTCGGTCTCGTATTCCACGTGCGCGGTCGAGATGGTGATGCCGCGGGCTTTCTCTTCCGGCGCGCCGTCAATCTGGTCATACGCCTTGAAGTCACCAAAATACTTGGTGATTGCTGCGGTCAGCGTCGTCTTGCCGTGGTCAACATGCCCAATCGTGCCGATGTTGACGTGCGGCTTATTACGCTCAAACTTTTCCTTTGCCATGATGGCCTCCTTTTTCTGTAATGAAGGGAGCCCCGGAACGGCGCTCCCTCAAATCGTCGCTTATGCGTATTTCGCCTGGATCTCGTCCGAGATGTTCTGCGGAACCGGATCGTAGTGGTCGAACTGCATGGTGAACTGGGCGCGGCCCGACGACATCGAACGCAGGGTGTTGATGTAGCCGAACATGTTCGCCAGCGGAACAAACGCATCTATCGCGATCGCGTTGCCGCGCGGTTCCTGACCAGACACCTGGCCCCGACGCGAGGTCAGGTCGCCGATGATACCGCCGGTATATTCTTCCGGGGTGATCACTTCGACCTTCATGATCGGTTCCAGCAGCTTCGCGCCAGCTTTGCGCATGCCTTCACGCATACACATACGGGCCGCGATTTCGAACGCCAGAACGCTCGAGTCAACGTCGTGGAACTTACCGTCCAGCAGGGCAACCTTGAAGTCGATCACAGGGAAGCCAGCCAGAGGGCCGCTGTCCATGACCGAGTTGATGCCTTTTTCAACACCGGGGATGTATTCCTTCGGAACGGCACCACCAACGATGCGACTTTCGAACGAGTAACCTTCGCCCGCCTCGGTGGGCTGGATCTCCAGCTTGACTTCGGCGAACTGACCCGAACCACCCGACTGTTTCTTGTGGGTGTAGGTGTGTTCGACCGGCATCGAGATGGTTTCACGATAAGCCACCTGAGGCGCACCGATGTTGGCTTCGACCTTGAACTCGCGCTTGAGACGGTCCACCAGGATGTCCAGGTGAAGTTCGCCCATGCCCTTCATGATGGTCTGACCCGATTCCAGGTCGGTTTCCACGCGGAAGGACGGGTCTTCGGCGGCCAGACGGGCCAGACCCTGAGACATCTTTTCCTGGTCGCCCTTGGTTTTGGGCTCGACCGCGATCTCGATCACCGGATCGGGGAAGGTCATGGTTTCCAGAACCACCGGATCCTTCGCATCGCACAGAGTGTCACCGGTGGTGGTGTCTTTCAGACCCGCCAGCGCGATGATGTCGCCTGCAAACGCTTCTTCGATCTCTTCCCGGTTGTTGGAGTGCATCATCATCATACGACCGATGCGCTCTTTCTTGCCTTTGGTCGAGTTCAGGATCGAGTCACCCTTGTTCATGGTGCCCGAGTAGATCCGGGTGAAGGTCAGCGAACCGACGAAGGGGTCGTTCATGATTTTGAACGCCAGACCCGAGAAGGCCATGCCGTCATCGGCACGACGTGCGATGTTACGAACTTCTTCCTCGTCGCCGGGTTTGAAGCCCATGTAATCAACAACGTCCAGCGGGCTGGGCAGATAGTCGATCACAGCATTGAGCAACGGCTGAACGCCTTTGTTCTTGAACGCCGAGCCTCCCAGAACGGGTACGAAATGCAGCGCCAGCGTGCCTTTGCGCAGCAGTTTGCGCAGGGTCGGAACGTCGGGCTCTTCGCCTTCCAGATAGGCCATCATCGCGTCGTCGTCTTCTTCGACGGCCGCTTCGATCATCTTGCCGCGCCATTCGTCAGCCATGTCTTTCAGGCTGTCGCGGATCGGAGCTTTGACCCAGCTTGCACCAAGGTCTTCGCCCTGCCACAGCCACTCTTCCATGGTGACCAGATCAACCAGGCCTTCCAGCTCGGTTTCGGCACCGATCGGAATACCAACCGGAACAGCGCGTGCGCCGGTGCGGTCTTCGATCATGCGAACGCAGTTGAAGAAGTCTGCGCCGATCTTGTCCATCTTGTTGACGAAAACCATACGCGGAACCTTGTAGCGGTCAGCCTGACGCCACACGGTTTCGGTCTGGGGTTCAACACCGGCGTTTGCGTCGAGAACGCAGACGGCACCGTCGAGAACCGCCAGCGAGCGTTCGACTTCGATGGTGAAGTCAACGTGGCCGGGGGTGTCGATGATGTTCAGGCGGTGCTTGGGGGTATCGGCGGTCTGACCGTCTTCGGTGCGTTCCCAGAAGGTGGTGGTCGCAGCCGAAGTGATGGTGATGCCGCGTTCCTGCTCCTGCTCCATCCAGTCCATGGTGGCTGCACCATCGTGCACCTCACCGATGTTGTGGGATTTACCAGTGTAATACAGGATACGCTCCGAGCAGGTGGTCTTACCTGCGTCGATGTGCGCCATGATACCGAAGTTACGGTATAGTTCGAGCGGATATTCGCGTGCCATTTGGATAAGCCTCTGGGATTACCAACGGTAATGGCTGAAGGCTTTGTTCGCCTCGGCCATCTTGTGGGTGTCTTCGCGCTTCTTCACGGCGGTACCGCGGGACTGTACAGCGTCCAGCAGTTCACCGGCGAGGCGTTCTTCCATGGTGTTTTCATTGCGGCCGCGCGCAGCGGTGATCAGCCAGCGGATGGCCAGTGCTTCGCGGCGCTCGGGGCGGACTTCGACCGGAACCTGATAGGTTGCACCACCGACCCGGCGCGAGCGAACCTCGACCGACGGTTTGATGTTGTCGAGTGCTTCGTGGAACACTTCGACGGGCGCGCGCTTGATCTTGTTCTCAACGCGGTCGAAGGCGTTGTAGACGATGCGCTCGGCGACCGACTTCTTGCCGTCGATCATCAGGTTGTTCATGAATTTGGTCAGAACCTTATCGCCAAACTTGGCGTCAGGCAGGACTTCGCGTTTTTCGGCGGCGTGACGACGTGACATATCAGCCTCTCCTTCTTACTTGGGACGCTTCGCGCCGTATTTCGAACGGCGTTGCTTACGGTCTTTGACGCCCTGAGTATCCAGAACACCGCGCAGGATGTGGTAACGCACACCGGGAAGGTCTTTCACACGGCCGCCACGGATCAGAACAACCGAGTGTTCCTGAAGGTTGTGGCTTTCACCGGGGATGTACGAGATGACCTCGAACCCGTTGGTCAGGCGCACCTTGGCAACCTTACGCATAGCCGAGTTCGGTTTCTTCGGTGTGGTGGTGTAAACACGTGTGCAGACGCCGCGTTTCTGCGGGCACTGCTCCAGGTGCATGGACTTCGAGCGTTTTACTTTGGGCTGCCGCGGTTTGCGGATCAGCTGTTGAATAGTTGGCATTCCGGTTTCTTCCCCGTTTTGCAACACATGACATGCACGCAGCTGGCGTGCGGCTAACTTCGCTGCGCTTATGCGTCCACAAGCGCAAAACCCACGAGCGTTCCCATTCCGAGGTGAACGTCGCGGTTGTTTCTCAGAGGGCGCGAACTGCAAAATTGTCCGGGCCTTGACCAGCTCATTACTGGAATCGGCTATGGGGCGGCCCCCGGCACCGAGATGACGCGCGTAATAGGGGGAGTCGGCCCGAGTGTCAACAGCACGATACCGGTTGCCCGGCAATAGGCTGATCCGGGCCATGCCGATGTGGGTGCGCGGGCTCAACCGGGTTCATAAAACCGCCCTGCACCAGAAGCGCCAATACCGAACCAAGCCCGCAACCGGAGGCCGGATCTCGCCTTCGGATAACCAGTGTTCAGAGCCTTGTCACGCTGGTTCACGCCGCTTCCCGACGCGCGCGTTCCCGGAACAGCGTGAACAGTCCGGCGGCCACGATCAAAGTTGCACCCAGCATGGTCAAACCGTCAGGCCATTCATCGAATACGGCCCAACCCAACCCCAGGGCCCAGATCAGGCTGGAATAACGAAACGGCGCGATGAACCCGACATCGCCCTGACGCATGACCATGACGCTGAACAGATAGCCCATCAGGACGAACACGGCCGCCGCCGCAACCAGAGAACCCGCCGCGCCGGAAACCGGAACCCATCCTTCGAACACCGAAGCAATCGCTGCGGCCACGGTGATGGAAAGAGACGTCGCCAGCGTCACCACCATTGACGGAACCTGGGGCGACATGCGTCGCGTCACCAGATCGCGAACCGTGATCGAAGCCACTGCGATCAGCGCGTAGATGGAATACAGGCTGAAGCCGTCAGGACCGGGTCTGACGATCAAAACCATGCCACCAAAACCAATGGCAATCGCCAATATGCGCCGCCAGCCGACCTGTTCGGAGAAGACCAGCGCCGCGCCCAGCGTCACGGTCAGGGGCAGCGCCTGCAGAATGGCCGTCACATTGGCAAGCGGCATGTTCTTGAGCGCTGTCAGAAAAAAGAAGGTGGCCGACAGTTCGGCCAGACTGCGCAGCGCAACCAGCAACCGGTCGTGGTTTGAGAAATTGAGGTGCAGCGCCCCCAGATAACGGGCAAGACCGTAGACAAGGAAAACGGCCAGGACGCCCCGCATGGCCACCAGTTGGAACAATGGCAGATCCCGAAGCGCGACCTTGACCAAAGTGTCGTTCAGGGTGAAGGCCGCCATGCTGCCCATCATCAGCAAGGCACCTTTGGTGTTTGGGTTCATGTCAGATTTGGCCCTGCGCAGAGTGATCGGGCCATTGGCCCAATCGGACAGCCGCCTGTCAACGCATCAAATCAGATCAGCGCAAGAATTACGCTCCGACGCGTTGGGAGCGGGCCGAAAACGCCTTCTGAGCCCCTATCAGAGACCAGAGACCCGACCGCCTCCGATACCTTCCACAGCCACTCCGGCGCTGAGCGTGTGCGTTGCGATCAACCCGCCGGACATGTCCAGAACGCCAAGCTGGTTGCCGTTCTGAAGCGCAACATAAAGCTCGCGGCGTTTGGAATTGATGCCAAGGCCAAAGCGTTCGATCTGCACCGCTGCGCCGACCGATGGATTGGTCGCCCGGATTGTCCTAAGCACCGTGCCGTTCAAATCCACCTCGGCGATCAGGCGATTGCGGATGAACAGCACATAAAGCGTGCCGGTCGTTTCATCAAAGGCCAGCCCGCCAATCGGCCCCTGTGGCTGGCTGAGGGTTATGTTGCGCACAAATTGCCCGTCGCGGGTCAGTTCCGCGATCATCACCCCGTTCGGATGGTCGAGGAACAAATGCCCGTCGCTTCCCCGAATGGCCAACCCGCATTCCTTGATGGGAAACTCGTCAGGTGTGATGCCACCGCATCCGGCCGGAACCCGCTGTGCCGCAAAGGTACGCAGGACACGGCCATTTCGGTCCAACTCCTGTAGTTGGGTGCCGGGAAGATTGCGCAGGAAGATCCGCCGTCGCGGCTCATCATAAGCCAACCCGACGATCGAGGCGGAGATCGGGATCAGGCGCGTCGTGCCGTTCGGGATCACGATCTCACGCGATGGCTGGCCCGGTGGCATCCCCACATAGGCATAATCCGTGCAGGCGGCCATCAGGCCCAGACCAAAAACCGAAAATACGCGCGACAACTTTGTGACAGTTCTCATCATTCACCCCCGTCACCTGTGTGAATTCAAGGCGGATGGTAGCACAGTTTAGGCTAAATCAGAAAAACCCTGCTGTTATTGCGGGTCTCATACGACAAGCGCGATATGCCAGTGGTCCGGAACCGCCCAAAGCGTCGCGCGCGTTTCAACCCTGCAAAAACGAAAGGCCCCGCGAAATCGCGGGGCCTTCCTTAACTTGTCAATCGGGCGATTACTCGCGGCTTTCGGGTGTTTCCACCAGAACGTCCAGCTCATCCCCGACCAGATCATCATCCATGATCGGCGCAGCCAGGGCAGCGGCCGCTTCGGCCTCTTCCCGGCGGGCTTCGATCACCACATTGTCGCGCGACTGGGCGATGTGGCGGACGGCCTGCGTGGCCCCACCGGTACCAGCGGGGATCAGGCGACCAACGATGACGTTCTCTTTCAGGCCGACCAGCTTGTCCTTTTTGCCCTGCACGGACGCTTCGGTCAGTACGCGGGTGGTTTCCTGGAACGACGCCGCCGAGATGAACGAACGCGTCTGCAACGAAGCCTTGGTGATCCCCAGAAGGATCGGCTCGCCCTGTGCCGGACGACCACCGCGGGCGATGGTCTTTTCGTTGGCTGCGTCGAACTCCTGCTTATCGACATGTTCGCCTTTCAGCAGGGTGGTGTCGCCTGAATCCAGGATCTCCCACTTCTGCAGCATCTGGCGCACGATGACTTCGATGTGCTTGTCGTTGATCTTCACGCCTTGCAGACGATACACATCCTGCACTTCGTCGATCATGTAGTTCGCCAGCGCCTCGACACCCATGATGGACAGGATGTCATGCGGGGCCGGGTTACCGTCCATGATGTAGTCGCCCTTCTGTACGAAGTCGCCTTCGACAACAGGGATGTGCTTGCCCTTGGGTACCATGTACTCGATGGGTTCCAGCGACTCGTCAGCCGGTTCGATGCTGATGCGGCGCTTGTTCTTGTAGTCGCGGCCAAAGCGCACGTAACCATCGGCTTCTGCGATGATCGCGTGATCTTTCGGACGGCGGGCTTCGAACAGTTCGGCCACACGCGGCAGACCACCGGTGATGTCTTTGGTCTTGGCACCTTCACGCGGAATACGCGCAACAACGTCACCGGCTTCGATCTTCTGGCCATCTTCGACCGACAGGATTGCATCCACCGACATCGGATAGTGAACCGGGTTGCCCGCATCGTTGCGGACCGGTTCGCCATCGTCACCGACCAGAATGATCTCGGGCTTGAGGTCGCTGCCACGGGGGGCGGCGCGCCAGTCGATCACGATCTTCTGGGTCATGCCGGTTGCTTCGTCGGTCTCGTCACGGACGGCAAGGCCCGAAACCAGATCGACGTATTTGGTGGTACCGGCTTTCTCGGCGATGATCGGCAAGGTGTAGGGATCCCATTCGAACAGCTTGTCGCCGCGGGCCACCTTGGTGCCTTCCTTGACGAGCAGCTTGGAGCCATAGCCCAGCTTGTGGCTGGCGCGCTCTTCGCCGTGATCGTCCTTGATCACCAGCTTCATGTTCCGGCCCATGACAAGGCTTTCGCCTGCGGCATTGACCAGGATCTGCGGGTTCTCGAAGGATACGACACCAGCCTGGCTGGCTTCCTGGAACGACTGCTGACCACCTTGCGCAACACCACCGATGTGGAAGGTCCGCATCGTCAGCTGTGTACCGGGTTCACCGATGGACTGGGCGGCGATGATGCCGACAGCCTCACCCGTGTTCACCATGGTACCGCGAGCAAGGTCACGACCGTAGCAGGTGGCACAGACGCCTTCCTCGGACTCGCAGGTCAGAGGTGAGCGGATGCGGGTCGACTGAACGCCCGCTTCGTCGATGGTGTCTGCCATACGTTCGTCGATCAGCTGACCAGCCGCAACAAGCACCTCATCCGTACCCGGACGCAGGATATCGTCAGCCGCCACACGGCCCAGAATACGCTCGGCCAGCGAGGCGACAACCTCACCATCGTTCACCGCAGCTTCGGCCGTGATTGCGCGTTCGGTGCCGCAGTCGATCTCGCGAACGATGCAGTCCTGCGCCACGTCCACCAGACGACGGGTCAGGTAACCCGAGTTCGCCGTCTTCAGAGCGGTATCCGACAGACCCTTACGGGCACCGTGGGTCGAGTTGAAGTATTCAAGAACGGTCAGACCTTCCTTGAAGTTCGAGATGATCGGCGTCTCGATGATGTCACCGTTCGGCTTGGCCATCAGGCCGCGCATACCGCCCAACTGTTTCATCTGAGTGACCGAGCCCCGCGCACCGGAGTGGGCCATCATGTAGACCGAGTTCGGTTCCATGTCAGACCCGTCTTCGGCCTTGGCGACGTTCGAGATGGTGCTCATCATCGCCTCGGTCACACGGTCGTTACACTTCGACCAGGCATCGACAACCTTGTTGTACTTTTCACCCTGAGTGATCAGGCCGTCCATGTACTGCTGTTCGAAGTCTTTCACCTGATCGCGGGTGTCATCAACGATGCCCCACTTGTCGTCTGGAATGACCATGTCGTCCTTGCCGAACGAGATGCCCGCCCTGAACGCTTCTTTGAAGCCCATCGACATGATCTGGTCACAGAAGATAACCGACTCTTTCTGACCGCAGTAGCGGTACACGGTGTCGATCACCTGCTGCACTTCTTTCTTCCGCAGCAGGCGGTTGACCAGATCGAACGGCGCCTTGTTGTTCATCGGCAGCAGGGCACCCAGACGCAAACGGCCCGGAGTGGTTTCATAGCGCTTCTGAACTTCGTTGCCTTCTTCGTCGATCTGCGTGATCCGCGCGGTGATTTTGGTGTGCAGATGCACCTCACCCGCGTCCAGCGCGTGCTGAACTTCGTCGATCGAACCAAAGACCTTGCCTTCGCCCGGCATGCCGGCACGTTCCAACGACACATAGTACAGGCCCAGGATCATGTCCTGCGACGGAACGATGATCGGCGCGCCGTTTGCAGGCGACAGAACGTTGTTCGTCGACATCATCAGAACGCGGGCTTCCAGCTGTGCCTCAAGGCTCAGCGGGACGTGAACGGCCATCTGGTCGCCGTCGAAGTCGGCGTTGAAGGCCGAGCAGACCAGCGGGTGCAGCTGGATGGCCTTACCTTCGATCAGAACCGGCTCGAACGCCTGAATGCCAAGACGGTGCAGTGTCGGCGCCCGGTTCAGCATGACAGGGTGTTCGCGGATCACCTCGTCGAGGATGTCCCACACTTCGGGACGCTCTTTCTCGACCAGTTTCTTCGCCTGCTTCACGGTCGAAGACAGACCCTTGGCTTCAAGGCGCGAGTAGATGAACGGCTTGAACAGCTCCAGCGCCATCTTCTTGGGCAGACCACACTGGTGCAGCTTGAGTTCCGGACCGGTCACAATGACCGAACGGCCCGAGAAGTCGACGCGCTTACCCAGAAGGTTCTGACGGAAGCGACCCTGCTTGCCTTTCAGCATGTCCGACAACGATTTCAGCGGACGCTTGTTGGCGCCGGTGATCACGCGGCCACGACGGCCGTTGTCAAACAGAGCATCCACGGATTCCTGCAGCATCCGCTTTTCGTTGCGGACGATGATGTCAGGTGCGCGCAGTTCGATCAGGCGCTTCAGGCGGTTGTTCCGGTTGATGACGCGGCGATACAGATCGTTCAGATCCGAAGTCGCGAAACGGCCACCATCCAGCGGAACCAGCGGACGCAGTTCCGGCGGAATGACCGGGATCACGGTCATCACCATCCATTCAGGCCGGTTGCCCGACTCGAGGAAGGATTCAACAACCTTCAGACGCTTGATGATCTTCTTGGGCTTCAGTTCACCGGTTGCTTCGGCCAGATCAGCGCGCAACTGCTCGGCTTCGGCTTCCAGATCGATCTGGGCAAGCATCTCGCGGATGGCTTCGGCACCGATATTGGCGGTGAACGCGTCCATGCCATAGGCATCCTGCGCGTCCATGTACTCTTCTTCGGTCAGCATCTGGCCGTAGGTCAGGTCGGTCAGACCGGGCTCGATGACGACGTAGTTTTCAAAGTACAGAACGCGTTCCAGATCGCGCAGCGTCATGTCCAGCATCAGACCGATGCGGGACGGCAGCGATTTCAGGAACCAGATATGCGCAACGGGTGCTGCCAGTTCGATGTGGCCCATACGCTCACGGCGGACTTTCTGCAGGGTGACTTCCACACCGCATTTCTCGCAGACAACGCCGCGATACTTCATCCGCTTATATTTGCCGCACAGACATTCGTAATCTTTGATCGGGCCAAAGATACGCGCGCAGAACAGACCGTCACGTTCGGGCTTGAACGTCCGGTAGTTGATGGTTTCGGGTTTCTTGATCTCGCCATAGGACCAAGACAGGATCCGCTCGGGCGACGCCAGCGAGACTTTGATTTCGTCAAAGACCTTCGGGGGCGTCAGCGGGTTGAACGGGTTGTTGGTGATTTCCTGGTTCATCTCTTTACCTCAGAGTTAGAGGGTGCGGGGGTCACGCAAAGCCGGGCTGAAGCCCGGCCTACGCCGGATCAGATGGTAGGCCGGGCTTCAGCCCGGCATCCCTTCGTCACTCATCGACCTCCGCATCCAGGAGTTCCATATTCAGGCCGAGGCCGCGGACTTCTTTCACCAGAACGTTGAACGATTCCGGTACGCCCGCTTCAAAGTTGTCCTCGCCCTTGACGATCGACTCATAGACCTTGGTCCGGCCGGCGACGTCATCCGATTTCACGGTGAGCATCTCCTGCAGGGTGTAGGCGGCGCCGTAAGCTTCCAGAGCCCAGACTTCCATCTCACCAAAGCGCTGACCACCGAACTGCGCCTTACCGCCCAGCGGCTGCTGGGTAACCAGGCTGTAGGGCCCGGTCGAACGCGCGTGGATCTTGTCGTCCACCAGGTGGTGCAGTTTCAGCAGGTACTTGATGCCCACGGTCACCCGACGCGCAAATTGCTCACCGGTACGACCGTCGAACAGAACCGACTGACCGCTTTCCGAGAAGCCCGCACGCACCAGTGCGTCGTTGACGTCAGCCTCTTTGGCACCGTCAAAGACCGGGGTTGCGATCGGAACACCGCGGGTCACGTTGCCCGCTGCCTCAATCAGCGTTTCCTCGTCCATGCCAGTGATGCCTTCTTCGTAGACATCTTCGCCATAGGCCAGCTTCATCGCCTCGCGCACCGGGGTCAGGTCGCCGGAACGGCGGTATTCACCCAGTGCCTCATCGATGTTCAGACCCAGACCGCGCGCGGCCCAACCCATGTGGGTTTCAAGGATCTGACCGACGTTCATACGCGAAGGCACACCCAGCGGGTTCAGACAGAAGTCGACCGGGGTCCCATCGGCCAGGAACGGCATGTCTTCCATTGGAACAACCTTGGAGATCACACCTTTGTTCCCGTGACGACCGGCCATCTTGTCGCCCGGCTGCAGCTTACGCTTCACGGCGATGAAGACTTTGACCATCTTCATCACACCCGGCGGCAGGTCGTCGCCACGGCGGACCTTCTCGACCTTGTCTTCGAAACGGGCATCCAGAGCGCGCTTCTGCACTTCGTACTGCTCGTTCAGGGCCTCGACGATCTGTGCGTCCTGCTCGTCTTCCAGCGCCAGCTGCCACCATTGACCACGGGTCAGGGTGTCCAGCAGATCCTCGGTGATCACCGACCCTGCCTTGACACCTTTCGGGCCTTTGACAGCGGTTTTACCCAGGATCAGACCTTGCAGACGCGCATAGATGTTGCGGTCAAGGATCGCCAGCTCGTCGTCCCGGTCACGGGCCAGACGTTCGACTTCCTCACGCTCGATCTGCAGCGCACGCTCGTCTTTCTCGACGCCGTGACGGTTGAAGACGCGAACCTCGACGACCGTACCGTAGTCGCCCGGCTTCACGCGCAGCGAGGTGTCGCGCACGTCAGATGCTTTTTCACCAAAGATGGCGCGCAGCAGCTTTTCTTCCGGGGTCATCGGGCTTTCGCCCTTCGGAGTGATCTTGCCGACCAGAATATCGCCCGGCTCAACATCCGCGCCGATGTAAACGATGCCCGCCTCGTCGAGGTTGCGCAGCGCTTCTTCACCGACGTTGGGGATGTCGCGGGTGATCTCTTCCGGGCCCAGCTTGGTGTCTCGGGCGGCGACTTCGAATTCCTCGATATGGACCGAGGTAAAGACGTCATCACGCGCGATACGTTCCGAGATCAGGATCGAGTCTTCGTAGTTGTAACCGTTCCACGGCATGAACGCGACGACCACGTTCTTACCAAGGGCCAGTTCACCCATATCGGTCGACGGACCGTCGGCAATGACCTCGCCCTTCTGGACGGTGTCACCCACCTTGATCAGCGGACGCTGGTTGATGCAGGTGTTCTGGTTCGAACGCTGGAACTTACGCAGACGATAGATGTCAACGCCAGCGTCACCCAGTTCCAGATCCTCGGTGGCGCGGATAACGATACGCTGGGCATCGACCTGGTCGATGATACCGGCGCGTTTCGCCTGAATCGCAGCACCCGAGTCGATCGCGACCTTCTCCTCGATCCCGGTACCGACCAGCGGTGCCTCGGCCCGCAGCAGCGGAACCGCCTGACGTTGCATGTTCGAGCCCATCAGAGCGCGGTTGGCGTCGTCATTTTCAAGGAACGGAATCAGCGATGCCGCGACCGAAACCAGCTGTTTCGGCGACACGTCGATCAGGTCCACATTCTCGCGCGGGGCAAGGGTGTAGTCGCCTGCCTGACGGGTCGAAACCAGATCGTTGATGAACTTGCCGTTCTTATCCAGCGTCGCGTTCGCCTGCGCCACGGTGTGACGCATTTCCTCGGTCGCGGACATGTAGTGAACCTCATCGGTCACCTCGGCGTCCTTGACGACGCGGTAAGGTGTTTCGATGAAGCCATACTTGTTCACGCGGGCGAAGGTGGCCAGCGAGTTGATCAGACCGATGTTCGGGCCTTCCGGCGTTTCAATCGGGCACATCCGGCCATAGTGGGTCGGGTGTACGTCGCGCACTTCAAAGCCCGCACGCTCACGCGTCAGACCACCGGGGCCAAGCGCCGAAAGACGGCGTTTGTGGGTGACTTCCGACAGCGGGTTGGTCTGGTCCATGAACTGCGACAGCTGCGACGAGCCGAAGAATTCACGCACAGCAGCAGCAGCCGGTTTCGCGTTGATCAGGTCCTGCGGCATGACGGTGTCGATCTCGACCGACGACATACGCTCTTTGATCGCGCGCTCCATGCGCAGCAGACCGACGCGGTACTGGTTTTCCATCAGTTCACCGACCGAACGCACACGACGGTTGCCGAGGTGGTCGATATCGTCCACGTCGCCTTTGCCGTCGCGCAGTTCGACCAGAGCCTTGACGCAGGCCACGATGTCTTCGCGGCGCAGGGTACGCAGGGTATCCGGCGCGTCCAGAGCCAGGCGCATGTTCATCTTCACGCGGCCAACGGCGGACAGGTCATACCGCTCGCTGTCGAAGAACAGGGTGTCGAACAGGGCCGACGCCGCCTCGACGGTGGGCGGTTCACCCGGACGCATGACGCGGTAGATATCCATGAGCGCGCTTTCGCGGTTCATGTTCTTGTCCTGCGCCATGGTGTTGCGCATGTAGGGTCCGACATTGACGTTATCGATGTCGAGAACCGGAATATCGGTGATGCCCGCGTCGATCAGTTCCTTCGCGGTACCGCCGATCAGGTCGCCATCCTTGTCATATTCCAGCGTCAGTTCGTCACCGGCTTCGACATAGATCGCGCCGTTTTCTTCGTTGATGATATCCTTGGCGACAAACTTGCCAACGATGTGATCGAACGGAACCAGCAGTTCTGTGACGGTGCCCTCGTCGATCAGCTTTTTGACCGCGCGCGGGGTGACTTTCTTGCCTGCCTCGGCAATCACCTCACCTGATTTCGCGTCGATCAGGTCATAGGTCGGACGGGTGCCGCGAACACGCTCGGGGAAGAACGGCGTGACCCAGCCCTTCTTCTTGTCCAGCTTGTAGGACACAGTTTTGTAATACGCGTCCATGATCGCTTCCTGATCCAGACCCAGCGCATATAGCAGGGTTGTCACAGGCAGTTTGCGGCGGCGGTCGATACGGGCGAACACGATATCCTTGGCGTCGAACTCGAAGTCCAGCCAGCTGCCGCGATACGGGATGATGCGGCAGGCAAACAGCAGCTTGCCCGAGGAATGGGTTTTACCCTTGTCGTGGTCAAAGAACACACCGGGCGAGCGGTGCATCTGGGAGACGATCACGCGCTCGGTGCCGTTGACGACAAAGGTGCCGTTCGGGGTCATCAGGGGCATGTCGCCCATGAAGACATCCTGTTCCTTGATGTCCTTTACCGATTTCGCGCCAGTGTCCTCATCAACATCAAACACGATCAGGCGCAGGGTAACCTTCAGCGGTGCGCTGTAGGTCATGTCGCGCTGCATGCACTCTTCGACGTCGTATTTGGGTTTCTCCAGATCGTATTTCACGAACTCCAAAACAGAGGTTTCGTTGAAATCCTTGATCGGGAAAACCGATTGGAACACGCCTTTGATGCCTTCGCCGTCTGTGGGCTGTTCTGCATCGCCGGAGCGCAGGAAAAGATCATAAGAAGATTTCTGTACCTCAATGAGGTTCGGCATCTCCAGTACTTCGCGGATTTTGCCGTAATATTTACGAAGACGTTTCTGGCCAAGGAACGTTTGAGCCATGTCAGATGTCACCTTTCGATGTTCTCAGCGGGCAAAGACACCGTCGGGCCCCGGCATCTTGCACAATCGAGACAACACGTCCGGATCAATTCGTGGCCACCGTCCCGAAGGCGGCCTCCCGATCCGAAAACCGTGTCTTAGAAAACGCCCCATTCCGTGAGGCCCTTTCTAAGACAGGTTCGGCTGGACCCGGATTTCTCCGGATCCAGCCAAAATTTTCGGCGCATCAGCGATGCGCCTGAGACCAGGCTTAGGCCAGCTCGACTTCGGCGCCAGCTGCTTCCAGCTTGGCTTTGACGTCTTCGGCTTCGTCTTTCGACACGCCTTCTTTGATCTTGCCGCCGGCTTCGACCAGTTCCTTGGCTTCTTTCAGGCCCAGACCGGTGATGCCGCGAACTTCTTTGATCACGTTGATTTTCGAAGCGCCGGCGTTCTTCAGAACGACGTCGAATTCGGTTTTTTCTTCCTCAGCTGCGCCACCGGCGTCGCCACCAGCCGCTGCGACCATTACGGCGCCGCCAGCTGCGGGCTCGATGCCGTATTCGTCTTTGAGGATGGTTTTCAGTTCTTGTGCTTCCAGCAGGGTCAGACCCACGATGCTTTCTGCGAGTGCTTTCAGATCAGCCATTTTATCAGCTCTTTCCGTTTACAATGTGTGTTCCAACGTCAGGGTAGGTACCCTACGCAGATCATTCAGTGCCAACCGCTTACGCAGCTTCCGCCTTCTCTTCGATGGTGGAAAGGATGCTTGCGATATTGCTTGCAGGTGCGCCAATCGCGCCGGCGATGTTCGAAGCAGGTGCGCCAATGCAGCCAACGATCGAAGCAATAAGCTCCTCGCGAGACGGCATTTTCGAAACGGCTTCAACGCCTTTGCGGTCCAGAGCGTTCTCGCCCATTGCACCGCCGAGGATTTCAAATTTCTTGTTATCCTTGGCGAAGTCCTCGGCCACCTTGGCTGCTGCCACGGGGTCCTCGGAATAGGTCAGAACGGTCATCCCTGTCAGCAGGTCGGCCATGCTTGCACACGGCTTACCCTCGAGGGCGATTTTGGCGAGCCTGTTCTTGGCAACACGCACGGAGCCACCCGCGTCACGTGCACGTGCGCGAAGGTCCTGCATCTCGGCAACTGTCAGACCGGCGTAGTGGGCAACCACTACGACGCCAGAGCTTTCGAAGATTTGGCCGAGTTCCTCGACCACTTTCTCTTTCTGGGCTCTATCCACAGTTCTCTCCAAGTTAGGGGTGAGATCTCACCCCGGCTCATATTTGCCGCGGCTTGCGCCCCGGCGTTCAGGTCCGTTGTTACGGGATTGGCCAAAACTCGCCCGAGGGTGGGACCCTCAGAATTCTTTGGTCTTACCCGTCTCAGGCAGGGAATTAAGGGGCCATATGGCACCACCCACCGTCTTGGACGAAACAAAATAAAGCGCACGACGAATCGCACGCTTTATTCCGCAGGTCTACTTAGGACAGATGGCCGGGGTTTCCAAGAGGTAAATTGGGATTAATCAGACGCAACAAGGGATGACCAGAACCACAAGATTATGTGCGGTGACGAGCAATTGATTTGGTCGAATTTCAGGGCTGACGGCAAAATAGTTCGTGACATTGTTCCAAGCTCAAGACTATAACCCGACAATTTTTCTCAGAAACAAAAAGAATCAGAACAAATGTGTAGAATTGCCGCCTATTGCGGACCAAGTATCCCGCTTGAAAACATCGTCATCCGGCCCCAGCATTCCTTGCTGGAGCAAAGCCAACACGCGGCCGAAGCTAAACTTGCCGTCAATGGCGATGGCTTTGGTATGGCCTGGTACGCAGACCAGGATCGCCCTGGCCTGTACAGGGATGTCCTGCCCGCGTGGTCGGATGGTAACCTTGTCGATCTTTGCAGGATGATAAAATCCTCGCTGTTTCTGGCCCATGTCCGCGCGTCGACGTTCGGCGAAGTGTCGCGCGCAAACTGCCACCCTTTCACGTTTGGCAAATGGTCCTTCATGCATAATGGCCAGATTGGCGAGTTCGGGCGTTTGCGAAGACGGCTTGAATCCTCACTGCCGGACGAACTTTACGCAGCGCGGCGCGGGTCGACGGATTCAGAGCTTCTGTTTCTGCTCCTGCTGGCAAACGGGCTGGATGATGCGCCGCAGGACGCTGTTGTCGCAACTCTGCGTCAGATCGATGCGCTTGACGGTCATCGGACGCAACCGGATCGCATGGCCGTCGCCTTTTCAGATGGACAGAGCCTGTATGCGTTTCGGTATTCCAGCGACCAGCGCAGCCCGTCCCTGTATTTCGGGGAAGGGCTGGACCACGGCGGCAAGGTCATCGCGTCCGAGCCTCTGGACAAGGGCACAGGAAAATGGGTGCCCATTGAAGACCGGAGCTTCTTCACCCTGACCGGCAATACAGCCAATCACACAGGGTTGCAGTTCAGCTAAAAAAAACGGGCGGTCCGAAGGGACCGCCCGCAACATTGCTTTGGCGTAGGTCCGGCTTATTCGCCCGAAGCTTCTGCCACATCAACGGTCACGCCGGGGCCCATGGTCGAGCTCAGCGCGATTTTCTTCATGTAGGTGCCTTTGGCGCCCGACGGCTTTGCCCGGGCAACAGCCGAGACGAAGGCGCGAATGTTTTCGACCAGCTTGGCTTCGTCAAACGACGCTTTACCAACACCTGCGTGTACAACGCCGCCTTTTTCCGCCTTGAACTGAACTTCACCGCCTTTGGCTGCTTCCACGGCTGCTTTCACGTCCATGGTCACAGTGCCAACCTTGGGGTTCGGCATCAGGTTACGGGGGCCCAGAACCTTACCCAGACGACCGACGATCGGCATCATGTCCGGGGTTGCAATGCAGCGATCGAATTCGATGGTGCCGCCCTGAATGGTTTCCATCAGGTCTTCTGCACCAACGATATCCGCGCCTGCTTCTTTCGCTTCGTCAGCCTTCGCGCCACGTGCGAAGACAGCAACGCGCATGTCTTTGCCTGTGCCGTTCGGCAGTCCGACAACGCCGCGCACCATCTGGTCTGCGTGACGGGTGTCAACGCCCAGGTTCATCGCGATTTCGATGGTCTCGTCGAATTTCGAAGTTGCATTGGCTTTGACCAGGGCAACAGCTTCGTCCACCGACAGGTTTTCCTTGCCAGCGACGGCTTCGCGCGCAGTGCGGGTACGTTTACCGAGTTTTGCCATCTTACTTCACCTCGATGCCCATGGAGCGGGCCGAGCCCAGGATGATCTGCATTGCGCCTTCGACGTCGTTGGCGTTCAGATCTTTCATTTTGGCTTCAGCGATTTCACGAACCTGCTTGGAGGTCACGGTTGCCACGGTCTCGCGACCTGGGTTTTCCGCGCCGCGGGGGCGGTTACGCTTACCGACCGGCTTAAGACCAGCAGCTTTTTTCAGGTAGTAAGACGCGGGCGGCGTCTTGATGTCCATGGTGAAGGACTTGTCCTGATAGTAGGTGATCACGGTCGGGCACGGCGCGCCGGGCTCCATATCTGCGGTCTTGGCGTTGAACGCCTTGCAGAATTCCATGATGTTGATGCCGCGCTGACCCAGCGCTGGACCAACTGGCGGCGACGGGTTCGCCTGACCTGCAGGAACCTGCAGTTTCATTGTACCAGCAAGCTTCTTGGCCATTTGGTTTTCCTTTCAACTAGGGTGAAACGCGTCTCACCCGGATTTTGTTGCGTGGTCCGGCCCGGGATCGCGACCCCGGCTACCTCCCACGAGAGAATCTCGCCCGAAGACGATGGGCGGCGTTTACAGGGGATCATGGCGGTTGGCAAGTGGCCTGCCTTTCAATTCGGGATCACCGAATCGAGTTTCAAGTCGATGAACACCGGCGTTGACGCGCCAGGGCGGGAAAGTGCTGATCATTCCGGTCAAAGCCAGGAAAAACCAGTCGGCCTGAAACACAAGGTATCGCGCCATATTAAGGGTTTTATTTGCTTGAAAAAACCGGAGCTAACCCGGCACCCGATTGAAAGACTGCCGAGGCTTCGTTCCTTGCGCCGCATAAATAACCGCGCCATGCTGCGGCTGTGCTATACTTGGTCAGAACAAATTTGTTCGGAGGTTCGTCATGATTATTCGTTTATTCACTATGCTAATCGCCGCGCTGTCTTTTGCGGTGTCCCTCCCCCAGACCGCGCGGGCCGATGCGGGCGACTTCATCGGCGGTGCTGTCGTTGGCGGGGTCGTCGGATACGCGATCGGCAAAGACCAGCAAAAGAAAAAGTCCCGGTCTTCGAGCCAGACCTACCGGTCGGGCATTCCATCGACCTCGCAAGGGGCGCAAACGCAGACCGCGCTCAACTATTTCGGCTATAACGCCGGGCGTGTCGATGGGCAGGTCGGGCATGGAACCCGGTCGGCGATCGAACGCTACCAGGTGTCCATGGGCTATCCTGTAAATGGCTATGACTTCCAGCCCTATCAGTATGACTTTCTGATGCAGGCCTATTACTGGGCGACAAGCGGTGGGCAGGCGGCAACCCAGCTTTCGGGTCAACCGCTCTTGATGGCCTATCGCCAACAGGTGCAAACCGGCTCTGCCTTGGCGGCGGCACCTCAGACCCAGGCACCGGCCATCCCGGTTATCACGCCTCAACAGGCCGAACCCGCAACAAGCGCCACTGAAACCACGACAGCCAGCCTGCCGAGCCTGTTTTCCGGCGGAACCGGAGGCCCGTCGCTGGCCAATCGGTGCAGCGGGGTCATGCTGCAAACGTCGACCAATGGCGGCTATACGACCCTGTCTAACATGTCCGATCCTGACTTTGCACTTAGCGAACAATTCTGCCTTGCCCGCAGCTATGCGATGGCACAGGGCGAAGAGCTGATGCAGGGCATTCAGGGTCTTACACCCGATCAGGTCGCAGACCAGTGCGCCGCCTTTGGCGACATGTTGGCACCGCAAGTTGATGCGCTGTCTATCAACTCGAAATCAGAGGCTGAAACCCAGGTGCGCAAGCTTGCCTTGGATTCGGGTCTTAGCCCTGCTGATCTTGCCGCAACCAGCAAGGTCTGCCTTGCGATGGGATATCGTCAGGACAACATGGATACCGCAGTTGGGTCTGCGCTGATGCTGGTTGCCATGGGTGAACCCGCATACGGAGAACTGGTCGGTCACCATCTGCGCGAAGGCTTTGGTGTTCAGGCGCGCCGCGATCTTGCGATGCAATGGTATGATGCAAGCCTTTCGGCGCTGGATGCCGGGTCGCAGGCGGTCTTCCTGCCGTCCCAGACCGACCGCCCGCAGCTTTTGCGCGCAGCCATGGTTCAGTCGCAGTAAGCCCATTTGAAAACTGTATAGGCCCGTGCAGGGCTGAAACTGAAAACGCCGCTATGCTTTCACATCGCGGCGTTTCGAATTTCTCTGGAAGCGCGCTTAGCTTTGCTTGGTGACCTGCGTGAAGTCCAGCTCGACCGGGGTTTCGCGGCCAAAGATCGAGACCGATACTTTCAGCTTCTGCGCCTCGTCGTCCACGCCTTCGACCATGCCGTCGAAATCCTCGAACGGGCCGTCGTTGACCTTGACCTTCTCGCCGATCTCGAAGGTGATCATCAGCTTGGGCGCTTCTTCGCCTTCCTGTACGCGGTTGAGGATCTGGTTCACCTCGGCGTCGCGCATCGGCATCGGGCGGCCCTGCGGACCCAGAAAACCGGTGACGCGGTTGATCGAGTTGATAAGGTGATAGCCCTGATCCGACATTTCCATATGCACCAGCACGTAACCCGGCATAAAGCGGCGTTCGGTGGTGACCTTCTTGCCCCGGCGCACTTCGATCACCTCTTCGGTGGGCACCAGAACTTCGTCGATATCGTTCTCAAGGCCCTGTTCAGCCACCGACGTGCGGATCTGCTCTGCGATCTTCTTTTCGAAATTCGAAAGAACGCTGACCGAGTACCACCGTTTCGCCATGAACCTGTCGTCCTTGTTTGTCTTCGGGGCATCACACCTTGCGGACACACCCGTCATTTAAATCCTGTCACGTCATCCGGAATAAAAAGCGGCGCGTGACCCGAATCGCCACACGCCCATTCCGAATATGCGTCACCTACTCTGACATCGCGCGAGGTGCAAGGGGCAGTCGTATTTGCCGCCGCCTGAACCGGCTTAGCCGAAAGCGCCCAGAATCAGCTGAAGGCCGCCCCGGATACCCAGATCGACCAAAGCAAAAAACACAGCTGTCAGCGCCGCCATGATGAAGACCATGACTGTGGTCAACAGCACTTCGCGCCGGGTCGGCCAGACGACCTTGGAAACTTCGGCACGGACTTGCTGAATGAACTGGATCGGGTTGGTGGTGGCCATTTGGCGTGTTCTCTCTGCTTGCGGATGGGCCGGACATAGCCGGGCATTGCGGCAATTTCAAGGGCGCTTGGATGAACTCAGCGCTTATCGGGCGATTGGTCAGGGTTTGGGTTTGTCGTCCCACTCGTCATTCAGGATGCGGCGCGCGTCGCCATCGGGGTCTTCGTACTGATTGGAACGAACGGTATAGATAAAGGCGACCAGACCAACGCCCCCCAGAAACAGGGAAATCGGGATCAGATAGGCAAGCACTTCCATCAGGGTTACCTCAGCCGCAATGCGTTCAGCGATACGGTAATCGACGAGGTCGACATCGCCAAGGCCGCGATCAGCGGTGTCGCCAGTCCGATCACGGCCAGCGGAACGGCAATCACGTTGTAAACGGTTGCGATCTGGAAGTTCTCGCGGATGCGACGGGTGGCCTTGATGGCCGTATCGCAGGCATCCGCAATGGGCAGAAGGTCATTGCCCAGAAGCACGATGTCCGAGGCAACCCGCGCCGCATCCAGCGCCGAGGCCGGAGAGATCGACACATGTGCCGCCGCCAAAGCAGCCGTATCGTTCAGGCCGTCCCCCACCATCAGAACTTTGCGGCCCTGGTCCCTGAGGTCCTGAATGCGCTGTGCCTTGTCCTGCGGCAAAGCCTCGGCGACCCAATCCGTTATTCCCAGCTTCTCGGCCAATGCGCGCACGGCACCTTTCGAATCTCCTGAGATCAACAGCACATGCTTGCCCGACGCGCGCAACGCTTCCACCGCCTCGTCCGCGCCCGGGCGCAACGCGTCCGAGAAGCGGAACGCCAAGGGCGCATCGTCGCCAATTGCAAGCCAGGCGGACGTTTCCGCGCCCTGCTGTGCGCCGAGCCATGCGGCCCGGCCCAAACGAACGCGTTGACCGCGGTATTCCCCTTGGGTGCCGTATCCCGGCACTTCGGTTATGTCCCGAACATTTGCAGGTTTGATCCCGGCCTGTCGCGCGGCCTTTGCCAATGACACGGACAAGGGATGCGCAGAGGCCTCGGCCAGGGCCAGAGCAACCTCGACCTGTGCGCGGGCGTGGTCGCCAAGATTGACCAGTTCCGGCGCACCCGAGGTCAGTGTGCCCGTCTTGTCGAAAACCACGGTGTCGGTCTCGGACAACCGTTCGAGCGCGGTTGCGTGCTTGATCAGCATACCCTTGCGGAACAACCGGCCCGAGGCAGCGGTGGTCACTGCCGGAACAGCCAGACCCAAGGCGCAGGGACAGGTGATGATCAGAACCGCTGCGGCAATGTTCAGAGCGGTGCGCAAATCGCCCGAATAGATGTACCACCCCACAAAGCTGAGCGCCGAAAGGATGTGGACACCGGGCGCATAAAGCTTGGCGGCCTTGTCGGCCAGCGAGGTATAGCGGGACCGCCCCGATTCAGCGATGGCCACCAGATCCGCCATCCGGTGCAGCGACGTATCCTGACCCACTGCTGTGGCGCGCAGGGTCAGCGGACCTGTCAGGTTGACCTCGCCCGCGCTGACCAACTGGCCGGCTTCGGCAAACACCGGCAGGGTTTCCCCCGTCAACAGCGAACGGTCCAGTTCGGACTGACCAGACACGATCTGACCGTCCACCGGCATTCGGCCACCGGGGCGCACAAGGATCAGATCACCGACCTTCAGATCGGCCACCGCAACTTCGGCCTCCACCCCGTCCACGATGCGGATCGCGCGCGGCACTTCCAAAGCGGTGAGCTCTTCTGCGGCGGATCGGGCTGCAGCGCGGGTGCGGTAGTCCAGATACCGGCCCGCCAGCAGGAAGAATGTCAGGGTCAGTGCGGCATCGAAATAAGCGTGCTCTCCGCTCAGTGCGGTCTCCCACAGGGAGGTGACCAGCGCCAGCAGGATCGCCAGCGTGATCGGCACATCCATGTTCAGCCGCCGCACCCGCAGGGCGCTCCAGGCGTTGGCAAAGAACGGTTGCGCCGAGAAGGCAATGGCAGGCAGCGCGATTGCAGCGGAAATCCAGTGGAACATGTCGCGCGTCGCGTCTGTTGCGCCGGACCAGACCGACACCGACAACAGCATCACGTTCATGGATGCGAACCCGGCGACGGCCAGTCGCATCAGCAGGTCACGCCCCGCCTTGTCCGCCTGTGTTGCCGACAAAGCGCCGGGGTCAAGCTCGTGCGCTTCGAAACCTGCCCGTTCAAGCACCGGGATCAGATCGGCCGCGCGGGTTTCCGGCGCGGCTTTGATCATCGCCCGTTTCAAAGTCAGGTTGACCCGCGCGTCTTCAACACCGGGATGGGCGTTCAGTTCACGTTCGACCGTCGCGATACAGGCCGAGCAGTGGATGCCCGGCAGCGACAGGGCAATCTGCACATCTTCCGGAATCGGGCGCGCGGGTTCTGCTGGTGCTGCCAGACACCCCGGACAAGCCGCCGTACCGGATGAAAGCTGCGCCGTCATCGGCTACCCTTTCACGTACAGCGGAACCCGCTGCGAAAACTCGGCGCCACTGCCGTCACGCGCGACCAACCGGATATTCCAGTTGCCCTTGCCCAGCGTGGCAGGCGTGGCATAGGCCGCGCCGTCAAAGGTGAAATCCGGCGCGAAATCGTCCCGCACATGGGTCGCACGACCAACCACCGCCTGCAATTCGCTGACCTGAACCGGCGCGCCAGTCGCGTCCGTAATATGCAGGATCAGAAGGCCACCTTTGGTTTCTGCCCGAACCGTCCAGCCCAATGCCTGCTGCTCTTTCAGGCGATCGTTGAACTCCTGGCTGGCAACGTAGGAATTCTTGACCTCCAGCCCGGGAAACGTTTTCACCGCATTATAAGCCAGCACAAGGTTCACCGCGATGATCACGCCAAAGGCACCGACAAACACCGCCAGAGCGTGCTTTCCGGTGAATTTACGTTCGGCCATGATCAGTTCCCCCGTCCGTTGAACGTGGTGTCTTTGTAAGCGCGTTCGCCGCTGCTGAGGTCTTCGACCCAGATCCGCACTGGTGTCGCTTCTGCTGCCGCCGGACCGCTGTCACGGGATGCCACGATATATACACGGGTCAATTGTGCCGTATCCGCCGTGACATTCACAGTATCGATCTTGGTTCCCTCAATTTCCAGTCGCATCGACGGATCGCCCGCCAGAGACAATTTGAACAGGCGGTCCTCGCCGTGCTTGTTGCGCAGTCTGACATCATAGGTGTTCCGAATGGTGCCGTCTGACAGGGTGACAAAGGTCGGGTTGCGCACGGGCGCTACGGTCAGATCGATGTCAGAGCGAATGAACAGGGCGAACAGCAGCGCAACCCCCACCAGTGACCACAACGAGGTGTACAGGATCGTGCGGGGCCGGAAGATGTGTTTCCAGACATTCTTGGGCGGTTGGCCTGAGCGTTCGCGTGGCTCGTCGCTGAGCGCCATATAGTCGATCAGCCCGCGCGGTTTGCCGATCTTGGCCATCATGTCATCACACGCGTCGATACACAGGGCACAGGTGATACATTCAAGCTGCTGACCATCCCGGATATCGATCCCAACAGGACAGACATTCACGCAGGCCATGCAGTCGATGCAATCCCCCAACTCGGAATCGGCTGTTCGCTTGCCTTTGCCGCGCGGCTCGCCGCGCCATTCGCGATATCCCACGACCAGCGTGTCTTCATCCATCATCGCGGCCTGAATGCGCGGCCAAGGACACGCGTAGATACAAATCTGTTCGCGGGCGAACCCGCCAAAAAAGAAGGTCGTGCCGGTCAGAACCAGCATCGTCGTGTAAGCGACGGGATGCGCGTTACCCGTCACAAGATCGCGGAGCAGCGTCGGCGCATCCGCAAAATAGAACACCCAGGCACCACCGGTGGCCAGACCGATCAGGAACCAGGTTACCCATTTCGTCACCCGGAGCCGTGCCTTGCGGAAATCCAGCTTTTCCTGACGATGCAGGCGCAGACGGGCGTTCCTGTCGCCTTCGATCCAGCGCTCGACCAGAATGAAAAGGTCAGTCCAGACCGTTTGCGGGCAGGCATACCCGCACCAGACCCGCCCCAGCGCAGAAGTAAACAGAAACAGACCCAGCCCCGCCATGATCAGCAGGCCCGCCACGAAATAGAACTCGTGCGGCCAGATTTCGATCCAGAAGAAATAGAAGCGCCGGTTTGCCAGATCCAGCAGCACGGCCTGATCCGGCAGGCTGGGGCCACGATCCCATCTGATCCAGGGCGTAACGTAGTAAATGCCCAGTGTCACGATGAGGATGATCCATTTCAGGTTTCGAAATGGCCCAGAAACGCGTCTTGGAAAGATCGGTTCTCGTGCGGCGTATAGGCTGGGGGTGGGGTTGGAATCGCTCACAGGCTGGCTCCGGTACTGGCTCTTCTGAGTGTGTGTTCTTCCAGATCACGTGCATAGCAACTTTGACATGGGTCAAAACGCGCATCGTACAGACACCTTTTATCACATTTCCCGAGCCTGACGCCTCAACCACGTCACAAATGTCCTGACTGCGGGTCTAAGTGCCGAATTTGGCGTCACAATATGGTAACCGCGCGTATCCGGCTCTGCATAAAGCTCGACAATACGACCGGCCTTGATGTCCGGCTCGACGAAATGTCGCACTGTGACAGTGACCCCCTGCCCGGCCCTCAGCCCGTCCAGTACCAGGTTTCCCGGCAACTCGGTGCGCCCGGCGCCGCGTTCAGGACCGGCACCGTGTTCGGCCAGCCAGGTCGTCGCCTCGGTGGTGCCGATTTCCTCAAGCCAGGGCAGCTGGGCCAGCTCGGTCGGAGTCCATGATGTCTTTTCCCCCAGCAGTTTCGGGGCGGCGACTATGACCACGGGCGACTGCAACAGCATTTCAGATTGCACACCGGTCCAACCGCCGGGGCCGTACCGAATGGCAATATCGATCCCACCCGGTCGCAGTTCGACAATTTCCGCGGAGGGATCAAGGATCAGGTTCACCTCGGGGTGGGTTTCGCGAAAGGCCGGCAGGCGCGGCATCAGCCAAGAGGCCGCAAAAGAAGATGTCAGCGACACGTGGACCGGGCGATCCTGACCAGACCGCGCCAAATCCCCTACTGCCGCCTCGATCGCGCCAAACCCCAGTTGCAGGGCTCGGGCCAGGTGTTCGCCATCGGCGGTCAGGGTCAGGGCCTTGCCGGTTCGATCCAGCAAGGCAGCACCCAGATGTTTCTCAAGTACGCGCAACTGCTGACTAATCGCCGCATGGCTTACGTTTAGCGCAGCACCAGCTTCGACCACATTGCGCTTTTCAGAAAATGCCGCAAACGCCCTCAGCGCGGCCAACGGGGGAAGCGACAACCAATTCATATGTAATCCTGACTTACACCATGGAATGGTATTTGAGTCGCATTCAGCATCTCAAAGGTCAATCTTTATTGCAGAGATACCCGTGTAGAGGAGACCAACCATGCTGACTGTTTTTGCCAGATCTTTCATGACCGCAACCCGGATCAATGCGCCGCATATTCGCGATGTGCCAAAACCGGGTCACCGCAAACGCCGTTGGCTGCCGGAAGGTCATTGGTGGATGAAAAACCCGCGCGAGGTGGATCCGAACAGCTTTTGACGCAAGGAACAGTAAACCTGAATCTGGACCACAGGTTTAAGTGGCCTTATTGTGGGAAAAAAGCACCGGCTGTTCAGGAAACGCGCGAACAGATGGAACAGCCGGTGCCCCAGCCATCGGGCGGCGAACCGCCCGAAGGTGTTCTTTAGATCTTACTGACCGCCGCCCAACTGGTGGACATAGGCAGATACGGCGCGAATCTGCGCCTCGGTCAGGCGGGTATCCCAGTTCGGCATGACGCCAAAGCGGCTGTAAGTTACGGTTTCCGTCAGCGTTTCTTCGCTGCCACCGTAAAGCCAGATCGCGTCAGTCAGGTTCGGCGCACCCTGGAAGATATCACCTGTGCCATCCTCGCCGTGACAGGCCGCGCAGTTGTCTTCGAAGACAACTTTGCCTGCCTGCGCTGCCGCATCGTCGGTCTGGGCATTGCTCAGCGACATGACGTACTGGACCACCTGCGTGATTTCGTCGTGTTCGAGGATTTCGCCAAATGCCGGCATCTCGGAATAGCGCGCATCGTCGCTTTCTTCGTTCCGGACACCGTAGCTGACGGTGTAGACGATGTCGTCCAGCGTTCCGCCCCACAGCCAGGCATCATCCAGCAGGTTCGGGAAACCCGGTGCACCCTGCGCACCCGAACCATGGCATTGTGCACACCAGGTCCGGAACACCGCACCGCCCGAGTTCACGGCATATTGCTGAAGCTCTGCATCCTTAGAGATGTCTTCCAGCGAAGTTTCCACCAGCTTGGCGTTCCAGGGCGCGTTTGCCTCTTCGAAGGCCACCATGTCCTGCTGTACGTTTTCTCGGGTTGACCATCCCAGCACACCGGCTGTCGCGCCATGGACCAGGGGCCAGGCCGGAAACATGATCGTATAGATCACGCCCCAGAAGATGGTGGCGTAAAAAGTCCATAGCCACCAGCGCGGCATGGGGTTGTCGAATTCCTCGATCCCGTCCCAGCTGTGCCCGGTTGTATTAGGATCGCCCGGCTGTTTATCAGGTGTCTTGCTCATTGCCGCGCCTCCTTGGGTGTGGCGGGTTTGTCTTGGTGCCGGAAGGGGATGTTGGCGGTGTCCTTGTATTCCTTGCTGGCACCGGGGCGGAAAACCCAGATCACGATGCCAACGAAGAAGACAAACAACACAAGCAGCATCCAGCTATCCGCGAACTGTCGAAGAAGTGTGTATTCTTCCATCACACCCTCCTGTTAACGGCTTGCATCCGGGGTAAAGGTCGAGAAATCGACCAGCGTACCCAGCATTTGCAGATAGGCGATCAGCGCATCGGCTTCGGTCAGTTCAGGCTGACCATCGAAGTTGCGCACGTTGACCTTGTCACCGTACCGCTCGAGCAGACCGTCGTAGTCACTGTCAGGATCGGCCTGCGCGCTGAAATCGGCAACCGCGTTTTCCAGCATCTCGTCGGTATAGGGGGTGCCGACAACCGCATTGGTCGCCATGATGTCACCGATATACTTGCCGTCGATCTTGCGATGTTCGAGGAAGCCGTATTTCGGCATCACCGATTCAGGCACCACAGACTGCGGGTCGCGCAGGTGGTCCATCTGCCACTGATCCGAATAGCGGCCACCCACACGTGCCAGATCAGGCCCGGTACGCTTTGATCCCCACTGGAACGGGTGGTCATACATCGATTCAGCCGCCAGCGAGTAGTGGCCATAGCGCTCGACCTCGTCCCGCATCGGGCGGATCATCTGGCTGTGACAGACATAGCAGCCTTCGCGGATGTAGATCTCACGCCCTGCCATTTCGAGAGGGGTGTAAGGGCGCATGCCCTCCACCTTCTCGATGGTGTTCTCAAGATAGAACAGCGGGGTGATCTGCACCAGGCCACCGATGGTCACGACCAGAAAGCTGAAGATCAGCAGGAGGGTCGCGTTGGTCTCGAGGATCTTATGTTTGTCGAGAATTGCCATTGCTCCGGCCCTCCCTCTATTCAGCCGGGACCGCGACGGTCAGGCTGGCCTCTTTGGCCGGCGCTTTCCGCACAGTCATCCACAGGTTGTAGCACATGATCACGGCGCCAGCGACGAACATCACGCCACCCAGAGCACGCACCACATACATCGGGAACTTGGCGGCCACGGTGTCAGCGAACGAGTTCACCAGGAAGCCGTTTGCATCCACTTCACGCCACATCAGGCCTTCCATGATACCGGTGACCCACATCGACGCGGCATAAAGCACGATGCCGATCGTGGCGAGCCAGAAGTGCCAGCTGACCATTTGCAGCGAGTACAGACGCTCGCGCTTCCACAGGACAGGCACCAGGAAGTACAGCGCGCCAAAGGTAATCATGCCGTTCCAGCCCAGCGCGCCCGAATGCACGTGACCAATGGTCCAGTCGGTGTAGTGGCTGAGGCTGTTCACAGCACGGATCGACATCATCGGACCTTCAAAGGTGGACATGCCGTAGAAGCCGACCGAGATGACCATCATGCGGATGATCGGATCGGTGCGCAGCTTGTCCCAGGCCCCCGACAGGGTCATCAGACCGTTGATCATACCACCCCAGGACGGCATCCACAGGATCACCGAGAACACCATGCCCAGCGTCGACGCCCAGTCAGGCAGCGCGGTATAGTGCAGGTGGTGTGGACCGGCCCAGATATACAAGAAAATCAGCGCCCAGAAGTGGATGATCGACAGCTTGTAGGAAAACACCGGGCGTTCGGCCTGTTTCGGGATGAAATAGTACATCATGCCCAGGAAACCCGCGGTCAGGAAGAAGCCCACAGCGTTGTGGCCATACCACCACTGGATCATGGCATCCTGCACACCCGACCAGACGATGACCGATTTCGAACCCCAGATGCTGACCGGGATGGTCATGTTGTTGACCAGATGCAGCATGGCGACGGTGACGATAAAGGCCAGATAGAACCAGTTGGCCACATAGATGTGGGGTTCTTTCCGCTTGATGATCGTACCCAGGTAGACAGCCAGATAGGCGACCCAAACAATGGTCAGCCACAGATCGACATACCATTCTGGTTCGGCATATTCCTTGGACTGCGTTCCGCCCAGCACATAACCGGTTGCGGCCAGCACAATGAACAGCTGATAGCCCCAGAACACGAACCACGCGAGGTTTCCGCCCCAAAGCCGCGCCGCGCTGGTACGCTGAACCACGTAGAACGAGGTTGCGATCAATGCGTTACCGCCAAAGGCAAAAATGACTGCCGAGGTGTGCAACGGACGCAAACGACCAAAGTTCAGATAACCCTGCGCCCATTCGAAGTTCAGTACCGGAAACGCCAGCTGAAACGCGATAAAGGTCCCGGCGAGGAACCCGATCACGCCCCAGAAGGCAGTTGCGATCACGCCATAGCGGATCACGCCATCCATGTATTCGCCCGAGCGGTCGATCTGAATATCTGGCTCGTCAGTGTTTCGAAGCGTCCAGATGAACAGGCCACCGGCGATGAGCATCACCAGCAGCGCATGTACCTGATACGCCAAATCGCGTGCATAATTGGTTCCGATCGCTGCAAACAGCGCGATCAGACCAAGCACGATCAGCTTGATGTAATTCGACATATTGCGTCCCTTTGCCATGCTCCGCGCGCTTTTGATTCTTATGACGCGCGAAACCCATTTGACTGGCTGCCGTTCTGAAGCACGGCCACCCTCATTGCTTTGATCTGTATCAAGACAGTCCAGCGTTTTCTATGACACGCATGGTAGTAGAAAAGGGCTAACAGGTCACATGAGACCAATTGCCCGAAACATGAGGTCAAAATGGCGTACAAATCTCTTCTCACAGTCATGACCGAAACGCAGACTGCACAGGCTGCTCTGGCGCAGATTGTGGCCCTGGCCGAGTCTCAGGATGCCCATGCCGAAGTCCTGTGTCTGGGTGTCGATCGCAGTCAGACAGGTTATTATTATGCAGGTGCCAATGCGTTGATCGTTCAGGAAACGCTGAACCGGGCCAATGCCGAGGCACAGGATTTGCTGGCCTTTGCTAATGACTATCTCGGCAAATCCGGCGTGCGTTGGTCCGCCGAACACGGCGTTGCGCAAATTGCCGATATCGGGCGCCACGTCGCGCACCGGGCCCGGTTTTCCGACCTTGTGATCCTGCCGCATCCGTATGGTGAAGGTCGCGGGGCCGAGGCCGAACCCATTATCGAAGCGGCCATGTTCGAAGGACATTGCCCGGTTCTTGTGGTTCCCGACAGCGGCGCGCCATTGAAAGCGCCGGGCAACATCATGATTGCCTGGAACGAAAGCGTCGAGGCCATGTGCGCCATCCGGCGGGCCCTGCCCTTCCTCAAACAGGCCGAGATCGTCCGTATTGTGGTTATCGACCCGCCACAGCATGGGCCGGACCGGTCAGACCCGGGTGGGATGCTGTCCCAGATGCTGGCCCGTCATGGTGTCAAATGCGAGATCGACGTGCTCAGCAAGACCATGACCCGAGTCTCGGATATCCTTAATCGCCACGCGACGGATACCGAATCGGACATGATCGTGATGGGCGCTTATGGCCATTCCCGCTTTCGCGAAGCCATTCTGGGAGGGGCGACCCGGAACATGCTGGAACAATCCTCGGTTCCGGTGTTCCTGGCGCACTGATCCAATCAAGTTAAAAAGCCGCCTCGACAGGCGGCTTTTTTTACCCCCGGCGGATGAGGCCGATCAGGAACAACAGGATCACAGCCCCAATTGTCGCGAAAAGGATCGACGACAGCAGGCCCCCTCCAACGGAAAAACCAAGCGCCGGAAAGATCATGCCCGACAGGAACGCGCCTACGATGCCGACGATGATGTTGCCGATCAGGCCGAACCCACGGCCTTCCATGATCTTTCCCGAAAGCCATCCGGCGATTGCGCCAATGAACAGCATTGCCAACAGACTGCTGAACCCCATGCCACACTCCTATGTTAGTACGTGAACCGACCGGATGGTCGCGGTAAGCGAATTCTGCGGAACGAAAGACTGGTCAGACCAGAAACCCGCCATCGGAATCGTCGCCTGCTTCTTCCATGAGTCGCCCAAGATCGGGGATGGTCACGTGACGTTTGCCTTCCAGTAATATCAAACCGTCCTTTTTCAGAGCTGAAACCTGGCGGCTGACCGTCTCAAGCGTAAGTCCCAGATAATCCGCCATGGCTTCTCGGGTCAGGGGCAGATCGAACACGATCGGTCCCGACAGGCCCTTTTGACCAATCGACGCATCCCGCCGGGCAATGATCGAAATCAGGCTGGCAATCTTTTCGCGCGCTGTCTTGCGACCCAGAACCAGCATCCATTCGCGGGCGGCGTCAAGCTCGTCCAATGTCATCTGCAGCAGGCGATGCGCGATGTGAGGCGTTTCGTCCATCAGCTCTTCGAATGGTTTCTTGCGGAAACAGCACATCACGACATCCGTTGTCGCCTGCACATCGTAAGGCGCAACGTCGCGCCCCGGGCGACCGACGAAATCGCTGGGCAGAAGCAGACCGACCATCTGGGTGCGCCCGTCTTCCATGGTTTGCGTCAGCGATGCGATTCCCGATACGACCGAGCCGACGAAGTTCATCTGGTCGCCCGACCAGATGATGGTCTGACCCGCTTCGAAACTGCGGTAATATTTAATGCCGTCAAGCGCTTCCAGCTCGTCCGCGTCACAGCGGGCACAGACCGCGCGATGTCGTATCGGGCAGTCTGTGCAATTGGAGTGATCGAACTGTGCTTTTATTGTCATCTGCGTTTCCACTTGATCTCCGTCAAAGCACCTAAGTCGCCTGCCCCCTAAGGGTATCGTCATGATAGTGAAACCACAATTGGCAAAGCTTGGACTTTTTGACGCGAAAGTACCGCGTTACACAAGCTATCCCACAGCGCCCCATTTCAACAATGACGTGGGGGCAGACATGTTTGGCGACTGGATTTCGGGAATCAAACCCGGCAGCGCCATATCCCTTTATATCCACGTCCCGTTCTGCCGCAGGCTGTGCTGGTTTTGCGCCTGCAGAACGCAAGGCACACAAACCGACAATCCGGTGATTGCCTATGTGGATGTTCTGAAAGCCGAGCTGGACCTGCTGGCGGCGCGCCTGCCCGCGGGTGTGGTTCTGTCGCGCCTGCACTGGGGCGGCGGTACGCCAACGTTGCTGAATGCCCAGCTGATGCGCGATCTGGCACAGCACATTCTGGGGATCGTCCCCATGGGGCCGGATGCCGAATTCTCGGTTGAAATCGATCCGAACGAGATTGACGAGGCACGTCTGGATGCGCTGGCAGAGGCAGGCATGAACCGTGCCTCGATCGGGGTGCAGGATTTCGACGATGAAATCCAGAAAACCATTGGCCGCATTCAAAGCTACGATACCACGCGTGACGCTATCGACATGATCCGCGCACGTGGCATTGCCAGCCTGAACGCGGACATCCTTTACGGGCTGCCGCATCAGACCAAAGCCCGGATGACGGAAAGCGTGCAGAAGCTTTTGTCGCTCAGCCCGGATCGCGTGGCGCTTTATGGGTATGCCCATGTGCCGTGGATGGCCAAACGGCAGCAACTGATCCCGTCGGACGCACTGCCAACGCCCGAACAACGGCTGGAACTGTTCGACACCGCCCGCCGCCTGTTCCTGTGGGACAACTACGCCGAGATCGGCATTGACCATTTTGCCACGCAGGATGACGGGCTGACCCATGCCCTGCGCGCGGGTCGTCTGAAGCGGAACTTCCAGGGTTATACCGACGATCAGGCCGATGTTCTGATCGGTGTCGGGGCCAGCTCGATCTCGCGCTTTCCACAAGGCTATGCGCAGAATGCCCCGGCTACGTCTGCTCATACCAAGGCCATTCGCAACGGGCAGTTCTCGACATCCCGCGGGCACCTGTTCAAAGGTCAGGACATTCTGCGCGCCCGTCTGATCGAAGCATTGATGTGCGATTTCCGGATCGATTCGTCTGAAATCCTGCGCGATCACGATATCTCGGCCGCAGCGCTGAACGAGATGTATCGTGCCGCCAACGCCTCATTCGACGGGCTGCTGCAAATCAGCGAGGAAGGGCTGTTCATTCCCCCCGAGGCGCGCGCGCTGACCCGGATGGTTGCCCGCAGCTTTGACGCATACGACCTCAGCAAAGCCGGGCACAGTTCGGCGATCTGACCTCTCTTTTTGCGGGCAACAATCAGCCCGTAAAGCACAAAACACATCGGGGGCTTGACGCACGCCTGCGGTTTTTTCCACACTCAAGCTGTGGGGTGATGTTTCGCCCTGCGGCCTGAGGCGGGCAAATTACAGACAGTCCTAGCTGACGCGACTGCGTCGGACGGCCCTTTTCGAGCAGCCATTCTGCAACCTGAAAGAGGGACAACACTCATGCGCGTATTCACCGTCCTCGGGCCCAGCCAGTCGGGCAAATCTACCCTGGTCGAGGCCATCAGCCGCCTCGACGGGCGCCCGACCACATTCGATGTTTCCGGAACCGTGCACTTGCACGGTTTTTCTTACCTGGACGAGCCCTGGTGCGCGGTCGACGTGGATGGGGGTGGCGATTCCCTCGCGTATGTCGGGCCTGCCATGGCAATCTCGGATGCAGCCGTTATCGTGGTACCGCCCGATCCAAATGCCGCCGTGCTGTGCGCGCCTTATCTTCGGCTGGTGGAAGAGGCGGGCATTCCCTGTTTTCTGTTCATCAACCGCATGGACAACCCCAATGGCCGCATCCGCGACATCATCGCTGCGCTGCAAACCTATTGCACGCACCATATCGCCCTGCGTCAGGTCCCGATCCGCGAGGGGGACACGATCATCGGCGCGGTCGATCTGATCTCGGAGCGGGCGTGGAAGTATCAGGAGGGTCAGCCGTCGGCCCTGATAGAGCTGCCCAAATCTGTCGAGGATCGCGAGCAGGAAGCCCGGACCGAGTTGCTTGAAACACTTTCCGATTTCGATGACCACCTGCTGGAACAGCTGATCGAAGACAAACAGCCCCCAAGCGATGAGGTTTATGAGCTGGCCGCGCAAGTTCTGCAGAATCATCAGTTGATCCCCGCCTGTCTGGGCGCCGCAAGCCACGGCAACGGGCTGACTCGCCTGATGAAAGCGCTGCGTCATGAGGCCCCCGAGTTTGATATCGCCGCCGGACGGGACGAGGCCGCCGAAAGCGCCCGTGCCATCGCGGGATTTGCGGATGTCAAAAAGCATATCGGAAAGATCATCGTTCTACGCGGCCTTGGGGACGGGGTGAAAGCGCATGAGGCTTTGGGCGGTGAAACCGTCGGCAACCTGACAACACTGGACGCCAAAACCCAGATCGCCACGCTGGAGGCCGGGCAGATCGGACTGGCGGTCAAGTCCGATCACCTCAACCCCGGATACATTTATGACAGTTCCTCCGCGACGGAACTGCCGGAATGGGCGTCGTCTCATCCGGTCGCGCATCGTCAGGTCGTCTCGCCCGCGCATGAGCGGGACGATGTGCGCCTGTCAAACGCCCTGAGCCGTCTGGCCGAAATCGATCCGGGCCTGCACCTGCAACAGGATGAGATGAGCGGCCATTCGATCCTCGGCTCGCAAGGTCCGCAGCATATGCGCCGCGTGACCGCCAAGCTGGCCGAGGATTTCGGGATCGAGATCGAGGCGGAACAGGTGGAAACCGCCTATCGCGAAACCATCCGCGCAACGGTTGAGCATCGCCATCGCCATCGCAAACAGTCCGGCGGCGCGGGGCAATTCGCAGATGTGGTGATTTCGGTCGCGCCTTTGCCGCGCGGATCGGGGTTCCAGTTCGATGAGGTGGTCAAGGGCGGTGCCGTTCCCAAGAACTACATCCCGTCTGTGGAACACGGAGCCAAGGACGCATTGGAACAAGGCCCCGAAGGCTTTCCCGTAGTTGATGTCAAAGTGACCCTGAGCGATGGCAAACACCACAATGTGGACAGTTCGGATTATGCCTTCCGGACCGCAGGCAAGAACGCGGTGCGCGAGGCATTGCCACAGGCCAAACCTGTCGTCCTGCAACCGATCCTGAGCGCCGAGATACACCTGCCCTCGGCTTTTGTGGGCGATCTCGTACCAACGATCAGCACCCTTCAGGGGCAAGTTCTGGGATTTGAGGGCAACCCGAATGCGACGGGCTGGGAGATATTCAACGCCCAGTTGCCCGCCGTTGCCGAGGACGAGCTGCACCGCACCCTTGCCAGCGCCACGCGCGGGACCGGTTGGGTCAAGCTGAGCTTTGATCACTACGAGGAACTGCGCGGGCCTGTGCCCCAGTCATCTGCACGGGAAAAAGCCAGCGCCTGACGCGCGACACCGGGCGGGCTGTTCTCAGCCCGCCGCTGCGATCAATTCGCGGGTATAGTCGGTCTGGGCATTTTCGAACAAATCCTCGGCCGCGCCCATTTCGACCACATCGCCGTTTCGCATGACAATCACGTTATGCGACATGGCCCGGACCACTTTCAGGTCATGGCTGATGAACAGATAGGCCAGCCCGTATTTCTGTTGCAGATTGCGCAGCAGATCGACGATCTGAACCTGAACGGTCATATCCAGCGCGCTGGTCGGCTCGTCCAAGACCAGCAGTTTGGGCCGCAGAACCATCGCGCGGGCAATGGCGATGCGCTGACGCTGACCGCCGGAGAACTCGTGCGGGTATCGATCCATCGTCGCCGGATCAAGCCCCACTTCGGTCATCACCTCGGCGACAAGTTCGCGTGGCGCGCGGTCCGCGTCGACTTTGTGAATGGCCAGACCTTCCGCAATGATCTGCTGGCAGGTCATCCGCGGGCTGAGGCTGCCAAACGGGTCCTGAAACACGATCTGCATGTCCTTGCGCAACCGGCGCAGTTCCCGCGTGGACCATTTGCGCACATCCTGATCGCGAAAGGTAATGCCACCCTCGGACGCGATCAGCCGCATCATGGCCAGTGCCAGTGTGGTCTTGCCCGACCCGCTTTCGCCAACAATCCCCAACGTCTCACCCGCGCGCACGCTGAGGGTCGCGTCGTTCACCGCTTTCACATATCCAACCGTACGCTTCAGAAACCCGCGCTGGATCGGGAACCAGACCTTGAGGTGGTCGGTGCGTGCGACCTCTTCCGCATCTGTGGCAACGGGTTCAGGCTGACCCGACGGCTCTGCTGCCAGAAGTTTGCGGGTATAGGGGTGCTGCGGGTTTTCGAATATCTCGGCCGTCACGCCGGTTTCGACAATCTCGCCGTCTTTCATCACACAGACCCGATCGGCGATGCGGCGCACAATGCCCAGATCATGGGTGATAAACAGCATCCCCATGTTTTCCGATTTCTGCAATTCAGCCAGCAGCTCGAGGATCTGCGCCTGAATGGTCACATCCAGTGCCGTTGTCGGCTCATCCGCGATCAGGATGTCCGGTTTGTTGGCAAGGGCCATGGCGATCATCACCCGCTGCCGCTGACCGCCTGACAACTGATGCGGATAGCTGTCCAGCCGGTCTTGAGGATCGCGGATACCGACCTTGGTCAGCAATTCGACAATCCTGTCCCGTGCCACATCACCAGCCACACCCTGATGCAGGGCCAGCGATTCAGCCATCTGTTTCTGGATCGTGTGCAAAGGGTTCAGCGACGTCATCGGCTCTTGAAAGATAAAGCTGATGTCGTTGCCCCGCACATCCATCAGACGCTGTTCCGAGGCGCCAATCATCTCTTGCCCGTCATAGGTGACCGAGCCTTCGACCAACGCGCTGTCGCCCAGCAGGGAAACGGTCGATAACGCCGTCACGGATTTTCCTGATCCGGATTCACCCACCAGCGCGACGGTTTCACCGCGGTCCACGGTGAAGGACACGCCTTTGACCGCCGCGTTGATCTGCCCATCCTGACGGAACGAGACCTTGAGGTTTTTCACATCCAGCAAGCTCATGAGAAGGTCTTTCTGGGATCAAACGCATCGCGCACGCCTTCGAATATGAAGACCAGCAGCGACAGCATGATGGCAAAGGTGAAGAAGGCGGTGAAGGCCAGCCACGGGGCCTGCAGGTTCTGCTTGGCCTGCAAGGTCAGCTCTCCCAGCGAGGGGGCCGAGGATGGCAGGCCAAAGCCCAGATAATCCAGCGAAGCCAGCCCGCCGATGGTTCCGGTGACGATGAACGGCATGAAGGTCAGCGTGGCCACCATCGCATTGGGCAGCATATGGCGGAACATGATCGTCATGTTGCCCACGCCCAGCGCCCGCGCGGCGCGCACATATTCAAGGTTCCGCGCCCGCAGGAACTCGGCGCGCACCACGCCAACCAGCCCGGTCCAGCTGAACAGGATCATCAGCGCGACCAGCAACCAGAAACTTCGCCCCAGCACCGCAAACATGATGATGATGACATAAAGCGACGGGGTTGCGGACCAGATCTCGATGATCCGCTGAAAGATCAGGTCCAGCCACCCACCAAAGAACCCTTGTATGGCGCCCGCGAAAATCCCGATAAGGCTTGCCGCGCCCGTCACAAGCAGCGTGAACAGGATCGAAAGGCGAAAGCCGTAAATCACGCGGGCCAGCACGTCGCGCTTGGTATCATCGGTACCCAGCAGGTTCTGGCCGTTGGGCGGCAGGGGCGCCGCGCCGGGCCGGTCCACCGAGGTATTGAAGGAATAGGGGATCAACGGCCAGAGCGACCAGCCGCGTTCAAAACCCTCGGCCTGGAATGTACCGGCGTCGATCTGTTCGATGATGCCTTCGGGATCATCGAAACAGTCTTCCAATCCACCGCTGTCGATCAGGCACTGAACCTCGGGGTCGCGATAGATCGCTTCGGTCTGGAAATCACCGCCAAATTCGGTTTCGGCATAGAAGTTGAAAACCGGCGTAAAGTACTCTCCCCGATACTTTACAAGGATGGGTTTGTCGTTGGCGATGAACTCGGCAAACAACGACAGGCCGAACAATACCGCGAAGATGATCAGCGACCAGAAGGCCCGTCTGTTGCGGCGGAAGTTGCTCCAGCGGCGCTGGTTTAGCGGGGACAAAGCCATTTACCCCTCCCGCTTTTCGAAATCGATGCGCGGGTCGACCAGCACATACATCAGGTCGCTGATGATGCCAACGACCAGCCCCATCAGACCGAAGATGAACAGCGTGCCGAAGATCACCGGGTAATCGCGGGCCACGGCGGCCTCGAACCCCAATCGGCCCAGACCATCCAGCGAGAAGATCGTCTCGATAATAATCGACCCGCCGAAAAACACCCCGATGAACACGGCCGGGAACCCTGCAATCACGATCAGCATCGCGTTGCGAAAGACGTGGCCATAGAGCACTTTACGCTCACTCAGACCCTTGGCACGGGCGGTCATGACATACTGTTTCTTGATCTCATCCAGAAACGAGTTCTTGGTCAGCAGGGTCAATGTCGCAAAGGCCGAGATTGTCAGCGCAATCGTCGGCAGTGCTATGTGCCAGAAATAATCCGTCATCTTGCCAAAGAAACTCAGGCTATCCCAATTGTCCGACGTCAGGCCGCGCAGCGGGAAGATTTGCCAGTATGACCCGCCAGCAAAAAGCACCAGCAGCAGGATCGCAAACAGAAAGCCCGGAATGGCATAGGCCACAATAATCGCCCCGCTTGTCCAGGTATCGAATTGCGATCCATCCTTGACCGCCTTTCGAATACCCAGCGGGATCGAGACCAGATAGGCAATCAGGGTCGACCACAGCCCCAGCGAGATCGAGACCGGCATCTTTTCAAGCACCAGATCGATCACACTGATCGAGCGGAAATAACTCTCGCCGAAATCAAATGTCAGATAGTTGCCCATCATGATCAGGAACCGTTCAAGCGGGGGCTTGTCGAAGCCGAATTCTTTTTCCAGCTCAGCAATAAACTCGGGCGGAAGGCCGCGTGCGCCGACATATTTGTCGTCGAAGACACCGCCCGCCGGTTCGGAACCCGCTCCGGCGTCGCCCCCACCGGCGAACCCGGCGAATACGTCACCCTGACCTTCGATTTGCGCGATGATCTGTTCAACCGGCCCGCCAGGTACGAACTGGACCAGCGTGAAGTTGACGATCATAATACCCAGAAGGGTCGGAATGATCAGCAATAAGCGTCTTAGTATATAGGCGCCCATGTTATCGCAGCGCGCCTTTCGCTTTCAACGCAGCCTGTTTTTCCGGATTGATCCACCACAGATCCAGATAACCCAGCGAATAGGGCGGCAGGTTTTCCGGGTATTCGTACATATCGTAATATGCTGTCCAGAATTCTGCGATGTACCCCACAGGGATTACGAAAAACTCGTACCGCAAGGCGCGATCCAAAGCCATCAACGCCGTGTCCTGATCGGCTTGATTGTCAGTCTCAAAGGACGCCTCGATGATCGCGTCGACCAAGGGGCTGGCCAGACCTGCCGGATTGAACAGGCTAAAGGCCGCTTCTTCCGATCCGTACATCTGGCTCAGACCGCCCCCGGTAGACAAGAACGATCCGTAGCGCGTGGAATAGACCATGTCATAATCCCGCTCGCGGCTGCGCAACGTGTATTGCGCCGGATCCACTTTCTCGGTCGAGGCATCAACCCCGATGGATTGCAGGTTCTGGACATAGGTTTCGATCATCGTTGCAGTCGAGGTCGGCAGATTTGAAGGATATGGAATATTCACCTTCAAAGTCTGCCCTTCGGCATTGCGACGAATATTGCCTTCGCCGACGGACCAGCCTGCCTCATCCAATATCCTGGCAGCTTTGCGCAGGTTCTTTCGGTCATTCAGGCGTGCAGGGTTTGATTCGTGCGCCACAACAGCGGGTTCCGTCAGGACATCTTCTGGAACAACGTCGCCCAACGCCTGCAGGAATGCCAGCTCCGCCCCTTCGGGCAGGCCTTGCGCCTCGATCGGGGTTCCTTGCGTGAAAGAATTCCGCGGCGTGTTCAGGCCGAACAACAATGACTCGTTCGTCCATTCGAAATTGAAGGCCAGGGCCAGGGCCTTGCGGACATTCTTGTCGGCAAATTGCGGCTTTCCAAGGTTGAAGACAAAGCCCGAAGGTGTCGGCGGGCTGCCATCCGCGATCTCATCCCGAATAACTGTGCCTTCATCCAGCTTTGGGAAATCATACCCGGTCGCCCAAAGCTTGGGATCACTTTCGATCCGGAATGTGTATTCACCCGCCTTGAAACCCTCGAACGCTGCCGTTTGATCGGCGAAATACTCAACCCGGATTGTATCAAAGTTGTTGCGCCCGACATTGAAAGGCAGGTCCTTGCCCCAATAATCGTCCCGGCGTTTGTAAACGATGCGGCGATTGATGTCGTAGCTGTCGAGCTTGTAGGGGCCAGAGCCTACCGCCACTTCCAGCCGCGGTTCATCCAGTCGCCGTGTCTCATCCGCCTCGAACCATGCTTTTGAGAAAACAGGAGTTGAGCCGACGGTTTCGATCAGGCTGCGGCGCGTGACTTCGGGATTGAAGGTAAATTTTACGGTATGGTCATCCAACTCCTCGGCTCCTGTCACCATACGGCCAACGGCCTGCGCATAAGACGGCAGGCCCTGTTCGATGAACAAACGGTGGCTGTAGACAACATCTTCCGCCGTGACCGGCGTGCCATCCCAAAAAGTTGCTTCGGGGCGCAGATGGAAAATGACGAAATTGCGCCCTTCGTCATATTCCAGACTTTCCGCAACTACGCCGTAATACTGCCCGACACTGTCTTCGGCACTTTCAAACAGGCGATCATATTGCAATGTGGTCAGCGCACCGGCGCGCCCTTTGCGTGAATAGGGGTTGAGGGAATCGAACGTTCCCGACGCTGCCAACGAAAGTTCCCCACCTTTGGGGGCATCGGGATTCACATAATTCAGATGCGCATAGTCTTCCGGGTAATCCAGATTTCCGAAATACGAATACCCGTGACTGCGGGTGACCCCCTCATCCAGCGCCTGGGCTGTATGCGGAGCAATCAGCGCGGCACAGAGCCCCAAAATGCCAACCCATGGCCTTACCTCAAGATCACGTGCAGCAGGCATCAGGGAAATCATGTGGCTCATCCTCTCGGTCATTGTCACCGTCAATGTCGTAACCGCTAGCTAAAGTGCCAGCACGTGCAGATTCAAGTTTAGAATGCGTGAGCACTTTGTGAAGGTTTCTTCAGACAAAAAAGCCGCTGCGTTGCGGCAGCGGCTTTGAATGGGTCTGATCCCTCAGGCAATCAGTTGCCGATTGTCTGCAGATAGGCAATCACGTCGGCGCGATCTTGCGGCTTTTTCAGGCCGGCAAAGCTCATCGATGTGCCCGAGATATAGTTGCCGGGCTTGGTCAGGAAAGCATCCAGTGCTTCGGGTGTCCAGTTGCCGCCATGCGCCTGCATACCGGCCGAGTACCCGGTGAAGCCGTTGGCGGAGGCGACGGGGCGATTAACCACACCGTACAGGTAAGGGCCGGTGCCGTTTGCACCGTCTTCCAGCTTGTGGCACGCGGTGCATTTGCGGAACACTTTTGCGCCGCTCTCGACGTCTGCGGCGGCCAGCAGGTCTTCAAAGACCACTTCTTCGCCGTTCGCGCTTTCACCCGAGCTTTCGGTTTCGATAATGTAGGCGGCCTCAGCCGAGCCATGGCCACCGGAAGAATAGAGGACATCCGCCCCCCACTTGGCCAGAAGCAGCACCAGGAATGTGCCGAACAGGCCTGCGGCGGCCTTGGTTACTGTCATCGTGTCGAACATTGATCGCGAGTCCATTTCAGCTGTCTGGGCAGCTGTCTAAGGCTTCCCCTTGCGAGAGGCAAGGTATAGACACCGCGACGAAACGACCAAATCACGAACTTGTTGCATGGAATCGACCAAATGACCAATCGCATTGCTTTTCAGGGGGAACCCGGCGCCTACAGTCATGAGGCCTGCCGCAACGCTCGGCCAGATATGGAAGCGCTGCCCTGCCGCACTTTCGAGGATGTGATCGAATCGGTCCGCTCGGG
The DNA here is from genome assembly GCF_059612445.1 of Ruegeria sp. TASC047. Lineage (NCBI taxonomy): Bacteria > Pseudomonadati > Pseudomonadota > Alphaproteobacteria > Rhodobacterales > Roseobacteraceae > Ruegeria > Ruegeria sp. TASC047. The sequence goes on from NZ_JBXWQP010000036.1 coordinate 42,083, forward strand.
TGCTGCGGATCTGGCAATGCTTCCGGTCGAGAACACGACCTATGGTCGGGTGGCCGATATTCACCGGCTGCTACCCCACAGCGGGCTGCATATCATCGATGAGGCCTTTGTCCGGGTTCATATCAACCTTCTTGCCGTGCCGGGTGCAAAACTGGAAGACATAACCGAGGCGCATTCGCATCTGGTACTGCTGCCGCAATGTGCGGGTTTCCTGAAGGAACACGGCATTCGCGGCCGCGTCAGCCCCGATAACGCCCGCGCCGCCCGCGAAGTGGCCGAGGAAGGCAATCCGCATTCAGCCGCGCTGGCCAGCGAGCTGGCCGGTGAGATCTATAACCTGAACGTTCTGGCCCGCCATATCGAGGATAATGACGACAACACGACCCGCTTTCTTGTCATGTCGCGCGAAACGGATTTGTCCCGCCGGGGCGATCACGGGATGATCACCAGCTTTGTGTTTCAGGTGCGCAACATCCCTGCCGCGCTTTACAAAGCGATGGGCGGGTTTGCCACCAACGGGATCAACATGACCAAGCTCGAAAGCTATATGGTCGACGGCTCCTTCACCGCGACGCAGTTTTACGCGGATATTGTCGGGCATCCCGAAGACCGCAACGTGCAGCTGGCCATGGACGAGCTTGAGCATTTCACGACAAATGTCGAGGTTCTGGGCGTCTATCCGGCAGCACATCCGCGTGGATAATCACGGTTCGCGACGGCATTCCTTTGGGTTTGTTTCGTTGTTGCCCGTTTTTTCGAAGCTGTTTGGCAATGCCGGTGGCCCGTTCACTCTTCGCGTCGCTACGCCTGGAATGGTCGCTCTCTAGCGGTTAATCCGGTAGACCTTTGACACAGACCCATCTTGTGTGCGGTACGTCCGGAAACCCATGGCTTCGTAATAGGCCAGACCTTCGGTATTGCCTGCACCAATTGTTGCATCAATAGCAGGGAGACCATGCGCAAGGGCCGCGTCCAGAGTGTGCGCGAAAAGTGCACGCCCGATCCCAAGCCGGGCGGCTGATGGTCGGATATGGGTTCCAATCACGCCCCACCCCACTGACACGCCGTAGGGGTTGTTTTCGACCGCATATTTCAGGGATTGGAACCCAAGCACGTGACCATTCGGGTCCGTGGCGATTGTACACCGCAATTGATCCGGGTGGCGAATATAGTGCCTTAAGGCAAAATCGACATCGTGGGCTTTGCGCCGCTTGCCAGCCAAGACCAGATCGTGAAGGACGCCAGCGATCCCTTCGGCATCGCTGGCGGATGCGGATTTGAAACTCAGGTGGTCCGATCCCCTCGCACCTGCTGTGCGATCTTGTGTCTTACCCGCCATGCAGGTGCCTCTGCTCCAACTCGCGTGCGAATTCGCTGAGACGCACCTGGAACTGCTTGCGAAATCTGGATTGTCCCAGTTTCATGGATTGCAACAGCAACCGTGCCGGCAGGGACTTGGCGGCGAGTGACATTTCAACGCTCAGGCGCGTCCGGCGCGGGGACAGGGCCAGAAAATCCACGGTCGTGAACCCGGTGATACCCTTGCTGGCAGCGTCAAATCGCATTTGCGAAGGCCTGTCGAAATCCGTCATCACCACCGACATCTGACGCGGCTTTCCGCGCAGTTTGAACTCCGTATTCCATTCGGTTCCGGCAGTCACCGCCGCGCCACCGCCCAAACGGCGCACATCGATGCCACGGCGCATTGCCATACGCTCGAATCGTTCAAAATCCGACACCATGTCGAACACCGATTGGATGGGGGCCTCGATATCTTCTCGCGCTGAAAACTGCATAATGACCTTTGCTGTTTTATTGCTGAGCCAATGTTTCCTCAGTCCAGAGTATCTGCAAGCCAGTTCTGAAGCAGAAAATGAGCGATAGCCCCTTTGCGCGCTGGCAATAGCCTAGGATGATCACCGGCAAAGGCCTGCATCATTTCGGATTTGCTGACCCACATCGCCTCTTCTATCTCGACCGGGTCGATCACGATGTCGCGTGACAGCGCCTCACCCGCACATCCAAACATCAATGAGGCCGGGAACGGCCAGGGCTGGCTGGACAGGTACGAAACCGCACCTACCGGCACGCCCGCCTCTTCCATCACTTCGCGGCGCACTGCTGCCTCAAGCGTTTCGCCGGGCTCAACAAATCCCGCCAGCAAGGAGAACATCCCGTCAGGCCAGCCCGGAGACCGGCCCATCAGCACGCTGTCACCATGCGTGATCAACATGATCACAACCGGATCGGTGCGCGGAAAGTGTTGCCCGCCACAGGACAGGCAACTGCGCTGCCATCCCCCCTGCGACACCTCGCTGGCGGCACCACATCGGGCACAGTAGCGATGCGTTTCATGCCAGCCGATTATTGCCTTTGACGTTGCCGCCAGTTCCGCGTCGCGCGCCGACAGCCGTGTCATGATCCGGCGCAGTTCGGCAAACACGTGGCCTTGCGGTAAATCCGGGTGTTGTTGTTCGGACTTGTCCACGAAGGCGCCCAGACTGGTCAGATCCAGCCCCTCGGCTGTCCATGCGGAAATATCAACGGCAAAGACGGGGGCGCTGTCAGCGCTCAGACCCAAAAACACCGGGGATTCAATGACGCCGCCGGGACCATTGCTGATCAGCGGATGCGTCATTGGGATCATGGCAAGCTGGTCCAGCCCCTCACCCTGTACCAGCAGTTTTCCACGCCACAGCAAGATACAGCGGGCGGCCGGGTTGTGCATCGCCTCGGTCAGCTTGTCCGCATCTCCGCGATACTGCGCCGCCCGATCAAGGCCCGAACCCCCGAAGGTTACCTGCTCTGCGTTTTTCATTGGATTTCCTTTTGATCTTGCGCACAGGGCTGCCACGTCTCGGCCTGTGTTGCAATGGCTATTCAGGGACGGAAAATCCACCACCCTGCCGCTGAAAAGCCGCATGGTGGCCTCGGAAAAATCATCTAGAGTGAATTTTGATGGATTTAATCAATACACACATTCAATAGCAGAATACTCAAAGTGAAGATCCCCTCCTCGACGCAGGTACAGCCCATTGGTGACAGTGGGAAAATTCGCATTCTGGCCACAACCGACCTGCATATGAACTTGACCGGTTTTGACTATTACACCGACACGCCAGACCAGACGGTTGGATTAACGCGCACTGCCAGCCTGATCCGCGCTGCCCGACAAGAGGCCGAACGCGCGCTGGTGCTGATGTTTGACAACGGGGATTCGTTGCAGGGAACCCCAATGGGCGATTGGGCAGCCAATAGTGGCACCGCCCATCCGATGATGAAAGCGTTCCAAGCCCTGGATTATGACGCAATCGGATTGGGCAACCATGATTTCGGGTTCGGGCTGGCGTCATTGGGCAACATCCTGACGCAAGCCCCCTGTCCGGTCGTTTGCAGCAACCTGTATCGCACGCGCGGCCCACAGCCCTGGCAGCGACACACCGTTCTGGACCGCACTGTGTCTTTGAACGGTGAAGACATTCCCGTTCGCATCGGCGTCTTCTCGGTTCTTCCGCCGCAAACGGCCTGTTGGGAGGCGCATAATCTGGATGACGATATCCTCGTCGAGGACATCCTACTTGCGGCAAAGTCCCTGACGCAGACATTGCGCGACGAGGGGTGTGATATCATCGTGGCGCTTGCTCATTCCGGCCTTGGGGGCACCGAACCGGTGGCGGGGATGGAAAACGCCGTGATACCCTTGGCCGCGATCAAAGGCATCGATGCCATTGTGGCCGGGCACACTCACCTGACACTTCCAGGAGAGGGCCATGCCAATACCCCGATGGTCGATCACCTGACGGGGCTGGTACACGGAACACCCGTTGTCATGCCGGGATCAGCGGGCTCTTACCTGGGGGTTATCGATTTGGCCGTGACCGCCGGGCCGGACGGCAAAGTGCAAATCCGGGATTACCGCGTCGAACTGCGACCGGTTATCAGCAACGGCACAGCCGTCGGGGAAGACAGTGAAATTGCGGGTTTGTGTGAGGTGGCACATCGTATGACCCGTCAATCCGTTGCCGCACCGGTGGCACATATCCCGGATACATTGCACAGCTATTTCAGTTGCTGTGCGCCGGATCGCGGGCTGACCCTTGTAGCTGCGGCGCAAGCCGCCGCACTGCGCCCGTTTTTGCAGGGAACAGACCTGGCGGCTCTGCCGATTTTGTCGGTTGTTTCGCCTGCCAAATCCGGCGGACGCTCAGGCCCGCGCCATTATACCGAGGTACCCGCCGGAGAAATATGTTTGCGCCATGTCGCGGATCTGCATGTGTTTCCCAACGAGTTGCGTGCAATCCGGATCAGCGGTGCGCATCTGTTGGACTGGTTGGAGATGTCGGCCAGCGTATTCAACCAGTTAAAGCCCGGTTCCGAACCCGAGCTGATCAACCCTGAACGGGCCGGATACAATTTCGACATCGTGTTTGGACTGTCTTATCAGATCGATCCCACGCGGCCGCCTCGTTACGATGCGCAGGGGAAAATAACCCGCCCCGACCAAAAGCGGATCAGCGATCTGACATATGCAGGCCGTCCCGTACGACCGGAGCAGATGTTCGTTATGGCGCTGAACAATTACCGCGCCAGCGGAGGCGGGCATTTCCCGCATGCGACAACGTCTGAGCTGATCAGCCTGCCACCGCTGAGCATCAAGGACCTTGTGCAGGATTACCTGGCGCAGCACCTTCCGCCCGATCCGATCGCCACGCAGCACTACCCGTTCTCGTTGATGCCGCAACGGGGCGTGACAACAATTCTTCGCACAGGTCCAGGCGCCCTGAAATATCTGGATGAGTTGCACAGGTTCGATCCCGTGTCGCTGGGCTCGGATGGCTTGGGATTTGAACGCATTCGCCTGACGCTCTGATGGGTTGTCTTTTCCCGATGCCTTCCCTATATCCGGACTCGAGAGGTTGGCGCGGGCGAGCGCCTCGCCAACCTGGTCAGGTCCGGAAGGAAGCAGCCACAACGAGCCCCGCTTGGGTCGATGTCCAACCTCTCACTTCGTGAACCACAGCCGCAGGAGGGCTTTATGATTGTAGTGAAAACCCTTCGGGCAGACTGGTTCTGATTCACCGGAATCACCGGACTGCCTGAACACACGACCTGCGGATGCGCGATTGCCATCCGTTGGCATTGCTGTTTCTGAAAACAGGCAGATAAATGTCTTATACGCTTTCGGACCTGGGATGGTCCTCTCACTTTGCCGCGCAACACGCGGCTTTTCCTTCCGACACGCCCTTTCGCGTCGCCTCCGTTCATCGGGACCGTCTGATCGGGCTGAGCCCGAATGGTGAAATCCCTTTGCGGACACCGGATAATTCGACCGGTTCATATGCCGTCGGGGATTGGGTTCTTGCGGACGCCGAATTCCGCGTGCGTCACCTTCTGGACCGGCGCAGCCTGCTGCAACGCAGGGCTGCCGGTACAGGTGCCGCAACACAACTGATTGCCGCTAATGTCGATGTGTTGTTCATCGTCAGCTCGTGCAACGCCGATTTCAACCTGCCCCGGCTGGAACGTTATATGGCGCTGGCGCATCAGGCCGGATGTTATCCGGTCGCTGTCCTAACGAAAGCTGACCAGTCGGATGACCCCGGCAGTTTCTCGGGACAAGTGCAATCTCTGGACCCTCTTCTGTCGGTGCTGGCGGTCAATGCGCTGGACCCGGCAGATGTCGAAAAGGTTCTGGCATGGTGCCCCAAAGGCCAGACCGGCGCGCTGGTCGGGTCGTCGGGCGTAGGTAAAACGACGCTCAGTAACGCCATGACGGATCAAAACCTCGCCACGTCTGGAATTCGCGAAGACGACGCACGGGGCAGACACACGACAACGGTGCGCGCGTTGCACAGGATGGGTAACGGTGGCTGGCTGATCGACACGCCGGGAATGCGCGCATTGCGTTTGCTGGACGCTCAGGACGGGATCGACAACGTGTTCTCGGACATCACGGAGCTTGGCCAAAGCTGTCGCTTTTCGGATTGTCAGCACGAGACCGAGCCCGGCTGTGCCGTGCAGAACGCAATCGGCGAAGGCGTACTTGACCCGACCCGGCTGGACCGTTGGCGCAAGCTGCGGCGCGAAGATCAGCGAAACTCGGAAACCGTTGCCCAATCGCGGGCGCGGGACAAGGCGTTCGGCAAGATGGTGCGCGGTGTCATGCAGGACAAGAAGCTTCGCAAACGGCCATAACTGCAAGGTGTTAGGAAAACCTGCGTCGCGTCTGATCAGGCGATCAGGCGCGGCCAGACCGCGGCATTGCGACGGGCAAATGCTCCGATATGGCCTATTTCCGGCAGTCCGAATTCAGCAGGCTTCAGAAGGTGGCGTCTGGCCTCGGGGCCATACAGATCAGCAAGGCGCCAAACCGCCTCGGGCGGAACCATCTGGTCATCTTCGAACGTGAACAGATCCACTGGTACTCCCGAGCCGTTCCAACGCGCATCAGGCAATTCCTGCCCTACCTCGGGCACATAGTTCAGGGGGGCTGTGCACCATTTGCGCCATTGCCAGTAAACCGAGGCGGGCAGGTCCGACCCAAACCCGATTGCTTTGCCAGGCAGATAGCCAAGTGCCCGCACCATCAGCGGTGCATGGCCATACCAGAACAGCCCAGCCAACCCCCGATAGGGCCATGGGTGATCTTTCAAAGTCACCAGCCCCGAACACACACCGATCATTCGGTCGATCTGGTCGATATCCGGTTGCACCGGCCCCAGCATCGCACCGACCGAATGGCCGATGGTCCACTGCTGCGCCATTGGAAACCGCCTGCGCATTTCGGCCCGTGCCGCAGGCATATCGATCAACGCCCAATCCGCCATTGTCGCGGTTGCATCTTTCAGGTGGCCGACCAAAGAAAGCCCGTAGTCCCGATAGTCATAGGTCAGGCAAGCTATCCCCCGCTCGGCGGCCAGCCATCGCGCGAAGTGTTGATAATAGTCACGCGGCACACCCGTGGCACTGTTAAGTACGACAACGGTTTCCGGCTCACCCACTGGCCGATGCACCCGCGCCGACAAGGTCACAGACCCGGACGGAAAGCGGAAATCTTCGATCAACACCGTCTGTTCCGTATCCAACATGATCCCCGGCTTTCGCTGAAACAATCGGTATGCCTGCCTTCGATGCCGACGACACTAGGCCGGAACATAATCCGCATCCAGCATGACCAAACGTCCGGCCTAAAGATCGGCTTGACTCGGAACGCGATCAGGCGCTAGCGGTTGTGTGATGGTTTCCGGCCCCCACAAGAGGTCGGGATGAAAAGGGAACACGGTGCGGTTTGTCTGGTCACACAGATATCAACCAAGTCCGCGACTGCCCCCGCAACTGTAAGCGGTAAGCAATGCCGAAATACCACTGGCCCATGGGCTGGGAAGGTCGGCAGAGCAATGACCCGCAAGTCAGGAGACCTGCCATCGGAACTGAAACCGAAACTCGGGCGGGGTGTCCGTGCAGGTCCTGACAGCGAGATGCTGTCCCACCTGCCCCAATATCCAGCCCACCACGCGCGGAGGGCGCAGGATGATCTGGAAGACAAAGTCACACGAATACAGCGCAACAGTGTGCCAGCGGACGGGCAAAACCTGCCCGGCTTTGGCGCGACTGGCCCGCTCGACTTCCGAAGCCATGGCGCAGGCGGTTTCGGCCACCAGCGAGGATTTCGAGTTTGAAGGCAGAAGCGCGCTGTCACATTGCGCGGAAGGGTGCATGGCAACGATCCGAGCGCGATCCGACAGCGTTCGCGTTTTCTGTGGGGCGCACCCTGATACGGCAATTCGGGACCTGGATGCCTATGCCGATTTGATCTTCGGACCTATATTCAGCACGCTGCCCTCGGGCACTGTCGCGAACCCGCCTTGCGCCATGATCGAGGTTTCAATGATCCGGCCCCGGAAAACCGGCTACGCGCCCCAGCAGCTGTCAGCTTGATCCCACTTCCACCTGTGCCGGGGTGATCCGGGACGCCCAGGCCAGCTGCGTATCGGTTTCGACGGCGCAGGGGCGCACGGCCCGCAGGCGGTCCAGTGCGTCGCTGGCGCGTTCACCGCATTCAACCATCAGTCGGAGAACAATCATCCCGGATCTGCCGCACCCCCCACGGCAATGCACAAGAACCCGGCCACCGCCCGACAGCGCATGTCGGGCCGTGGCGCTGACCTCTGGCCAGGCCTTCTGAACCGCCTGCGTCGGTGCTCCAAAATCTTCGATCGGCAGGTGAACCCACCGGCTGGCACGGCTTTGGATGTCGCTGCCAAAGTGCTGCGCGCCATCCTGAAGCATTTCAACATCCGTCGTCATTGAAATCACAAGGCCCGGTTTCCACGCCGCAATCATATCCAGATCGCCGACGTAATCCCCGCCACGCCCGGGCATTGAAGTAAGGGCAAGCGTTCCGCCTCCGACCTGCAGAGCAAAAATGACCAGCTGCGACATGAAGTGCGTCCTCCCCCAAGGTACTCTTTAAGAAATGAGTCATTAAATCCGCTGGACCAGTTTAGTTGGAAACCAGCCCGTTTCTGAAACAAAAAATCATCGCGCCCCGCAGTGGACGCGGAGTGCCGCCGCCACTACGCTGTGCCGAAACACCGAATCCGAGCGAGAAGACATGACAGACACGCCAAGCCCCGCCTATCAGGTTCTCGCCCGCAAATACCGTCCGGAAACCTTTGCCGACCTGGTGGGTCAAGATGCTATGGTGCGCACCCTAAAAAACGCCTTCGAGGCCGACCGGATTGCGCAGGCCTTTATCATGACCGGCATTCGCGGAACGGGAAAAACCACCACGGCGCGGATCATCGCCAAGGGCATGAACTGCATCGGGCCGGATGGAACCGGAGGGCCGACAACCGAGCCTTGCGGTCAGTGCGAGCATTGCGTCGCAATCATGGAAGGTCGCCATGTCGATGTGATGGAAATGGATGCGGCCAGCCGTACCGGCGTCAACGATATCCGCGAGATCATCGACAGTGTCCGCTATCGCGCCGCCAGCGCGCGCTACAAGATCTACATCATCGACGAGGTTCACATGCTCTCGACCAGCGCATTCAACGCGCTGCTCAAGACGCTCGAGGAACCGCCCGCACACGTGAAATTCATCTTCGCGACCACCGAGATTCGCAAAGTGCCGGTCACGGTTCTGTCGCGGTGTCAGCGTTTTGACCTGCGCCGGATCGAGCCCGAAGACATGATCGGCCTGCTGCGCAAGATCGCCGGGGCGGAGAGCGCGCAGATCGCCGACGATGCGCTGGCGCTGATCACCCGCGCCGCAGAAGGATCGGCCCGCGACGCGACCTCACTGCTGGATCAGGCTATCTCGCACGGGGCCGGTGAGACGACGGCGGATCAGGTCCGTGCGATGCTGGGTCTGGCCGATCGTGGTCGGGTTCTGGACCTGATGGACATGATCCTGCGCGGTGACGCGGCAGGGGCGCTCACTGAACTGAGCGGTCAATATGCGGAAGGCGCAGACCCTCTGGCCGTGCTGCGCGATCTGGCCGAAATCACGCATTGGGTGTCCGTCGTAAAGATCACACCTGACGCGGCCGAAGACCCGACAGTTTCCCCCGACGAACGCACACGGGGCCAGCACATGGCCGAGGCCTTGCCGATGCGGGTTCTGACTCGCATGTGGCAAATGCTGCTGAAGGCGCTGGAGGAAGTCTCTGCCGCGCCCAACGCGATGATGGCCGCCGAAATGGCTGTTATCCGACTGACGCATGTCGCCGATTTGCCCAGCCCCGAAGAGCTGATCAAACGGCTGCAAGACGCCCCACCTTCGCCTCCCGGCGGGCCGGGCGGGGGCATGTCACTGTCCCGGCAGGCCACTGTGGCAACGCAATCCAACGCGACCCCGCCGCCTGCCTATACATCGCCCCCGCGCGGCGCGGGTGGCGCACCGGTTGCCGCACTGGCGCAGGATGCACAGACGGCCCTGGCCCGCTATCCAACCTTCGGGCATGTGGTGGAACTGATCCGCACGAACCGCGATGTGAAACTGCTTGTCGAGGTGGAAAGCGGCGTGCGCCTTGTATCGTACCAGCCCGGCCGGATCGAATTCACCCCGACACCTCAGGCACCGTCGGATCTGGCGTCTCGTTTGGGCTCTGCCCTGCAACGCTGGACCGGCAATCGGTGGGCCGTCTCCATTGTCTCGGACGGAGATGCCGCGACCATCACGGAAGTGCGGGACCGGGCCGAGCTGGCCCTGAAAGCCGAGGCCGAAGAACACCCGCTGGTTCAGGCCGTGCTGACGCAATTCCCCAAGGCAAAGATCATTAGGATCGAAACACCTGAACAGCGCGCCGCCAAGGTTGAGACCGAAGCCCTTCCCGAAGTCGAAGAGGAATGGGACCCGTTCGAAGAGGACTAGCCCTAAGCCCGCGGGTCCAAGTTTCAAGAAACCGGCATACTCACCCCCTTCCACGATGCACCTGAGGGAGGGAATGCGGGCACATAAATGATCGGTCCGCGACGCTCTGATCTGGACAGGCGGGAGACCTCTTGTGCCACCTGCCTGCGGTCCGTATTTAGAACCAAACAGAAACACAGGAGACGACTGATGCTGAAAGGACTCGGCGGGCTTGGCGGACTGGGCGACATGGCCAAGATGATGAAATCCGCACAAGACCTGCAAACCAAGATGACCGAAATGCAGGAAGAGCTGAACAACATGATGGTTGTCGGCGAATCCGGTGCAGGGCTGGTCAAGGCAACGGCCACAGCCAAGGGTGAACTCAAGGGGCTGGACATTGATCCGTCGATCTTCAACGGCGACGACAAGGAAGTGGTCGAAGACCTGATCCTGGCCGCAATCAAGGACGCTCAGGCCAAAGCCGCCGAACGTTCACAGGAAGAGATGGGCAAGCTGACCGAAAGCATGGGCCTGCCCAAAGACATCAAGCTACCGTTCTGAGCTTCATCTTTTCCTAAACACTCCCGCCGGAGGCTCCCTCCGGCGCAAAGCAGGACAGGCCATGGGCACGAACAGCGAAATCGACAATCTGATCGACCTGATGGCCAAACTGCCGGGGTTGGGCCCGCGCTCGGCCCGCCGCGCGGTGCTGCACCTGATCCGCAAACGCGCTCTGCTGCTGACGCCCCTGTCAGACGCCATGCAGCAAGTGGCCGTCACCGCCCGCGAATGCCTGAATTGCGGCAATGTGGGCACCACGGATATCTGTGACATCTGCAATAGTGAGGTCCGAGCGACCGGAGAGCTCTGCGTGGTCGAGGACGTCGCCGACCTCTGGGCGATGGAACGGTCAGGAGTCTTCAAAGGCCGCTATCACGTGCTGGGTGGCACACTGTCCGCACTGGACGGCATCGGCCCGGATGAGTTGCGCATTCCCCGCCTCAGGGATCGGGTCCTGGCCGAAGGGATCACCGAAGTGATCCTTGCCCTGAACGCCACCGTCGACGGCCAGACCACCGCCCATTACATCGCGGATCAGCTGGAAGGCCAGGTGCGCCTGACCTCGCTGGCCCAAGGCGTGCCCATCGGTGGAGAGTTGGATTATCTGGACGACGGGACGATCACGGCCGCGCTCAGGGCGAGGAAGGAATTGTAGCCTGACGTAGGGTGATACACCAGCTGTACGTGTCTGTCTCCTGGCTGTCTTTTGTAAGCTTATCCAGAGTTAACCGCTTCAAAAAAGTTTAACTTTGCGGGAATACCCACGCCCTCCGGCTTCTCGAAAACTCTGAATTTTTCCATAACGGCTTCTTGTATTGCCGCGATATCCGCATCCGTTCCACAATATTTTTTTAGAATTCGCGCTGCTGGTCCTATGTTGGAAGCCAAGTCAGCAACTTTCTTGAGCGGTCCTTGATGTTTTAGTGTGATCGCCGAAACCTCTCCTGTCACATTTCTGAACCCTGCTTTTTTCAACACATCGACAACGTAACCGATATCCTGAAAACCCAGAGGTCCCGGTGCATTGGAATCAGCAGGATCAGGTGGCCCCAAACGTGAAACTGCCGCTTTGCATGGAGCATCGAACCAAGGGTTTATTGCCATAGGAGCCCAAGCCGCTGCAATCAAACGCCCCTGTGCCCGCATGTGTTTTCGTATATTGGCAAAGGCAGCGTACGGATCGGAAAAGAACATGACGCCAAAGCGCGAAATCACAAGATCGAATGGCGCGCTTGGGATCGCACCTTGTTGCGCGTCCATCAAAAGATACCTTGATTTTACAGGAAGTTTACCAGCTTTCACTTGAGCGTGCTCCAACAGCGGTTTGGAAATATCCAACGCCGTCAGTGTTCCATTTGAGGTCAGCTTTTTCGCAAAAGCACGGCTCGTGGCGCCGGTTCCGCAACCAACATCAAGTACATCCGCATCATGGATATCACCCGCTCGCCGGATAAGTTCTTGGTCCACCGCTTCAAAAACAGCGTCCAGTTCTTCTTCGAACTTGATCCACTGAAGTCCCGGAGCTGAACTCCAGTAATCCGCCTGCGCTTTGTTGGCAATCATAGCGTCTCTAACCTTCTTGAACGCAATCATTGTAGCATAGTTGCCGCGCAAAGCTGTCGTACTTTGAAACTGCTGAAGCATCTGGACTAAGTTTCAGAGAATACTGTTTGCCTGAAACCGAGTTACAGTTAGATACAGCCAACTGCATCTTTTAGTTTGGAGTGCTTAACTTGATCCGCCTTCTCGCCACTACTTTCGCCGCCTTCACCGCAACCGCTGCCCTGTCGCAGGACCTTGTGGACAAGGGCTTCGTCGAAGGCTGGAACATCATGATGGACCCCGCGCTTGGGAACGGGTGTCTGATCCAGACGGTGTATCAGGATCTCTCGGTGGTCAGGCTGGGTTACGACGCGTTGGGCAATCGCGGGTATTTCGCCGTGTACAACAAAGCCTGGGGCGACATTAAGCAAGGTGAGAGCTATCCCATCCGGTTCGAACTGGACGGCAAGAGCTTTGATGCCACCGCTATCGGGTTCAATGAACGCAAAGTGCCCGGTGCGACGGTGTTTTTTACCGACAGGAATTTCGTCACCGCGATTGCCCAGAACAAGACGATGACGGTTTACAATACCGCAGGCGAGGTGGTGATGGCGATTGATCTGAAAGGCACCGCCAAGGCGCTGGACTATGCGCGGGACTGCCAGAACAAAAAGCTTTAACGAATCGGATCGAACAGCGCGTCCTTGGCGGTGCAGTCGCGGATCACATCGCGGCCGCATGGCACCGGATCAAGGTCGCGCGACAGGCATAGACGGACCTCTTCGATATAGCTCTGTTTGCAGGTGACCGTGATCATATCGCGCTCCAGCTCTGGATTGGCTTTCAAAAACGCATCCTCGACCACCGAAGCCGGCAGTTTGACGGATGCGTCCAGCTTGCGGAAGACCTGCGGGCGTTCGACAGCATCATAGGCACGCCGGGACAGGGCGAAATAGTCGGGCGCAGATAGCCCCGAACAGGTGCCGTGTTTCTTCCACTGATGCCATGCAAGGCCCGCACTACCCTGAATATCTTCCATTTCCCGCGCCATGCGGCGTGTTGGCGGCGCCTCGGGCGAGCGACAGAAGGATGGCCAGCCCTGATGAAATTGCGGCCAGAGCCCGTGCAGGATCCATCCGTGGTCGTGCCGGTCGTCACATTGGTGTGACCCGCGCGCGTCCCCTTCGAGGGCGCACCAGTTGGGCGACCAGCTGAGAGACAGGACGTAATAGTCGAACTCACCTGCTTTTTCACCTTCGGCCAGCGCTGTCATCGCGCTGAAGACCCACAATACGACCCAGCGCATTCGCCTCTTCCCTTCTTGCTGCGTGGCGACTATATACGGGCCAAGTTCCCCGACAACGGAAACCTGCCCCAAGACCAAGGGGCCGCCGAATTCCGGCGACGGGAAAGATGTATGTATAGGAGACGGGCTGATGGCAAAACCGCTTATGGCCAAGGCAACCGCCGTATGGCTGGTGGACAACACCACGATCAGCTTCAAGCAGATCGCGGATTTCGTAGGAATGCACGAACTGGAAGTGCAGGGCATCGCCGATGGCGATGTGGCCGCAGGCGTAAAGGGCTTTGACCCGATCGCAAACAACCAGCTGACCCAGGATGAGATCGACGCCGCGCAGAACAACCCGCTGCACAAGCTGAAGCTCAAGTTCAACCCGGCGGCATCCGGCGAAGAAAAGCGCCGTGGCCCGCGTTATACCCCGCTGTCTAAACGTCAGGACCGTCCGAATTCGATCCTGTGGCTGGTCAAGTTCCACCCCGAACTCAGCGACGGCCAAATCGCCAAGCTGGTTGGCACCACCAAGCCGACCATCCAGTCGATCCGCGAGCGCACGCACTGGAACATCTCGAACATGCAGCCGATCGACCCGGTAGCGCTGGGCCTGTGCAAACAGTCCGAACTGGATGCGATCGTGCAGAAGGCCGCTGCCAAGAAAGCGGCCGAAGGCGGCGTGATGAGCGATGACGAGCGTCGCAAGCTGGTTTCGACCGAGCAGTCGCTGGAAATGGACGCTGCGCCGAAAATCCCGACCGCGATCGAAGGTCTGGAAACCTTCTCGCTGTCCGATGATCGGTCGGATGAAAAAGACGACGAGCCTGTCATCGACGCCGACAGCTTCTTCAACCTGCCCAAAGGCGGGGCGGATGATGAAGACGAGGATAATCCTCGTCTGTAACAGACAATCAGTCCCGGTCGGAACGGCTGGGGCTTTTTTGACGGACTTGTCATGCTGAGCATTCTTTCTGCGATCTTCGGCCCGCACCGCGCCGTAACGATCTACGCCTTTCTCAGGACATGGGGGCTGGGTCTGGCGGGTGGTGTTGTCATGATCGCCATCGTCACCACCTTGTTTCTGTTGGGGGACGAAGGCGAACACGAGCACGAGGCTTTCCTGATCGTACCGGTTCTGTCCGCAACCCCGGTGAACGGGGACCTAAGGAACGGCGTCGTAGCCTCGGTTCGCTTGCCCGATGGATCGGCCACGTCGATTACGTCGACCGAGTCGCAGATTTCACAAACCGTTGGAACGACGGCCTGCGTGGAAAAACGCATCTACGTCAAAAGCGGCGAAGCCCGGTATCGGTTCAAACTGCCCCGTCTCTGCGAATCCGGTTGATCGAAATTTCAGACAAAACAAGGCCGCCCGATGCTGACACCGGGCGGCTTTTTCGTTCATACCACCTGAAAGATGATGCCTGCGACTATTGCGCCCCCCACACCAAGGCTCAGGTAGGCGGCAAACACGCGCGGTTTGACCAATGACCAGACTGCGGCCATCGCCGGTATGGAACTGACGGCACCCGCAACCATGAACGACATCGCAGCTCCCGCGGTCATGCCCTGATCGATCAGACCCGCCAGCAGCGGCGGCGCGACGTAAGAGTTCAGATAGGCCGGCATCCCCACCAGCGCGGCAACGATGATCGGCAGGACGCCTTCTCCGCCAACGACGCCAGCGATCAGGTCCGCAGGCACATAGTTGACCAACAAAGCTTCGAGCACATAGGCCAGTGCCAGCCACTTCAGCAAGAACAGCCCGTTGTGTACGAATTCCGAACGAAACCGAACGCGACGCTCAGGCTCTTGCCAGAACTTCCAGACCGGCCTGTCATCCGCTTTCGGACCACATCCGCAACACCCGGCAGGTTTGTATTCGCGCATGGGCTGGGCAAATGCCCCCTGCCGCATCAGTAACCGAACCGCGAACCCGCCGAACAGGCCAAGCGCAACGGCTGCAACCGCCTTACCGATGGCAAAGGGCCATCCCAGCGCGGCAGCCGTAATCAAAAGCGTCGGCGGGTCGATCAATGGCGAACTGAGCCAGAACGCCATCACGGCCGACAGCGGCGCTCCAAGTGCAAGCAAGCCCGCAATAAAGGGAATGACTTCGCAAGAACAAAACGGTGCAAGTCCGCCGAACAGGGCGGCCAGAAAGATCATCCGGGTCTCGCGCCCTTCAAATGCGCGCGCCACCATCACCTCGGCCCCGGTTGCCTTGAGATATGACAACAGAAGCACGGCAAACAGGATGTATTGTCCTGTATGCGCCAAGGCCCTGACTGCAAAACTCGCAACCTCACGCAGGTTGCCGGGGTCGAGAACGGCCACCGCCACAAGAATGGCGACAATCAATGCCCAGGGTGTCTTGATCATCTCAAGCGCACCTTTGGCGGTCAGTCGGGGCGATTGCGTCAATTCAGCCATCGTTGGCCGCCTTTCCAACCGCGTCAGCGCAGCATTCGCTAAGAATGAACTGCGCCAGCGTCTTCAATTCGTCATAACAGGCCCGGTTGATCCTGGTGCGACCGATCTTTTCCTGCTCGACCACACCTCCGGCTGCAAGAAACCGCAGGTGGTGCGCCAAAGTCGACGGGGCAATCCCCGTCCGGTTCTGGATTTCGCCAACGGTCAGACCGGCCTCACCAGCCCGCACCAGAGTTTTTAGGACTTTCAACCGGGCTTCCGAGCCCATGGCGGAAAATCCGGCAGCAGCAGTTTCCCACATGAGTTGCCTCCATTAAACTAGATTTCTAGTTTTATAGTTTCACAAAGGACCCTGGTCAACCCACCTTGGGAAAATTTTCCATGACACTGTAAGTCCAGATTGCCCCTGCCTTAAGTCCAACCTATAAGCAGGCATGGGGATATCGGTCGAAACATTCTTTCTTGAGCTCAACGGTCAGGGCACGTTGCAGGCCCAGATCCAGCAGATGATTGCCGAGGGCATTCTGTCCGGTCGCTTTCACGTGGGGGAAAAACTGCCATCCTCGCGAAAGCTGGCCGCACATCTGGGTGTCAGCCGCATAACGGTGACGCTTGCTTATACCGAGTTGCTGGCCAATGATTATCTGATGGCAAAGGGCCGGTCAGGATATTACGTCTCGCAAAACGCACCGGTTCCGCCCAAATACTCGCCCGTGCAGCGCGGCACGGAATCTGTCGACTGGGACAGGGCATTGGCGCGCCGCTTTCTGGACAGCGACGTCCTGCCGAAACCCAGCAATTGGCGCGAATACCGCTATCCGTTCATCTACGGTCAGGCCGACCGAACCCTGTTTGATCACGCCAACTGGAGATTATGCGCGGTTCGCGCATTGGGGCACAAAGACTTCGATTCGCTGACAGGGGATTACGTGGATCAGGATGATCCGTTGCTAATCGAATTCATCGCGCGCCACACCCTGCCGCGCCGTGGTATCGTCGCCCGCCCCGAAGAGATCTTGATCACCCTGGGCGCGCAGAACGCGCTTTGGCTGGCCTCACGCATCTTGCTGACACACAAACGCACGGCCGTAATCGAAGATCCCTGCTACTACGCGCTGCGAAGCCTTTTGAACCACTGGGACTGCGCTGTGACCCCCCTGAGCGTCGATCGCGACGGCTTGCCACCCGAAGCGATCCCCGACGAAGCGGATGTCATCTTTACCACCCCCAGCCATCAAAGCCCGACAACCGCGACGATGCCGATCGACCGCCGCAACAAGCTACTGGATCGGGCACGCGATCTGGATGCAATGGTTGTCGAGGACGACTATGAATTCGAAATGGCCTTTCGCAGCGCACCTTCGCCTGCACTCAAGTCCATGGATCGGGATGGGCGCGTGATTTACGTCGGCAGTTTTTCCAAGTCGCTGTTTCCGGGATTGCGGCTTGGATACATGGTCGGATCCGAGCCTTTCATCCGCGAAGCTCGTGCTCTTCGCTCGTTGGTCCTGCGCCACCCTCCAGGTCATATTCAGCGCACGGCAGCGTATTTTCTGTCATTGGGCCATTACGACGCGCAGATCCGACGTATGTCGAAAGCCCTGCAAGAGCGGCGCGATGCGATGGACAAAGCAATCGAAGAAAGCGGGCTGATAGTGGCTGGACGGGGTGTAATGGGCGGCTCATCAATGTGGATGTCGGCCCCCGAGCACGTCAACACAACGCAGCTTGCGCTAAAGCTGCAGAACCAGGGTGTTCATATCGAACCGGGTGCTCCGTTTTTCTCGGGGCCCGACAGGCCGCAGAATTTCTACCGCCTCGGGTACTCTTCAATTTCGACCAACCGCATAGGCCCCGGCGTCGAACTGATCGCGGATGCCATCCGGTCTGCCTGAGATCGCACTGGACATATTCCGCAGACGCGTCTGGCCCTAACGCAGGTCGCACCCTTACGCCAAAACCATATCAACCCCCGGGTCCCGGTGCCCGGTTTTCTCACTCTTGCTTGGAGAACACCCCTATGAAGATGACGACGGAAGAGGCCTTTGTTAAGGTTTTGCAGATGCATGGTATTGAACATGCGTTTGG
>NZ_JBXWQP010000037.1:0-28425 GCF_059612445.1 Ruegeria sp. TASC047
GTCTTGCCGTGGTCAACATGCCCAATCGTGCCGATGTTGACGTGCGGCTTATTACGCTCAAACTTTTCCTTTGCCATTCCTCAGGCGCCCTTTTGCGATTTGGGGGACCCTTGGTCCCGGGTTACTATCTGCGCGCGCGAGATATTTGGTTCAAAGGGGAAAATCAAGCACATCCTGAGGGAAATGCGCTTATCCCGCCGGATTTTGCGTAACCTCGGTGGAATCGAGGGGCTGGATCAGGTCTGGCCGTTTTTCGAACCAACCTTTGTCTTCATGTTCTTCAGCCAGCCACTCTTCGACCCGGTCGGCAATTTTCAATGACAGACCGGCCATTTGTTCCTCTTTGGTGCGCTCGTGCCCCGACCCTTTCAGCGCACTGCCTCCGGTCGTGTCTTCCAGCACCTGGAACTGCTTTCCCTTGGCCAGAAACTTTTCTTTCTTCACGTCATAGACGTTGACCAACACAATCGCGGTGCTTTTGGGATTGTAGATGATCGGGATTCCCGGAGGCGCCAGCATGTAGCCTTCCAGGCTGATCCCGATGTCGTATTCCTGCGTGCCTTTATAACGGCCCAGACGAATATCGACCGCATTCTGGATGGCCTTCGTCCATTCGTCGGGCGTTGCGTCGCGCGACACTGGCCCTTGCACGGCCTTGTCAGCGAAGGCGTAGTTGACCCGCAGCTTGAATTCCCCCAGTGACTCGGGCGGTTCATAAACCTGTGTCTGGGTGCAAGCGCCCATCAGGGCCAATCCGGTGATCAGGGTCAGAATGCGCAACATATCTCGTCTCGATAGGCCTGTTTTTCTTTGGTCTAGCGCACCGATACGGGTTGTGCCAAGCCGTATCGGTGGATTTCTACCGCAACCGGGGCCGGATCACGAAAACTTATAGTCCCGCGGGAAACCATAGGGCGCTTTTTTCCCTACGCTGGCGCGCTTGGACAGCCATTGGGACATATCTGCCTCATGCCGGGTCTTGTCGCCCCCCATGGACCATTTCAGGCCTTCCTCCCAGTTGAAGGTGGTGATGTCAGACAGACCGCCATCCAGCTCCAGCGTCCCCTGCCGCCCGCGTGCCATATTGTATTTTTGCAGGCGCACGCCCTTGCCGCGGGTCATTTCGGGCAATTCCTCGATCGGGAAGACAAGGAACTTGCCGTTCTGGGACACGATTGCAACGTGGTCGCCCTCGACCGGTATACAGATCACTGCTGTTTCGTTGTCCTTGACGTTCAGCACCTGCTTGCCGTTTCGCGTCTGCGCCAGCACGTCATCTTCGGGCACCATAAACCCGTTGCCCGCATCCGAAGCCACCAGCAGCTTGCGCCCCGGCTTGTGGATCAAGATATCGATGATCCGAGCCTCGTTCGGCAGGTCGACCATCAGGCGCAGGGGTTCGCCCATGCCCCGCCCGCCAGGCAGGTTGGCCGCGCTGACAGTATAGAACCGCCCGTTCGAAGCGAAGACCAGCAACCGGTCGGTCGTTTCCGCATGGAAGATAAAGCGCGGCCCGTCGCCATCCTTGAACTTCAATTCACGGGTCAGGTCGATATGACCGGTCATGGCGCGAATCCAGCCCATCTGAGAGCAAACGACCGTGATTGGTTCGCGGTCGATCATCGCCTCAAGCGGCACTTCTTCGACCTCGCCCGCTTCGGCGAACCGCGTGCGGCGTGCGCCGCCTTCGTAATCTTTGCCGAAGGTCTTTTTCGTCTCTTTCAACTGCTCGGCAATCCTGGCCCATTGCAGGCCTTCGTCGGCCAGCAGGTCTTCGAGGTTGGCGCGTTCCAGCATCAACTCATCACGTTCGCGGACCAGCTCCATCTCTTCCAGACGACGCAAGCTGCGCAGGCGCATGTTGAGAATCGCGTCAACCTGAACCTCGGACAACTCGCCCTCGCCCGGTTTGGGTGAGACATAGTCGGCCTCGCTGGTGGCGCGGATGTGGTCGATTCCCCAATCCTCACGCATAAGCGCGGCTTTGGGGTCGTCGTCATAGCGGATGATGTCGATCACACGGTCAAGGTTCAGGAAGGCAACGATAAAGCCCTCCAACACTTCCAGCCGGTGGTCGATCTTGGCCATGCGGTGACGCGAGCGGCGGATCAGCACCTCTTGCCGGTGATCAAGGAAAGCGCGCAGCACTTCCTTCATCGAGCAGACTTTGGGCGTCACCCCGTCAATCAGCACGTTCATGTTCAGGCTGAACCGCACCTCGAGGTCCGAGTTGCGATAAAGCATGCCCATCAGCACCTCAGGGTCCACATTCTTGGAGCGCGGCTCGAGGATCAGGCGGATGTCATCGGCGGATTCGTCGCGTACATCGGCAAGGATCGGGATTTTCTTGGTCTGGATCAGTTCGGCGATCTTCTCGATCAGCTTGGACTTCTGAACCTGATAGGGAATCTCGGTGACGATGATCTGCCATTGGCCGCGCCCCAGATCCTCAACCTCGTATTTGCAGCGCAGCCGGAACGAACCACGACCGGTGCGATAGGCTTGCGCGATGTTCTCGGGCGGCTCGACAATCACGCCTCCGGTTGGGAAGTCAGGGCCGGGCACGTAGTTCAACAGGGTGTCGTCGCGCGCGTCCGGCGTCTTGATCAGATGCAGACAAGCGTCGCAGAGTTCCGAGATGTTGTGCGGCGGGATATTCGTCGCCATCCCCACCGCGATACCACTTGCGCCATTGGCCAGCAGGTTCGGGAACTGTGCGGGCAGCACGACCGGTTCGGTCAGGGTGCCGTCGTAATTGTCGCGGAAATCAACGGCGTCTTCGTTCAACCCTTCCAGCAGCGCCTCTGCCACGATGGTCATCCGCGCTTCGGTATAGCGCGAGGCCGCCGGGTTATCGCCGTCGATATTGCCGAAATTCCCCTGCCCGTCGACCAGCGGATAGCGGACGTTGAAATCCTGTGCCAGACGCGCCATCGCGTCGTAAATCGCGGCGTCGCCGTGCGGGTGGTAGTTGCCCATCACGTCGCCGGAAATCTTGGCAGACTTCCGGAAACCTCCGGTCGCACTGAGTCGCAACTCTCTCATCGCGTAGAGGATTCGGCGGTGAACCGGCTTCAACCCGTCCCGCGCATCGGGCAGCGCCCGGTGCATGATGGTGGACAGCGCATAGGTCAGATACCGCTCACCAATCGCGCGGCGCAGCGGTTCCGCCACCTCGCCCCCACCTGTGGGGGCCTGCATGTTGGGGTCATCGATCGTATCGTTCATATATGATGTGATACGACGCAAGAGCGCCTTGGTAAAGCGAACAGCACATAAATTGTTGGGGAAAAGTCGTGCTTTTTGCAACAGGGGGAGACACCGTGTTGTTTTCCCCCATTTTTCGACTCGTCACCCAAAATATGCTAAGATCTCACCAATTGATTTGCTGCCTTTTGTTGATGTTACGATTGCCTTGGGGGAAGCGCCATGACGCGCCTGATACTTGTTACCTTTGCCGCGCTGGGCTGGACCTTTTACGTGATGAGCGGTGGCCCTGATTTTGAACCGCGCGGCGTGCGCCCTGCCAAACCGGAACGCGTGGCCGTAGTGGCCGAACCGGTTGCCCCGGTCGTTGAACTTGCACCTGTCGAAGATTTGGTCACCCGTGCCGCCGTCAAACCCGCACTGGTGGCTCCACCTGTTGCCGAGGCGGTAACCCAGTTGGGTGAGACCGAAACAAAGGCCCTCCTCTCGCAGGTCGCGGCTGGCCTGAAAGCCAATCCCTCGCTGTTTCAAGACGAAAGCGTGACCCTGACTCTGGCATCACTGGAACAGGGTGTGACCGCACTGGAGCAGGTGGTCACCGACGCCGAGTTGCCCGCAGTCGAACTGCCCTCGCCTGCCGAGGCCCAGACCGACATCCGCGAGATTTCGGGCACCCGGGTCAATCTGCGCGATGGCCCCGGCACGATCTATCCCATCATCGGCAAGGCCGCGCTTGGCCAAAGGGTCGAGGTCCTGAGCGATTCCGGCACCGGCTGGCTGCGCCTGCGCGTGTTGCCCGCGCAACAGGTTGGGTGGATTTCAGCATCACTTGTCCGGAAAACATCAAACTGACGCCCGGACGTCATTGCCCTGCTGCAAACCCCGCCCTAGCTTTTGGCGGAGTTCAGCTTCGGAAGGCACATGCAGAAATCGATTCTTATTACGGGATGCTCGTCGGGCATTGGGCTGGACGCAGCACACGGAATGCGTGCGCGAGGCTGGCGTGTGTTTGCATCCTGCCGACAGCAGCGCGACTGTGACCGCCTGCGCGCGCAAGGGTTTGAAAGCCCAAGAATCGACTATACCGACCGCGACAGCATTTCCTCGGGATTGTCATATGTACTTGAGGCAACGGACGGAACACTGGACGCACTGTTCAACAACGGCGCGCACGGGCTGCCCGGTGCGGTTGAAGACGTCCCGACAGACGCTCTGCGTCATATCTTTGAAACCAATGTCTTTGGATGGCACGAGCTGACCCGACAGGTTATTCCCGTCATGCGGGAACAGGGCCACGGCCGGATCGTGCAATGTTCCTCGGTACTTGGTCTTGTTGCCTTCCCCTGGCGCGGCGCATATGTCGCCACCAAATACGCCATCGAAGGGCTGACCGACACCTTGCGGCTGGAGTTGCGGGACACAGACATTCAGGTCGTGTTGATCGAGCCCGGCCCGATCACCTCAA
Organism: Ruegeria sp. TASC047; assembly: GCF_059612445.1. Classification (NCBI taxonomy): domain Bacteria; kingdom Pseudomonadati; phylum Pseudomonadota; class Alphaproteobacteria; order Rhodobacterales; family Roseobacteraceae; genus Ruegeria; species Ruegeria sp. TASC047. The sequence continues at coordinate 4,673 of NZ_JBXWQP010000037.1, forward strand.
AGCTCAGGGAAAAGGCAATCCCGGTGTTCGAAAAATACATCGACTGGGAGAACTCGGCCCTGCGGGAAAAATACGAAGGTTCGCTGCTGAAGCGACTATACGAAAACAGTGCGCCCGACCGGTTCGAACTGCCCGCCTCTGCTGTCACCGACAAGCTGGCCCATGCGGTCGAGGCGCGCCGCCCCAAACCACGCTACTATGTGACCACCCCGACATATGTCGCAGGGGTTCTGCGCCGGATTCTGCCCACAAAAGCCACGGATCGCATCCTTTCGGATATCTGAGACGTTATTTCCCGTTCGCTTTTCGTCACCTTGACGCTAGATGGGGATAATCGAAAAAACCGGACGGTGACTTTAAATGGACCCTTTAATGGTCATTCTGCTTCTGGCCATGGCGGCAGTTGTCGTTGTGTTAGCCCTGGGCATCGCGAATTTCGGCAAAGGCGGCATGGAAGCAGCTAAGAAAAGCAACAAGATGATGCGCCTGCGTATCCTCTTTCAGTTCATCGCCGTTATTTTGATCGTGCTATACGTCTATCTACGCGGGCAAGGGGTACAGTAATGGTTGTGCTCAACAAAATCTACACGCGCACCGGCGACGATGGCAAAACCGCTCTGGGCAATGGCGAGCGTGTGGCAAAGTATTCGGGCCGCGTTGCCGCCTACGGAACAGTGGACGAGCTGAATTCTTTTGTTGGCGTGGCCCGTACCGAGGCCGAAGGCGAAGTCGATGCCGCCTTGTCGCGGATTCAGAACGACCTGTTTGATCTTGGCGCCGATTTCTGCCGCCCTGAAATGGAGAAGGATGCCGAAGCGGACTATCCACCGCTGCGAATCGTATCCGCTCAGATCGACCGGCTGGAAGCCGAAATTGACATCATGAACGAAACACTGGAACCGCTGCGCAGCTTCATCCTGCCGGGCGGTTCGCGGCTGGCCGCGCATTTGCACGTGTGCCGCACCGTATCGCGTCGCGCCGAGCGGTTGGCGGTCGAGTTGACGAATATGGAACCGGTCAACGATGTGGCCGTCAAATACCTCAACCGGCTAAGTGACTGGTTTTTCGTCGCGGCCCGATGCGCAAATAACGATGGCAAGGACGACGTGCTGTGGGTTCCCGGCGCAAACCGTTGAATATTTCCCTGAAAATAAGCGCAATGCGGGCAACAATCTTGCGTGCCTCAAGGTAAAAAACTGCAAAACGCGACGTCCCGACGCGACGACGTGACGATTTTGCTCTGTTTTGCGGGTGCAGCAGACGTTATCAAGTCCGACGAGAGCATTGGTGGAGTCGCCTTCGCGGCTTGCCGTTTTTTGAGGAGAAAGCGCTACAATGAAGGTACTGGTACCTGTCAAACGCGTGATTGACTACAATGTGAAGGTCCGCGTGAAAGCGGACGGTAGCGGTGTTGATCTCGCCAATGTCAAAATGTCGATGAACCCGTTCGACGAGATTGCGGTTGAAGAGGCCATTCGCCTGAAAGAGGCTGGCAAGGCAGACGAAGTTGTTGCCGTTTCGATTGGTGTGAAGCAGGCGCAGGAGACGCTGCGGACCGCGCTGGCCATGGGGGCTGATCGGGCGATTCTGGTTGTTGCGACGGATGATGTGCATACCGATATCGAGCCGCTGGCGGTTGCCAAGATCCTGGCCAAAGTGGTCGAGGAAGAGCAGCCGGGCATCGTTCTGGCGGGCAAGCAGGCGATCGACAACGACATGAACGCCACCGGTCAGATGCTGTCGGCCCTGCTGGGCTGGTCGCAGGGCACCTTTGCCTCGGAACTGGATATCGAAGGCGACAGTGCCAAGATCACCCGCGAGGTGGATGGCGGGTTGCAGACCATCAGCGTCAAGATGCCGACCATCGTGACGGTTGACCTGCGCCTGAACGAGCCGCGCTATGCGTCGCTGCCCAACATCATGAAGGCGAAGAAAAAGCCGCTGGACGAGAAAACCGCCGCCGATTACGGCGTCGACGTCACGCCGCGCCTGGAAATTGTCAAGACCGAAGAACCGCCGGCACGGGCCGCTGGTATCATCGTTGGCTCGGTGGATGAGCTTGTTTCGAAACTCAAAGAAGCGGGGGCTGTGTAATGGCTGTACTTCTGCTTGCCGAAGTCAACAATGGCGAACTGGCGCTGGACGCCACCGCCAAGGCCGTCAACGCCGCCAGGGCGCTGGGTGACGTGACCGTTCTGGCCGCAGGTGGCTCGGCCGCCGCTGCCGGCGAGGCTGCCGCCAAGATCGACGGCGTGTCCAAGGTGCTGGTTGCCGAAGACACGTCGCTGGGTCATCGCCTGGCGGAATCGACCGCCGCGCTGATCGTGGGTCTGGCCGATGGGTACGAGCATATCGTGGCCCCCGCGACCACCGACGCCAAGAACGTGATGCCGCGCGTCGCGGCCCTGCTGGACGTTATGGTGATCTCGGATGCCTCGGGTGTGGTTGACGGCTCGACGTTTGAGCGCCCGATCTATGCGGGCAACGCGATCCAGACCGTGAAGTCGAACGACGCCAAGAAGGTCGTCACCATCCGCACCGCGTCCTTCGACGCGGCGGGGACCGGCGGCTCGGCTGCGGTCGAGACCATCTCGGTCGGCGACAATCCCGGCCTGTCGTCGTGGGTCGAAGACAAGGTGGCTGCAAGCGACCGTCCGGAACTGACCTCGGCTGGCGTTGTTGTCTCGGGCGGCCGTGGTGTCGGCTCGCAAGACGACTTCAAGCTGATCGAAGCTCTGGCTGACAAGCTGGGTGCCGCGGTTGGCGCATCGCGCGCCGCTGTGGACTCGGGCTATGCCCCGAACGACTGGCAGGTGGGTCAGACCGGCAAGGTTGTTGCCCCCGATCTTTATGTCGCCGTCGGCATCTCGGGCGCAATCCAGCACCTTGCGGGCATGAAGGATTCAAAGGTCATCGTAGCGATCAACAAGGACGAAGAAGCCCCGATCTTCCAGGTCGCCGACTTCGGACTGGTTGCCGACCTGTTCCAGGCAGTCCCTGAGCTGACCGAAAAGCTCGGCTGACCACAGCCCGGGATCTGAGCCCCACAATCACCAAAGGCCCGCAACCAAGCGGGCCTTTTTCAATTCAATCCCCTCAAAGCCACCTCAAGCTTCAAAGCAATCTCCCTATGCGCTGAGGGGCCAAGCATATGCTCGGCCACAGGCTGTTGCAGCGTCCCGAACAACACGTCCTCGATCTCGTCTGACAAGGAGGACACACTGACCGAGCATTCCACGACACTGACACATTGCGGTCGAACCTGTTCGATCATGTCAGCGTCGGGCAGGACAAGGTCGCGATGCCGGTCCTCCTGTCGCTGTATATGCAGCCAGAGAAGAACAACCCCCGGCTTGATCCGGCGTATCAGCTCGGATGTGTTGCGCAACCAAGTCTCTCGCAACTCCTGTGCCACAACCTCAAAGCGCGCGTCCTTTATGGCCCGCAACCGTTCCAGCAAATGCCTGACAAAGTGGATTTCCGTGAAATCGACCTCGGGATAAAGATCCAGCAGATCGCGCGAAGGTTCAAGAAACCGATCATTCCGACGCGGGTGCACGCGATAGAACCTGTTCGACTGGCAGGGCACGTCCAGCACTTGCAGCACACAACAGTCCGACCCGTTGACAAGGTTTAATACCCCCGGATCGGCAAGCAACGCGTCAGCCCCGCAAAAAAGGTTACCAAAATTGATACAAGGTTTCGGCAACCTTTTTGCAAGCAATGCCGGGTACGGATATTCCACGAACCGGCCAAACGTCTCTTCTCCACCCAGGCAGGCCACATAAGGCGTATCAAGATTTCCGGGCGGCGACCGAAACCACAGATTTGATCCTGCATATTGGCACGCGGCCTCTGTGCCGTTGCTTACACGATGAAAGCTCATACCAAGCCCCCCAAATTTTTCACCCAATTGCCAATTTGCGGCCTTAGGTATTGAGAATCTCCTAATGCGCGCATTTGAAGCAAAATTGACCGGTTCGATCCCCTTGCCGCCCGCCCCGGTCTGCCGATACTGTCCCGGTATCCTCCAGGGCAAAGGCAGCTGAACATGGAAGTTAAATCGGTCGGGGTGATTGGCGCGGGTCAGATGGGCAACGGCATTGCCCATGTTCTGGCTTTGGCGGAATACGATGTCTTGCTGAATGATGTCAGTCAGGATGCGTTGAACAGCGCAATGGCCACGATTGAAGGCAACATGGCGCGTCAGGCATCACGTGGCAAGATCACTGACGATGCGATGCAGGCGGCCCTGAAGCGTATTACAACCACCCTTGAATTGCCGCAGCTGGGACAGACCGATCTGGTGATCGAAGCCGCGACCGAGCGGGAAACGGTCAAACAGGCCATTTTCGAAGATCTGCAACCTCACCTTCTGCCGCATACGATCCTGACGTCGAATACGTCGTCCATTTCCATCACGCGTCTGGCCAGCCGCACGGACCGGCCCGAACGTTTCATGGGTTTCCACTTCATGAACCCGGTTCCAATCATGCAACTGGTGGAACTGATCCGCGGCATCGCAACGGATGAGGAAACCTTCAAAGCCTGCAAGGCGGTCGTGGACCGGCTGGGCAAAACGGCCGCCAGCGCCGAAGATTTCCCGGCTTTCATCGTTAACCGCATCCTGATGCCGATGATCAACGAAGCCGTTTATACGCTGTATGAAGGTGTCGGAAGCGTCCAATCCATCGACCAATCGATGAAGCTGGGTGCGAATCACCCCATGGGGCCGTTGGAACTGGCGGATTTCATCGGGCTGGACACATGTCTTGCCATCATGAACGTCTTGCATGATGGTCTGGCTGATACAAAGTATCGCCCCTGCCCGCTATTGACCAAATATGTCGAGGCCGGATGGCTGGGGCGCAAGACGCAGCGCGGTTTCTATGACTATCGCGGCGAGGTGCCGGTTCCGACACGTTAAGTAAACCGCCCGTGCCCGGTACGGTATCGGTTAGATGAAAACACGGGTCAGGACTTGCCTGACTTGCCCAGCGACAGTGTATGGTTTCTGAGCCAGGTCATGAAACCACGCGGGTCTTTCTCCAACTGTTCCATATCTTGATCCGAGATCGGATCGCCAATGACCGGCGATTGCGGTTTTTTGCACGAGCGGACGATTTCATGCAGCAACAAGCCTTGCCGCAGGATCGGCGACAGCTTGTTGGCGATCTGGTACCAGCGCGAGTTGCTGCCGGGAAAGAAAATCGGCACCACACGCGCGCCTGAACGGCGGATCATTTTTGCGGTGAACACATTCCACTCGCGCTCGACCGCAGGGCCAAACCAGTCATCCGAAGACATGACGACACCGGACGGGAACAGCGCCACGACACCGCCTTCCTTCAGATGGTCCATCGCCTTGCCACGCATTTCCAGCATCTTGGCCTGCGCTTCGGGGTCATGCGGAAACGGAACCGGGATCATGAAAGACGTCGCTGCCTCATCAAGACCCGTCAGGACCGAGCGGGTCAGAATGCGATAATCACTGCGGACCCGCCCGATCAACTCGGCCAGAATCATACCGTCCACCATTCCGTGAGGGTGGTTGGCAACGACAACGACGGGGCCGGTTTTTGGGATACGGGCAATCTGTTCTTGCGGTGTGGTCAGGTCAATCCCCATCACCTCAAGCGCGCCGCCCCAGAACCGCTGGCCCCGGTAAAATTCGTTCTTTTTCTCGAATTTGTTGACCATCCGCAGAATGGTCAGCTTGCCCGTGCACCATTCGATGGCGCGAATGGCCGTCGAAGTCCAGGCATCGTCGAACGAGTTCGCATAGGTCAGAGTTCTACGGTCGTAGATCTCGCCCTGATCTGCGGTCCCATCCACCACCGGGCGTGTCTTGGTCTCGTGCGTCGTTTCCGCCAATTCCTGGTCTTCCCGTTCTTCCTGTCCCGGCAAGGGCAGCTTAGAACCCCTCTCCGAACTTGTCGTTCACAAGCGCTTCCAGAGCTTCTGCCAATGCTTCAGCATCCGGTCCGGAGGTCTCGACGTCAATAGTTGTTCCGCGTGATGCTGCCAACATCAAAAGGCCCATAATACTGTCGCCTGACGCAGAAATTCCGTCCTTCGACACCTCGGCATGCGCGTCGAAACCTTCCACAACCTCGACCAGCTTCGCCGATGCGCGGGCATGCAGACCTTTTTCATTGATAATTTTCAGGCTTCGGGTGGTCATATTCATCAATCCGATTTTAGTCCAATGTCACATTTTGCGCATTGATGTATTTCCGTCCAGCTTCCATTGCCTGACGGACAGCATCACCAACGGGTAAGTGGCGGCTTTTGGCCAATTTAATGAGCATTGGCAGGTTTGCCCCATACAATATCCGCCGATCCTGAGGGGCGCAGGCCCGCAGGCTGAGATTTGAAGGGCTGCCGCCGAACAGGTCGGTTACAACGACAACACCGTCGCCCATATCCACTGCGTCAGCCGCACGACAGATTTCCGCCTGTTTTTCATCCCTGTCGTGGTCAGGTTCGATCGCAATGGCCACAAGGCCGGGCTGCGGCCCGACCACATGCTGTGTGGCGGCCAGGTATTCCTGGGCCAAACCGCCATGCGCAACGATCACAATTCCGATCAATCCGACCTCACATTCAACGACCGACGTTCCATCTCGCGATGCCTAATTGCCACCTGCTGCCCGTCCTCTGCAAGGGCCTTTGCAACGGCTTCCGCCATTGCGACGGATCTGTGTTGCCCACCCGTGCATCCGAAAGCCACCGACAGATGTGCTTTTCCTTCGGCCCGAAAGGCCGGCAGCAACAAGGTTAGCAAATCCATCACCCGTCCAAGAAAGGGTTCGTAATTCTTATCCGATTGGACATAGCGCGCAACGTCCGAGTGCCGCCCATCCGCCGCCCGCAACTCGGGGCGCCAATAGGGGTTCGCCAGAAACCGGCAATCAAAGACCATGTCCAGCCCACGCGGAAGGCCCCGCTTGTACGAAAACGACTCGATTGAAACTGCCAGATGTCGCCCCCCCTGGGGCGCAAACCAGTTTTCAACTTCTTCCCGTAACTGGTGCACGTTCAGTTGGCTTGTATCGATCAGGGTATCTGCAATCTCGCGTATGGGGGCCAGCAGCTCTTTTTCGCGCTGAACACCGGTCTCAGGGCTGGCATCTTTGGCGACGGGATGCCGCCTGCGGGTTTCAGAAAACCGGCGCACCAATACGTCATCACTGCAATCCAGATACAGAACGGTCAAATCCACCCGCGCCATGCGGCCCAGGCTTTCGGCCAGTTCGATAAACCCGATTGTCGAGAAATCGCGATTTCGGGCGTCAATGCCAAGCGCCATTGGGCGGTCGCTGTCCGCGCTGTCCAGCAGGCGCAGCAGCAGGCCCATCGGCAGATTGTCGATGGCCTCAAAACCCAAGTCTTCCAGTACATGAATGGCTGTGGATCTTCCGGCCCCTGATGGGCCTGTTACCAGAACGATCCGCCGTTGCTCAGTCATTTGTTCGGCCATTCCGGGTGTACACGCCCATTCTTCAGAAGCTGCATCAACGCTGCGGCCAAGTTGGGCACGCCCGCCCCGTGAAGCAAGGGAACAGTTTGCCCCAGCAGCACGATTGTCGCCTCGGCAGGTAACCTCTGTGGCTCATTTTGATCCAGATCCACAACATAGTCCAACGGGACCGGTCCGAATACATCCGCTTTGATCAAACCAATGTGACGGGCCTCGATCAAACCCTGTATCTGCGGCACGGCGGCGGCAATGACCTGATGGTCCCGCCTTGACAGTTCGACCCGATCATCCGCGACAAGACCCGCCCCATAGCCCATCATCTGCAATGCCAATGCTGATTTGCCCGCGCCCGAGGCACCGACGATTAACAGCCCGCGCCCGGCAACTGTTACGCATGAGGCATGAACACAAGCGCTGTCCCGGTCTTTGGCGTCTGACAGAGAACCTGCTTGCATGAGTTATACAGGTAACCCCACCACAAAACGCGCGCCTAGCGGGTCTGACGTAATATCCGCTTCGGTCGGGCGGATATTCTCAGCCCAGATTACGCCGCCATGGGCTTCGACAATCTGTTTCGAGATGGCCAGACCGAGCCCCGAATTGTTGCCAAAATGCTCAGGTGGGCGTTGCGAATAGAAGCGCTTGAACACTTTGGTCAAGGCCTGTTCCGGAATACCCGGCCCGGTGTCTTCGACCACGACTAGAACACGATTGTCTCGCTGACGTACCCAGACGCGGATGGCGTCACTTTCTTCACAGAAGGAAATGGCATTGGTGATCAGATTGACGAATACCTGCGCCAGCCGTGCCTCAAGCCCGTTAATGACAATCGGTTCGGATGGCAGATCGGTGATATAGTCAATCCCCTTGGATCGCGCGTCCTCACCCAGATATTGACCAATATTGCCAATCAGCTTGAGTAGATCAAAGGGCTGCTCTTCTTCCTTAACCAGTTCCGCATCAAGACGTGACGCGTTCGAGATGTCGCTGACCAGCCGGTCCAGGCGCCGAACGTCATGTTCGATTACACCCAGCAGCTTGTCGCGCTGATCTTCGCGCTTGACCATGCGAAGCGTGCCAACAGCGGATTGCAGGCTGGCCAAGGGGTTCTTGATTTCGTGGGCGACATCAGCGGCGAACTGTTCGTTTGCGTCGATCCGATTATACAGAGCAGTCACCATGCCCCGTAAAGCGCGGCTGAGGCGACCAATTTCATCCGGACGGGCGCTTAGATCAGGGATGCGAATGCGCCCCGGATTAACCCCTGTGCCTCGGTCCTTACCCATTTCCGCCGCTGCGGCCAGATCTGCCAGCGGGTTGGCGATGGTCGAAGCCAGCACAAGGCTCAGGCCCACCGAAACCAGCAAAGCCACCACGAACATTTGCAGAATTCGCTCCTGCTCGCGGCGGGCCAATGCGTCGATCTCACCAGCGGGGCCTGTGATTGCAACAGCTCCGGCTGGGGTATCTTCGTAGAGGATCGGCGCAGCGGCCACGATCACGGTCTCACCTGCGGCGTCCTGAACAGCCTGAACCTGACTTTGGCCTGCCAGCGCCTGCGGGATTATTCCCTGCACCCGTTGTGCCAGCGTCGGTGCCTCAACCTCGGTCGACCAGTTGAGAAGGTTCGACACACCGATCCACACCGCATTCAACGTGTCGCTGATCACTGTGCTGCCGGTTTGCACCTCGGAACTGGTTTGCAGAAGAACCGGCATGGCCGACACTTGCGGGGCACCGCGTGTCCAGCCAATCAGGGTGCCACTGGCGTCATAGACAAAGACTTCCCCGCCTTCAGGAAGTGTCAAACCTGACAGCGTATCTCTGACGTCGAGGTTGCCAGCATCCTGCGCGGTGTGTTGCGCACCCTGGCGCAGCTGGGTTTCAAAGACGTTGCTGACCAGCTGCGCATCGCCAAGCAGATTGCGCGCCGTCTGCTGAACCGTCTCTTTCCGCGAATCGTCCAGATACAGCAATCCTGTAACCAGGATCACCAGCGCGATCAGGTTAAAGGTGATGATCTTGCGCGCCAAAGGCGAGCCTCGCAGAGAAAACAGGTTTCTCTGGGACCGCTTTTCCCTCAGTTCCGCTGACTCGGTATCGTCGGGAATGACCCAGTCATCCCCGAGTACGACGTCACCGTCACGTAGTTCGCTGGCTGCTTCGGTGTCGCGCACGAGAGCCCATTACCCCTTGCTGGCGTGGCGCCTATTCTTCGTTGTACCGATAACCGATACCATAAAGGGTTTCGATCGCCGAAAACTCGGGATCAGCCGCGCGCATCTTCTTGCGCAGACGCTTGATGTGGCTGTCGATCGTCCGGTCATCCACATAAACCTGATCATCATAGGCCACATCCATCAGCTGGTCGCGGCTTTTGACGAAACCCGGACGCTGGGCAAGTGCCTGAAGAAGCAGGAATTCGGTCACGGTCAGGGATACATCATTCCCTTTCCAGCTGACCGCATGGCGCAGCGGGTCCATCCGCAAGTCGCCGCGTTCCATAACCTTTGTGTCGTTGCTATTGGCCGCAATCGCGTCGCCGCTTGTTGCTTCTTGCCGACGCAGCAGGGCGCGGATGCGCTCAACCAGCAACCGTTGCGAGAAGGGCTTTTTCACATAGTCATCCGCGCCCATGCGTAGACCTAGAACCTCGTCGATTTCATCATCTTTCGAGGTCAGAAAGATCACCGGCATCTGCGTTTTCTGACGCAGCCGCTGCAGCAGATCCATGCCATCCATTCGCGGCATCTTTATATCGAGTACGGCCATATCAGGCAGCTTTTTGTTGAACGCATCCAACGCGGCCTGGCCATCATTATAAGTTTCAACCTCGAAACCTTCGGCTTCGAGTGTCATGGATACAGACGTCAGAATGTTTCTATCGTCATCCACAAGTGCAATCTTTGACATCGGGCTCACCCCTATTCCTGCTCACTCGCGCAATAATTCGCTTATTTGTAAGGCATTGTTGGCGGTTTTAAGACGCCGAATCAATCCGTAACTGCGAATCGTGCCTTTGTTGCGGCAGGTCTGCGGCAAATTTGCCTTTATGCCCGCAAAAATATGCCCAGTTCTCAGTCATTGAATTTGTGATGGCGCTAAACCCGAACTTGGTTGCGCTAACTGCGTCAAACCCGCCTGTTCATGTCCTGAACGACCGTGGTAAGACGCGCCCAACCGCCGGTTTTCCCGGTACACTGCCCCAAAGGCGCCTCAGGGCCCAAAGCCCCCGCGCCGCCACAGGAGAAAATACACATGACATCTGGACGGGTTAACCCGCAATTCCGCCTCGAGGATCAGGGCATCGAGGGTCTGGGCAATGTCTATTATAACTTCATGGAACCGGCGCTGATCGAAGAAGCGCTGAAGCGCGGCGAAGGTACACTTGGGAATGGCGGTGCCTTTCTGGTCACCACTGGCAAGTTCACCGGTCGCTCGCCCAAGGACAAGCACGTCGTCAAAACCAGCAGCGTGGCTGACACTATCTGGTGGGAAAACAATGCCGAGATGACCCCCGAGGGATTTGACGCCCTCTACCAAGACATGCTGGCCCATATGAAAGGCCGTGACTATTTCGTGCAGGATCTCGTCGGCGGTGCCGATCCGACCTACGCGATCAACGTGCGCATGGTGACCGAGCTTGCCTGGCACAACCTATTCATCCGTCACCTGCTGCGCCGCCCGGATCGCGAGGATCTGGACGAGTTCACCGCGGACTTCACCATCATCAACTGCCCCAGCTTTCAGGCTGACCCGGCCAAACATAACTGCCGCAGCGAGACGGTTATTGCGCTGAACTTCGACCGCAAGCTGATTCTGATCGGCGGCACCGAATATGCGGGCGAGAACAAAAAATCCGTATTCACCCTGCTGAACTACATGCTGCCAGAAAAAGGCGTGATGCCGATGCACTGCTCGGCCAACCATGCTGTCGGAAACGCGGTCGATACCGCCGTGTTCTTTGGTCTGTCCGGTACCGGCAAGACAACCCTGTCCGCCGATCCGTCGCGCACGCTGATCGGAGATGACGAGCACGGCTGGTCGGATCGGGGCACCTTCAACTTCGAAGGCGGCTGCTATGCCAAGACCATCAACCTGAACGCCGAAGCCGAGCCGGAAATTTATGCGACCACCTCGAAATTCGGCACCGTGATCGAAAACATGGTCTTTGACCCCGAGACCAAGGAACTGGATTTCGACGACGACTCGCTGACCGCGAACATGCGTTGCGCCTATCCGCTTGAATATATCTCGAACGCCTCGAAAAGCGCGCTGGGTGGTCATCCGAAGAACATCATCATGCTGACCTGCGATGCCTTTGGTGTACTGCCTCCGATCGCGCGGCTGACGCCTGCACAGGCAATGTATCACTTCCTGTCGGGCTTCACGTCAAAGGTGGCCGGGACCGAGCGTGGCGTAACCGAACCGCAGCCCACCTTCTCGACCTGCTTCGGTGCGCCGTTCATGCCGCGTCGCCCGGAAGTCTACGGAAACCTGCTGCGCGACAAGATCGCCCAGCACGGCGCGACCTGCTGGCTGGTCAATACAGGTTGGACCGGTGGCGCCTATGGTGTCGGCAGCCGGATGCCGATCAAGGCCACCCGCGCCCTGCTGACCGCAGCGCTGGATGGTTCACTGCGCGACGCCGAATTCCGCAAGGACGCCAATTTCGGCTTTGACGTTCCCGTCTCTGTCCCAGGCGTCCCCGAAGTTCTGCTTGACCCGCGTCGGACCTGGGATGATCAGGCCGCATTCGACAAGCAGGCTGAGAAACTGGTGCAGATGTTCGCCGAGAACTTTGAGCAGTATCTGCCGTTCATTGACGACGACATCAAAGCCGTCGCAATCGGATAAACGAAAAAGGGGCCGCTGGGCCCCTTTCTTTTTGCCGATCCGCAGCTTTTTTAGCTGTCCGCCGAATACTCATCTTATAGCTGTATGTCGTTAAAAGCACATACAAGTGCGTTGTTTCAAAGTGCGATCTGCGCTAGGCATATTTACTGTTGAGACGAAAAAGCCCGGCACATTCGCGCCGGGCACTGACTGAAAGGACTTTATGGAAGCTCATATGCGCACACTCACAACGCTGGATTGAGCAACCTAATCAGGCTTCTAGTCTAAGTAAACGGGGATGAGTGTCAACATGGGACTGGCTGGTTAGTATTGCGATCAGCGTGGTTCAAATGGTCGCGGACAGGCGGCGGTTGGCACAGAAAACTACAGGTAACACCATGACGGAAATCTCGAAACTCACCGAACTACGCAAATTGATGCAAAGCATGGAGCGGACGCTTGGGCTGGAAAAACTATCTCCGGTTGAGCGCGACATCTATTACGCCGCGGAAGAGCTTTCAAAATCCACTCAGGAAGTGCGTACGTTTGGTTTGATCGAGCATACTTTGGTCCAAAGCATTTCACGCCCAACTTTTTTCCGCGCGCTGAAATCGCTGGTCGAAAAAGGCTATCTTTCGCAAAGCGGCAGCGCCAACCGCGGGCGGTACATCGTTCATGCCCCCAGATGACGCGCCCCGTGCGCGCACGGTGATGTGATCGCAATGCGCGGCTGGGCGACTGACACCCTTGCGGCTTCACTGGCTTATGTGCTGGCGTCGATACTGACCTTCGCCGTGCTGATGCCAATGCAGAACATGTTTTTTCCAGAATACCCAAGCCGGGCGAGCCTGCTGTTTTTGCCGCATGGCGTGCGGGTTCTGTCGGCCTGGTTGCTGGGGTGGCGCGCAGTATTTGCGTTGCTGCCGGGTGTGTTCATCGTCTTTGCTTATCTGGCGGGAACGGATGTTTTCCTGCCCACCCGCCTGCTGGCAATTGCTGTCGCGGTTCTGACAGTTCCTGCGGTTTTCTATCTGCTCAAGGCTGTCGGATGGGACCTGTTCCCCAACCCGAACCGCAAACCCTGCTGGATTTGCGTTATGGGCGTGGGCATAGCCACATCCATTCTGGTCTCTGGCCTGACCAATCTGGTCTTTGGCAGTGCAACGGTTGAGTACATCGCGTTCCTTATCGGCGACATCTCGGGCCTGTTCTTTCTGATGCTGGGTCTCTACTTCGCGTTCCGGTTTGCAGACAGGCGACCGGGCTAGCACCTCAGCCCATCAGGCCACGCCGCAGCAGGTTCAATCCCGCTACCAGTAAAACGAACAGCGTCGCCTTGCGAAAGCTGGCCTGATCGATGCGATCCTGCAATTTCAAACCAACCCACATGCCAAGCATGGCAGGAAAGATCAGTATTACTGAAAACGGAACCGTTTGCACCCGCAGAAAACCGGACCAGACATGCGCGGCCAGTAACATGACCGCCCCCAATCCATAGATGACGCCCTGAATTCGGATCTGCTCGGCCTTCGGGGTATTCAAAGCCGTCAGATAAGCAACTGTGGGGGGACCCCAGATGCCCGACATGCCACCCACGAACCCGGCGACGCCGCCAACAATAGCCTCAACACCGGTTGATGGATGATGTAGTACCAGCCTGACGCCCAGAACCTGCACAAGGGCGAAGAAGGACACGAATGCGCCGATCAGCAGCAGGAAGACCGAACCGGGCACCAGCGTAACCAGCTGTGCGCTCAGTACCAGAAAAATACCGCCAACGACCAGGAACACCCGAAATCGTCGAATAGAGCTGAGTGCGGCGCTGGCGCCCCCGCGAAAAGCCTGAACGCCGTTGGTGACAAGGGTCGGCAGAATAAGCCCTGCTAGGGTCAGATCCGGTGGCAGAAACGAATTCAGGCCAGATACAAACACCATGGGCATGGCAAATCCAACCATGCCCTTGACCCATCCGGCGGCAAAGGCGACGGCGATGGCAAGTAACAGCTCTTGCGGCGACAGAAGGGAAAACAGGTCCATGCCTTCTAGATATCATCTGGATTTTCTTCTGCATTGCAAAAATGATAAGGTAATTTTTGAACTTTCTAGCAGCAAATTGAGTATTTTTGTTGCGCTGCACGTGCAGCATGATATGACCAGACGACCGAGGAAAGGACGCGATTCATGGCCCATGACGGACAGGATATGACCCAAATGACAACTGATGCAGTTTTGCCCGATCTTCTGGATTTAACGCGGGCCGCCGTGCCTGCTGTGGACGCCGTTTTTGAAAAAGCCCGCGCATCCGTGCGTGGCATGGTGACTGCTGAGGGCCGGGTCTCTGGCGTTTTGATCGAAGCAAATCAGACCGCCGCGCATGGTCTGGCCTGGCTGGCGACATATTCGCAGTCGCTGCAACAGATGCAGCGCTGGGCAGAAGCGCTGCAAGCCGATGGTAAATTTGGCGAGATCGAGCAGTTGCTGCACCAGATAGCCTTTGGCGAATATCTGCACCAGGTCGCGGGCGGTATTCCGATGAACCAAGGCGAGGTGGTGCGTCTTCAGGATATGGGGCTTGGCTGGGACGCGCTGTCGGGCTTTCAGTCGACCGAAGTGCAGACCCTGATGGCACGGGCCAATTCTCAGGCCGCACGTAGCCGTCTGGTTGCGCTGATGCAGGATCAGGCCGGAGCTCCGATGTTCGGCGCGTCCGGTCTGGATGAAGAGCTTGAGATGATCCGGGACCAGTTCCGCCGCTACGCGCAGGAAAAGGTCGAACCAAACGCGCATGACTGGCACCTGAAGGATGAACTGATTCCGCTGGAAATCATTGAAGAACTGGCGGAAATGGGCGTTTTTGGTCTGACCATCCCCGAGGAGTTCGGTGGGTTTGGCCTGTCCAAAGCGTCGATGTGCGTGGTGTCCGAGGAACTGTCGCGTGGCTATATCGGCGTGGGTTCGCTGGGTACCCGATCCGAGATTGCGGCCGAGTTGATCATCGCGGGCGGCACCGACGCGCAAAAGGCACAGTGGTTGCCAAAGATTGCCAGTGCCGAGATCCTGCCGACCGCCGTTTTCACGGAACCTAACACCGGTTCAGACCTTGGCAGCCTGCGCACGCGCGCGGTCAAGGACGCGAATGGCGATTACAAGATAACCGGCAACAAGACCTGGATCACCCACGCCGCGCGAACCCATGTGATGACCCTGCTGGCGCGGACAAACCCCGACAGCACCGACCACCGCGGCCTGTCCATGTTCCTGGCGGAAAAGACACCGGGCACAGACGAGAACCCCTTCCCAACCCCCGGCATGACCGGTGGCGAGATCGAGGTTCTGGGCTATCGCGGTATGAAGGAATACGAGCTGGGTTTTGACGGCTTCCACGTCAAGGGTGAGAACCTGCTGGGCGGAGAAGAAGGCAAAGGTTTCAAACAGTTGATGGAAACCTTCGAAAGTGCGCGCATCCAGACTGCCGCCCGCGCCATCGGCGTGGCACAGTGTGCGCTGGACATCGCCATGCAATATGCGATCGACCGCAAGCAGTTCGGAAAATCCCTGATCAACTTCCCGCGCGTGTCCGGCAAACTGGCGATGATAGCGGTCGAAATCATGATCGCGCGTCAGCTGACCTATTTCAGCGCATGGGAAAAAGATCACGGCCAGCGCTGTGACCTTGAGGCCGGTATGGCCAAGCTGCTTGGTGCGCGTGTGGCCTGGGCTGCGGCGGATAACGGGTTGCAGATTCATGGCGGCAACGGCTTCGCGCTGGAATACAAGATCAGCCGCGTTCTGTGTGACGCGCGTATCCTTAACATTTTCGAAGGGGCGGCCGAAATTCAGGCACAGGTCATCGCACGACGTCTGCTCGGGTGACCCATTTCGGCAGTCCTGTTTCCCCGACTGGCCCGGCGCTTGCGCCGGGTCTTTTTCCTGTTTTGTACAATCTGTACGCGGTCCGAACCATGCAGAGTACGTTTTGTACAATACATACCATCGCCCCTCGCGGCCCGCGTAACGGTCATATCTGACCTGCGTGTTTCAAAACTTCCCCCTTTGATCCCGCCCTTTTCACCGGTAGAGCATCAACCGGACACGAGGCGTCGAAATTAACTTTTGGAATACCGCATGACCCGACCTTTCCTTGCCATTTGGGCCGTTCTTGCGGCTCTTGCTCTGGCGGCTTGCACCACGTCTCAGCCGACGGTGAGCCGGAGTGATGTGGACGCGCTGGCGAAATCGATCCAGGCGCTTGGGCCCAATGTCGATCCGGCCGAGGCACAGCAAGCGGCCACGATTGCCTATGCCTATTCGCAGCAGCTGAAGCAGGACTGGAACGTCACCGACCCGGCCATCATCCACAACGCCAAGGTCATCAACGGGTTCCGCGAAAAGGGTCTGTGCAATGACTGGGCCGAAGCGATGACCAAACGCTTGCGGCAGGAAAATTTCCGGACGCTGGACCTGAACTGGGCCACGTCGCCTCCGACCCCGTTTCGCATCATCCACCATTCGGCATCGATCAGCGCCAAGGGGGACACGATGTATGACGGTATCATCCTCGACCCCTGGCGCAACAGCGGTGCCTTGTTCTGGGCGCCGGTGCGAGAGGATACGCGATACAACTGGGCACCCCGGCTGGAAGTGCGCGAGCGGCTTCTGAACGGGTCATTGCCCTACTGACCCGGTTTCGCCGACAGGGCTGATACGCTAGAACCCTGCCATGACACGCCTGATCCTGACCCTGCCTTTGATGGCCCTGTTTCAATGCGACAGGGATGAAACCGTCGCCGCCTATGGCGCGGCAGACCGGACATGGGCGTTGCAGGAGATCGACGGACAGCCCTTTGCCGCCAGCGCCTTGCTACGGTTCCCAGAAGAGGGCAGGATCACCGGAAATGCCCCCTGCAACAGTTATGACGGCACGCTGAACGCGCCCTACCCGTGGTTCGAAATTCAGGACCTGAGAGCAACGCGGGCCGCCTGCGCCGGGCTTGAGGCCGAAGGGGTCTATTTCGCCGCCCTTTTGGCCATGACCCAATCCGAAGTGTCGGGCGATGTGCTGATCCTGCGCAATGAGGACGGGCACGAGATGGTGTTCACAGCCGCCGAGTGACCTGATCCACAAACCGCGCGCGCGCCTCGGGCAGTGGGTTATGCCCCAGCGCAGGGGCGACGCGGTGGTTCAGGAAATACCCGGTTGTGCGCAAAGCCTGCGCAATCTCGACATCCGGCGCGGTGCCTTCGCCCCGCAGGCAGGGCGGCAGCGGCAACAGCTTGTCTGCCCATTCCCCCGCTCCTTTGACACTGACAGCGCGCCCGGTCTTGGGCGACACATAGACCAGCCCCTCAGTCGTGCCGGTCGCGGCGCAGGCGGTCAGATCAAGGCCAAAGCCAAGCTCGTCCAGCAACGCCAGTTCCCATCGCAGGTAGGCCAGCGGCCAGATCTCATCCTGTCCCAACAGGTCCATCAACCGCTCGGTCCGGGTATAGAGCGCCGGATGCGCCTCTCGTTCGGGCAGGCAGAAGGACAAAAGCGACACGACGGCGTTCAGCCCGGACAGGGCCAGCCGCCCGGAAAACGCCGCCGCCGCGCGCGAGCGCAGAGGTTCGACCTGAAAGGTGCCGATATGTTCTTCCAGCCGCGCGCGCCACAGCACGTCCAGCTGCGCGCCGGGTTGCAGGATGGGTGCGATCTTGCGGCTGGTCCCGCCCCGCACCACACCGGCATGACGCCCGTGGGATTCGGTAAAGACCTCGATAATCGCCGAGGTTTCGCCGTGGCGGCGAGAGGTCAGTAGGATGCCGTGGTCGCGCCAGTCCAATTCGGGGTCCTGTCGGTGATTAAGTTGTGGTGTTCCCAGAAAATCGTGAAGGGTTCCGTTCTGCAATGGTTTTGCACATCAAACGCGGAAAGATACGTCAATCGCTTGGTCCGACGGCAGGGGACTGGGCATCTATGCGGACAAAGTGTGAATTCGCTGCGGATTGCGACAACGTCCGCTTTCAAAATTTTCCGCTCAAGTCCACTTCATATCGAAGGCTGATTATTGGCCCGCCGTCTGAACTCACTCGGGGTTTGCCCGACCCATTTCTTGAACGAACGTGTAAAACTGGTTGGGGTCGAATATCCAAGGGAGTGGGCAATATTTACAATCGGTCTATCTGTTTGCTTCAACATGTTCACTGCGTAATCTGTTTTGACGCGGACGAGGATTTCACCAAGGCTGGTTTTTTCCTTTTCAAGCAACCTTGAAATGCTGCGCTCAGATTTTCCGCAGAGTTTAGCGGCCGACTGCGATGTCAAAGCCACTTCGCCAACAAATGGTCGAAGAGCTTGCTCAATTGCGGCCGCCGCCTTGCGCGACGGAAACCCACTGGTCGCGTCCATGGTCGAGCGTTGTTCAAATTCGGACTGGTAGAATGGAGTTGTCAGCCATCTTGATGGAAACCCAAGCCGGTATCCGTGCCGATCTCCTTTTATGGCCTTGATGCCGAAAAACAACGGCGGCAGGGCACTCGGGTCACTTACCGTCACAACGACATCATGAGCATTCCATTCCTCACCCATTGCACGACGAATGACTGACACCATCAATGCTGAAAAAAATCCGTCGATTTGCGCAGGAATAAATGACGGCTCAAAAGCCCGGCGTCCGTGAAATACTGCCCGATCCCCGTGAATTTCCAGGGACTGCGTTTGAGCACTGGAATGCTCTGTTGCTTCAATGGCAAACCGCGTGAGCAATTGGCCCAAGTCTGAGGCTTCGGCGCTAGCAGCAACCATTGGCGGCCATGTCGCGGTGTTCACAGCCTCTCCGAGGTGGGCTAGGAATGCCGGGTCTCCAGCGGCGGCAGCTGCATCTTCGCAAAGCTGGTAGATTACCAATGCAGGGACAAAGGTCTTAGCATTTTCGAATGCGGATCGCTTCAAGCCGACGCCGTCCAAAATGGCGTCAGTGGGCAATCGCATCTTGTCCAGGGCGGCGACCAATACCGCAGCCGAATTTAGCCGGATTAGGGGGAGTTCACTCATGGCCGGCCTGCGAATACGGACAGATGAAATAATCTGGCGGCGCATTCTTCCATAACATCACCAATCAAAAACGTTGCGGAAATGAAATCTTATCGTACCAATCAATCTCGGTCAGTCAATTGATGACGCTGTCCGAGAAAGAAAGGACGCCAAAGCGTAGATGGGCTTTTCTGATCTCACATAGCGCCGATTTTATATGTCCTGCCCGCCAGAACCGTGGAGCATGGCCAGAGTTACTGCGAGGAGGGCTTAAAATGACTGATCATTTCGAGAGCGACCAAACTCACAGAGAAAAGATTTCGAGACAGAAGGGGAATGACGATACCCCTGCGGAAGTCTCTGAGAACGCCCTTCAATCGCCTGGGCGGCGCGAACTGTTGGTGGCTGGCGGTGCCATCGGCGCGACGATGATGGTCGGTGGCCGGGCCGATGCCCAGGCGGTCTACAGCAATAGCCCACCGTCGGATGTTCCCGCTGAATACACCGCTCCATCTGAGACATTTAAGCCGGGCGAGCCGACCAGTGATTACTATGTGCCGTCCACGGAAAAGGACGCCAACGTGAACTGGTGGATGGGACGCAATGTCGGTGGCGTCACAATTGGCCTGATACAACTTCGAGCGCACCTGCCAATGGCACCGGGCAACATGGGGAATGCCACGACATTCGATTTTCCGCTGCTCTACCGCGAGATGCTGCCGGAAAACCCGTATGACATCATGGCTCTGGAGCCACCGGAAGCCTTCACGGACGAGATCGTCAAGGCCGCTCGCTGGCTGGAGCTTCAGGGGGTGCGCGCCATTATGGGGAATTGCGGCTTCTTTGGAACTTATCAGAAAGTTGTCACCGAGCGGATTGACACCCCATTCTATTCCTCCAGCCTCATTCAGCTTCCGACAATTCTGCAAAGCCTGCCGAGGAAGAAAAAGGTTGGCGTCATTACTGCTAGTGGCGAAGTTCTTGCGGCCGGACCCGCTATTGAGAACTGCGGTGTGTCTCCTGAAGACAAGGCCGAGAGAATTGTAATAGGCGGCCTGGAAAATGGTCCGGAAATGAAGAAAGTCCTGAACCTTGTGGGCAGCTATAACATGTTGTTGCTGGAGCAGGAGATCGTTGCGATGGCGCGCTCGCTCGTGGAAAAAGATCCGTCAATCGGCTCAATTTTGCTGGAATGCACAGAGCTGCCACCCGCGGCACATGCGGTACAGAATGCCGTAAGGTTGCCCGTGTGGGATTACACCACGCTTACCAAGTGGATCCACGACGGCTGCCTGAGACGTCCCTTCTATGGGGTTATCTGAGATCTTCGGCGTCACATCTGATCCAGCCAATGGTTTCAAAACGCAGGCAAAATGAATGAAGAGCCAAATACAATTGGAGCGATTGACGGCATCACTTCTGCTGGCCATGATCCTAGGCCTTGCCTCTCCCGCTTCAGCCACTTCAGAGGAAAGCGCGGCAGCAACTGAGACCGATGGCCAAGCCAGAACAATTCCGCGCGGCCCTAACGAAGTTCCGGCAAGAATAGAAGCGGATAACGAACCTAAAGAGGCCGCTTTCGATTTTCCAGGTATCGACCGGGTACTTGAGCCTTGGAATGACTGGAAAGCGCGGATTGCAGAAGACAAAGGTGTCAGGCTGGGCTTTGACTATAACTTTGCGGCGCAAGGTACGACCAACGAAGTCGGAGAAGACAGTGCAGTCGGTGGGATCTTCCGGGCTTATGTCAGCTGGGATCTTTGGGGTCGTAGCAATCCGTCCCGAGCGGGAACTTTGGACATACGCGTGGAAAATAGGCACCGCATTGGTACGGCTTTGGCTCCCGAAGCTTTGGCCCCGAACTTTGGATGGGCAGGAACGACCGCACCCGACTGGAGCAATCAAGGCTGGGGGCTTCCCGTTTTCATGTTGCGGCAAAGATTGGATTTTGGTGACGCACCCATCGAATTACGGGTCGGCAGAATGAGTGCCTTTTCCCAATTCGACATTACACCATATTCAGATAACCTGACGACGTTCCAAAACAACAGCATCATTCTCAGCCCGACCATTGGTTACCCGTCGGCGGGATCGTTCGGCATTGGTGGATATGTCGGGCTTCCCCGCAGCAAACTCTATGTCCTGGGAATGATCATGGATGCCAATGGGCGCTATGATGATTTGTCACTGGACACACTTGGTGACGGTGAATATTTCAAGGCGCTGGAATTTGGCTGGACCGATCAGGATCTGTCTGGCCTTTCCTACCTTTTTAACAACCTGCACATAGCGCTTTGGCATACAGATGACGCCAATTACGGAGCAGGGTTGACTGGCTCCTACACATTTACGGAACAGCGCCTTGGGGTGTTCGGCCGAATTGCGTGGGCCAAAGAAGGGGCCGGTACGCTTTACCAAAGTCTCGTTTCTGCTGGTTTCACCAAAGGAGTATTCCGTGACAGTATGGTTGGCCTGGGAGCCAGTTGGGGTGAAGTTCAAAACACCCACGAAAGTCAGGTCGCAGCAGAGCTATTTTACAGATGGCAAGTGGCTCAAAATCTGGCGATTACTCCCAGTATTCAGTTTCTGTCCAACCCGGCCTTCAATCCAGCCGAAAGTTCGGTCGCCGTATTCGGGATCCGGGCGAGAGTTACATTTTAGCCAGTGGTGAGTTGGAGAATATTCGGTTGCCCGTAAAATTATCGGGAATGCGTTTGGCGGTCGCTACAATCAGCTCCTCTAACGCAACTCCAACGGCAGGTTAAATCGTATTGCAGCCTTGTGAATGAACCGCAGCGTCAGTCAAGATGGGCTCGTTCCAGACCTCAGATGCGGCGCAGCATCCTGTGATATGTTGCCTCGGTCAACGTCGGGTTGTCGTTCTGGGAGGGCATGGCGGATCGGAGGATAAGTCATGGACACACCAAACCTACCTGCCATTTGCGCTTTGCGCCCAGCCTGGAACAAAGGCCGCATCGTTGGTCAAAAGCGACCACTAAAGCCAAAACATGTCTGGGCGATCCGCGTCAGGCTCGAACTCGCCGAGAATCATCGCGATCTGGCGCTGTTCTACATGGCGATCGATAGCAAGCTCCGCGGTTGCGATCTGGTGAAGATGAAAGTCGTTGATGTCATGGCGTCCGGTCAGATCAAGGAGCGGGCATCGGTCCTACAGAGCAAAACACAGAAGCCTGTGCGATTTGAGATATCCGAAGGCACACGCGCCTCGGTCGAGAAGTGGATGGAAGACGAGCTCATGGTCGGCTCCGAGTACCTTTGGCCGGGTCGCTTCCATGAGCGGCTGCACATCTCGACCCGTCAATATGCGCGGATCGTCCGCGACTGGGTCACGTCGATCGGTCTAGAAGCAAGCGCCTATGGCACGCATTCGATGCGAAGAACCAAGGTCACTCAGATCTACAAGAAGACCGGAAACCTTCGTGCGGTTCAGCTCCTTTTGGGCCACACCAAAATGGACAGAACGGCCAGATATCTGGGCGTCGAACTCGGGGATGCCCTAGCCATCGCTGAAGCCATTGAAATCTAGTGAAGTTGGGCCGCCTACATGGACGGCCCTAAGCTGCCGTTGGCCGCCTGTTGGTTATGCTGCGACGCATCCCGTCGAATCTGCCATTCGCTGCGAGAGAGAAAACTTGGACGCTAAGAACGCACATACTTCAGCGTTATTGCAATTTGACATTATCTCACGTGCTTCGTTGAGAATAACTAACTAACAAAAAAGTTCAGACACACAACAACGATGACCGCGCCGCGACGGAGCTGTTGATATTTGCTCGAACACGGATGAGCATTGACACAAGAAACTGGGCGCGTCTGAACGCGCCCAGTTTCGTCAAGTCGCGACGTGAGATACCTCTTTGTCCGGTGAGTATATGTCCAAGATGTTCCAATGTCCGGTCGTTGGTGTTGGGTTGTTGATCATTGGGACATCAAGAACGGTTGGTTTGCCGCTGGCGATTGCCGCTTCCAATGCGGGCAACAATTCATCAGCAGCACTTAGCCTGTGCCCTTCTGCACCATAAGCTCTTGCAATATCTGCATAACCCGGTCCGTTTGCAGGAGCTGCGGCTGATCCAGGGAACGTGGTCCCGTATGTCAGACCGTAATGCGCCTTTTGAAGGCCCGCGATAGTGCCGAAGGCGTTGTTGTTCATAACCAGCCAGATGATGCCCAGATCAAGCTCGACCGCGGTTGCCAGCATCGACGGGTTCTGACCGAATCCCCCATCGCCAACAAGACTTATCACCACACGGTCAGGGGCTGCCAGTTTTGCGCCGATCGCTCCCGGAGGGCCAAAGCCCATCGTCGCGAATCCACCCGGGGTTAGGGTCAGGACCCATTGATTTCTGCGGGGTTGCGTGATTCACGGTTCGAAAAACGAGCGGTGAACATGGCTGATCT
>NZ_JBXWQP010000038.1:0-118517 GCF_059612445.1 Ruegeria sp. TASC047
CAACGCATACGGCGACCGAAACCTCGTCTGCACATGCCCACCAATGGACGCATACGAAGACGCCGCTGAGTGAAACCAACAAACCCTGCCGAAACATCGGCGGGGTTTTTCGCCAATCGGAAACGCGTGTTCTGATTTGTGTCCGTTTCAGATGTCGTTTTTGCCCGGTAAAGCGTCTTTTCCGCTTGCTGCAGGTGCGAAGGCCCCCTAGGTCTGTCCGTGGGACACCCCTCCCCAACGAGGGGCGTGTATCTGGAAGGGTAATACACATGACGATCGAACAACCGGCGACGCGGCCGGCAAATCCGCGCTTTTCTTCGGGCCCCTGTGCCAAACCCCCCACATTTGACCTGACAAAACTGGCCGATGCCGCATTGGGCCGGTCGCACCGCGCCGCTGTCGGCAAGGACAAGCTGAAGGCGGCCATCGAAGGCACGCGCGAGATTCTGGGCATTCCAGCGGATTACCGCATTGGCATCGTTCCCGCCTCGGACACTGGCGCGGTTGAAATGGCGCTGTGGTCTTTGCTGGGTGCGCGCAAGGTCGAGATGCTGGCCTGGGAAAGCTTTGGGTCCGGCTGGGTGACCGATGTGGTCAAGCAGCTGAAAATCGACGCCGAGGTGAAGACCGCGGATTACGGGCAGATCGTTGATCTGGCCTCGGTCGATTTCGCAAATGACGTGGTCTTTACATGGAACGGAACCACCTCGGGTGTGCGGGTACCCAATGGCGACTGGATTGCCGATGACCGCCAGGGCCTGACGATCTGCGATGCAACCTCGGCGGCCTTTGCGATGGATCTGCCCTGGGACAAGCTGGATGTAACGACCTTCAGCTGGCAGAAAGTGCTGGGCGGCGAAGCGGCCCACGGGATGCTGATCCTCAGCCCGCGCGCCGTTGAACGGCTGGAAAGCTATACCCCGGCATGGCCGTTGCCCAAGATTTTCCGCCTGGCCAAGGGCGGCAAACTGATCGAAGGCATCTTTACCGGGGCAACGATCAACACGCCGTCAATGCTGGCGGTCGAAGATTATCTCTTTGCACTGGACTGGGCCCGCTCGGTGGGCGGATTACAGGGGTTGATCGCGCGTGCGGATGCCAATGCGGGTGCGGTACACGCGTTCTGCGACCAGAACGGCTGGATCGCAAACCTGGCCGAGGATGAGGCGACGCGTTCGAACACATCCGTCTGCTTGAAGTTCACCGATGCCCGTATTCAGGACGGTGCAGCCTTTGCCAAGGCAGTCGCCAAGCGGCTTGAGACCGAGAATATCGCGCTGGATATCGGCGCCTATCGCGACGCGCCAGCAGGTCTGCGCATCTGGTGCGGCGGTACGGTTGAAACCTCGGATATCGAGGCGATGCTGCCCTGGCTGGCCTGGGCCTTTGCGACCGAGATCAAAGCGCAGGCGCAGGCTGCCTGAGTTTCATGTGCCGGGCTGAAGCCCGGCCTACCCCATCACCGACATAGGGCGGGCGTCAGCCCGCTATCCCCCTGAAGAATTCAAAGGACCAAGCAAAATGGCTCCCAAAGTACTGGTATCCGACAAGCTCAGCGAAACCGCAGTGCAAATTTTCCGCGACCGTGGCATCGACGTGGATTTCATGCCCGAGCTGGGCAAAGACAAGGACAAGCTGGCCGAGGTGATCGGTCAATATGATGGTCTCGCCATCCGTTCGGCCACCAAGGTCACACCGACCCTTCTGGAAAAAGCCGACAGGCTGAAGGTCATCGGCCGCGCCGGGATCGGCACCGACAATGTCGACAAAGAGGCGGCCTCGAAAAAAGGTGTGATCGTGATGAACACGCCCTTCGGCAACATGATCACCACCGCCGAACACGCCATCGCGATGATGTTCGCCGTGGCGCGGCAAATCCCCGAGGCCAGCACCTCGACCCATGCGGGCAAGTGGGAAAAGTCCAAGTTCATGGGGATCGAGCTGACCAACAAGACACTGGGCGTGATCGGTGCCGGCAACATTGGTGGCATCGTGTGCGAACGTGCGT
This sequence comes from Ruegeria sp. TASC047, assembly GCF_059612445.1. Lineage (NCBI taxonomy): Bacteria > Pseudomonadati > Pseudomonadota > Alphaproteobacteria > Rhodobacterales > Roseobacteraceae > Ruegeria > Ruegeria sp. TASC047. The sequence continues at coordinate 2,009 of NZ_JBXWQP010000038.1, forward strand.
TGGGCCTGAAGATGAAGGTTGTCGCCTATGATCCTTATCTGGGCGAAGAGAAAGCCTCTAAGATGGGCGTCGAAAAGGTCGAGCTGGACGAACTGCTGGCGCGTGCCGATTTCATCACCCTGCATGTGCCTCTGACGGATCAGACCCGCAACATCCTGAGCCGCGAGAATCTGGCCAAAACAAAAAAGGGTGTACGGATCATCAACTGTGCCCGTGGCGGTCTGGTCGATGAAGTGGCTCTGGCCGAGATGCTGCAATCCGGCCATGTTGCCGGAGCGGCCTTTGACGTGTTCAGCGAGGAACCTGCCAAGGACAACGCATTGTTCAACCTGCCCAACGTGGTCTGCACGCCCCATCTGGGCGCGGCGACGACCGAGGCGCAGGAGAACGTGGCCTTGCAGGTGGCTGAACAGATTTCGAACTACCTGCTGACAGGCGCGGTCGAGAACGCGCTGAACATGCCCAGCGTGACTGCGGAAGAAGCCAAGCTGATGGGGCCGTGGATCAAGCTGGCAGGTCATCTGGGCAGCTTCATCGGCCAGATGACGGACGAGCCGGTCAAGGCGATCAACATCCTCTATGACGGTGTGGCCGCTGAAATGAACCTGGCCGCGCTGAACTGTTCGGTGGTCGCGGGGATCATGAAAAAGTTCAACCCCGAGGTGAACATGGTCTCGGCCCCTGTGGTCGCGAAAGAACGCGGGATCAAAATCTCGACCACCAATCAGGACAAGTCGGGTGTTTTTGATGGCTATATCAAAGTCACGGTCGTAACGGACAAGCGTGAACGGTCGATCGCTGGCACGGTGTTCAGCGATGGCAAGCCGCGCTTTATCCAGATCAAGGGCATCAACATCGATGCCGAGGTCGGCGCTCATATGCTGTACACCACCAACGAAGACGTGCCCGGCATCATCGGCACGCTGGGTCAAACCATGGGTGAAAACAACGTCAACATCGCCAACTTTACCCTCGGCCGATCCGAGGCCGGAGGCGAAGCGATTGCATTGCTCTATGTCGACGAACCGGTCCCGGCCGAAGCGCGGGCGAAGCTTGCCGAAACAGGCCTGTTCACGCAGATCAAACCGCTGGAATTCGACGTCGCCTGATTGGGGCTGTTGAGTTTGAGGAACAGTTCACGACCCGGTTGCACCTGCGATCGGGTCAATTGTTCTCTCCGATAGCGATCTGGGGCAAAAGCAAGCGAAAATTACATCCGGAGTATTTCTATGACACAGCCTGTCTATGTTATTGGTGATCTGCACGGGCAGGTGGCCGAGCTGGAGCGCGCGCTGTCCCTGATCCAAAGCGATGGCGGCCCCGACGCTCAGATCGTGTTTCTGGGTGATTACGTGGATCGCGGCCCTGACAGTCGCGGGCTGATCGACCGCCTGATTGCCGGGCGTGATGCTGGCCGAAACTGGATCACTCTGCTGGGCAATCACGACCGCATGTTTGCCTGGTTCATGGAGGACACTCCACGCCACGATCCGCATTTGTTGGTGGGATACCACTGGCTGCATGACAGGTTGGGCGGGATCGACACCCTGCGCAGCTATGGGGTGGAATTCGAAGGTCAGATCCGCCTTGAAAACCTGCACCGGATGGCACAGGCAGCCGTGCCGAAATCGCACCTGACCTTTCTGCGCGATCTGGTGGTGATGCATCAGACGCCCGAGATTGCCTTTGTTCACGCGGGTATCCGTCCGGGTGTGCCACTGAATGAACAGCAGGCAAGTGATCTGATCTGGATCAGACAGGACTTCCACGACTACCAAGGCCCGCATCCCAAACTGATCGTTCATGGACACACGCCTTTGGATCAGGCGACACATTATGGCAACCGGATCAATCTGGACACGGGGGCCGGGTACGGACGCCCGACGGGCGTCGCCGTATTCGAGGGACAGAATTGCTGGGAACTGACCGAACAGGGTCGAACACCGTTGACGCCCTGAGTCTGCTCGCCTGGGTATGACATTGGAGATTTAATATGTATGTCGCCACTTTGCTGACCAACCCGGCTGCACCCTCACTGGACCGTGCCCTGCCGGAATCGTTGCGCAACGCGTGGGGCGGTGGGGATGTCCTGTGGCTCAGCCCGGACGAAGCGGTCGAGTTTGAGCTGAGTGACATGCCCGCCAATCGCTGGGACGTTTGGGCAGACTTGCAAGGCATGGGCGTGGACCTGATTGTGCAGCCCGCACATGGGCGGCGCAAAAAGATGCTGCTGGCCGATATGGACAGCACCATGATCCAGCAGGAATGCATTGACGAACTGGCGGATGAGGCTGGCGTCGGCGAAAGGGTCAAGGACATCACCGCCCGTGCCATGAACGGAGAGCTGGATTTCGAAGGTGCCCTGATCGAACGGGTTGGTCTGCTGAAGGATCTGGATGAAAGCGTCATTGGCAAAGTTCTGCGCGAACGGATCACCCTGATGCCCGGCGGACAGGCGTTGCTGGCAACGATGCGGGCTAACGGAGCCTATGCTGCGCTGGTGTCCGGTGGCTTTACCGCCTTCACCGCGCGGGTGGCAGAGCTGCTGGGGTTCGATGAAAACCGCGCCAACACTCTGCTGGCCGCAGATGGCAAACTGACGGGCGATGTGGCGCGTCCTATTCTGGGACGTCAGGCCAAAATCGAGGCGCTTGAACAGATCTCCACTCGCCTTGGCCTGTCCGAAGTTGACGTGATCGCCGTCGGCGACGGGGCCAATGATTTGGGCATGCTGGGGCGGGCCGGAACCGGCGTTGCCCTTCATGCCAAACCGTCGGTGGCTGCGAAATGCGACGTGCGGGTGAATCACGGCGACCTGACGGCACTGCTTTACCTGCAAGGGTACAGTCGCGCGGATTTTGTCGAATCCTGACAGGGCTTTTCATTATTTAACATTTGTGTTAAATATAGGTCATGAGCACGCTTCTGACCACCTTTTCCGCTTTGTCCGACGCCACCCGGTTCTCGATTGTCGAGCAATTGATGGAGCAGGGCGAACTGCCCGCCGGTGACCTGATCGAAGGGCGCGGAATGTCCGGCGCTGCGATTTCGCGCCATCTGAAAGTATTGCGCGAAGCCGGGCTGGTTGAACAGCGCGTGCGGGGCACCCAACGGATGTACTCCATCCGGCCCGACGGGCTGCGGATGATTGCCGACTGGACGATCTCCAAACGGCAATTCTGGGAAAGCAGCCTCGATCGCCTCAGTGATATCATCGAAAGGGAGAATTCATGGCCGACCTGAAACTGGAACGGGACTTCCCCGTCAGCCCAGAAGACCTGTTTGCATGGATCAGCGACGGCAGCCGGTTGTTGCAATGGTGGGGGCCCGAAGGGATGCACGTGCCTGAACACAATCTGGATTTCTCGCGCACCGGCCCGTGGTATTCGGTCATGGAAAACGGCGAGGGCCAGCAATACAAGGTCTCGGGCCACGTCACGCATGTCGACCCGCCAAACTCGGTGGGGTTTACCTGGGGCTGGCATGACGATCAGGATCAGCGCGGGGCCGAAAGCCACGTCACCTTCACAGTCACAGCGACAGGCACGGGGTCACGCCTGGTTTTGGACCACCGCGAACTGGCCGATGCCGAAGCAGCCGCGAACCACAATCAGGGCTGGACGTCTTCGCTGCGCAAACTCGAAGCGAAGTGCAAATAAGGCTTCATCAGGGAGGAGCGATATGCCCCAATATTTGTTTGTCTATCACGGGGGACACACCCCGACCGACCCCGCCGAGATCGAGGCGACCATGGCCGCTTGGGGCGCGTGGTTTCAGGGTATGGCCGAAGCGTTAGAGATCCCCGGCAACCCTGTCGGACAATCCTATACGGTCAGCAGCAGCGGGGTCGTCGACAATGGCGGTGCGAACCCGGCCTCGGGCTTTACCGTAATCAAGGCCGACAGCATCGAAGCCGCGACCGAGATGGCCAAGGGCTGTCCGATGGTCGTCAACGGTTCGGGCTCGGTCGAAGTGGCCGAGGTGCACGAGATCGAGATGTAGGGGCCTTAGCAGGGGAAACCCGGCGCAGGTTTGATCACGCCGCATTCCAGCCCCCGACGGCTGTATTGCGTGGCGTTCATGAATTTGCGGGTGGCCGGGTGATCGGCCTCCAGCACACCTAGGCTCACCAGAATGGCGGCGATGGCACATTCGCTGGCCCGTGTGGTGCCATCGGTGATCTTCAACGCAACGCCCATGCGTTTTTCCGGGATGATGGCCACAAACACCGCCTCGGCCCCGGTCTTGATGGCGACGCGCCCGTTCATGGCGCGCATCAGTTCGGTGCAGGCACGGGTCTCACCGGCAACCAGTTCCGGATGTTTCACCATGGCTGCCACCAATTGAACCGCCGCCTCGCTGGAACGGTCGGACCGATCCGAGGCGCTTGCGAACCACGCCATCGACCGGGCCAGCCCGGCCAGCGACACGGCGAAATTCGGGGCGGAACAGCCGTCAATACCGTAACCGGGGCTGGTTTCGCCTGACGTCTCTTCGATGGCAGACAGGCAGGCCTGCTGCACCGGGTGGTCGATTTCCAGATATTCCGGTCCTGCGCCCATATGCTGACCCAGTGTCAGGAAACCACAATGCTTGCCGGAACAATTGTTGTGGATCTGGCACGGGGTGTCATCCGCCAGAATCAGCCGATCCCGCGCGGCAGTGTCCGCTGGCTCCTGTGGCCCGCAGCGCAAGTCGTGCTCGCTCAGCCCCAGATGATCAAGCCACGCTGTCACGCGGTCGGTATGGATCGCGGCCCCATTGTGGGACGCGCAGGCCAGCGCAAGATGTTCGCTGTTCAATCCGTATTTTGCCGCGGCTCCCGACGTGACCAGCGGAAGCGCCTGAATCATCTTGGCGGATGAGCGCGGATAGATAACCGCCTGCGGGTCGCCCCAGCTGCGCACGATCTGGCCGGTGTCGTCGCAGATGACCGCGTGGCCCAAATGCAGGCTTTCCAGCAAGTTGCCACGCCACAGTTCTGTCATTGCTACGGGCTGCGTCATCTGGACCTCCGAAATTTATGCGCAAAATTCTGCCAATCGCCCTTTCGCCTGTGGCGAAACCTGCGTTAGTGTGTGTATGTCGGCAATCATCGGAATGCGCAACGGAATAGACGGGCCGGAAGGGTTCGCAGCCATGTCCGATGGATTTGAGGTATCGGTCGAGCTAGGAGGCTGGACAAATGGGATCAATGCTCGTTCGTACGATCGCGGGCCTGTGTGTGGCAGGCATCGCCGCAACGTCTGCACTCGCCCAACAGGCGACAAGCACAAACCGGGTTGCTGCAAAAACGGACTGGAGCGTTTTTGTCGAAGATGATCCCACCGAATGCTGGAGCGTTTCGGCCCCCAAGGAAACCGTGAACACCCGGGGCGGGCGTGTCGTATCCGTGCGACGCAGCGACATCCTGTTGTTTGTGTTCTATCGCCCCAATGCCGAGGTCAAAGGACAAGTGACCTTTACCGGCGGCTATCCGTTTGCACCGGGATCGACGGTGAACCTGAATGTCGACGGGTCCGAGTTTGAACTGTTCACCGAAGGTGAGTGGGCCTGGCCCGCATCAGATGCAGATGACGCCAAGATCGTCACAGCGCTGAAACGCGGAACCGAGGCTGTTCTGACTGCCCGGTCCGAACGCGGCACGCAAACCAAGGACACCTTCTCGCTGCTGGGCTTTACCGCAGCAATCGAAGACGCCGAAAAGCGCTGCACCAAGTAAGCACCCCGACCTAAGCAAATGGTCCCGTCATTGGCGGGGCTTTTTTTGTTTTTACGCTTCCCTGTACCTTTACGCAGGATCAACCCGTTTACTTGATCCGTATCAATGTGAGCTCTGACGATTTCCGAACTAATCAGTTCAAGAGAAACCAAGGAGTTGCCACCATGCTGAACAAATCTCTTGTCGCGTTGATGATGATATCAGCCATGCTGCTGAGTGCCTGCGAAAACAAGGGCGAGACATATCCCGTAACCGGCGAACAATGCGGACCGAACGATCCGGTCAAGACCCTGGATGCCGAAGATTGCTATATCCCACCCGCGGGTGTCTGACGCGGAACTGCATTTCCGTTGGTTTAGGGGGCCAACCGGCATCTAAACCTTTCTGGCAAAACATGTTACTCTGGCCTGACCCCAGCTGAATGGATGAATGAGGCGGCCATGCGTCTGATCTTGATCGCGCTGCTTTTGCCAGCCACCGCAACCGCCGACCCGGCGTTGGAATGTTCCGACGCCGGATCACAAGTCGAAATCGGATCCTGCGTCGGAGAGATGGAAGCACGGGTCTCGCGCGCGCTGCAGGTGAGTTTTGATTTGGCGGTACAATCTGCCAAGGAGTTGGATGAGGTCACCGGGCGGATAGTGGCTGAACCTGCCCTTATGGCGGCGCAACAGGCCTGGGAAACCTATCGCGATACGCATTGCACCGCCGTCGGCGCGTCGTTTGGTGGCGGATCGGGTACAGGTATCGCAATCACATCATGCCGGGTGAATTTGGGGCGGGCACGCGTTGAAGAACTGTTGAGTTTTGCAGATTGACTGAAACGATTCCTTTTGATCTTTGCACAGGTTCCTATATAGAGGCGCATCCCAAGCCAGAATCCTTGAAGATACGCCTCAGCAGGTACCACAATGTCGCCCAAAGCGCCGATCACTCAAGACGTCATGACCCTCCCTCGCAAATTGCCCGAGGGGAAGGTGAACCTTGTCGGTCTCACCCGCGACCGTTTGCGCGAGGTCCTGATCGAACATGGTACGCCCGAAAAGCAGGCAAAGATGCGTACCGGTCAGATCTGGCAGTGGATCTATCAATGGGGCGTGCGCGATTTTTCCCAGATGACGAATCTCGCCAAAGCGTACCGTGCGCAACTGGCCGAAAACTTTGTGGTTGAGATACCCGAGGTCGTGACCCGACAGGTGTCCGAGGACGGCACCCGCAAATATCTGTGCCGGATCGCGGGCGGGCACGAGGTCGAGGTGGTCTACATCCCCGAGGAAGATCGCGGAACGCTGTGCATATCGTCTCAGGTCGGATGTACACTGACATGTTCGTTTTGTCATACCGGCACCCAGAAGCTTGTACGTAATTTAACATCTGCCGAAATTGTCGGGCAGATCATGATGGCGCGCGACGATCTTGACGAATGGCCGACCCCCGGTGCGCCAAAGGATGAAACGCGCCTTCTGTCAAACATCGTTCTGATGGGAATGGGCGAGCCGCTTTACAATTTCGAAAACGTCCGCGATGCGATGAAGATCGCGATGGATCCCGAGGGGATTTCCCTGTCGCGCCGCCGCATTACGCTGTCGACCAGTGGAGTGGTACCCGAAATTGCGCGCACGGCTGAGGAAATCGGCTGTCTGCTGGCGATCTCGTTCCATGCAACCACGGATGAAACCCGCGACGTTCTGGTTCCAATCAATAAACGCTGGAATATCGAGGAGTTGTTGCAGGCGCTGGCCAGCTATCCCAATGCCTCGAACTCCGAGCGGATCACGTTCGAATACGTGATGCTGGACGGTGTGAATGACAGCGACGCGGATGCCCATCGTTTGATCGACCACATCAAGCGTCACAAAATTCCGGCCAAGATCAACCTGATCCCGTTTAACGAATGGCCCGGCGCGCCGTACAAGCGCAGCTCGAACAACCGCATTCGCGCTTTTGCCAACATCATCTATCAGGCAGGCTACGCCTCTCCCATTCGCAAGACACGGGGCGAGGATATCATGGCGGCGTGCGGTCAGTTGAAATCGGCAACCGAACGTGCCCGCAAATCGCGCAAACAGATTGAGTCCGAAGCCGGTTTAACCCGGTAGTTTTTCTGTCCGGTTCATCATGGATCGGATGGTCGTGCTTTGATTGTCCAAGATGACCGCCTGCACGCATGAAGTGTGCCTGTAAACTTAATGTTTCAGATGCTGATTCAATATGCATAATTTGCTATATTTTAATGATTCAATGCCGCAGGATGCAGGTTCAAATCGATGCACAAGGCGGTGAGATTCCGGGACCTGAGCTAGTAAGAGTTCCCGGAGCCGCTAGAATAAGAACACTGTCGTCACGTGGCGCTCAGGCGAACTGATTTTCAGGTGGGTCGTAATAATGGACTCGTATCTTCGAATATTTCTCCAGCACAAGGCCATTGCGTGCGCGATACTTCTGATTTCTTCAGGACTGGCAACGGCAGATGGTCACAACGCCCACATCGCGATCGAAAACCCGGCAGAGCTAAGCAAGGATGAGGCCGCGGCCCACTACCATTCGCTCAGCCGCCGCATGGCACGGGGGTATGCTGCGGCGCAACTGGATCTGGTTCTAAACTACCAAAGCTGGCCGCTTTTCAACGACGCGCCATATATCTCGGCCACACACGGACAGCGTTTCGTCAACACGTATGCCAACCGAATGGCGCACAACTATGGGACATTGCAACAGGGCGAAGAACTGCCCGTGGGATCGGTGCTTGCCAAGGACAGCATGACGGTGACCGATGAAGGTCACATACACCCCGGCGCCATGTTCATAATGGAAAAACTGCCAGAGGGTACCAGCCCGAACACCGCTGACTGGCGTTATATCATGGTGCTGCCAGACGGGTCCTTGTATGGCGATACCATGGGCGCCCGTGCCAGCGAAGTTGCATATTGCCATGTCTGTCACGAACAAGTGGCGGATCGTGACTATACGTTCTTTGTTCCCGAAGAATATCGGGCGGGAAACTAAGCCGGTTCACCCGGCAGCTTGAGTTCTGTCGCCTCGCGGCGGCTGAGTTGCTCGCCTTGCTTCCGTTTGGACAGTACCTCGCGGGCCAACGCGTATTTGTCATCCTGCCAGAAGATCAGGCATCCGTTGCAGCCCTTGCCGCAGCATCCTTCCGTGCCGATGCGGTTTGTCTTGAACCGGCGTTCGTTACCGTCTTGGCCAATCTTTTCAACCAGATCATCGCGACGGCGTGCATAGGCAGTTGGGTTGTCGCGACCGGTGGTTTCCAATCCCTGCACGAGCTTGTCAAAGCGAATGCGGCTCCAGTGTTCGTCGGTCAGGGCGCGTTCCTTGCGCAGCACTGAATAGACCGGAAAACGGGCGCGCAGATTGTCGATATCCTCGTGATCAAACAGGGTGAAAGGCATCCGAATGATGGTTTTTGTGCTGCCATGCACGACGTCCAGCCGTGCGCCATCATGGGCGCGTTCGAAATCATAAACCCGCAGCAGAACCGTGTCGCGCGCAACTGGCGAGACGAAATCCAGCACATCACCCGGTTCCAGCTTGTTCTTCACCTCGACCAGAAAGGCATCCTCGGTCACTTCGGTGACGATCCCGGCATATTCCCATTGCGCGATGGATGCGGTGTGTTCGTAATCATGGGCGTAATTGGTCAGCCGCCCTTCGTGGAAGGCCAGCGTATAGCCGCGATTCCCGACGGTTTCGAGCTCACGCATGTAAGGCTTGGGGTCCCAGTTTTCGGGGTCCGCGAAATAGTCATCTATCGCCATACGATAGGCCCGTGCGACGATCGCGGCGTAATATTCCGATTTGCCGCGCCCTTCGACCTTGAGGCTGTCGACACCGATTTTCAGGTACTCATCCAGTTTCGGCATGATGCACAGATCGCGGGAGTTCAGGATGTAGGAACCCCGGTCATCCTCTTCAATGGGCATCAGGTCGCCGGGGCGGCAGCCTTCCTCCAGAAGAAACTCGAACAAATCGGCGTTTTCCTCGGTGATACGCAGCTCCTGATGTGTGCCATCCTTGAGGCGCAGTTTCAGACCATAGTTCCAGCGACAGGAATTGGCGCAGTTGCCCTGGTTGGCCCCGCGTTCGGCCATGAAATTCGACAGCAGACAGCGGCCCGAATAGGTCATGCACATAGCACCGTGCACGAAGGCTTCTAGCTTAATATCAGGGCATTTCTCACGGATCTCGACCAGTTCGGGATAGGAAACCTCACGCGCCAGAACCACCAGCTCGGCCCCCTGATCCTGCCAGAACTTCACCGACAGCCACGAACAGATATTAGCCTGGGTCGAGATATGCAGCGGCAGTTCGGGCGCGCGCTCGCGGACGTATTGGAACACGCCCGGATCGGCGATGATCAACCCGTCGGGCTGCACCTTGCGCACCGTGTCAATATATTCGTCCAGCTTCGGGATGTCTTTGTTGTGCGAGAACAGGTTCAGTGTCAGGTAGGCGCGCCGGCCATGGCTGTGACAGAACTCGACCCCTTCAATCACCTCGTCCAGCGAAAACTCGGACTTGGTGCGCAGCGACATATCCGGCGTGCCCAAATACACGGCGTCTGCCCCATAGAGGATGGCGAGCTTAAGTTTGCGCAGATTGCCCGCAGGCATCAGCAATTCGGATCTGGGCTGGGTCATGGAAGCTACCTGACAAAGGATCAAGGCGGCCTTCTAAGCCAAAATCATTGCGCCCAAAACCCTGTTATCTGCGACGGAACCGCGCTGTGCCAATGACCTCGATCAGTTGTTTGCGCACCGGCTCGGGTTGCGCCTCGACTGCGTTCAGAACCTCACGCAGTTCAGCGCGCAGCCCATGCATCTGATCAATCAATGAGATCATCATCGACAGCGCATCGGCCTCCATGTCGTATTGCTCGTGCAACTCGCAAGCCAGTTCCAGCCGGGCAACGTCGATACTGTGATAGACCAGCCCCTGCTCCGATTGTTCAGGGATCACGATTTCGGCCGCAAGATACTCGGTCAGGCGGTCCGAGGTCAGGCGCGAGACGGTTTCGATCAGTTCCTTTTCGGTCAGGATCATGACGGCATTCCTTTCCGCGGATCGTAGCGGTGCGTTTCGCGCCATGTCTCCATGAACTGCCTGAGATCATCATCGATCTTGTCGGGCATCGAGACAGTCAATTCGATCAGTTGGTCGCCGCGCAGGGACGAGCCGCGTTTCTTCACCCCCTTGCCGCGCAGGCGAAGGGTTTTGCCGCTGCTTGTGCCCGCCGGAACATTGACGTTCACACCGCCATCGATGGTGGGGGCGGCGACTTTCCCGCCCAGAATGGCCTCATCGATGCTGATCGGCAGCGTGATATGGATGTCGTCGCCCTGACGGTCAAACACCGGATGTTTGGCGACCGTGACGGTCACCAACGCATCCCCCGGAGGGCCTTCGCCATAACCCGGAGCACCCTTGCCGCGCAGGCGGATGGTCTGACCTTCGGTTATACCGGCGGGGATCTTGACCTCGATCCGGTTGCCGTCTGGTAGGGTCAATTTCTGGCTGGCGCCAAACACGGCATCCAGAAAGCTGATTTGCAGGGAATAATTCAGGTTATGCCCCGGCGCATGAAACTCATGCCTTTGCTGGCCGCCAAATCCACCGCGGCCGCGCATGAATTCGGCAAAGATGTCCGACATGTCGTCCGGGTCCGCCTGACGCCCGCGATAGGGGTTTCCAGCGGCCTCAGCATAGTCCCGGTAATAGTGTTGTTGCGGGCGTTCCTGACCCGATGAGTCGATTTCGCCATTGTCGTAACGGGCGCGGGTTTCAGGATCTTTCAGCAAGTCATACGCAGCAGCTGCGGCCTTGAATTTGGCCTCGGCCTTGGCATCGCCGGGTTTCAGGTCCGGGTGGCACTCCTTGGCAATACGCCTGTAGGCTTTCTTGATTTCGTCGGCACTGGCGTCTTTCGATACGCCAAGGACGGAATAGGGATCGTCGCTCATCTCACACTCACGGGTCAGGGACAGGTCTGATCTTGATGAATGTGTTGTACCACGTGTTTTCAACGGGTCAAAAGGAAGAGGCGATTGAATTGTCTCGAAAAAACTCAGAAGTCTGCTAATATCTTCATATTTCTGATTGTAGATTGACGGAGGCCATCCCATGTCGCGCAGAATTAAATCCGCTTTGGCCCTGCTGGCCGGCAATGCCATTGGGCTGTTGCTGGCTTCGCTGATACTGTCCGGTTTCGCGATCAAACCGATCTCATTTATCGTGGTTGTGATCGTTTTCACCGTCGTTCAGGTGATCGCCGAGCCATTGATACTGAAGCTTGGCGAAAAGAAAGCGCCCGCATTGAAAGGCGGGATCGCTCTGGTCGTGACATTTGTGGGCCTGTTGGTGACCGACCTCATCGCGTCGGGGCTGACAGTTGGCGGTATCTCGAACCTGCTGGCGGCGACGCTGCTTGTCTGGCTGGGGGCGTTGATCGCCAGCGTGGTACTGCCGATCTACGTTTTCAAGGACCTGCGTGCCGCGAAGAAGTAATCACAGCGCGTTCAGGCTGGCCTCGATCGCCTTCCACAGTTCGTCCACCGGTTCGCATCCAACGGACAGGCGGATGAAGGCCGGGTCGACACTATCGCCCCAGCGCGCGCGGCGCTCGGCCGAGCTGTGAACACCACCGAAGGAGGTGGCGGGGCGCAAAAGCGGGCAAGTGTTGATGAAGGCTTCGGCCTTGTCTTCGCTTTCCAAAGTCAAGGATAGCAGAAATCCGAACCGTGCCGTTTGTGCCTGCGCCAGTGTGTGTGATGGATCATCGGCCAGCCCAGGATAGCGGACCTGCTTGACCGCTGGGTGACCTGCCAACCGTTCCGCTATTACCTGAGCCGAGTTGCACATCCGGTCGAACCGGACATCCAGCGTTTCCAACCCGCGATGCAGCAGCCATGCCTCATGCGGTCCTGGGATCGAGCCGGAGACTCTCCGCCATTCCTCGACCCGTTCCATGATGTCACTGTTGCGGCTGGCCACGTGACCCATCAGCATGTCGGAATGCCCGCCCATCGCCTTGGTGTCGGACGACACGACCACGTCGATGCCCAAATCCAACGGGCGCTGACCCAGCGGTGTCATCGTCGTATTGTCGGCGATCGTCACCCCGCCAGCAGACCGCACCTGTTCGGCTATAACTTTCAGGTCAATCATGTCCAGACCGGGGTTCGAAGGGCTTTCGGCGAACACAACGTCAAACTCATCAAAACCACCTGCGGCAAACGCTGTGGTCGGGCGCTCTTCAACTGTCACGCCAAGACGCGAAAGGAACCGGTCCGCCAGCAGACGGGTGACATAGTACCCGTCCGAAGGGATCAGAAGGCGCGAACCTGCTTGCACCGTTGCAAACAGAGCCGCAGAAATCGCGGCCATGCCGGACGGGAAGCTGAGGCAAGGCGCGTCTTCCAGATGCGACAAAACATGCTCAAGATGTACCCAGGTGGGGTTATCGACACGGCCATAGGTCGGGTGACCGTCCGGCGCACCGGGCAGATGGAACATGCTGCTTTGCGTCAGTGGAAGGGCGACGGGTTCGCCTTTTGACAACGCGTTGCCACGCAGGTGGAGCATTTCGCCTGTCTTTGGGGGTTTCATCGCTCAGCGCCCCGGAATTTCGTCGCGGGGCGGGGCGGGTTCCCAGTTCTCGATGATCTCGGCCGCCTCCTGCGCGGTATCGACAAAGCGGAACAGGTCCAGATCCTCGTCCGAGATCGTACCGGCATCTGCCAGTGCGTCCCAGTTGATAACCTTTTCCCAAAACGCGCGGCCAAACAGCAGGAAAGGCACGCGATCCATTCTGCCGGTCTGGATCAGGGTCAGGGATTCGAACAGTTCATCCAGCGTCCCAAACCCACCGGGAAAGATGGTGATGGCGCGGGCGCGCATCAGGAAGTGCATTTTGCGGATCGCAAAATAGTGGAAATTAAAGCTGAGATCTGGCGTCACGAAACTGTTTGGCGCCTGTTCGTGCGGAAGCACGATGTTCAGCCCGATCGAGCACCCGCCTGCTTCGTGTGCACCGCGATTGCCAGCTTCCATTACACCGGGGCCGCCGCCAGTGACGATCACATTCTCGCGGCATCCGGTTTCTTTCGATTTCACGGTCATCAGTCGCGCGAATTCGCGTGCCTCATCATAATATTTCGACAGACCGGCCAGGGTTTCTGTCCGCGCGGTGTGCTTTTGCGAGGGTTCGGGAATGCGGGCGCCGCCGAACATGACGATGGTCGACGTGATCTCACGCTCGGTCATGATCATTTCGGGTTTCAGCAACTCAAGCTGCAAGCGTACAGGGCGCAGCTCGTCCCGGCACAGAAACTCGTCATCCGCGAAAGCCAGACGGTAGGCCGGAGAGCGTGTTTGCGGTGTGTCCGGAACCTCTTTCGCGGTCGAGCGGTCGGTCTGCGCATCGCGAAACGGACTGTGACGGTCTTCTCTCATCGGTGATCGATCCCTGCTTGCGTGTTTGACAAACAGCTATAGGGTTCGCGGGCAGAGTGCCAGTCACGGAAAGACGAGAATGAATTGGAAAAGTGAAATATCGGCAGCACGGGACCGCATCGCGGGATATGCGCAGGTGACCCCGGTTATGGAAAGCAACATTCCCGGCTATCCGGTTGAACTGAAACTCGAGCACATGCAGCATACTGGCAGTTTCAAGGCGCGGGGTGCGTTCAATACGCTGCTCAGCTCGGATGTGCCGGCTGCGGGTGTGGTCGCCGCATCCGGTGGCAATCATGGTGCGGCGGCAGCTTATGCAGCGCAGACGCTGGGGTATCCTGCAAAGATATTTGTGCCGGAACTGGCGGGTCCGTCCAAGATCGCACTGATCCGGCAAACCGGTGCCGACCTGAGCGTTGTTTCCGGTGAATACGCGAACGCGCTGACCGCAGCGCAAGAGCATGAGGCAACGACGGGTGCAATGCAGATCCATGCTTATGACGCCCCGGCCACAGTGGCGGGGCAAGGGACCTGTTTTGCCGAATGGGACGCCCAGGGCTTGCAGGCGGATACGGTACTGGTCGCTGTTGGCGGCGGCGGTCTGATCGCCGGGGCGCTAGCCTGGTTCGGTGGCGCGCGCAAGGTTGTGGCGGTCGAGCCGGAAACGTCCTGTGCCTTGAATGCAGCGTTGCGCGCTGGTGAGCCGGTGGATGTTTCCGTGTCGGGCATCGCCGCAAACGCGCTGGGCGCGCGGCGGATCGGCGAAATCTGTTTTGAACTGGCGCAGGGTATGAGTTCGGTTCTGGTGTCTGACGATGCCATCGCTGCGGCACAACTGGCGCTTTGGCGCGCGCATCGCATTCTGGTAGAACCTGCGGGCGCGACCGCATTGGCCGCCTTGACCTCGGGTGCGTATCGGCCTGAACCGGGTGAACGCGTGGCCGTTCTGGTGTGCGGTGCAAATATCGCGCCGGACCCTTTAGCTGGGTAAATTATCGGGTTGTGGATGTGGATGGTGGATTTTATCTATAATCCATGACTGCAATGATTTCCGACACGATTTACCAAAGCCTCAGCCAACGGATCATCACCGGAGAGCTGGCAGCCGGTGAAAAGCTGCGGCAAGACCATATTGCCCGCACCTTCGACACCAGCCATGTTCCGGTGCGCGAAGCCTTGTTGCGGCTTGAGGCGCATGGGCTGGCCCGGCATGAACCGCGCAAGGGAATGCGGGTTACAGCGCTGGACCCGGCAGAAGTTCGGGAGGTGATCGAAATGCGGGTGGCGTTGGAAACGCTGGCGTTGCAGCAATCGATGCAAAACATGTCTCCGGTCGCGTTGGAAAAGATCGAAAACGCACGCATCGCCTGTGACGAGGCGCAGTCGATGCCGCAATGGGAGGCTCTGAACAGAACGTTTCATCGCGCCATCCTGACACCTTGCGGGTTGCCTCGGCTTTTGCACGCGATCGACGATCTGCATATCGCAAGCGCACGCCATCTGTTCGCGCAATGGCGGTTGAAATGGGTGCAACGGGCTGACACGGATCATGCGGCCATTGTGCGGGCTTTGAAGCGCAAGGAAATGGCCACAGCAACGGCGATCCTGACCCGCCATATTCGGCGCGCGAGCTGATGACCCTCTGCCTCAGACGCAATTGGGCCCGTCTACGTCGCATTGCGCCATGGGTCCGGCTTGCGTATAGGCCAAATCAACGTGAACAGATTCTGTAGGGAGACACCCCATGTCCAACGCGCAACTGGAAGCCGCCATCGAAGCCGCCTGGGAGGCACGCGAGACAATCACGCCCGCCACCGCAGGGGAGCAGCGCGAGGCGATCGAGGATACGCTGAATGCGCTGGACAGTGGCTCGCTGCGCGTGGCGGAAAAGCTGGAAACCGGTGACTGGCACGTGAATCAATGGGCCAAAAAGGCGGTTCTGCTGGGCTTCCGTATCAAGGACATGGAAATCCAGCCGGGCGGTCCGCAGGACGGCGGCTGGTGGGACAAGGTAGACAGCAAGTTCGCCGGTTGGGGTGAAAAACAGTGGCGATCTGCCGGGTTCCGCGCGGTTCCAAACTGCGTGGTTCGCAAGTCGGCATTTATTGCACCGGGCGTGGTGCTAATGCCGTCTTTCGTGAACCTTGGGGCCTACGTTGACGAAGGCACGATGGTTGATACCTGGGCCACTGTCGGATCCTGCGCGCAGATCGGCAAAAATGTGCACCTGTCGGGTGGCGTTGGCATTGGCGGAGTGCTTGAGCCGATGCAGGCTGGCCCAACCATCATTGAAGACAATTGCTTTATCGGCGCGCGCTCGGAAGTGGTCGAGGGATGTATCGTCCGCGAAGGCTCGGTTCTGGGAATGGGCGTGTTCATTGGTAAATCCACTAAGATCGTGGACCGCGAAACCGGAGAAGTCATGTATGGCGAGGTTCCACCCTATTCGGTTGTGGTCGCGGGTTCCATGCCGTCGAAGAACAATGTCAGCCTCTATTGCGCGGTGATCGTGAAGCGGGTTGACGAAAAGACCCGCTCGAAAACGGGCATCAACGAATTGCTGCGGGACTGATCGTTCTGATTAACGCGCAAGGCCGGGGCATAACTGCTCCGGCCTTTTGTTTTTTGGGTCAGGTCGGCTGAACCAGATACGAGGTTCGTGGCCGTGATCAGGCTTGAAGTGCTGCTTAGCGGTTCTCACCCAGCATGGCTTCGACTTCTGTGCTTCCTGTATTTATTTCAGCACTTTCGGATTTGCTGCCGCTTTCGGATTCACCATTGCCTTCGGATTTGCCACTACCTTCGGTTTCACCATCGCCGCCGGATTCACCTCAACAGTTTTTCGGGCCGGAGGCCTTCAATCAATGAGGGAGGCCGAGACTCGCGTTCACTGAGTCTCTCTCCCAGCTTATCCCTTGATCGGATATCGGTCCGGTTCCTCGAAAACATCGATTACCCGCGTGCCAGCCTTGATTTTGCCGCTATGTTCCACGCCTGACGGGATCGAATAACTATCGCCCGAGCGGTAGGTCCGGGTCTGCCCGTCGATGGTCAATTCAATCTCACCCTCCACCACTGTGCCCCATTGGGCTTTGTGAGAATGTAAGGGCAATTCGAAATCCTGAAGAAACGTAAAGAACGCCACCAATCCTGCATCCGACCGGATCACGGCCGTTTGCACCACGTCGTCGGGGAACGGTACGTCGAGGCTGGGAAAACTCGCTATGAAATCTGGGTAGGGCATGAAGACGTCCTTTGGTATCCGGGATCGGTTTATTCCGGGTACTATGGGCGCAAGGAAGGGCTCCTGCAATTGTTGGCTGCTTGACCGCGAACCGGCGCGGGGCTATGGCCCGGTGCATGGACAAGCAAAAGAAACCCTCGCGTCAGCAAGTCTATACCCTTCTGGTCCAGATTGGCCGCAAGGAGGGCGACGGGCTGCCCGATGGGGCGACCGGCGCGGCGCTGATGTGCTATGCCAGCGGCGTGGATGAGGCCGAGGCCGTGCGTGAGACGGTCGCGATCCTGAAGCAGGCCGACACCGCACCACTGGATGTCACCGGATACGGCACATTGGCCGAACGTGAAGCGCAAGGTCACGATATCGAGGCGGACGAACGTGCGCTGATGCAAAGAGCGTTGGATGAAAACGCAGTGATCGTCGCGCAGATGACACCGTTTTTCGGAGACGAGGCGCAGGCCTAGTTCCGCGATCCGAACCACTTGCGATAGATTTCGTCATAGGTTCCGTCTTCGCGCAAGCCAAGCAATGCCTGGTTTACATCCTCGACCAGAGGTGATCCGGTCGGGAAAGCGATGCCGTAGTTTTCGCGCAGGAAAACACCACCTGTCATCGACGCAATGCGCCGCCCTTCATGGGCCGCAAAATAGGACAGGATCGGCGCGTCGAATACGACGGCATCCAGATCTTCGGCCTTGAAAGCGTCCAGCATCTCATTCAGCCCCGGATAGCCGGTAAACTCGATCTCGCGCCGGTTCAGAAAACTTGCCGCAGTCGACCCTGATATTGTCCCGACAGTCTTGCCGTACAGGTCGTTCACCGAATTCACGCTGCCGGTAATGGCGTCCACAGTCATGACCGAGGTGATACGGGCGGTGAACACTGAAACGATGAACAAGGATGACACCACCAGCACGACACCCAACATTCGACCGAACGGAGTGCGCGGCATTCGCTCTTCGAACCCGCCATTCACAACCAAATTCAGCGCCCACCAGAACGATGGGAACCACGCTTCGTTCAAGTCGCGGTCGAAATAGGGTTGGGCGCGGCGTTCAAAGCTCCACATTAACATGCCGCCACCGAGGAGAATGGCAAAGGCCAGCCCTATGGCGATGAACAGTTCTTTCGAGAGCAGGGCCTGCAACAGCGATGGTTTTCGTACCGCGTCCGAGGGTACCATGATCTGAAGACCCGCTTCGAAGATCGGCTGAGAGAAATCCATTTGCGTTTCACGCAGGGCGGTGATCGAGATATTGGCGATGGCAAGGTCTGCAGATCCGCTCTGCACGGCACCCAACATGTCAGAAAACGCCTCGACGCGGTTGACCGTGTAGTCCCAGTTCAGAGCCTCGGCCAAAGCCGCCAGCAAATCCATAGAGAAGCCGGTTTCGTCGCCATCCTCGACATAGGAAAATGGCGGGCGGGTCACGGTTGTGACCGAAAGGGACTGTGCCAGGCTTTGCTGTGCGATGACGGCGAAAGTCAGGCAGATCAGTGCGAAGAAGGCGCGCTTCATATTCAATTCACCTGTTTCGCGGCCCTGTAACGCGAATTTGTGGCGGGCGGCAAGGTGGTCGCAGGGTAAAGTGTCATGTTTTATTGGGGTGTCGCTTTGATATCTAAATATTCGGATGACCGTTTTTTTACGGATTGGGGTTGGAAAACCGGCCAAATCGTTGAATCTGTGCGCGAACCCGCGTCAGACACAGTTCCAGAGGCCCCCGCATGACTGATCCCGTCCAATTGACAGCCGAACTGATCCGTTGCCCTTCGGTCACACCCTCAGAAGGCGGAGCACTTGTTTTGCTTGAGGCGGTGCTGTCGGAGGCAGGTTTCGAATGCACGCGCGTTGATCGCGGCGGCATCAGCAACCTTTTCGCGCGTTGGGGGCAGAAAGGTCATGCGCGCAGTTTCGGATTCAATGGTCACACGGACGTCGTCCCTGTCGGCGACGAAGCTGCCTGGACTGCGCCGCCCTTCGGGGCCGAAGTGCGGGATGGGGTGATGTTTGGGCGCGGCACTACCGATATGAAATCCGGAGTTGCGGCTTTTGCGGCTGCCGCAATGGATTTCGTGCGTGACACTCCTCCGGATGGGGCAATTGTCCTGACGATTACCGGTGATGAGGAAGGCGATGCGTTGGACGGCACCACTGCGCTTCTCGATTACATGAAAGGCGCGGGTGAGCGTATGTCGGTCTGTCTGGTAGGTGAGCCAACATGCCCGAACAAAATGGGTGAGATGATCAAGATCGGCCGTCGGGGCTCAATGACTGCGTGG
The DNA here is from genome assembly GCF_059612445.1 of Ruegeria sp. TASC047. Lineage (NCBI taxonomy): Bacteria > Pseudomonadati > Pseudomonadota > Alphaproteobacteria > Rhodobacterales > Roseobacteraceae > Ruegeria > Ruegeria sp. TASC047. The sequence goes on from NZ_JBXWQP010000038.1 coordinate 21,727, forward strand.
TTTAAGATTACAGGTGTGCAGGGGCATTCGGCTTATCCCCATCGGGCCAAAAACCCGCTGCCCGCAATGGCGCGGCTGATGGATCGGCTTGCCAGTCATGAACTGGATCAGGGCACGGACCATTTCGACGCCTCCACACTGGCTGTTGTCACCATCGACACTGGAAACGCCGCGACCAACGTGATCCCGGCGCAATGCAGCGGCGCGGTCAATATCCGCTTTAACGATCTGCATTCCGGAGCCAGCCTGAGTGACTGGTTGCAGTCAGAGGCGGATCAGGTGGCAGCTCAGTACGGTGTCGAAATCGGTGTCACGATCAGTATTTCGGGTGAAAGTTTTCTGACCCCGCCGGGGCCTTTGTCGGATCTGGTGGCCAAAGCGGTCGAAGCCGAAACCGGCGTTACGCCTGAGCTGTCGACAACCGGCGGCACCTCGGATGCGCGCTTTGTCAAAGACCATTGCCCGGTGGTGGAGTTCGGCTTGGTCGGGCGCACGATGCATCAGGTGGACGAGTGTGTTGAGGTTGCGCAGATCGAGCAGCTCAAATCGATCTATACCCGTATCCTGACGGATTATTTCGCCTGATCCATGCAACGCACATTGGTGATCATGGTCAAGGAACCCAGACCGGGTCGTGTCAAGACGCGGCTGGGGCGCGATATCGGCATGGTTGGTGCCGCGTGGTGGTTTCGGCATCAGACCCGCGCCTTGATCAGCAGGCTACGTGATCCCCGTTGGCAGATTGTGCTGGCCGTGTCGCCCGATGCAGAAGGCCTTGTAAGCCGTGTCTGGCCCGTTGACCTGCCACGCGCGCCGCAGGGGTCCGGTGACCTAGGTGGCCGGATGAAGCGGATGTTGTGCGGAATGCCCAAGGGGCCGGTTTGCCTGATTGGTGCGGATATTCCGGGTATTTCGCGTGCACATATTGCCCGTGCTTTTGGTGCGCTTGGGCGATCCCAGATGGCGTTCGGCCCCGCGCCGGATGGCGGCTATTGGCTGGTCGGTGCGCAGCGCTATGGCGCGCTGCCCGCAGGTCTGTTCCAAGATGTGCGCTGGTCGACAGAACATGCATTGGCCGACACACTTGCCTCAATCCCAAACTGCCGTGTGACCCTGCTGGACCAACTGCGCGATGTGGATACGGTTGCTGATCTGAAATCCTGAGGTTTTTTGGTCATGACGCGGTCGCAAACGCGTGCTACGCCGGAAGCATGACTCGCATCCCCACCAAGCAGGAGGTCCTTGACTGGATCTCGGCGAACCCCACCCTGACCTCGAAACGCGACATCGCCAAAGCCTTTGGTATCAAGGGCGCGGATCGCATTGACCTCAAGCGCATCCTCAAAGAGCTTGAGGCCGAAGGACATCTTGAAAAACGCAAGCGCAGCTATCGCGATCCAGACCGTCTTCCACCTGTCAGTGTCTTGCAGGTGAAGGCCCCGAATACCGATGGTGATCTGTTTGCCCGTCCACTGGAATGGCATGGCGAAGGCGTCGAGCCCATCGTTCTGATCATCGCGCGGGTGAGCGACCCGGCCCTGGGTGAGGGTGACCGCATTCTGGCCCGCCTGACCGTCGTGCACGAAGAAGATCACAATTACGAAGCCCGCCTGATCCGCCGAATCGGGACCAACCCGCGCAAGATCGTGGGCATATTCCGTAAAGGGGCCGAAGGGGGCAGAATCGTTCCTATCGACAAGGCAGGCCAGACTGAATGGCTGGTTGCCGATGGCGCGGTGCATGGTGCCAAAGACGGCGAATTGGTCGAGGCCGAACAGGCCGGGCCAAAAAACCGCATGGGCCTGCCGCGCGCGCGCATTGTTGAACGGTTGGGTGATCCGACCGCGCCCAAGGCTGTTTCGCTGATCGCGATCCACCAGCACGGTATCCCGGATGACTTTCCCGACAAGGTCATTGCCGAAGCAGACAATGCCAAACCCGTTGGCCTGAAGGGCCGCGAGGACCTGCGGTACATGCCGCTGCTGACCATCGACCCCTCGGATGCGCGCGATCGTGATGATGCCTGTTACGCGCACGCGGATGAAGACCCCAATAATCCTGGTGGACATGTGATCTGGGTCGCTATCGCGGATGTTGCAGCTTATGTGCTGCCCGGCTCGGCCCTGGACCGTGAGGCGTGCAAACGAGGCAACTCAAGTTATTTCCCCGACCGCGTGGTGCCGATGCTGCCTGATCGGCTGTCGGGTGATCTGTGTTCCCTGCATGAAGGCGTCCCGCGTGCCTGTGTCGCTGTGCGGATGCAGATTGACGCGAACGGTAACAAGATTGGTCATCGTTTTGTGCGGGGGTTGATGCGTTCGGTTGCGTCACTGAACTATGCCGAAGTGCAAGAGGCCATCGACGGCAACCCGAACGACCGCACTGGGCCATTGCTGGAGACGGTCTTGAAACCGCTTTATGCCGCCTATGCCGCGCTAAAGAAAGCGCGGGCTGTGCGACAACCCCTGGAACTGGACCTGCCCGAGCGTAAGATCGTGCTCAGCGAGACGGGTCATGTTGAAAGCGTGGCGTTCCGCGACCGGTTGGATGCGCATCGGTTGATCGAAGAGTTCATGATCCTAGCCAACGTCTCGGCTGCCGAGACACTGATCGCCAAGCGCCGTCCGCTGCTGTTTCGCGTGCACGAGGAACCCGCGCCCGAGAAGCTGGAAAGCCTGCGGGAAACAGCGCAGGCTGCCGGATTGAACCTCGCCAAGGGGCAGGTGCTGCAAACCCGACACCTGAATGCGCTGCTGAACGCCGCCGCCGGGACCGAGGATGCGGAACTGATCAACCTGACCACCCTGCGGTCGATGGCACAGGCCTATTACAACCCTGAAAACTTCGGCCATTTCGGACTGGCGCTGCGGAACTACGCGCATTTCACCTCGCCGATCCGGCGCTATGCCGACCTGGTCGTGCATCGGGCGCTGATCTCAGCCCACGGTTGGGGCACGGACGGTTTGACCGAAGAAGAGATTAACCGGCTCGAAGAAACGGCGACTCATATTTCAGATACCGAACGCCGATCCATGATGGCTGAACGGGACACGACTGATCGCTATCTGGCCGCGTATCTGAGCGAGCGTGTCGGCAATGAATTCACGGGCCGGATCAGCGGTATTGCCCGGTTTGGTGCATTTGTCAAAATGGACGAAACCGGCGCGGATGGCTTGGTTCCGGTGCGATCATTGGGGCGCGAGTTTTTCCATTTCGACCGCGAGGCCGGGACCCTTATGGGGGCGGACACGGGGCTGATTATCGCCATCGGCCAACGTGTCACCGTTCGGCTGACCGAAGCGACACCTGTGACCGGCGGGTTGGAGCTAGAGCTGCTGTCCATCGATGACCAGGCCTTGCCGCGCGGACAGGGACCAAAAGGGCGATCATCCCGGCGCAAAGCGATCAGCACCAAGCGCAAGAAAGACAAGATTAAGCGCAAGGTCGAACGCAAACGCCGTCAGAGATGATAGGTTAACGCGCGGGCAATCAGCCATCCGTGGCGTGTTGGATCGATTTGTGCTGTGTCATCAAACAGAACGGCACGGGTCCCATCTATCCGGTCCTCGCCCGGAAAGGCGGATGTGAAATCGCTTATCAACCGGCTCTGACAGTGCACAAACAAGGCGAAACTTGCCGATTTGTGCGCGCCCAGCCGGATCGTTGACCCTTTGGGCGCAAGATAGGCGGGCTGACCCCAGCGCAGTTCCTCTTGCACCGAGGGGACAGCAGGCAGAGAGGCTGCCGTGTCAAACACAAGCTCCCGCAAGGCCAGAGCCCCCGCACGGGTTTGCGGGGGCAGGGTCTCAAAGGCCGAAGCGACCAAAGGGTTTTCAAAGGGTTTCATGCAATTGGTATCGCCTGTTCCAACCGATCCACGTAGCTGTTCAGCAGGTTATCCTGTTTGATCCGGCGGGTCAGGGGGGTGTCCGCAGGTGTGGCGCGCATCGCGGCAAGCATAGGACCAACGCTCATGTCAGCCGATGTCGGCCGGTCCCCAAGCAGGAAAGAGGATTGCCACAGATAGGCCGAGATCGCCTCGAGGTCACGTTCGATCCGGTCCAGCCGTTCGGACAGCGAAAACCGCCCGATTCCCTGTGACGTAGTCCCCTTCAGAACGGATTTCCGGATCGCATTGGATGCCGGTTTCCGGATCAACGCCGGAATTCCGGTAAAGAACGTATCGCGTAAGACTGGCCAGACTTCGTCATTGCCCCAACGATCCAGAACGATGTGAAAATACAGATGCTCTTCGGCCATGCGCACCAGGGCGCGGGACTGCGCCTTTTCGACATCTGTCAACCCTTTGTCGAAATCCGCGCCCTGCTGTTCCAACCAATCGCGGATCAGGTCGCTGTCCGGGACCAGGCGTTCCGGTGTTCGCAAAACGGGCAGTTTCTGGTGGGGCATCTTGCGGGGGTCAAGCATGTCCGAGCGTTGCCAGGTCTGGCCGGACTGCTGAAGCATCAATGCTGTCTTGACGCAGAAGGGGCTGGCACTGAACAGGCCGAAGGCAGAGGGGAAGGTGAGAAGGGTCAGCATTATGAGGCTCCGTGTCATTGTGTGCTGACTGAGTATCGGGACCTAATGACAGTTTCTGTCATTAGGGATAAGTTATTATACATCATGTCCCGCACCGCCCGATTGTTCCAACTGATGCAAGCCCTGCGTTCTAGTCCTTCGCCCAGAACATCCGAACAGTTGGCGCAGGATTTGGGTGTTTCGGCCCGAACAATTCATCGGGATATTGATGCATTGCGCGGACTGGGTGCCGTGATCGATGGCGAAGCGGGGTTTGGCTTTACCCTGATCGAGGACGCGACCCTGCCCCCATTGGGGTTCACTGATGATGAGCTTGAAGCGTTGGTTCTGGGCCTGCGCGAAGTTCAGGTGATTGGCGATCCGGCTTTGTCGAGTGCGGCGGGTACGGCCCTGCGGAAACTTCAGGGACGCTTGCCGCAACGCCAGTCCCATCGGCTCAGCCATGCGGTTCTGGCGGCTACGCGGTTCAACCGCCCGCCTGATCCCTCGATTGACGTGGCCACTCTGCGGCAGGCGACGTGGGATGAGCGCGCGGTCGAGTTTTTCTATACGGACGCGAAAGGCGACGCTACGCACAGGCGCGTCAACCCTTTGAGCATCGTCTATCTGGATCACTCGAACGTGTTGTTGGGCTGGTGCCACCTGCGACAGGATTTTCGCGTTTTCCGGTTGGATCGCTTGCAGGACATGTCAGTGACGGAACAAAGTTTCAGGCCGAACCGCGTGCCCCTGCTGCGCGAGGCATTGGAACGCATTCGGGCAGAGCGTGCTGCGCAGGAGCGAGAGGCGAACGTCTGAGCACTTTGTGAATTTCTGATTCTGCGCTACCCTGTGGTCGAGCAGTAATCAGGAAAAAACGGAATGCGAAAATGCGTAGGCGGCGTCATGACCGTCGCATTGTGGGCATCCATAGTGCAGGCGGAAACAACAGAAAACACCAGATGGGCAGACAGCGGGATTTCACGCGCAGCGCTGCAACTGGCTTCGGCGGATGTGACCGTTTCGATCCGTCCGGTCCCGCGCCCGTTGATTGAGGCCTTGCCCGTGGCTTCTGCGACAACGGCAAGGTTTCAGTCCTGGCTTGGCGCCTTTCAGGGACGCGCGCGGCGGCAGGGCATTTCGCAGGGAACACTGACTCAGGTGTTTTCGGGGATGAGCTATGACGAAGATGTCCTGGAACGGGATCGCAATCAGGCTGAGTTTTCGAAACCCATCTGGGAGTACCTTGAAACCGCAGTGTCGGAAACGCGCCTGTCGAACGGGCGCGCCGCCCTGCAGCGGCATCGGCAGGTGTTGAACCGGATCGAGGCTGAATACGGTGTCGAAAAAGAGGTGGTCGCTGCCATCTGGGGGCTTGAAACCTCTTTCGGGTCTTATCGCGGCAGCAGTCCAACGCTTCGTTCATTGGCAACGCTAGCCTTTGATGCGCGGCGGGCACAATTCTTTGAAACGCAATTGGTCGCTGCCCTGCGGATTGTGCAGGCTGGCGATGTCAGCGCCAGCAACATGCTTGGCAGTTGGGCGGGCGCAATGGGGCATACACAATTCATGCCCACGTCATATCTGGATCACGCGGTGGATTTTGACGGTGATGGCCGGCGGGACATCTGGTCGGATGACCCGACGGATGCGCTGGCTTCGGCGGCGTCTTATCTGGCGCGGCATGGTTGGACCAGGGGTCAGCCGTGGGGCGTGGAGGTGCGTCTGCCCACCGATTTCGATTACGCCTCAGCCCGTCGTGATTTTACGCTGATGCCGTCCGAATGGGCCGCACGGGGTGTCGTGGCGCGGGATGGCACCGCCGTGCCGGATCATGGGAAGGCCGCGATCCTGCTTCCGGCCGGAAGTCAGGGCGTCGCGCTGATGATTTTTGACAATTTCAACGTGATCGAGGCGTATAACGGGGCCGACGCATATGTGATCGGCATCGGGCATCTGTCTGACCGGCTTGTAGGGGGCGCACCGTTTCAATCCGGCTGGCCGCGCGGCGACTTGGTGCTGAGTTTTGCCGAGAAAAAGGAACTTCAGACCCGTCTGACGGATGCGGGCTTTGACACAAAGGGTGTCGACGGGCGCACCGGGCCAAATACGATCAACGCCGTTCGGGCGTATCAACTGGCGCAGGGGCTGGTCCCGGACGGATACCCCACGCCAAACCTGCTGGAGAGGTTACGGTAAAGAAAAGGCGGCCCGAATGGGCCGCCTTTGAAGACGCATAAATCGCTAAATCAAGATGCGGCTTTCATCAGCCCTTGCGCAATGATCTCGGCCTGTGCTTCGTCCAGCGACTTGTAGATCCGCACGAACATCTCGTCGATATCCGCAGGCGTCAGGATCAGCGGGGGTGAAATGATCATCCGGTCGCCGACATGGCGCATGATCAGGTTATTGGCAAAGCACCGATCACGGCAGATATAGCCGACCGTGCCGGGTTCGGATGCGAATTTGGCACGGCTGGCTTTGTCCGGGGTCAGCGCGATGGAGGCCATCATGCCAACGATCTTGGCCTCACCCACCAGCGGATGATCTGCCAGCGCCTCCCATTTCTCTTTCAGATAGGGGGCGGCAACGTCGCGCACATGCTCAACGATCTTCTCTTCTTCGAGGATACGCAGGTTCTCCAACGCCACGGCAGCCGCGACCGGGTGGCCGGAATAGGTATAGCCGTGGTTGAATTCGGTACCGCCGATCACTTCGGCGATTTCGTCGTTCACGATGGACCCGCCGATGGGCGCATAGCCCGAGCTAAGACCCTTTGCGATGGTCATGATATGCGGCTTGATGCCAACGGTTTCCGATCCGAACCAGTTGCCTGTCCGGCCAAATCCGCAGATGACCTCGTCAGCTATCAGCAGGATATCGTACTTGTCGCAGATACGCTGAATTTCCGGCCAGTATGTATCGGGCGCGACGATCACGCCGCCTGCACCCTGAACCGGCTCGGCGATAAAGGCGGCGACCCGGTCTTCGCCCAACTCTTCGATCGCCTCTTCCAGCTCGCGCGCGCGGGCTAGACCGAATTCTTCGGGCGACATGTCACCGCCTTCGGCCCACCAGTTGGGTTGGTTTATGTGGTGGATATTCGGGATCGGAATGCCGCCCTGCGCGTGCATCCCGGCCATACCACCCAGCGAGGCCGAGCCCACGGATGAGCCGTGATAGGCGTTTTTGCGGCTGATGATGACGTTCTTGTCTGGCTGGCCCTTCTGGGCCCAGTAGGTGCGCACGAGGCGGATATTGGTATCGTTTGCCTCGGACCCGCCTGCTGCGAAAAAGACATGGTTCAGATCGCCCGGGGCCAGTTCGGCAATCTTGGCGGCTAAAGCAATCGCGGGGACGTGGGTCGTTTTGAAGAAGGTGTTGTAATAGGGCAGCTCGCGCATCTGGCGCGCGGCAACATCGGCCAGCTCATCACGCCCATATCCGATATTGACGCACCACAGGCCCGCCATCGCATCCAGAATTTCCTCGCCTTCGCTGTCGGTCAGATAAACGCCATTGGCACGTGTGATCACGCGCGCCCCTTCCTTCCCCAGCGCACCATTGGCCGAGAAAGGGTGAATGTGATGCGCGGCATCCAGCGCCTGCAATTCGGCGGTCGGCATGTGGTTGGTGATGGTAGACATCGGAGAATCTCCTACAAGAACGCAGTTGGCGAACACAATATGATCAAATTTTTTCCTGTCAATCGAATCAAGTTAGATCAGACAGACGTCAATGCTTCCGCCATCAGGTCCATACCCTGTTCGATGTCCTGGGCGGTTGCCTTTGCAGTCATTTCTGCGTCACCGGCGCGCAAAGCGGCAATAATGTCCTTGTGCCGATCCGGAAGGCTCTGTGTGCCGAAGCGCCCGCAGACAACACGCAAAGAGGGGCCAAACCGCAACCAAAGTCTTTCGGCCAAATCACTGAGGATCGGCGCGTTTGCGTAAGAATACAGCGTTTCGTGAAAAGCTTGGTTCAAACGCAGATAGCCACCGACATCACCATCGGTGATCATGCGATCCAAATGCCTGTCCAGGCGTTCCAGGTGATCAATGTCCTGCGCCTTCAGGTTGGCGGTTGCACGTCTGGAAAGCTCTGATTCTATTGAAATTCTGGCGAAGATCATCTCTTCAATATCGTTCGAGTTCAGCAGCGGTACACTGACGCGCCGATTGCCCTGGAAAACCAACCCTCCATCCGAGATCAACCGGCGAATCGCTTCGCGGACCGGAGTCATCCCAACACCCAGCGAATCAGTCAGGCCCTGGATTGTGACGGGCTGACCTGGGACCAGTTCACCGAACAGAATCTGTGATCTGAGTGTTTGGTAAACCTGCTCATGCGCGGGTTGTTTGCCCCCTTCGGTCGACGGCGCATATGCCTTATTTTTGATCAAATCCAATTGGTTCTTCCCATTTCGACTAAGCCTGACTTGTCAGGTGACTGGCCACGTGAAACCATACGCTGGATCGAGGGAAAACGCAAAACTTGATCAAATCCAAAAAAACGGGAAAATACCCGTACACTTGCAGGGAGAAGAATATGACAATCAAAACGCTGACTATGACGGCGGTCATCGCATTGGGGACTTCGGCGGCATTTGCCGAAGAGGTGCGTGTTTACAACTGGTCCGACTACATCGACGAAGAACTGCTGAGCAAGTTCGAAGCAGAAACAGGTCTAACCCTGATCTATGACGTGTTTGACAGCAACGAGGTTCTGGAAACCAAGATGCTGGCTGGTGGCTCGGGCTATGATGTGGTGGTGCCGTCAGGTACATTCCTTCAGCGCCAGATCCAGGCCGGCGCGTTTCAGCAGCTGGACAAAAGCAAGCTTTCGAACGCCGGAAACCTTTGGGATGTAATCGAAGAGCGAACTGCCGGTTATGACCCGGACAACGCGTATTCGATCAACTACATGTGGGGAACCACCGGGATCGGCGTGAATGTCGGTAAGGTCAAAGAAGTTCTGGGCGACGACATTGCCCTGAACAGCATGGATCTGGTTTTGAAACCCGAGAACATGGAAAAGCTGGCCACTTGCGGTGTGCATTTCCTGGATGCCCCGGCCGAGATCATTCCCATGGTGCTGCAATACCTTGGTGAAAACCCCGACAGCCACGACACGGACGTAATCGGCAAGACCGAAGCGGTTCTGACGGCGGTCCGCCCGCATATCCAGAAATTCCACAGCTCGGAATATATCAATGCACTGGCAAATGGCGACATCTGCGTTGCTGTGGGCTGGTCGGGTGACATCCTTCAGGCGCGCGACCGTGCCGCCGAAGCAGATAACGGAGTGGAGATCGAATACCACCCCTTCGCCGAAGGGTCGCTGATGTGGTTCGACCAGATGGCAATTCCTGTCGATGCTCCAAATCCCGAAGGCGCACACACGTTCCTCAACTTCATTCTGGACGCCAACAACATGGCGGCGGCATCGAACTATGTGTATTACGCCAATGGCAACAAAGCGTCTCAGGAATTTCTGGAAGAGGACGTGATTGGCGATCCGGCCATCTATCCGGATGATGCCACGATGCAGAACCTGTACATCACGACACCTTATCCGGCGAAAACACAGCGGGTCGTGACGCGTCTGTGGACCAAGGTCAAGTCGGGCACCTGATCCGAATTGCACCGGCAGGGCGGCACCGCCGCCTTGCCTCTCTTTCCAGCTATTCGAACGAGGGCCGTAGTGAATTCTGACGTCTTTGCGCCATGGGATGACCCGCAGGCGAAACCCTTGATCCAGTTCCGAAACGTGACCAAGCGTTTTGGTGAGTTTACTGCCATCGACAACCTGTCTTTGGATATCTTCGAGCGAGAGTTCTTTGCCCTGCTTGGTCCGTCGGGATGTGGAAAAACGACGATGATGCGGATGCTGGCCGGGTTCGAAACACCGACCGAAGGCCAAATCCTGCTTGGGGGGAAGGATATCGACCCGATCCCGCCCAACAAGCGGGCCGTGAACATGATGTTCCAGTCCTATGCCCTTTTTCCTCATCTTAGCGTCTGGGAAAACATCGCCTTTGGCTTGCGCCGGGACAGAATGCCCAAACACGATCTGGAAGACCGGGTCGAAGAGATGCTGCGCCTGACCCGGCTTGAACAGTTCGCCCGCCGCAAACCGCATCAGATATCGGGTGGGCAGAGGCAGCGTGTGGCGCTGGCGCGCTCACTTGCCAAAGCGCCCAAGCTTTTGCTGCTGGATGAACCGCTGGGCGCGCTGGACAAGAAGTTGCGCCAGGATACCCAATTCGAACTGATGGATATTCAGGAAAAAACCGGCACCACATTCGTGATCGTTACGCACGATCAGGAAGAGGCCATGACAGTCGCCAGCCGTGTGGCGGTGATGGATCAGGGTCAGCTTATGCAGGTTGCCACTCCGGACCGGATTTATGAGAACCCCGCCTCGGTCTATGTCGCTGATTTCATCGGGGACGTGAACATCATCGAAGGGCGCGCGACATCTGTCGGAGAGGATACCTATCAGGTAGACTGGGCCGAAGGGCAAGCGCCGCTGACCGCCGCATCAGCGAAGAACTTTGAAAACAGTCAGTTTTGCCATCTGGCGATCCGCCCGGAAAAAGTGACAATCTCGGCCGAGCGTCCGGCAGATGCAGTGAATGCGGTGCAAGGCAAGGTTCATGACATCGCGTATCTGGGCAATCTGTCCACTTACCACGTTGAGTTGGCAAACGGCACAATCATCAAGGCACAGACGGCCAACACCCGCCGCATCTCGCGCCGTTCATTCACCTGGGAAGACCCGGTCTGGCTGTCCTGGACGGCCACGGCTGCGGTTCTGCTGGCCGACTGATGCGCCGCGCTGTTCTGATCGCCATACCTTATGTCTGGCTGTTGGCGCTGTTCATGGTGCCATTCTTCATCGTTCTGAAGATTTCGCTGTCGGATACCGCGCTTGCGATCCCGCCCTATACACCGACACTGGATTTTTCAGCTGGTTGGTCGGGGATCAAAGAGTTCTTCAGCCAGCTTGATCTTGAAAACTTCATCTGGCTGACCGAGGACGACCTGTACTGGAAAGCGTATCTGTCCAGCGTCAAGATCGCTTTGATCTCAACCTTCCTGACTTTGCTGGTTGGCTACCCCATCGCCTATGGCATGGCCCGTGCGCCCGAGGAATGGCGGCCAACGCTGATGATGCTGGTGATCCTGCCTTTCTGGACGTCATTCCTGATCCGGGTCTATGCGTGGATGGGCATTCTGTCGAATGAAGGGTACCTTAACCAACTGCTTCTGTGGACGGGCATCATTTCGACGCCTTTGACGATCCTGAACACCTCGACTGCCGTCTATATCGGTATTGTCTACACTTATCTTCCGTTCATGATCCTGCCGATTTATTCGTCATTGGAACGCATGGATGGTTCGCTGATCGAGGCGGCCGAGGATTTGGGTTGCTCGAGGGCACAAGCCTTCTGGCTGGTCACCATTCCACTGTCCAGACCGGGCATCATGGCAGGTTGTTTTCTGGTGATGATCCCCGTGATCGGTGAGTTTGTGATCCCGTCACTACTGGGTGGGTCCGGCACGTTGATGATCGGCAAGGTTCTGTGGGAAGAATTTTTCTCGAACCGAGACTGGCCCGTGGCAAGTGCTGTCGCGATCGTGCTGTTGCTTATTCTGGTCGTTCCCATCGTGCTGTTCCAGCGCAACCAGCAGAAACAGGCGGAGGCTGACGGATGAACAGATTAAGCTGGTTCAATACGGTTTCGCTGACGCTGGGTTTTGCGTTCCTGTATATTCCGATGATCATCCTGATCATCTTCAGCTTTAACGAAAGCAAGCTGGTCACGGTCTGGGCCGGGTTTTCGACCAAATGGTATGGCGAACTGGTTCAGAACGAGGCATTTCTGGATGCCGCGTGGGTCACGGTCCGGGTCGCGGTGTTTTCTTCGACACTGGCAACGATTCTGGGGACTGCGGCCGCTTATGTGCTGGTTCGGGGCAAGCGGTTCTTTGGCCGGACACTGTTTTCCGGCATGATCTACGCGCCACTTGTGATGCCCGAGGTGATCACCGGCCTGTCGCTGTTGTTGCTGTTTATCGGGATCGGGCTGGACCGGGGTATCCTGACCATCGTTCTGGCTCACACAACATTTTCGATGTGTTTTGTCTCGGTTGTCGTCTCGTCACGGCTTGTGACATTCGACAAATCGCTGGAAGAAGCCGCTTTGGATCTGGGTTGTTCACCCGCGCAGGCCTTTGGTCTGGTCACCCTGCCGATCATCGCGCCTGCGGTAATCTCGGGCTGGCTGCTGGCTTTCACATTGTCGCTGGATGATCTGGTTATCGCGTCGTTCACATCGGGCCCGTCGGCGACGACCCTGCCGATCAAGATCTTTTCGGCCGTGCGGCTGGGCGTCAGCCCCGAGATAAACGCGCTGTCGACGATTATGATCGCGGTCGTGACGGTTGGGGTGATCACGGCCTCACTTGTGACCAAACGCGCGATGATACGCCAACGGCAGGACGAGCAGGCCGCTGCGCGCACCGAATGAAACGGATATTTCCCGAATACACCTATGGCGCAGGTCCTCGTGGTGGTTGCTGGTGGGACGAAACCATTGCAAACCCGAACTGGCCAGAGCTTCAGGGCGACCTGAACGTTGATGTTGCCGTCGTCGGTGGCGGCTTTACAGGGGTCTCAGCGGCTTTGCATCTGGCGGAGAACGCGACCTCGGTAGCTGTGTTTGAGGCAGGCCCACCGGGGTGGGGCGCATCAGGTCGCAATGGCGGTTTCTGCTGTCTTGGCGGATCGAAGCTTGGGCAAAAGTCTATGGTGCGCCGCTATGGCCGCGAAGCGGCGCAAGCCTATGAGACGGCTGAACAGGATGCGGTCCAGCTGGTTGCCGATCTGCTGGCGCGGCATCGGATAGATGCCGATACGCATTCCAACGGTGAGACTCAACTGGCCCATTCGCGGCATGCGATGGATGTCCTGCGCCGATACGCGGACGAGACCGGCATTCTGCACCAAGCTGCTGAATTACCAGCGCTCGGTATGGGTGGTGCATTTTTCGGTGGGTATACTCTGCCGGTTGGCTTCGGGCTCAATCCCCGGAAATACCTGTTCGGGCTGGCAAGCGCTGCGGCAGCTTCGGGAGCGAATTTCTTCCAGAACAACCCCGTTCTGAACATTGAAAAAACGACGTCCGGCTTCAGGCTGCAAACAAGCGCGGGGCAGGTTAACGCACAGGTCGTGCTGATTTGTACCAACGGGTATTCCAGCGAAGACATCCCCGATTGGATGTCCGGACGCTACTTACCTGCGCAATCAACGGTTATGGTAACACGCCCACTTAGCCAGGCAGAACTATTGGCGCAGGGCTGGAACTCGGACCAGATATGTTACGACACGCGCAATCTTCTGCACTATTTTCGCCTGATGCCGGATGGGCGCTTTTTGTTCGGAATGAGAGGCGGCTTGTTGTCGTCGCCCCGGTCCGAGGCCGCGATCCGGGCAAAGGTTCAACAGGACTTCAAGCGCATGTTCCCGGCCTGGGCAGCGGTTGAGGCGACTCATATCTGGTCGGGGATGGTGTGCCTTTCGCGAAGCCTGATGCCTTATGTCGGTGCCGTGCCCAAGCAGCCAGGCATGTTTGCCGGATTTGCGTATCATGGCAACGGCGTCGCTATGGGGACTTACAGCGGGCGCGCATTGGCGCGGCTGGCATTGGGCAAAGAGGCCCACTTGCCAGCCCCGATGAGGCAAACTCCTGAACGGTTTCCGATGGGCCGCTGGCGTCGCGCATTGATGCCACCGGCATACGCCCTCTTTGCGCTTTCCGACCTCAGGTAAACTCAATCGGTTTCAGGGTTTCGATTTCCAGTTTCAACCCTTCGGAATAGTCGGGTGCACCGTTTTCTGCGCGCCACAGGCAATAAGCGGCCATGCGCCAAGCATACCATGGCTTGAGCCGTTGATAACGGGCAACAATCTCGGGTCTGCGATAGGCGGACAGAAACTGAACTTCTTCCGCGTCCGACAATGGTGAGCCCCGGTACAACCTTTGCATTGCCGGGGACAGAAACAGCGCAAGGTCTTCGCACGGGTCGCCAAAGGCCGGGCATTGCCAGTCGATCAAGGTCAGGCCGCGGGACGCGACCAGAATATTTCCTGCGACCGGGTCGCCATGGATCAGGCAAGTCTTGGTCGTGGGGGGGACGGATATCGAAGGTTGCAGTTTTGCCAGTTCGTTTCGGGTTTCTGACCTGCACCCTTGCAGAATTCTGTGCCCATGGGCCATCAGGTCCGCGCTGCCGTTACACCCGGCGGGCGCTGGAATGGTGTTGGGCAGCGAGTGCAACCTGCGCAGCAGTTCACCAACCTTGTCCGACCCTTTCCGCCAAGGTGTTCCGGGTGCGTGGTCGTAAAACACCCAATGCGCGTTCCTGTGCTGTCCTGCGGCGCGCAGCCTTGGTACAAATCCGGTCGGACCAAGCGCCTTGAGGCAGAGAGCTTCCAGCTTTGCATCATTTCGAAACAAGGGGTTGCGTAAGGTCGGGCTGTAGAGCTTCAGTACTTTGTCGCCGTTGTCCCCCAGCACTTTCCACACCCTGTTGGTCCGACCACCATACAGGATTTCGAAGTGCGCGTACATGTTGACCAACCCCATAGTGCTGAGGTGTTCAACCAGATCATGAGGGGGGGCAGGCAGGTCGGGCAGATGTCTTTTCACTTCTTCTGGCGAGTCGAGTTGCCAACCTTTGGCCCGTACTGCCTGACAGATCAAGCGCCCGTTCGGACCGCAGTGATCAGATCTGCGGAAATCACTTGACCACCTTGCAGGGTCAGCAGAACAGCATCCTCTCCCACCTGCGCTTCGACGACGCGGTTATAGGCAGCGACCGGTTTCTCGGAAATCAGCCGGTCATTTTTGTAGCTTTCCAGCGTCGCGGTGTAGTTGCCAGCGGCCATCGGATCGCCTGAGGAACTCACACCTGCCCAAGCAAACTCCGTCGCTGTTGTGGGAACAGAAACCGTGTCGACGACTGTGCCTTCATGATCACGGATCACCAGTCTGGTTGCGTCCGCGTCAGAATCCGCGTTCGAGAACAGGGTCACCGGCTGGCCGTTGAAATGGAAACCCGAGGCAGATCGGACGTCCATTCCGACCCAGCTTGCAAGGTCGTTCAGATTGACACTGCCAAGCGTGCTGGTCAGGGCGGAAAGCAGGTCATTGGTTTGAACCTGTTGTTCAACCATCGAAAATTGCGCAAGTTGCGATGCGTATTCGGTTGAATCCATCGGCTCCAGCGGGTCCTGATTCTGGGCCTGCGCGGTCAGCATCAGCAGAAACGTTTCGAAATCCGAGGTGATCGCAGAACTCCGGGACGGACCGGCAGTTTGCTGAGAGGCGGCAGCCTGTGTGGCGGTGACGGGAGTGATCATTTTTCAATATCTCATATCGATGCCCCTGACCGGAGCAGGAGTTTGTGGAAGCGGCGTGGCTTGCGCGAGGTGCACGCTCTGAACCGGTTCGGATTCTGGCGCGGCCTGAGCGTCGAATTCATCTGCCCACTGATCCCGCGCACCTGAATCCGACGGAGTCCCTAGATCGATGTTCAGGTTTCCATAGCCCAGTTTCTGAAACTCCTCCGTAAGAACGGACAGGTGGCGGCGCATAAGCTCCATCGTGTCCGGGCGTTCGGTGGCGATTGTCATCAGGAGCCCGTCATCCCGACCATTCAGCACAATGGATACGCGCCCCAATTCTTCGGGGCTTAGCGAGATTTCCATGATACCGGTTCCCGGCGGGGTCTGAATCGTTGCCGCCAATTGCCCGGCTATGGCACGGGCAATTTCAGCACGGGCGAACGGAGAGGGCATCGCCGAGTGTTGTGCCACCTCGCGGGGGGCTTGCTGAACGGGTTCGTCTAAGGCGATGGGCACAGAGTCAACCTCATGAACCGGTGCCGCCTGTTCCGCTTCGATTGAGTTGAGGATCAGCTGAAGCTGCGCAACGGGTGTCGCGCGGTTTGGACTTGTCGGATTGGGCGTGGCAGCGACTTCCGCTGTCTCGGGCGCCGTCTTTGCGCTTTCAAGGAGGGGTTCGGCTTTCAACCCGGCTGTCTGGTCCTTTGATCGGGTTGGCTGGCTCAGCACAGGCAAAGCCTCTGAGGGTTTTTGGGCTGGCGTGACCTGGGTCGAAGCGGTGTGAACCTGCTCTTCGATTGGTTGCCCGGGCACAAAGGGTTGAATGTCGGTCTGACGGGGCAAACCCATTGACGCAACGGTTTGTTCCGGTTCTGTCGTACCCGTTGCGGGGATATCCGCTGCGGCAGGAACAAACGGCGCGGGATGCACTGTATCTGCCCCAGGCGTTTCGGATGTCCCGGCCATCTCGGTCTGCGACGAAATGTTGTTTGCCAACTCTGGTGCCCGAGGTGAAATCACCTCGACAGATGCCTCAGCCGTGTTTGACAGAACGGCCTCAACCTCAATCTCGGCAGTTTCGTCGGTGGTTTCGATAGAAGTGGCCAAAGCCGTGGTGCCGGGGAGAGGATGTGTTTGGTTTCCCTGTTCAAGGATGTCCTCGAAACTGTCCGACCCGGCAGTACGACCCGGATCTTTGGCGGGCGAACTGGGTTTCGCAGTTGCTGTTGGCGCTGCGGCTGCCAGCGTTAGTGGGTTGGGCATTTTGCTCTGGCTCCGTGTGATTGATCAGAACTCTGCCCGCAGGAAGTTACGTTTATTTTAACCGCTTTCACCTTTGATCGAGAAAGTTCGAAGAATTTTCGGAGAAAACCATGCACGTCTCAGCAATTCCCCAGGTGGCTCAAACGCCATTGGCCCAGACCCGACTGAAAGACGCGGCCATCGAGTTGGAGGCCGCATTCCTGAGCGAAATGATGAAGTCGGCCGGATTGGGCAAGACGCGCCAGTCTTTTGGAGGAGGAGCCGGTGAAGACCAGTTCTCTACGTTTCTTGTTCAGCATCAGGCACGCGAACTGGCCCGGGCTGGCGGGGTGGGTTTGTCAGAAATTCTGCTGAAATCACTGATGGAGAAAACCGATGGCATCTGAAGTCGACATGGCACTGATCAAATCTCTGGAAGAAGTTCTGGATCTGGAGCGTGCGGCGCTTGTCCAGGGTGATCTGGATCGACTGACGCATATGGTGCCGGAAAAAGAAAAACTGATCGGCGCGATCAACGACCTTCAGGTGCTGGACAGCGATGTATTGGTTCGGGTGCAGCAGAAAGTCGAACGCAATCAGGCATTGCTGAACAGTGCCGCCGACGGGATTCGGGCCGTCGCCAGCCGCATGGCTGAACTGCGACGGGTTCGGCAGGAATTCAGCACGTACGGCGCGGATGGGCAACGAAGTGAGTTTTCCGTTCGAAATACGGCAAAGCTGGAAAAACGCGCATAGGCCTGGGTTTAATTCAAATCTGAAACACCTGGTTCGGGCGTTTTAGCACTCCGTTAGGGGATCGGGCTCAAAAGTGATGCTGCACCTGGAAACATCAGGTGGCGCGAACAGCCACGCGGCGGGTCGCACAAGTCAGAAAGACACCAATGCCCGCAGATATTGTGGGGTGAACATGGGCGAAAATCGCCCGAAGGCAAAAGGATAAAAGCTATGTCCAGCATTCTGACAAACAATGGCGCGATGGTTGCGCTGCAAACTCTCAAGTCGGTCAACAAGAGCCTGGCGATGACCCAGAACGCGATTTCGACCGGTAAGGACGTCGCGACAGCCAAGGACAACTCGGCGGTTTGGGCGATCTCGAAAGTGATGGAGTCCGACGTCAAGGGCTTTAACGCGATCAAAGACAGCCTCGCGCTGGGCGAATCGACTGTTGCAGTTGCGCGAAATGCGTCTGAAACTGTCACCGACCTCTTGACCCAGATGAAAAGCAAGATTGTCGCGGCGCAGGAAGACAACGTTGATCGCGGTAAGATCAATGACGATGTGACCGCACTGAAGGATCAGATCGCATCGGTTGTCAGCGCGGCCCAGTTCAACGGTCTGAACCTTGTTGACGGCTCGACCGGCTCTGCATCGATCCTCGCATCGCTGGATCGGGACAACACCGGGGCAGTGACTGCGTCGTCAATCTCAGTCTCGGGGCAGAACCTGTCGACCGGTGGATATGTCACCAAACAGGTTTTCGACGGCTCTACCGGCGCATCGACCGGCAATGACCGCGTGGGGGCAACCATTGACAATGGTGCAACGGCCGCGACGGCGTTGGTGACCGATGAATCCAGCGGCGCTTTCGCGGCCGGAGACAAGGTTGTCGTCGCCATTAACGATCAGGTTGTTTCCTATACCGTTTCCGCGGAAGATGCTGCTGCGACGACGACCGGTGACCTTGTTGCTGTCGGATTGAAATCGAAGATCGAAGAGCTGGGAATTACCGGCCTGACCGTCGATTACGACTCCGGCACTGCGGGTACGTTGTCGGTTACAAACGGCACAGGATCTGACATCTCGTTCTCGGCTCAGTTCGTGAATGCGGGTGCCGGTGGTTTGGGCGCGCTGGCAGGTATTGATGTGTCGACAGGTGCGGGGGCAACCGCTGCGTTGGCGGCTGTCGAATCGCTTATCGATTCTTCGATTGATGCCTCGGCCGCCTTTGGCTCGGCGCAGGGTCGTATCGAGACCCAGAAAGAGTTCATTTCGAATCTCTCTGACTCGTTCAAATCCGGTATCGGTGCGCTGGTCGACGCTGACATGGAAGAAACCTCGGCGCGTTTGCAGGCCCTTCAGGTGCAGCAGCAGTTGGCAACACAGTCGCTTTCGATCGCCAACCAGGCACCGCAGTCGATCCTGTCGCTGTTCCGCTAATACGCAGCGCGGTCCGGGGCGCGGTTTTCGCACCCCGGTCGTGACTAACTTACGACAGCTTTTTGGAAGGATTTCAAGTGACCCCGCAAACCCTCGCTCAATACACCTATGCGCAAGCCGCCGCGCCGACGCGAACGCCCCGTGACACTGAATATGAGGCAATTTCCAGAATTACACGGCGTCTCAAGGCGGCCACGGCGCGCAAGGCAACGGACTTCTCGGCGTTTGTTCAGGCCGTGCACGAGAACCGCCGGTTATGGGGGGTGTTGGCGACAGGTGTCGCGGATTCGGCAAACGCTTTGCCGAACGATATTCGCGCCAGGATTTTCTACCTTGCCGAGTTTACGGAACTGCACAGCAGCCGCATTTTAGCGGACGGCGCGTCCATCGAACCATTGCTTGAAATAAACACGGCGATTTTGCGCGGATTGCGCCAGATGAGGGCAACCTGATGAGCGGGCTGGTTTTGAAACTCGCCCCGAAGGAAAGGGTGCTGATCAATGGTGTTGTGATTGAAAACGGCGACCGCCGTGGCCGGTTTTCGATCATGACGCCGCAGGCCAATGTCCTGCGGTTGCGCGATGCGATACATCCGGATGAAGTAAATACTCCGGTGCGCCGTGTCTGCTATGCCGCGCAACTTGTTCTGTCCGGAGACATGGATCCGGCTCGGGCGCGTCAACACCTGTTGCGCAGCGTAGAAGAGCTGAGCCAGGTTTTTACGGATACAGATAGCCGTCGTGTATTGTCCGAGGCGACAGACGCGCTGGTGGCCGAGCAATACTATAAATGCCTCAAGTCACTTCGCTCGCTTCTTCCGCGCGAAGAACGGTTGATGGCCTATCAGCGATGAGCTTTCAACCTGTCATTCCGACTGGTGGGATCGTCGGCTGGCGGTTTCTGCAACGTACTTACCAAGGACAGTTTCAAAGTTTCTCGTCTTCGGCAGTGAATGAGAGGGAGACGAAGTATTTCCTGGACAACATTGGGAAAGTTAAGACCGCCAAACAGTTGGTTTCTGACCGCAGATTGTTGCAGGTCGCTTTAGGTGCCTTTGGGTTGGAGGGGGATGTGGATAACCGGTTCTTTATCCGGAAAATCCTGGAGGACGGAACACGGGCGGATGACGCTTTGTCCAATCGTTTGGCGGATAAACGGTACCGGGAATTTTCGGATGCTTTCGGGTTTGGTCCGGGAGCTGTTCGAAAAACGGTGCTGGTCACAAATATGGAAGAGATAGCTCAGGCCAGCCTTTCAGCGCGGTTTGAAATCGCGGTCGGACAGTCAGATGAGACGATGCGCATTTCGCTTTATGCCCAGCGCGAGCTGTCTGATCTGGCGAAAAGCGGAAGCAGTACAGATACGAAATGGTTCGATCTTATGGGATTGCCACCGCTGCGCAAAATGGTGGAAACGGCGCTTGGGCTACCGCCATCATTCGCCCAACTGGATATCGACAAGCAATTGGTCGAGTTCAAAAGCCGGTTATTCCGTCTGACTGGATCGGATGATCTGGCACAGTTTTC
Organism: Ruegeria sp. TASC047; assembly: GCF_059612445.1. NCBI lineage: Bacteria > Pseudomonadati > Pseudomonadota > Alphaproteobacteria > Rhodobacterales > Roseobacteraceae > Ruegeria > Ruegeria sp. TASC047. The sequence goes on from NZ_JBXWQP010000038.1 coordinate 42,609, forward strand.
CGACCAGAAGGCGGTTGAGAAACTCACCGACACCTATCTGGCCAGAAGTCAAATCGCGGGTCTTCAAAGTACGATCTCGCCAGCGCAGACCGCTTTGATCTTGCTTGGGGCTGTGTAATCAGAAGACGCGGGGCAAAAGCCCGGGTCGCAATCTAGTACCCGACATCTCTCGTTTGACCTGCACAAACCAAAAGTTAACCGTTCAAAATCTCGTCGGCTGTGGTTTGCAATGCGTAGCATATAACGGGTCGAGTCACGTTGTGCAGGTTGACCGCGCCCAATGGCAAGGCGTTGGAACAGGCAGGCACGATATCTTCGGATACGACTATGCGATGGCCTTCGGTTTTCCCATATTCGCCCAACCGCGCTGCTATGTTGGCCGCTTGTCCAATAACCGTAAAATCAAGTCGTTCACGAGAGCCTACATTGCCATAGGTGACGCGCCCATAGGCCACACCAATCGAACAGTCGCAATGTATGCCGGTACCTGCTTTACGCAACTCTCCCAACGTTTCGACGATTTTGATTGCCGAGCGCTGGGCGTTGGCACGGGCCGCGCTGGCGTTTTCATCAGCTGCCGGGAATACCGCCAGAACAGCGTCACCAATGAATTTCAAAACTTCGCCTTCGTTTTCGTGAACGATACCCGAGACGGTTTCAAAAAACTCGTTCAAAACACTAATATATGTGCCCCGCCCCAGTTTCTCTTCGAGGCTTGTCGAGTTGCGGAGGTCACAGAACATGATTGCAGCGTCGATTTCATCCCCGTCACCGCGCCGGATCTCGCCCCCTAGAACGCGTGCGCCAGAGCGTTTTCCAACATATGTTTCCAGCAAAACCTGTGCATTCTCGCGTTGCATGAACACTTCGTAAAAGCGGGCGATTACCGAAGAGCATTCGAATACAAGGCCCAGATTCTCGGTGGTGAACCCGTTGGGATGGTCACAGGTCAGGGTCAGAACGTTGGTCCGACCGTCAGAGAAGGGCAACGGCATCGCGACATAGTCGGTGGCACCCTTTGCCCGCAACTCCTCCATGATTGGGAAGCTGTTATGCGGGTTATCGTCGTTCAGTCTTTGCCGTACGCCGCCCAACCCGTTCGAGACATGGCGCAACGGGCTGTTGATGAAAGCCGGGTGATCATAGATTTCGTAGGTCGGGGCGCGGGTCAGAATCTCGTCCTGATCCTTTTCCCAGATGTAGTGTTTGCCCGCGATCAGGGGGTGCAAGGACCATGCCAGAATGCTCAGCCGCTGGATGGCGATGCCGTGCTCCAGCATCTTCTCGGCCAATGCCTTGGTAAAGCTTTCGGGCGTGGTCGCGGCGGAAGCACCGCGCATCAGCCAGTCGATCAGTGGTCCGCTGATATTGCCGTCGTCAGGCTCGTGCAGGCGATTGTCGCCCAGGTCAATCCGGGTATAGGCGCCGGACACAAACCCGATACAGCCCCGGATGTCCGCGCTTTCCGGCAGGGCTTGTTCGTAAGCCCAGACGGAATTGGTCAGAGGCCCCGAGGCCAGTTGGATGTCGTGGTAAGTGGCGGTGCCTTTGAACGGGCAGAATGTTTGCAGGTCTGTTTCTTCGCTCAGATCCACACATACATCTGCGCGGGGAACGTAAATCGTTGGCGGCAAACGCGTTTCATACATCACCTTTGCGTTTGTGCTTTCAGCCAGAAGAATGTCGTTCCGGTAAATGGCAATCCTGCCTTCCAGCGGCTCAACTGAGATTCCATATCCATTCATCTGTGGCGCGGCGTGGACGTTCATAAGCGACCTCCTCTGCCTGGGGTTTGTTTAGAATGGGGCTTTCCACCTGACATTCCAAGAGGCTGCAACGGGAATTTACCGGGCGCGAGCGACGCGCCAAAACGTCAGACCATTTGAATGACGTCCTTCTCGATCGACAGCATATACCCCTTCTTGGCAATATTCTTGACCAGCAGTTCGCTGACCATCTGGTTGCCAAGCGCGTCGCGCAACCGCTTGATCCGTGTTGCGCCCGCGGCTTCGTCACAATCGGCGGCATCGCGACCGGAAATCATGGCCTCGATCTGGGCGCCGGACAATACCTCGTCATCCAACCGGGATTCCGCAAGAATCGACAAGGTTTCCATCGCGGCGGGCGTCAGTTTGAAATCCATGTTGTTAAGGTAGACAGTGTTTTCTTCGCGACTGATCAGCAGCGACGTTACCTGAATGCCGGTACGTTCGATCTGTGCCATGCGCCGGTTCAACAAGACCAGCATCACCAGAAAGACCAGTGCCGAGATCATCATCGCACTGGCAAAAACCAGCAGCACATAGATTACCATCCTGTAACTGGACAGGGTGTCAGCAAAGGCGGTGCCAGACTGGGCCAGAATTTCAAGCAGGCGAATCTCGGTCTGTGACGTCAGATCGGCCTCGACAAACAGCCGCTCGACACGTGCGTTGAACGCATTTGCGTCCGGCAAGGTCCAGAACAGGAAAACGGCAGCGGTGATCAGAATGACGACAATGGCCGCGATGCCCAGCACAACCAGACGGACACCCGACCGGCGTGCATCAGAAACGGAGATAGAATTGTCCGGCATTGCCTTTCCTCTGATCCAACCCTTCCGGCCCGAAAACGGACTGCACTTCAAGCAAGGTCCAACCCGACGCGTTCAGGCGCTGGGCGATTTCTGCCCGGGCCTGCCCCTTGTCGCAACTTGTGACCTGCATGACGCCGTAATGCAAACGCAGCGGGTTGTCCTTCTTGGCTTTGTAGTCCGCATAACAATCTGCCGCTGTCGCAGCAGAACCAAGCGATAACAGGGCCGCAAAGGTCAGAGAAGAGAGGATCTGTTTCATAGGCCGCATCCTGCGCATGAGTTGCCGCGATATTCAATAACCCAAGGGGTTTGCTGCCCCTGATATCCGATAACACCGGGCCGTTATTGCTTGTCTGGGGCAGGTGCCCCCAATTTCAGGGCAATCAGCACGCGGTCCGTCATACGGTCGCACGAACATCCGAAAGGACAGGCATCATGCATAAGAAATTCATCGCTTTGATCATTGCGACCGCGGTTGCGATTACCGGTGTGTCGGCTTCTCAGGCGAAGGCGGCCGACGCAAAGGACATTCTTGGGGGGCTGGCGGCCATCGCTATTATCGGTGCCGGCGTTCATTACTATAACAAGGAAAAGAAAAAGGATCGGGAGACGCGTCAACAGACCTATACCCATACACCACATGTGACGCAGCCGGTGCGTCCGTTGCCGCCGCATGTGGCGCGTTACGACCTGCCCGAGCGCTGCCTGCGCACCTATGATGGGTATTCGCAGGACCATCCGCTGCTTGGGCCGAAATGCCTCGAGAAACATTACAAACATGCCAATAGCCTGCCGCAAGAGTGCAAGGTCGGTTTCTGGAATGGCAAAAAGGTCAGGCGGGCCTATGAACCTGCATGCCTGCGCCAGAAGGGATACCGCGTCGTTTATCAGTAGTTCGGGTTGAGCAGGAACGGCGCCAAAGAAGTGCCGTGAGAGAGAGGGTGGTGTGGGCCGCCCTCTCTTTTCTTCTTGCGGTGCTACGCGAAACGCGGTTTGCCAAGGGTATGACAATGCCAAACTTCGAACTTGAGCAGGCGCTGCTGGACATGGGCCACATCCGTATCGCCGGTGTGGATGAGGTCGGGCGCGGCCCATTGGCCGGGCCGGTTGTGGCTGCCGCGGTGATTCTGAACCCGAAGCACTTTCCCGAAGGGTTGAATGACTCAAAAAAGCTGACCGCAAAACGCCGGGCCGTGCTGGACGCCGAGATTCGGGACGCTGCTGAGTTCGCGGTGGCCGAAGCCTCTGTCGCCGAAATTGATGAGGTCAATATCCTGAGGGCGTCGCACTTGGCGATGATGCGCGCGGTGGAGGCGTTGACCCCGGCACCTGATTTCCTGCTGATCGATGGCAACCTGATTCCGCAGGGTCTGAGAATTCCATCACAGGCCGTTGTAAAGGGCGATGCACGATCGGTGTCGATCGCGGCTGCTTCGATCCTGGCGAAAAACTGGCGCGATCAGGTGATGGTGGATTTAGCGCAACAGCATCCGGGTTATGGGTGGGAAACCAACGCAGGCTATCCGTCAAAACAACACAAGGAAGCGCTGCGAAATCTTGGCGTGACCCCACACCATAGGCGTTCGTTCAAACCGGTGCACAATATCTTGTATCAAGAGTAAATCGTAAGTTGCTGATTCAAAAAAGAATTTGACGGCGAATCGACTTTGACTCATCCTTGTCTCAACCAAATGAGCGCAAAAGCGCCGTGGACACTTGAGGCAGTGATATGACAACAACCACCAAAAAGGGCGCAAGAGCGCTCCCTTTAAACACGATTCTATCCGGGGACTGCATCGATGTGATGAACAGTCTGCCCGAGGCGTCAGTGGATCTGATTTTTGCGGATCCGCCGTATAACCTGCAATTGAAAGGTCAGTTGCATCGCCCGGATAATTCGCAGGTCGATGCGGTGGATGATCACTGGGATCAGTTCGCAAGTTTTGGTGCGTATGACCAGTTTACACGCGAATGGCTGAAGGCGGCGCATCGTCTGCTGAAACCCAATGGTGCGATCTGGGTGATCGGGTCTTATCACAACATTTTCCGCGTGGGGTCAGCGCTGCAGGACGCCGGATACTGGATTCTGAACGACGTTGTGTGGCGTAAGTCGAACCCGATGCCGAATTTCCGCGGCAAACGGTTCACCAACGCGCATGAAACGATGATCTGGGCGTCCAAGCGCGAAGGCGCGAAATACACCTTCAACTATGAGGCGCTGAAAGCTCTGAACGAAGGTGTGCAGATGCGCAGCGACTGGGTGCTGCCGATCTGCACCGGGCATGAGCGGCTCAAGGATGAAAACGGCGACAAGGCACATCCGACGCAAAAACCGGAATCGCTGCTGCACCGCGTGTTGATTGGTTCGACCAACCCCGGCGATGTGGTGCTGGATCCGTTCTTTGGCACCGGCACCACCGGGGCCGTCGCCAAGATGCTGGGGCGCGAGTTCATTGGGATCGAGCGAGAGGAAAGCTATCGCAAGGTGGCTGAAAAACGCATCGCCAAGGTCCGCAAGTTTGATCGCGAAGCTCTGGAAGTCAGTGCCAGCAAACGTGCCGAGCCACGCGTGCCATTCGGTCAGCTGGTCGAACGCGGGATGTTGCGCCCGGGTGAAGAGCTTTATTCCATGAACCAGCGCCACAAGGCAAAGGTGCGTGCGGATGGAACGCTGGTGGGTGACAATGTCAAAGGGTCAATCCATCAGGTCGGCGCGCATCTGGAAAACGCCCCGTCCTGCAACGGCTGGACATACTGGTGCTTCAAGCGGGACGGCAAGACCGTACCGATTGACATCTTGCGGCAACAGATCCGCGCAGAGATGCACAACTGAATTCACGAACACCGCCGGTGCCTGTGGCCTGACACATGGCACTATGCCTTGCCCCGCCGATCAACCGGCGGGGTCTTTTGTTTTGCCTTCAACAGTGATTGCATAAGGCTGCCTAGCCTCCGCAAGAAAGACCACGGCCATGACCGAGACGACCGCACAGCCCCGCCGAAGCCTGTTTTTCACCCAGCCCGATGCGTTTGATCTGGACAACAAATATACCGAGGCCGCGTTGGAACGGCACAAGCGCGAGGGTCTGGAATTGGCTGTGCGTGCGCGATGGGTGGCGATGGCGCTGACTGCGGTGCTGCTGGTTTTTCTGAACCCGCAATGGGAGGTGCTTTGGTATCACTTCATTCTGCTGCTGATCTGCGGCAACGGGTGGTTGATCCGCCGTGCAGGTCGTGTCGGGCAATCGCGGGGCGAGTTGTTTTTGATTTTCGTCGACCTGCTGATCATGACACTTGGGATGATCGTACCCAATCCCTTCAGCGATGATGTCAGGCCATTGGCCATGCAATACCGGTTCGACAACTTTCAGTACTTCTTCATCATTCTGGCGGCAGGCACATTGGCCTATTCCTGGCGGACCGTGATCGCCATAGGGACCTGGACGGCGATGATGTGGACGATCGGGTGGATCGTTGCCTGGTGGGTCGCAACGCCCATTCCCGGGATCAGCGAAAAAGTTGCGACCGCTCTGCAAGGCTACCCGGATGTTGCCGAGCTTCTGGATCCGAACAGTTTCATGGCGCCTCAGCGCATCCAGCAGGCAATCGTTTTCATGATGGTGGCCGTGACTTTGGGCCTTTCGATGCAGCGGCTGAACCGGCTATTGATGAGCAATGCAGGGCTGGAACGGGAACGGGCCAACCTGTCACGCTATTTCTCGCCCAACGTGGTAGAGGAGCTGAGCCAGAATGACGAGCCGCTGAAACAGGTCCGAAAAGAGAATGTGGCCGTTCTGTTCATCGACATCGTCGGATTCACGAAATACGCCGCCGGTCGTGACCCCTATGATGTGATCGAAGTGCTGCGGGGCTTTCACGCCCGCATGGAAACCGAGGTTTTTCGTCACCACGGGACCCTGGACAAGTATCTGGGGGATGGGCTGATGGCGACCTTTGGCACCCCGGTGCCCACGCCGTTGGACGCAAGCAACGCGCTGGGATGTGCGCGCGCGATGGTCAGCGTGATCGACCGATGGAATCTGGACCGCCGCCGGGCGGGAGAGCCTGAAATCCGCGTCGGGATCGGGGTGCACTATGGCTCGGTCGTGCTGGGCGACATTGGTGCGAACCGGCTTGAATTCGCGGTCATCGGGAATGCCGTCAACGTCGCGGCCAAGCTCGAGGCGCTGACGCGTGATTTGCAGGCGCGTATCGTGGTCAGTGACGCTGTGCGCGCGCGGATTGCAGAGGAAAACCAGTCTGCGTCTGTCGCCATGACTGGTTTTGCAGAGCTTACCGATCAATCCGTGCGCGGCGTGGAAACACCGATGGATATCTGGGTTATGAAAGGCTGAAGACCTTACACCTCGCCAGAACAGTACCCAAAGCGCCGAGCCTGATGGGCCGGGCGGTGCATCGGTTACGCATCAGGTGCGGGGTTCAGGGCCTTGTTATAGGCGTGCCAATCGGTGATCTCGGGGTAGTACTGGCGCCGCCATTCCCGGACCCGTGGGTTCATGACCTGCCGCCACAGCGGTGGGATCATCGCAGCCACAGTCATGACGGGATAGCCATAGGGCAGTTGCGGTGCCGTTTCGGGTGTGTGGTGTTGAAGCAGCGGGAACCGGCGGTTTGGTTTGTAATGGTGATCCGAATGGCGTTGCAGATTGATCAGCAACCAGTTTGAAGCTTTCTGCGAGGCATTCCAGGAATGTCTGGGCAGGACGTGCTCATACCGCCCGTCGCCCAGATATTTCCGGGTCAACCCGTAATGTTCAACGTAGTTGACCAGTTCCAGCTGCCAGATCGCGACACCGGCTTGCAAAAGAAAAAGGGCCAGACCGGACCATCCTCCGATCAGCGCCGCCAGTGCCAGCATCCCCCCTTGCAACGCCCAGTACCGCCAGAACGGGTTGGAGCGGTCGGTCCAGGGGCGGTCCTTGCGGGCCAGTTTTCCGCGTTCGGCGTTGAAGGCCGAGACCAGGCTTTGCCGCAACACCCTAGGGTAAAAGCGGTGAAACCCTTCGTTGTATCGCGCCGTCACCGGATCGCGTGGCGTTCCCACATGACGGTGATGGACCAGCAGATGCTCGGACCGGAAATGAGAATACAGCACCATGGCAAGAAGGATATCGCCCAGCCAGCGTTCCCAACGGCTTTTCTGATGCATCAGCTCGTGGCTGTAATTGATACCGACCGTACCCGAGATAACACCCATGCCAAAGAACAGGCCGATTTTCTCAGGCGCCGAAAGCTGACTGCCGTGGCTCGCGTACCAGATCAGGCCAAACAGGGTAAGGAACTGAAGGGGTGCCCAAAGCTTGGTCAGCAGGATATACCGTTGCAGAGCATCGTCTGGCGTCTCAGGGTTCGCATTTTCCACGTTGAGCCCGGTGATCCGGTCCAGCACGGCAAAGACCCACCAGGTCGAGATCGGGATCAGCAGGACCCACCATCCGCCCGCGAAAGCAGTGAACCAGATCAGTGGGATCAACAGCAGGGACACCCAGAAGGGTGATGCTGATTGCCAGCGTGCCAACGAGACTGTTGCGCTCATCTCTGGTGCTCCTACTAGATGGGGACAGCCTAGCCGCGAGGCCAGGGAATGCACAGCGGTCTTATTGTCCTTTCCACAGATCATAGGCTTTGCGCATCACCGTGGGCAGGTCGCTGGGTTTGAAGCTGTGCTTTCCCACTGCGATCAGATGATCGGGAACATACTGACCGGTGGTTTCTGCGGTCCAGATTCTTAAAATCAGATGAAAATGCGTAAAAGTGTGGCGCACCTCGCCCGGCACCATCTTCCAATCTGCCGCAAGCGGGGGGTGCTCGACCGGATCGTCAGCCCACTCTGATCCAGGCCAGCCCAGCATTCCGCCCAGCAAACCTTTGTCCGGTCGACGCTCCAGCAGCATGGCCCCATCTGGCATGCGCGCGATGTAAACGTGACCGTGACGGGTGGGTTTGGGCTTTTTCGGTGTTTTTCGGGGAAGATCGGCCTGTGTTCCCGCAAACCGCGCTTGGCATGGATCGCGCAGCGGGCAGATGCCACATGCCGGGGATTTCGGTGTGCAGATCGTGGCCCCAAGATCCATGACTGCCTGTGCGTAGTCACCGGGCCGAGAAGAAGGTGTCAGCGCTGAAGCTTTTTCCTTCAGCAGGGGTTTCGAGCCGGGTAGCGGCGCATTAATGTCGTAAAATCGGGCCATGACGCGTTCGACATTGCCATCCAGAACCGTTTCAGGCTGATCAAAGGCAATGGCGGAGATTGCCGCAGCTGTATAAGGGCCGATTCCGGGTAATTTCAGCAGCGCATCATAAGTTTCGGGGAACTGACCATTGTGATCCCGCGTCACAACGCGGGCGCACTTCAAGAGGTTGCGCGCACGTGCGTAATACCCAAGGCCGGCCCATTCCCCCATGACCTGCTCATCCGGTGCGGCGGCCAGCGCCTGAACCGTAGGCCAACGTGTCACGAAGCGCAGAAAGTAATCCCGCACCGCTGCTACAGTCGTCTGTTGCAACATCACTTCGGATAACCAGACCCTATAAGGGTCAGGGCGCACCCCGGCGGCGCGCTCTGCCGGTCCTGTGCGCCATGGCATGGCGCGAGCGTTGTGGTCATACCACTCCAGAAGCGCAGCGCTGACGGTGAATTCAAAGGAATCACGCAAGTTTTATTCGTCTCCCTGTCAGGTTTCGCTGGCACCCGGTGTTCTGCCTATTACAATAGCGGCGCAGGAGTTGGAAACCAGATGCAACGCAGACGTTCGTCAACCCGCGGGTTCAAGCGCACCGCGTCTTTGCTGAATGACCAGATCAGGCGCGCCGGGGAAAGCCGGGGCTTTGCTGTGTCACGTCTGTTGACCCATTGGGCCGAGATCGTGGGTCAGGATACCGCCGCTATCGCGCGCCCAGTCAGTGTCGGCTATGGCAATGGCGGTTTTGGCGCGACCCTGACCGTTCTGACCACAGGCCCGCAGGCCCCGATGCTGGAAATGCAGAAGGAACAGCTGCGTGGTAAAGTGAACGCGGTTTACGGTTACAATGCCATTAGCCGTGTCCGGATCACCCAGACCGCTCCGACCGGATTTGCCGAGGGGCAGGCCAGTTTCGACCATAGACCGAAGCAAGCAAAACCTGAGATTGCACCTGAAATTGCTGCCGAGGCAGACAAAGTGTCACGCAGTGTAAATGATGAAGATTTGCGCGCGGCCCTTGAACGTCTTGGGCGCAACGTTTTATCCAAACAGAAACGCTGAGAAAGGGCTGAGAATGAGCCGTGTTGCAACCGTAATCTGTGCGGCCGTCGCCGTGGCCGCAGGCGGCTATTGGGTGTCGCTGTCAAATTCCAATACAAGTTTTCCGCTGGTCAGTGCCGCCGAGGCGCAAGAGGCGGACCTGGATACATCCACCATCATTGACATGGTTCAGGGCGCCGAGGGCGCGCCTGTCGAAATCATCGAATACGCATCCTACACCTGCCCGCATTGCGCGAATTTCCACAAGAGCGCGTATAAACAGCTCAAGAAGGACTTCATTGATACCGGTAAGGTCAAGTTCACCTATCGTGAAGTCTATTTTGATCGCTATGGTCTGTGGGCGTCAATGGTGGCCCGCTGCGCCGGTCCAGAGAAATTCTTTGGCATCACCGATCTGATCTATGAAGGTCAGGCAGAATGGACGCGCGCAGGTGGCCCTGCCGAGATCGTCGATGAACTGCGCAAGATCGGTCGTCTGGCAGGTATCGATGGCGACCAGCTTGAGGCCTGTTTGCAGGATGGCACCAAAGCGCGGACATTGGCCGCATGGTATCAGGAAAACGCTGAACGCGATGGAATTCAGGCAACCCCGTCCTTCATCGTGAACGGCAAGAAAGTCGACAATCAGTCCTACGCGGACTTCAAAAAGCTGATTGAAGCTGAGCTCGGCAGCTGACCCGCCCCCGGCTGACCCCGCCGGAGGCCAGCCTGAGTTACATTGGTGAAGGGACGGCTTTCAAAAGCATGTCCCTGACCCTGTCGGCATCTGAAATCTGAAGCCGAACCGGCAAAGTGATCACCTTGCTTCGGAAAGCGGGCGGCAGGCGAACGGCGTCTTTTTCGGTGGTGACCATCTGAGCGCCCAGCAAACGCGCCTCGTTTTCCAGTCGGGTCATCAGGGCCTGTGTCAACGGTTGGTGATCGTCCAACGCCTCGGCCCGTACCAGATCAACACCCAGCCGCCGCAGGGTTTGGAAGAACTTTTCGGGATAGCCGATGCCTGCGAACGCCAACGCACGTGTTCCTGACCAATCCATACCGGTTTGCAGGGGTTCGACTGCCCCGATGACATGAGGAACGGTCAACCGGCGTTTCCAGTTGTCGGCAAATACCTTTTGCGCCGCCTCTTCCCCCAAGGACAGTACAAGATCGGCCCGTTGCAGGCCGGTATCGACGGGCTCTCGCAATGGACCGGCTGGCAGGCATAAGCCGTTTCCAAATCCGCGCTGGGCGTCCACAACGATAATCGAGAAATCCTTGGCGACCGAAGGGTTCTGAAAGCCATCATCCAGAACGATCACCGTTGCCCCCGCTGCGGCCGCTGCACGCGCGCCTGCCGCCCGATCCTTGGCAACCCAGACCTCGGCAAACATCGCCAGCAACAGCGGCTCGTCCCCCACCTCGGCGGCGGAGTGCCTGCCCGGATCGACCTGCACCGGGCCTTCCAGTGACCCGCCATGTCCTCGTGTCACGACATGGGGCTTGTGCCAGGCATTACCCAGTTGTTCGAGGGTCCAGATGACGGTGGGCGTTTTCCCGGTTCCACCTGCATTCAGATTGCCGATGCAGATCACGGGAACACCGGGATTTTCCCCTGATTTCGAGGCAATCCTGCGGGCTGTCGCTACGGCATATAAGCGGCCCAGCGGGGCCAGCAGCCGTGCCCTCAGATCCGGCTGGTCCGGAGGAGTGTTCCAGAAATCAGGTGCCCGCATGATCTGCGCTCCGCTGGTCCAGAATATCCTGCACCATTTCGATGAGGGTGTCTGCCTGCGGCGCACCTTCGGTGATTATCTGCCATCCTGCCAGGGCCATGTCAGCGGCGCGGTCTGGTGCCAGAAGCTGTACGACGGCATCGCCCAACTCGGTTGCTGACTTGACCTCATTGGCTGCCCCTGCCTGTTGAAGGTGGGCGTAAAGCTCGTGATGGCGATGCACGAATGGTCCAGAAATTATGGCCGACCCCAGCGCGATTGCGTCGGACGGGTCCTGACCACCAGCGCCGCGTTCCAGTGAACTGGCCATGAACGTCACTGCCGACACCCGGTGCCACAACCCCAGATTTTCGGGGTCGGCAGTCAGAACGACCTGCGTGCTGTCTTCGATCAAGCCACCATCGTCCCAGTTGACACAGCGTAAATCCATCGTCTCCAGCCGCCGTTTTAGGGGGGCAGCCTCGTGAACGTCGGCGACGTGAAGTACCAGAACCAGCCGGTGCAACAGGCGCAATGCCTGACGATGTGCTGTCAGAACCGAAATGAACTCTTTGTCCTGCACCCAGGCAGCCAGCCAAACAGGCCGCCCTGCCAGCGTGTGGTTGGTTTCGATCAGCTCGTCTTCTGGCCAAGGTCTTGGATTTGGGCTGATGCGCAAAGGTGGCGATTCTTCGACTGTTGAAAACGGGATGCCAAGTCTCCGGATGTGCCGGGCGGTTTCAGAATTTGCAGTCAGTATCTTGCGAAAGCAGCTAAAGGTCACTCTGGTTATGTCTGGCAGCCAGCGCACGTTCCTGGACAGTGCAACGGTAAATTGGGCGTCGAACAACACCAAGGGTACGGCCTGTTCATCGGCTCGGGTTATGATGTTGGGCATCAGATCACCACCGACCCAAATCCCGATACCTGGGCGCCAGTATTCGATAAAGTCACGCGCGGCCCCGCTCTGTTCCTGAGGCAGGTTGATCAGGGGAAAACTGCATTCTGGCCAGGCAGACAGATCCGCGTCCGGCGGGGCGGTCAGTAGAAAGTGCAGCTCGGATCGGGACTGAAGCAACCGGCGGCAAAAATCACTCACCGCCCGCAGGCGGTCTGGCGTGGCGAGGTGCATCCACACGACCTCGCCTTCGGGGCGTGGCAGGTCGGTTTTTACACCAACGCCGTTCCGCATTCTCCAGGACAGCACCCGATAAGCGGCAAGGCTAAATGAGCGCGGTTTGCTCATGCGCCGATTCCGGGCCCAATCGGGTCCAGCTGAGCCCACAGTTGCGCGTGGATCGCGGTGCTGGCGGCGATTACGCCATTCAGCCTGGGGTGGGCATTGTTGAAGATCAGCGGTTGACCCAAACGGTCTGAACAGACGCCGCCTGCCTCTCGGATGATCAGATCGCCAGCGGCAATATCCCATTCCCAGCTGGGGCGAAGGGTCAGCATGGCATCGAACCGCCCCTGTGCGACCAGCGCCATGCGATAGGCAAGCGAGGGACGGTATGCGCGGTGGAAGGCTGGAACATTCTGATTGCGCCAGTGCTGTGTGTGCAGATTTGGTTTGGCGGCCAGAACCTGAGATTGCAATAGCTCAGGCGTTTTTGATGTCGTGATCTTTTGCCCGTTGAGAGTGGCGCCCTGACCCTGCGCCGCAGCATAAAGCAAGTCGCGCATCGGCAGGTAGATTACAGCGGCAGTCACAATGCCATCCACGGCAACAGCCAGCGAATGCGCCCAGGTGCGCGCGCCTTCGGTAAAGCTGCGGGTGCCGTCAATCGGATCGACGATAAAGGTGTTGCTGCGGTCCAAGCGCTCGGGCGAATCCTCGGATTCCTCGCTGAGCCAGCCATAGCCTGGCCGCGCAGCGCACAGCTTTTCTTCCAGCATCGCGTTGACGGCCAGATCGGCCTCGGTCACCGGACCGGCACCACCGGGTTTGTCCCAACGCAGTGCTTGCGTTCCGGAGTAGTGTGTAGCGATCTTGCCGGCCTCAATCGCGGCCTCAATCAGAAGGGGCAGATCAGTTGCCGGCAAGTGTCATTCCTTCGATCAACAGCGACGGGACCACGCGCGACAAATATGTGCGCGCGTCATTGGCGGGAATGATCCGCCGCAACATATCACGCAGATTACCTGCGATGGTGCATTCGTTGACAGGATGCGTGATCACACCGTTTTCGACCCAAAACCCTGATGCACCACGGGAATAGTCGCCTGTATTGGGGTTGATCGTCGATCCGATCATGGAAGTGACCAGCAAACCGGTGTCCATATCGCGCAGCAGATCTTCGCGACTGCGGGCCCCTTGCGTCAGGCTCAGGTTCCAGTTGCTGGGCGAGGGTGGGCCGGACACACCGCGCGCAGCGTTGCCCGTGGAGCCCATGCCCAGCTTGCGGGCACTCGACAGATCCAGCGTCCATCCCGTCAGGACACCGTTTTCCACAATCACCCGGCGCTGCGTCGGCAAGCCTTCAGCATCAAATGGGCGCGAGCCTGAGATACGCGGGCGGTGCGGATCTTCGATCAGCGACAGATGCGCGGGCAGAACATCCTGCCCAAGACAATCCTTGAGCCAAGACGCGCCCCGCGCAATAGCGGCCCCATTGCTGGCGGCCAGCAGATGCCCGATCAGCGAAGACGAGATACGTTCATCAAACAACACCGGGAAACTGCCGGTCGCCGGTTTGCGCGCTCCAACCTGTTGCACAGCGCGTTCCCCAGCGGTGCGCCCAATCTCAGCCGCGTCGCGCAGGTCGGATTGAAACGTCCGGCTGTCACCGTCATAGTCGCGCTCCATCCCGGTGCCTTCACCCGAGATCGCAACGCATGAGATGGATCGGCTGCTGCGCTCATACCCACCGGAAAACCCGTTTGTAGCCGCCAGATGCACCCGGTGCGTTCCGTAGCTTGCAGCAGCATCCGACACCTGCGTGACGCCTTTTACCGCCAGTGCTGCGGCCTCGGCGGCCAGCGCATCCTGCATCAGGCTTTCCGCGGACGGGGCCGGGTCAGAGTCCAGCAATTCCAGTGACTTAATATCCCATTCACTGGCCAGTTGGCTTTTGTCCGCCAGCCCGGAATAGGGGTCCTCGGGCGCCTCTTTTGCCATGGCCACGGCGCGTTCGGCCATCGCCGCAAGGGTTTCCGGGCGGCTGTCAGAGCTGGACACAATGGCTGAGCGTTTACCCAGAAACACGCGCAAACCCAGATCAGCGCCTTCCGAGCGTTCCGCATGTTCCAGTGCGCCGCCCCGCACATCGACCGAGACCGAGGACCCTTCGAGAACGATGGCATCTGCTGCCTCTGCGCCTGCCCGGCGAGCAACATCGAGCAATTGTTGGCTGATTTCTTCTGGTGTGCGGGTCATGAGGTCTCCGGGTTGATTGCCAAGGACCTAGCCTCGCACTGCCCGCCCCGCAAGACCTGTGACCGGATTGTGCTGTGTGGATCGTGATTAATCCATGCCGCTACCAAGTTTTGCACAAGGTTCCCAGGAATGGAAAGGGCCGCACTGCGCGGCCCTTTCAGATAAGTATCACTTGATACGCTGGCCATTCGCCAAAATCTGGCCGTCTTCGGTGAATTCGATGGTCGAGTTCAGGGTGTCAGGCTCATCGCCGGGGACCGCCATCAGACCCATCATCATCCGCGCGCCCAGTGCATCGTCGTCCGAAATGAGGCCCATGCCGATCAGCGTATCGATCAGCTGATTGGCGCCAACAAGTTGCAGGTTTGCCACGCCGCTTGGGCTGGGCATTCCCCCAAACTCTTCTGTGTTCGAATTGTCGAAGGCAAAATCGCCATCGCCGGTCAGTTTGGCGCCAACCAACGAAACCAGAAGCTGGCTGATTTTCAGCGAATGCAGCTCACCCGGAGCTTCGTCCGACTCGACGTCGATTTCTGGATCGAAGATGTTCATCAGAACTTTTGCCGTGCCGGTCGTGTCCAGCGCAATTGTCGCCGGATCGCGGGGCAGCGCGCCTGCCGGGTCAAAAATGCCCCACAGGACATCAGACATGGTGAAATCGGTCATGTTGAAGCCAAAGGCGAAGGGCTGTATTTCGTCCGATTGCTGGATCGGGAATTCGAAATTCAACCCTGCACTGGCCATGGAAAGCTCGATCGGGAATGGCAGGTCTGCCGTTGTAACCGCCAGTTTGGTGCTGTTCTGCGCGATGTCATAGGCGATACGCTCGGCGTCGATGCTGGCGGCAAAGCGCCCACCTTCCGAGGTGCTGTTCATCGAGAACGCCTGGCCTTCGCTGGTCCCGCTCAGATCGGTGCTGCCGGATGCATAGGTAAACGTGCCATCAAAGGCGAAACCCGCTTGGTAAAACGCCTGCGGATCAGACATGTCAAAATCCAGCGGGATCACGTTTTCGCCTTCAAAGGCCAGTTGGCCCAGTTGGCCATTGATCAGCCCGCTTTCACCGTTTTCCGGATCCTGAAAGTTCAGGTCATAGGTCAGTGTATCGCTGTTGAATGTCTGGGTGATGTTTCGGTGTTCGCCGATTTGCATCCGCGAACGACCGGCCAGATCACCTGCCTCGACCGCGATGCTGAAAACCTCGTTCGGCAGCGGTTCGCCATCGACTTCAATCGAATCCAGTGAAATGCCCAGTTTGTCAGCAGAGTAGTCATAGGTCATGTCTTCGGGTGTACCCGAAACAACCATGTTCAGTTGGCTGTGCGAATAAATCACTTTGGCTGCAAACTCTTCATCATCGGCTTTTCCCGTGACATCCATGGGAAAGCTTTCGGGCAGTCCGATGGAAACCGTTCCGTCACCATTTTCGGTCAGCGTCATTTCAGGCATGACCATCTGGAACTGCCCGTCTTCTTCCGGAAAGGTCAAAGAAAGTGTCATGTTCGAAATAGTGGTGACGTCACCGGCGATGTTTTCGTCACCTGTAACGGTGTAGCCCATTGAAGTGAAATAGCTTTGCCAGTCGGACCAGACATCATTTGCAGTAAGGTCGGCGAACGCGCCCTGGGTCGCAACGGCGTAAGCCAGAACAGCACCGCAGCTGCGGTGGAAGAAAACGGACATAAGGTAACCCTTCTTGATCAATTTGCGGCGCATGGTCGGGGTTGCGGCACCTATCGTCAAGGGGGCAAGGGCTGGACCATTTCCCCGTTTCCGCGTTACGGCTGTTGCCGGGATCGATAACAATGCGTGAGGAGAGGCGAATGCAGGGGAAAACAGTTCTGATAACCGGGGCCAGCCGTGGCATAGGGGCCGAAGCGGGGCGCGTTTTTGCCGCAGCCGGGGCCAATGTCGCATTAGTGGCCCGCAGCCGAAATCAGATTGATGCCTTGGCCGCTGAACTGGGTGATCAGGCTATCGCGCTGGCCTGCGATGTCAGCGATTTCGCGCAGGTCGAGCAGGCTGTGGCCACATGTGTGGATCGGTTCGGTGGGCTGGATGTTCTGATTGGCAATGCCGGTGTGATTGATCCAATCTTTCATCTTTCCAACGCCGATCCTGAGGCCTGGAGCAAAGCCATCGACATCAACCTCAAAGGTGTTTTCTACGGGATGCGTGCGGCATTGCCGGTGATGCGGGCCGTTGGGGGCGGAAGCATTCTGACCGTCTCGTCCGGCGCGGCGTCCAACCCGGTTGAGGCGTGGAGCCATTATTGCGCGTCAAAGGCCGGGGCAAAAATGCTGACGGAATGCCTGCATCTGGAAGAAGCCCAACACGGTATTCGCGCCATGGGGCTGTCGCCGGGGACGGTTGCCACGGATATGCAGCGGTCCATCAAGGCAAGCGGTATCAATCCGGTCAGTCAACTGGACTGGGACGCGCATATTCCCGCAGACTGGCCAGCACGTGCCTTGTTGTGGATGTGTTCCAAGGACGCGGATGAGTATTTGGGAACGGAAATCTCGCTGCGTCTGGAAGACATCCGAAAAAGGGTCGGGTTGATATGATCGACCTGAGGAAAGAGGATGGCCTGTGGGTCGTTACGATCAACAATCCAGAAAAGGCAAACGCCCTGACCAGAGCGATGCTGAATGAACTGGTCGGGATTGCCGAGGCCGCAACCAGCGCGAGGGCGCTGATCCTGACGGGCGCGGGCAAAGTGTTCAGCGCGGGGGCCGATCTGGACGAGGCGCGCGCCGGTCTGGCCACCTCTGACGTCTGGGAAAGACTGTCCGGTGCCATCGCCGCATTGCCCTGTCTGACCATTGCCGCGTTGAACGGAACTTTGGCTGGCGGGGCCAATGGCATGGCTTTGGCCTGTGACCTTCGCATTGCGGTGCCAACAGCCAAGTTCTTCTATCCGGTGATGAAGCTGGGGTTCCTGCCGCAACCGTCCGATCCGAAACGGCTGGCGGCTTTGGTGGGCCCGGCCAGAACCAAATTGATCCTGATGGCAGGTCAGAAGATCACCGCGCAAGAGGCGTATGACTTTGGTCTGGTTGACCGGATCGTCGAGCCCGATCACCTGATGCAAACCGCGCGTGACTTTGTGACAGACAGCGTGAACGCTGACCCCGTTGTCGCCGCGGACATCGCAAGGATGTGTTCATGAGGATTTCGGCCGTTCGGTTGCGGGTCGCTGACCCGGAAAGACTGGCCGTTTTCTATCGCGACGTTCTGGGTATGCGGGTTGACCGGCAGGGATCAGGTTACCGCGTCGGCTACAATTCGGAAGATGCGGACCTTCTGCTGTTGCCGGGTGGTGGCGGATACACCCATGACCGGGGCCAAAGATATTGGAAGATCGGAATTACCGTTCCTGATGTCGATCTTGCGGCAGCGCATCTGCGCGCGCTGGGTACTGCGGTAAGCACGCCGAGCCAGTTTCTGGATATCGGGTATATGTGCCATCTGGCTGATCCCGAAGGGTTTGTCATCGAATTGCTGCAACATGATTTCGAAGGTAACAAACCGGTGCAGGCGGCGGACCGGGACGCTCCGTTTGCGCAGGCCCGGATCGGTCAGATAACCCTTCGGACCGGTGATATCGCAGGTGAAGACGCGTTTTGGCGCGCGCAAGGTATGTCCTTGCTGTCGATGCAGGAGGTGGCCCCCCATGGCTTTGATCTGCATTTCTACGCCTTTACCGACGAAACCCCTCCAAACCCCGATTTGTGGGCCGTCGAGAATCGCGAATGGTTGTGGAAGCGACCGTATACGACATTGGAGTTCCAGCATCTTGCGGGTGCGCAGTTTGCGCCCGTACCGGATTACCAGGGAATAGAAGTCGAGGGGTTGGCCGCACCTTTGAAAGACGCCTTTGGCGATCCGGTCCTGCCTGGCTGATCACCTGTTGCGTCGCTTGCCCGGAACTTTCGACCGAAATCCGGGTGGGCGTTTACGCACCCAGATCAGGAATTTCTCAAGCCTGGGATGCGCGCGCAAGGCTGCGACCGTGTTGTAACTGCGCGCCAGTTCGGCCTCGGTCAGGGTGGCATGGACCTCTTTGTGGCAAATCTGGTGCAGAAGAACGGTGGGTCCGCCCTTGCCTCCTTTGAGTTTTGGGATCAGATGATGCAGGCTGCCACCCCCGCTGGGGATTGAGCGGTCGCAGAGCGGGCAGATCGGATCGGTGTTCGTCATAATGGTTTGAAACTTGCGCCGATGGATGGTGAAGGCAAGAGGGTGCGAATGGTGCAGGCAGTGGTGATCGGAGCAGGCCCCGCAGGGTTGATGGCGGCCGAGCAACTGGCTGAGGCCGGGCATTCGGTACTGGTTGCCGAAGCCAAGCCTTCGGTTGCGCGCAAACTTCTGATGGCAGGTAAATCGGGGCTGAACCTGACAAAGGACGAACCGCCTGAGACACTGATGCGGTCTTATGCCGGTGCGGCGGACTGGTTGCGCCCGATGATCACCGCCTTTGATGCGCAAGCCGTGCAGCACTGGGCGCGTGGAATGGGCCAGAGATTGTTCACGGGCTCCACCGGGCGGGTTTTTCCCGAGACCATGAAGGCGTCGCCCTTGTTGCGCGCATGGCTTGCGCGACTGGACGCAGCCGGGGTTGAGATCAAAACCCGTTGGCGATGGAAAGGTTGGGAAGCTGATGCGCTGGTATTTGAGACCCCGGACGGGCCGCAAAACCTGATTGCTTCTGTAACCGTGCTGGCGCTGGGCGGGGCAAGCTGGGCCCGCCTTGGGTCGGATGGTCAGTGGGCGCAAATCTTGTCCGGCAGGGGCGTGGAACTGGCATGGTTCGAACCTGCGAATTCAGCCCTGTCTGTGGACTGGAGCCCTCATATGCAGCCACATTTCGGGGCGGCGCTGAAATCGGTTCGGTGGATGGCCGGTGACCTGGGTAGCCGCGGTGAGGCCGCAATCTCGGCAACCGGGCTGGAGGGAGGCGGGCTTTACACCCTCACCCCTGCTTTGCGCAAAGGGCAGCCACTTTATGTCGATCTGGCACCTGATCTGGACCTTCAATCCTTGCGGGCGAGATGGTCGTCCAGGAAGTCGAAAACCACGCTTTCGCAATGGATGAGAAAATCGTTGAACCTGTCACCGCAGAAGATTGCCGTGTTTCACGAGATGGCAAAACGCAGTCAGTTGCCGCTGCCCGGCGAAGTGGAGGTTCTCAAGAAACTGCCAATCCTGCACGCGGGGCTGCGACCGATGGATGAGGCCATTTCGACGGCAGGCGGCGTGAAACGATCCGCGTTGGATGACGGGTTGATGCTGAAAACCATTCCGGGTGTATTCTGCGCAGGTGAGATGCTGGATTGGGAAGCGCCAACCGGGGGCTATCTTTTGACGGCCTGTCTTGCCACGGGTCGCTGGGCCGGTCGGGCCGCTGCCGACAGGCTGGATCAGGTCAGATAACTCAGCGCGACCGCGCAAGCATCGCCAGACGAATCATTGCGCGCTCGACCAGTGCCATTGAAGGGGCTGTCTGTCCGGCGGATCGCAGGGAGAGGTCGATATCCGTCAGAACGGTCAGAGCAGTTTGCAGCTTGGGCGCCCCCCAGCCCTGTGCCTGACGCAGAATACGGTCACGGCGTTTGCCGTAAACCGGCGGACGCAACTTACCGATTCCCTGCGCAGCGCCACCGGGATCCGAGGCGCAGGCATAAAGCGTGCGGAAATGCCGGGTTGCCCCAATGCACAGGGTTACCCCGTTGGTGCCTTGCGCCTGCAACCGCCGGATCAGCGGCCCGATCTCACCGGTGCGGCCTTCGGCCACCACGTTCAGCACGTCGTCAAGCGCCGCCTCGGTCGAACGCGGGGCGCAGGCTTCGATGTCTTCCATGGTCAGCTCAGAGTTGTCACCACGCTTGTAAAGCGACAGTTTCTCAACGGTTTGGGTGAAGTCACCGGGGCTGAGACTGTTGGCCAGTTCGCTGATGGCAGACACGACATCGCGGGGAATGCTTTTCAGATGCGCTTCGGTCAGAACCCGCTCGACCTCTGCGCGCGATGGCGGGTCGTCATAAATGCCTATCGCATAGGCCGCAGGATGCCCCTCGAACGCTTTGCGGATTTTCGAGTTTGGTTTCAGCTGACCAGCCGTCACGATGATCTGAGCGTCGCCGGGGACCCAATCTTCAAGCGCGGCCAGAATCGCAGGCGCGGCTGTTTCAGTGGCGTCTTCCACAAACACCGCGCGCGGGCCAGGGAAAAACCCAACTGCCTTGACAGCGTCCAGCAGAGACGCCGGATCGCCGCGCAAATCACCGCCCGGCAGGCGGGTCAGGCGCATTTCCTCTTCCGCACCGGGACCAAGCAGTGCGGCCAGAACCTGTTGCCGCTTAAGCGCCACCCGCATGGCATCCGCACCATAGATCAGCAGCCCGGTCTTGTCCGCATCCGGCTTGGCGAAATACCCGTCAGCCTCGCGCGGGCTCAACTTCATTTGGACAAGCCCGGCGTAGAATACAGGCGGTTCACGATATGCCCGGACAGGATTACCATCAGGCGTTCTTTCGCATCGCGTTCGTCAGCCAGCGTCGACACGGTGGAACCCGAAGCAGAATAGCCCACAAAATCGGTTACGGTGCCGGACGCCGCGACTTGCCCGGTTTCGTTGGATTTCAACGCGTATTGCGCCCGTCCATCAATCGTGTACCGCGTTGTCTCGTTCGTCGTGGTGATGGCCGCGCCGCGGATTTCGGTCGAGACCTGAACATCCAGAGTGTAATCGCTGACAGAGCCCGCGCTGCGGCCCAGTTGCTGTTCAAGGTTCTGAACCAGAAGATAGCTTTCGACGGTATTTGGCGCAGACACCGCCACCCGGCCGAACAAGGCAGAACCCGACCCGCCCGGAGCATAAACCGGTTGAAAGCCGCAGGCAGCCAGTACCAGCGGCATCACAAGCAATGTTCTGCGATCAAACAACGACATTCACAATCCGGCCCGGAACAACGATAACTTTCTTCGGCGCGTTGCCATCCAACGCCTTTTGGACAGCTTCGGTGCTAAGCGCGATATTTTCAACCTCGGCTTTGTCCATATCTTTCGGAACGCTGATTTCCGCGCGACGCTTGCCGTTGATCTGGATGGGCAGAGTGATAGTGTCATCAACCAGCATCGCCTCATCCGCGACGGGCCACGGGGCGACGGCCACAAGGCCCTCACCGCCCTGATGCGCCCAGATATCTTCCGCCAGATGTGGCGTCATCGGTGACATCAACTGGGCCAGTGTTTTGATCGCTTGTTTCTGAGCCGCCGCTCCGGCCTTGGATTTTGCCAGCGTATTAGTGAAAGCATAAAGCTTGGCTATGGCGGCATTGAAGCCAAAGCTTTCGACACCCAATGTCACGTCACGGATGGTTTTATGCATCTCGCGCAACAGGTCCTCATCGCCTTCGCCCGCTGCATTGGCCTCCATGGCACCGATCCTGTCACACAGATTCCAAACGCGATTCAGATGCTTATAGGCGGCTTCGGCCCCTGCCGCCGTCCATTCCACGTCTCTCTCGGGTGGCGAATCGGACAACACGAACCAGCGGGCCGTGTCGGCGCCAAAGGCTGAAATGATGCTAACTGGATCGACCACGTTTTTCTTGGATTTCGACATCTTGGCAGAAGGGATAATTTCGACTACCAAATTGGCGAGATTAGCCATTGCGAGCAACGCCCCGTCGTCTACGTCTTGCCCTTCCAAGGCTTCGTGGCGTAGTACCGCCCACCGTTTACCGTCCACGTTCAATTCGATAACATCCTCGGGCAGGTGATAGACCGGCCGGCCGTTAGCGTCGCGCGTCTGGTAAATCTCATGCGTCACCATGCCTTGCGTGAACAGCGCATCGAACGGCTCGATAGCCTTTTTGGGCAAGTGGCCGGTAAGGTTCATCGCCCGCGCAAAGAACCGGGAATAAAGCAGGTGCAGAATCGCGTGTTCAATGCCGCCGATATACTGGTCGACATTCATCCAATACTCGGCCTCAGCCAGATCGGTGGGTGTTTTCGCATGCGGAGCGGTAAAGCGCGCGAAATACCACGACGAATCGACGAACGTGTCCATCGTGTCGGTCTCGCGCTTGGCCGAAGCACCGCAGGAGGGGCAGGAACAATCGCGCCAGGTCGGGTGGCGGTCCAGCGGGTTGCCGGGTTTGTCGAATGTCACATCGTCGGGCAGGCGGACCGGCAGGTTTTCTTTCTTCTCGGGCACCACACCGCAGCTTTCGCAATGCACGACGGGAATCGGACACCCCCAATAGCGCTGACGGCTGAGGCCCCAGTCCCGCAGACGGTATTTGGTGACACCCTCGCCCCAACCGGCTTTTTCAGCAAAATCGACGGTGGCGTTGATCGCCTCGTCACCTGTCGCCTCGGTCAAACCAGCAAAATGGTTCACCCAGCGAACTTTCTCGGTTTTCGGCGGGACGAATGCAATTTTGTCGACCGGCGCTTCGTCATCCAGTGCAAAGAATGTGTCGACCACAGGCAGGCCGTACTTGCGGCAGAAGTCGAGATCGCGCTGGTCATGCGCAGGGCAGGCAAAGATTGCGCCAGTGCCGTAATCCATCAGGATGAAATTGGCGATCCAGACCGGCAGTTCCCAGCTCGGGTCCAGCGGGTGCTTGACCTTGATGCCTGTATCAAAGCCCAGCTTTTCGCCAGTTTCGATGGCTTCTTCCGTGGTGCCACCTTTGCGACATTCGGCCACAAATTCAGCCACTTCGGGGTTTTCGGCCTCAAGCTGTTTTGCGATCGGGTGATCGGGCGAGATGCCAACGAATGATGCGCCCAGAAGCGTGTCGGGGCGGGTTGTATAAACGGTGATCGGCTCTCCGCCATCAGTGCGTTCAAAGCCGAATTGCAGGCCGCGCGACTTGCCGATCCAGTTCTCCTGCATCAGGCGCACCTTGGCGGGCCAGTTGTCCAAAGTCTCCAGCGCGTCCAGCAATTCTTCGGAATAGTCCGAGATCTTGAAGAACCACTGTGTCAGTTCGCGCCGCTCTACCAATGCGCCCGAACGCCAGCCACGACCATTTTCAACCTGCTCGTTGGCCAGAACGGTCATATCGACCGGGTCCCAGTTCACCACAGCGTTTTTGCGATAGACCAGCCCGGCATCAAGCATATCAAGGAACAGCGCCTGTTGTTGGCCGTAATACTCGGGGTCGCAGGTCGCGAACTCACGAGACCAGTCGATGGACAGGCCAAGTGGTTTCATCTGATCGCGCATGTCGGCGATGTTGCTGTAGGTCCAGTCCTTCGGATGACCCCCGATAGCCATCGCGGCATTTTCCGCAGGCATCCCGAATGCATCCCAGCCCATCGGGTGCAGCACGTTGTGACCCGTCGCCAATTTGTGCCGCGCGATGACGTCACCCATCGTGTAGTTGCGCACATGCCCCATATGGATTCGGCCAGACGGGTAGGGAAACATCTCAAGCACATAGTATTTCGGCTTGTCCGCCTTGTGGTTGGCGGTGAAGATCCCGGCCTTGTCCCAGGCCTCTTGCCATTTTGCTTCGATTTCGGTGGCCGAGTAGCGCGACATTTTGCGGTCCTTCGTGAATGAAAACGCCGGGTAGGAACCCGGCGTGGTAATATTGTGATTTTCGGCGGGTTGCTAGAACTTGTTGTCCGCTATGCGTAGCTGTCGGGCGCGGGACAGAATCGCATCCTCGACTGCGCGGGATGTTGCAGCGCTTACCGGGGCCCCTCCGCTCGATTGCAGCGCAACCGACAAAGAGCGCGCGGCAAGCGCCGGATCGCTGATATGAACAGTAGCCCGGTAGGATCGGCCGCCGCCCGGAGGTGTGCCGTAACCCGTTACGATTACGCCAGTAAACGGATCAACCTCCTGCACAGGCAGGAAGCTCAGTACATCCAGTGAAGCCGCCCACAGATACCGGTTTACGTTTGTGGTCTGTTCGGCGGTGCTGCGGTCAAAGATATCCCAGATAGTTGCCCGATCGGGGTCATTCAGCTCTTGTTCGTCCGAATTGCCGCCAGCGATGTTGGGGGAGTATGTTGTCGAAGCGTTTCGATTCTGCCCGCATGCCGCAATCGTGGTGGTCAGCATGATTAATCCCAAAATCGTAGGCAGGCGCATTGTCAGCAGGTCCTGTTTCACTTGTTTTGCAGTATTCAGGGCATACTCCTAGCCAAGGACCCTCGCTGCAACAAGCCTATTCTTCTGAAATGTAAGTGTATCACCCGCATCCGGGCGAAAAGGAACTGTGGCATCCTTGCACCAATCTGACCCCAATGACGTGACCGGGTTTATGCCAAGCTTGCGCAATGGGGGCAAAAAGAGCGAAACGGTGTCCGTGCTGAGACATATGCCGAGGCATGTGTCGAGTAGATAACTCTTTTGAAAGAAACCGAGGGAAACAAGATGAAAAAAGTTCTCTTCGCATCGACGGCGCTGATCGCGACCGCAGGCGTTGCGGCAGCTGAGATTAACTTCAGCGGTTATGGCCGCTTTGGTATTGGTTACGTTGAAGATCGTAGCGGTACCGTTGTAAACATCCAGACAACCGGTACCCAGACAGGCGTTGGTACTGCTGTTGTTCAAACTGACGACGCGATCCTGGTCTCGCGCTTCCGTCTGAACATCGACGGCATCGCAGAAACCGACGGCGGCGTTCGTTTTGAAGGCCGTGTTCGTCTGCAAGCTGACGAAGACAGCAGCACCGGTGAAGCAAACTCGGCCGGCCTGAACGGCGCACGCTTCTCGGTCATCTACGGCGGTCTGCGTGTTGACGCGGGCAACGTCGCAGGCGCCTTCGACAACCTGGCAAACTACTACGGCAACGAAGTAGGTCTGGAACTGTTCGCAGGTCAGTACTCGGGCGTTAACTACAGCTTCCTGGGTTACTCGTCGGGCGGTTCGGGTTCGAACGCCGTGTTCTTCCAGTACTCGGTTGGTGACTTCTCGTTTGGCGCATCGTACGACCAAGCGACTGTAGCTGTGAACGGTGCACCTGTTGACGCTGACCGTTGGGACATCAGCGCAACCTACACCTTCAACAACATCACAGCTGCTTTGGCCTACGGCCAGACCGACGCTGGTGTTGCTGGTGTAAGCGATCCGAGCCTGACCGTTCTGACCCTGGGTGGTGAATGGGGTGACTTCGGCGGTACTCTGTTTGTTGCAGACGACGCAACTCAGGTTGCAGCAACTGACGGCACCGCATGGGGTCTGTCGGCAACCTACAACGTTGGCGCCGCAACAACCCTGATCTTCGCTTACGGCGACGGTAACGCGTCTGCTGATACTCAGCAGGTTGCTCTTGGCGCGATCTACGACCTGGGCGGCGGTGCATCGCTGCGCGGTGGTATCGGTGTCAACGACTGTGACAGCTGCACAGACTCGACCTTCGTTGCTGACTTCGGTGCTCAGTTCAACTTCTAAGCTGATCTGAACCGCAAGGTTTAAGGGCGGGTCTTCGGACTCGCCCTTTTCTTTTGTGCCGACTTGGTGTTTTTCTGCGCAAAACAGGATGAGGGTCCCATGTCGTTGCAAGACGTCACCGCACGTATCGCCAAAGCCGAAGCAAAGTCGAACCGACCGGCAGGTTCCGTCAAACTGATTGCCGTGTCCAAAGTGCAGCCGAATGACAAGGTGCAGGCAGTTCTAGAGCAAGGGCACAGATGTTTTGGCGAGAATCGCGTGCAGGAGGCGGCAAGCAAGTGGCCCGCTTTCAAAGAACAGTTCGAGGGTATTGATCTGCACCTCATTGGCCCGTTGCAGACCAACAAGGCTCGTCACGCAATGGAACTGTGCGATGCGATCCATTCGGTAGATCGACCCAAACTGGCCAAGACACTGGCGCGTTTGGCACAGGAAATGGGAAACTGCCCGAACCTGTTCATTCAGGTCAACACCGGTGAGGAAGACCAAAAGGCCGGTATCCTTCCTGCGGACGCGGACAGTTTCATTGCCGAGTGCAGGTCGTTGGATCTGCCCGTGTGTGGATTGATGTGCATTCCTCCGGTCGATGAAGAGCCTGCTTTGCACTTTGCGCTATTGGCCAAAATCGCTGCACGTAACGGGCTTGATGGATTGTCTATGGGGATGAGTCACGATTTCGAACAGGCCATCGCTTTGGGCGCAACCCACGTCCGTGTTGGTTCGGCCATCTTTGGCGAACGGGTTAAACCTCAGGAATGATCAGCCATGATCCGGGGGCAATGCGCTGTGATATCCAGTGCAGATGGTCCCGGCGAAAGGCAACGCAGCCTTCGGTTGGATAGCCGGGTCTGCGCCATTGGTGCAGAAAAATCGCTGACCCTCTGCCCGGAACGGCGTTTGGCCAGTTCCAGTCGGTTAACAGAATCAGGTCATATAACGGGTCGGCGCGGCGCAGCTTTTCATGGCTGAATGCATAGGGTGCGCTGACCATGTGGTTGTATCTGCTTTCAGACACGTCGTCAGACCACAAGTCTCGTGGGCCAATGGCACGGGCCCATTTGCTGGGGGCGGCCATTCGGTCGGCCCGGTATAGCATGCCGACGATTCGATGATATCCGGTGGGGGTCGCGCCATCGCCTTCGCGTTTTGCGTTGCTCAACCCGCCTTTGCCCACGGAACAGGGAAACACCCTGCCAAGAAACCGGATGCCTCGTGGGGTTAGAACAAGATCGTTTGGGGTCAAAGCAGATGCCCTGACTTCTTGGCCTTGGTCGCCAGGTATCCCCGGTTGTGAGAGGTTTCGCCAACCTTCAGAGGGACACGCTCGGTTACTGCGATACCTGTCCGTTCCATCATGGCGATTTTGGCCGGGTTGTTGGTCAGCAAGCGGACAGAGTTGAAACCCAGCGACTTCAATATGTCCGACCCAAGCCGAAAATCACGCTCATCATCCTCAAAACCCAGCCTGTGGTTCGCCTCAACGGTGTCAAAACCCTGATCCTGAAGGAAATAAGCGCGCATCTTGTTCGCCAGACCGATACCGCGCCCTTCCTGATTCAGGTACAGAAGAACGCCTGCGCCTTCCGCCCCCATCTGTTCCAAGGCACCGCGGAGTTGCGGGCCGCAGTCACATTTCAGGCTTCCCATCAGATCGCCGGTGAAACAGGCAGAATGCAATCGGGCTAGCACAGGCTTGTCGCGGTCCGGGCGCCCGATCTCGACGGCGTAGTGCTCTTCACCACCGTCTTCAGGGCGGAATACGTGTAACCGACCGGCTTCGGACACCTCCATCGGAAGGCGGGCCGCGACGACTTCGTGCAAAGTACTGCGATCCGCAAGATGAGGCGTGGCGCGCGTGTGATCAATGCAGGTCAAACCGTGCGAAGCGGCAAATGCCCTGCCGTCCTCGACAGGTACCACGACCACAGCGGGAAGGATGCGCGCGGATTTGGCCAATGCAATTGCGATACGGTGCAGATTGGCATTGCCGTGCCGCTCGGTCATCAACGGGCCCTTCATGGGCGCGTTCAGATCGTCGGAAGGATCAGCAACCGCCTGTACCCATGCGATATCTGCATCCGCCGGGATCGAAACCCGCGCCAGATCCCCGTCGTACGCCCGCGCTTTCAGGGTTTCAGCACGTCGCCCAGTTATGGCCACCACCGGATTCCCTAGTTTTTTCAGGTCGGCCAGACGCTGTGGGCTGAGCGTTTCTGCAGAAACCGCAAGCACGCTGAAGCCACTGTCATCGGTCAGCGCAACGGGAACGCCCATGCGCAGATCAGCCCGAGCCCGGGCGAGAAGTTCCGTGATATCGGGGATGAGACTCATCAATGTTACCCTATAACGCTCAATCTTTCTCCTAGCCCTTTCGAAAGGAAATGTGAAACATTTCCGCGAACTCTGACACGAAGGCGTGAAACGGTTGCAGCAAATCTTGTTGATTGCATATTCCACGCGCAAGTGATGGAAAAGCGTTTGGAGGACCGGGAAATGGCTCAACTCAAGAAAATCCTGCTGGTGGACGATGACGAGGACCTGCGCGAGGCGCTCAGCGAGCAACTTGTCATGACCGAAGACTTTGACGTGTTCGAGGCGTCAGACGGTCACTCTGCCATGGAGCGCGCGCGCGAAGCGATCTATGACCTGGTCATTCTTGATGTGGGTCTGCCGGATACCGACGGGCGCGAACTGTGCCGCCTCATGCGCAAACAGGGTGTCAAAAGCCCGATCCTGATGCTGACCGGTCATGACAGCGATGCCGATACGATCCTGGGCCTGGATGCCGGCGCGAATGACTATGTTTCGAAACCATTCAAGTTCCCGGTGCTTCTGGCACGTATCCGTGCGCAGCTTCGCCAGCACGAACAATCCGAGGACGCTGTATTTGTACTTGGCCCCTATACGTTCAAACCGGCGATGAAGATGCTGATCACGGAAGAGGACAGAAAAATCCGCCTGACCGAGAAGGAAACCAACATCCTCAAATTCCTGTACCGCTCGACCGACGGCGTGGTGGCGCGGGATGTGCTGCTTCACGAAGTTTGGGGATATAATGCTGGTGTTACAACGCATACGCTGGAAACCCACATCTACCGCCTGCGTCAGAAGATTGAGCCCGATCCGTCAAATGCGCGCCTTTTGGTCACAGAATCCGGTGGATATAGGCTAGTGTCTTAACTGGGTGTGGATTGACTTGGATCAAAGTGATACCCTGTACTCATAATTAGGTTACTCCCAACCCGCGCATGTCCGGGTTATGACATGCACCTCCCTGTTGGACTGCCGGGCCGAATGGCCCGGCTTTTTTTGTCAGGGGTGGCGAGTTGAAGTCCGCTTTGAGCCCATTTTGACGGATGCTGCCTTCTGCTTGAATAGCAGCTTGGCCGCCCCAGTCTCATAATCGAAGCGTGTAGAAATGGTCGTCTCTGGAGCTTCCTTCAATCCGCACACCATCTTTATGAGTTGCAATACGTTCGAAGCCGAACCGCTCATAGAACGCGATAGCCCTATGGTTTTCGGTATCCACAAATAGTTCAAGTTGTTCCAAAGCGTTTGCTTTGGCTTCATTTATCAAACCCGACATCATTGTCGTTGCTGCACCGCTACCGTGGTACTCTCGGCTCACAAAAAAGGGCCCAATTTCGCCGCGGTGCTTCGTTTGTTTGAGCAGTTGAGGGCGAAAACCACTGTAACCAATCAACTTTCCATGACTAAATACCCCACGGATGCTGCCGCCTTTCAGAATGTCGCGGCAGCGATCCAGATCAGCCGCGGCCATTTCTTCCAAAGTTACAAGAAAACCCAGCGGAAAATCACGTGCGCCTTCAAGCCGCAAATCTCTCCAGTCAGACACATGATCTGATGAAACAGTCCCATATGTAAATTCTTTCATACATGGCTCCAAGCGGTAGGGCGGCGAACAACAGACTAACCTTTGCGCAATCTCGCATCTTCGACAACGCCAAAATTCAAAGCGTGATTGTACGTCTAACAGCGCCAGAAACCGGACATTGGTGCAGCCACATCGAAAGCTCACAATGTCCGCAAAGCTGACAATAAACATTCCGCGTCTGTTCGGCGTCCTTTTCTCGTGGTACCCCAAACTACACCACGCTAACCTCCGCCCAACCGCGACAGAGGATTCCCTGACCATGCCCTTCACACTTGCCACCTGGAACATCAACTCGGTCCGACTGCGCGAACCAATCGTGCTGAAACTGTTGGAAGAAGAGGCGCCGGATGTTCTGTGTTTGCAGGAATGCAAGTCTCCGGTTGAAAAGATTCCGACCGAAGGGTTCGCGGCGCTGGGCTATACCCACATGATTGCCCGTGGTCAGAAAGGATATAATGGCGTCGCCATCCTGTCCCGCCTGCCAATAGAAGAGGTGGGCGACAAGGATTTCGCTGATCTCGGTCACGCGCGCCACATAGCCGGTCGGTTGGAGAATGGTGTGACGATCCACAACTTCTATGTCCCCGCTGGCGGTGATGTGCCGGATCGTGAAGTGAATGAGAAATTTGGCCAAAAGCTCGACTATCTGACGGACATGCGCGATTGGTTCCACGCGGAAAAGCCGGAAAAATCCATCCTCGTCGGCGATCTGAACATTGCCCCGCGTGAGGATGACGTCTGGTCGCACAAACAATTGCTCAAGGTCGTCTCGCACACTCCGATCGAAGTGGAACATCTGGCCGAGACCCAGGACGCAGGTGGTTGGGTAGATATCACCCGGCAGGATATTCCCGAAGGGCAGCTTTTCAGCTGGTGGTCCTACCGGGCCCGCGACTGGGATGCGGCAGACAAGGGGCGGCGGCTGGATCATGTCTGGGCCACGCCCGATATTTCAAACGCGGGCCATTCCAGTCGCATTCTGCGCGACGCGCGTGGGTGGGAAAAGCCCAGCGATCATGCGCCGGTCTTTGCGACTTTCGACATTTGAACTGAAACTCTGCCCTTGGTTTCTGCGACAAGCGATTGCATATAGAGCGCAAGTTCGAACGAAAGAGTGATTGCCATGGACATCCTGAACGGCGCAGCCGCCCCAGCCACCGATCTGATCAAGGACGGGACCGAGGCCACTTTCATGGTCGATGTGATCGAAGCCTCGCAGGAAACGCCTGTTATCGTTGACTTCTGGGCACCCTGGTGCGGCCCGTGCAAGACGCTGGGCCCGATGCTGGAAGACGCGGTTACCGCCGCCAAAGGCGCGGTGAAGATGGTCAAGATCAACGTGGACGAGGCACAGATGATCGCCTCGCAGATGCGCATCCAGTCGATTCCAACGGTCTACGCGTTTTTTAAAGGGCAACCCGTGGACGGTTTTCAGGGCGCGCTGCCGGGGTCCGAGATCAAGGCTTTCGTAGACCGCGTGATCGAAGCGTCAGGTGGGGAAAGCCCGGGCGGCCAATTGGAGGACGCCGTAATAGCCGCCGAAGAAATGCTGAGCGACGGCGCAGCGGCAGATGCCGCACAGACTTTTGCTGCCATTCTTGGCGAAGACCCGAACCACGCGGCAGCATATGGCGGGCTGGTGCGGGCACATATCGCCACTGGCGATCTGGAACATGCCGAGGCCATCCTGAACGGTGCACCCGCCGAAATATCCAACTCGGCCGAGGTCGAGGCTGCGCATGCGCAATTGCAGCTGGCCAAGCAGGCGGCTGATGCAGGTCCGGTGGCGGATCTGACAGCGGTCGTTGAAGCAGACCCCGAAAATCTTCAGGCCCGGTTTGATCTGGCACAGGCCTTGCACGCGAACGGCGAAGTGGAAGAAGCCGTGGCGCAATTGCTGGAATTGTTCCGTCGGGATCGTGAGTGGGATGACGGGGCCGCCAAGACCCAGCTTTTCACGATCTTTGACGCGCTCAAGCCCAATGACCCGATCGTTCTGAATGGTCGCCGCAAACTCAGCTCGATGATATTTGCCTAATTTCTGATCAGAGCTAGAATTGGGACATGATGCATCCCGCCGACTTGCCGGACACCGTATCCGTTTTCCCCTTGCCCGGGGCGCTGTTGTTGCCCCGCTCGCGCTTGCCGCTTCACATCTTCGAGCCCCGCTATTTGCAGATGCTGGACGATGCCCTCAAGACCAAGGAACGGCTGATCGCGATGGTCCAGCCAAATCCTTCGGCCCATGGTGAGAACAAACTGCACCGCATCGGGTGTGTCGGGCGCGTGACCCAGTTTTCCGAAACGGAAGATGGTCGGTATCTGATCACGCTGACCGGTGTGTCCCGGTTCCGGGTGGTGTCAGAGCTGGACGCTTTCACGCCATATCGGCGATGCGAAGTCTCGTGGGACGGCTTTGACAGGGATCTTGGCAAGGCCGAACACGACGACAGGTTCAATCGCACCAAGTTCCTGGCTTTGCTGGAACGTTTCTTTTCGTCACGGCAATTGTCCACTGACTGGGATTCGCTGAAAGATGCCGAGGATGAATTGCTGGTAAACTCACTGTCCATGCTGTTGGACTTTGACCCGGAAGATAAACAGGCCCTCTTAGAGGCCCCTTGCCTACGCACACGGCGCGAGACGCTGATGACATTGATAGAATTCGCAATGCGAGGCGGATCGAATGAGGAAAAACTGCAATGACTGACCCTGAACACGCCTTTGATCGCCGTATGCTCGAAGCTCTGGTCTGCCCGCAGACGCAAACGACCCTGCGCTATGACGCCGAAAGGCAGGAGCTTGTGTCACAGGCCGCTGGGCTGGCTTTTCCCATCCGCAACGGCATTCCGGTCATGCTGGTCGACGAGGCACGGCAGCTGGACTAAATTGGCTGCCCTTGCAACAGCTTGGGCAAATCCCCGGTCAAACCCGCTGCTTCGCGGACGAAACCGCGCCGCAACCCCGGCAGTGCGCCGACAATTCCCATACCAACGTCGCGCCCAATGCGCAGCAACGGGTTGTCGTTTGAGAACAGTTTGTTGAAGACATCCGTTGCCATCGCAAGAGCTGCGGTGTCGAACCTGCGCCATTCCTGGTAGCGTTCCAGCACCATAAGCGACCCGATGTCTTCGCCGCGCCGTCCTGCCAAGGTCAGAACCTCTGCCAACGCGCCGACGTCACGCAAACCGGCGTTCAGGCCCTGACCGGCAATCGGGTGCATCCCGTGGGCAGCATCCCCGACCAGTGCCAGACGATCAGCGATAAAGGAATTGGCGATGGTCAGGTTCAAAGGATAGGTGAAACGATCACCAGCCAGGTGGATGTCACCGAGGAAATCGCCAAACCGCGGGCGTAGCACTTGCAGATACTCATCCTCGGGCAGGGCGTTGATCTGGTGCGCGGCCTCGGTGCGTTCGCTCCATACAATGGAACTGCGATTGCCGGTCAGCGGCAGAATCGCCAAGGGGCCCGGCGGCATGAAGAACTGATGGGCAATGCCGTGATGCGGCAACTTATGTTCAATGGCGCAGACCAGTGCGGTCTGGCCATAATCCCAACCGGTGCGCTTGATACCTGCGCGGTCCGCAGTGCCGCTGCGGCGACCGTCGCACCCGATCAGCAGTCTGCTGTTCACCGTCGAACCATCGTCCAGCGTCACGGTCACTCCAGTGGTGTCGGCTTGTTGCGACACAACAGTCTTGCCACTCAGCTGAGTGATGCGGGGCTCTTCGGCCATAGCGTCCAGAAAGGCGCGGCGCAGGTGACGGTCTTCGACCATAAACCCCATCGGACCTTCTTCTATTTCGGCATGGTCGAAATGCATGAAAAACGGTGACGGGCCTGTACCTGCGTGGCCGTCCGTGACCTTGATTTCCAGCATCGGTTGGGCGTGTTCCGCAACACGGTCCCAGACGCCGATGGCAGCCAACAATCGCTGTGATGCCAAGGCCAGCGCATAGGCTCGCCCGTCGAACGCCGCATTCTTGCGGACCTTCACATCAAGCGCATCAATCACTGTGACCGAATGTCCGGTTTGTGCCAGAGCCAATGCCAAAGCCGGGCCGTTCAACCCGCCGCCCACGATCAGAATGTCAGATGCCTGTGTCATGCCCTGCAATATGCGCGCCCTTTCGGGATTGTCCATGTGCAGTCCTGTCGCTACCGTTCTTTCAAGCCAAAAAGCAGGAGGGGGCGGGATGCAGGATTGGTTGACCATGACGGCGTGTGATTTGGGCCGTGGCATTGGGATGGGCCAGATCGATCCGGTTGAATTGACGGAAACCTACCTGTCCGCAATAGACGCCCATCCGCACCGCGACCGCATCTATGCCCGCGTCACCCATGACCGCGCCCGCGCCGAGGCCGAAGCCGCGCAGCAACGTGCGAAAATGGGATTGCGGCGATCGTTGCTGGATGGGGTTCCGATCAGCTGGAAAGACCTGTTCGACACTGCCGGCACCGCGACCGAGGCCGGGTCGGCACTTTTGAAAGACCGGGTGCCTGATGCGGATGCACTTGTGGTGCGCAACGCAACGCAGATGGGGACGGTCTGTCTGGGTAAGACGCATATGAGCGAACTGGCCTTTTCCGGCCTTGGATTGAACCCGATCACCGAAACGCCCCCTTGTATCCATGATGAAACGGCGGTGCCGGGCGGGTCTTCCTCTGGTGCGGGCGCGTCGGTTGCCTGGGGGCTGGCGGCTTGCGGGATCGGTTCCGATACCGGCGGTTCGGTGCGAATTCCAGCGGCATGGAATGATCTGGTGGGGTTGAAAACCACGGCCGGGCGGCTGAGCCTTGAAGGCGTGGTGCCGCTCTGCCTGCGGTTTGACACCGTTGGGCCACTGGCGCGATCCGTTGAAGATGCAGCACATATGCTGGCCCTGTTAGAGGGCGGGGCACCTGCGGACCTGAGAGGCGCTTCGCTGAAAGGCCGTCGTTTTGCCGATTTGCAGAACATTGCCAAGGACGACCTGCGCGATGCCCCGCGAACAGCCTATGACGAGGCCATTGCGAAACTTGCGGATGCAGGCGCTGAGATTGTTCCATTGGACGTGCCCGAGCTGAACGAGGCGATGACCCTGTCCAGCATCGTCTACACGACCGAGGCCTACGGGTTGTGGCGCGATGTAATCGAGGCCAACCCAGAGGCAATGTATCCCGAAATCCTGGAACGGTTCCGCATTGGTATGGGATATTCCGGCCCCGATTATGTCGCGGCCTGGGCCAAGCTCAAGGCGTGCCGCAGTGCCTGGGATGCGGCAACTGCCGGGTTCGATGCGGTTCTGGCACCCACAGCACCGATTTTGCCGCCCAATCTGGACCGGTTGATGACCGATCACGACTATTACGTGACTGAAAACCTGCTGGCCCTTCGCAATACGCGGATCGGCAACCTGATGGGGCTTGCGGCGCTGACCCTGCCCACCGGAACGCCCAGTTGCGGGCTGATGATGATGGGGTATCCGAACTCGGAAGAGGCCCTGTTGAGGTTGGGGTCAGCGGCAGAATCGGCATTGGCCTGAATGCCACAATCCACTGATTCGGAACCTCTTTGTCTGGACGAAGAGGTATGCGGACTGTAATCTGCCAAAAAAACGGGGCGCAAATGACCCCGATATTGAGGCAGTAACATGGATTTTCCCGAGCGGTTTTCGAACCTACCGGAATATGCATTCCCGCGTTTGCGCGCCCTGTTGGATCACCATCAACCGGGTGGTGACGTCGTTCATATGACGATTGGCGCGCCCACGCATGATTTTCCGGCCTGGGTGACGGATGTCATCATGGAAAACGCGGCCGGGTTTCAGGGCTATCCGCCGAACGAAGGCTCGGAAGACCTGCGCGGTGCAATCTCGGGCTGGATCAAGCGGCGCTATGGGGTCGAAATGGACCCTGACGCCAACGTCATGGCGCTGAACGGCACACGTGAGGGGCTGTATAATGCGGCCATGGCGCTGTGCCCGGAACAGAAGAATGGTAAACAACCAATCATCCTGTGCCCGAACCCGTTTTATCAGGTCTACATGGTCGCGTCGATTTCGGTGGGCGCGCAACCCTATTTTGTCCCTGCAACTGCCGCGACGGGTCATCTGCCGGATTATTCCGGCCTGCCCGAAGATGTGCTGAAACGAACCGCGGTGGCTTATATCTGTTCCCCGGCCAACCCGCAGGGTGCAGTCGCGTCGCGCGACTATTGGGCTGACCTGATCCGTCTGGCCGAGGCATATGATTTCCGGATCTTTGCCGACGAATGCTATTCCGAGATTTACCGTGACCAAGCCCCGACGGGGGTTCTGACTGTCGCGCAGGAACTAGGGGCTGATCCCGAACGGATCACGCTGTTTAATTCACTGTCCAAACGCTCGAATCTGGCCGGTTTGCGCTCGGGCCTGATTGCAGGTGGACGAAAGTCCATCAACCAGGTGAAAAAACTGCGCACCTATGCCGGATCCCCACTGCCTTTGCCCTTGCAGGCTGCTGCTGCCCGTGTCTGGGCGGATGAGACACATGTCGAGCAAAACCGCGCGCTCTATCAGGAGAAATACGCCATTGCCGATAAGGTGTTTGCGGGCGTGCAGGGCTACATGTCGCCAGAGGCGGGGTTCTTTCTGTGGTTGCCGGTAGAGAATGGCGAGGACGCAGCATTGAAGGTTTGGAAGGAAACCGGGGTTCGGGTTCTTCCGGGCGCATATCTTTCACAAGGTGATCCGGGAAATAACCCGGGCGAAGGCTTTATCCGGGTTGCATTGGTAGCCCCAAAAACAGAGTTGCAGCGTGGTTTGATCACACTCCGCGACTGCATCTATACGTGAGGTACGAGGGCAAAATGGCATCATATAACGCGCGAAACCGCGACCCATTGCTGGACAGCACAACACAGGCAGCCCTGGAGCGACGCAGTAAGGAACTGATCGGTATCGCGCTGATCCTGTTGGGCTTGGCCGCGGCTGCGATGATCTGGTCCTATACGCCCGATGATCCTAATTGGATGGTTTCGACCGACGCGCCGGTGCAAAACTGGATGGGACGGGTCGGCGCGTCTATTGCAGCCCCCTTGTTCATGATCGTGGGCTGGGGAAGCTGGGGCATCGCGCTTGTTCTGGTCGGATGGGGTCTGCGTTTTGCGGGCCATTTCGGTGAAGACCGGGCCATTGCCCGCCTGATCTTTGCCCCGATCTGGATCGCTGTAGCCTCGGTCTATGCCGCAACCCTTGTTCCCGGTGCCGAGTGGCGTGCAACGCATAGCTACGGTTTGGGCGGTTTGTTCGGCGACACGGTCATGGGCGCGTTGCTGACGCTAGTGCCGATCTCTTCGCATTTTCTGGTCAAAATGATGTCGCTGGCCATGGCCGTCGGCATGACCACGCTGGGTGTTTTTGTGCTGGGCTTCACCAAGGCCGACGTGAAACGCGGCTTCCGCGCCTTCATCCTGGGCCTTGTAATGTCTTATGACATGCTGATGACGCTGATGGGGCGTGGTGCGGCCTCGGCCGCGCAAGCCGCGCGGGATCGGCGGGCGCAGTGGGAAGAACGCAAGCTCGCCCGCGCTGAAGCGGCTGAGGCGATGTTTGACGACGAACTGGTCTATGCCGACACTGTTTTTGAAGAACCTGAATTGGGGCGCCCTGAACCTCCGGTCAAATCAGGCCTGTTGGCACGAATGCCGTCACTTATCCGGCGCCCTGATCCAATGCCCGAGCCTGAGTTGGTGGATCCTGAACCGATCGCGGGCTTTGACGACATGCCCGGCGAAGATCGCATCCGCTCCAAAATCTCGGCCGCCGTGCGAAATCGCAAGGTTGCCGTGGGCGAAATGACACCCGAGCCGGATCCCGACCTGCCGCTGACCAAGGGTCGTGGACGCCGTCCCGATCCGCTGATCCTGAACCAGCATCCCTCGTCCGAACTGCCCCCCGAACCGCCGATGACAGCGTATGGGCTGCGCCCCGAGCCGCAGGTGTCCGCTGGTGACACGCCAGAGGCGCAAGAGTCCGCTGTGTTCGGTTATGAGGCCGGGACAGAACAATACGACTACGCGTCCGAGTTGGATATCGATGATGAGTCGGTTTTCGAGGATGTCACCGACGCCGCGCCGCAACCGCGTCAAGCGATGAAGATCCCGGTGGCTGAACCGCGCAAGCCTGTGGTGGCGCAGCCCGTGCGCCGGACACCGTTGCCGTCTCGTCGTGCGCAGGCCGAAGCGCAACCGGCTTTGTCCTTCGAGGAACGGCACTCTGACTTTGAACTGCCGCCTCTGGGCTTGTTGTCCAACCCCGCCAGTATCCAGCGCCATCACCTGAGCGATGAGGCCTTGGAAGAAAACGCACGGATGCTGGAAAACGTTCTGGACGATTACGGCGTCAAGGGTGAGATCGTCAGCGTACGCCCCGGCCCGGTCGTGACCATGTACGAGCTGGAGCCCGCCCCGGGCCTGAAAGCCAGCCGTGTGATCGGTCTGGCGGACGATATCGCGCGCTCGATGTCGGCGCTGTCGGCGCGGGTTTCGACCCTGCCGGGCCGCTCGGTGATCGGGATCGAACTGCCGAACGAAAACCGCGAGATGGTGGTTCTGCGCGAAATCCTCGCCAGCCGAGACTTTG
Source organism: Ruegeria sp. TASC047 (assembly GCF_059612445.1). NCBI lineage: Bacteria > Pseudomonadati > Pseudomonadota > Alphaproteobacteria > Rhodobacterales > Roseobacteraceae > Ruegeria > Ruegeria sp. TASC047. Next base: position 81,442 of record NZ_JBXWQP010000038.1, read on the forward strand.
GCGATGGCAACCAGGCGTTGCCGCTGGCGTTGGGCAAGGATATCGGCGGTGAATCCGTTGTGGCGAACCTGGCCAAGATGCCTCACCTGCTTATCGCCGGGACCACGGGTTCGGGTAAGTCGGTGGCGATCAACACGATGATCCTGTCGCTGCTTTACAAGCTGACGCCGGATGAATGCCGTCTGATCATGATCGACCCCAAGATGCTGGAACTGTCGGTTTACGATGGCATCCCGCATCTGCTGTCACCCGTTGTGACCGATCCAAAGAAGGCGGTCGTGGCCCTGAAATGGGTCGTGGGCGAAATGGAAGACCGCTATCGCAAGATGTCCAAGATGGGCGTGCGCAACATTGCGGGCTACAACGGCCGGGTGAAGGACGCGCTGGCCAAGGGCGAGTTGTTCAGCCGCACGGTGCAGACCGGGTTTGACGATGAAACTGGTGAACCAACGTTCGAGACGGAACAATTCGCGCCCGAAGCGATGCCCTATATCGTCGTCATCGTCGATGAGATGGCCGATCTGATGATGGTCGCGGGCAAGGAAATCGAAGCCTGCATTCAGCGTCTGGCGCAAATGGCGCGGGCTTCGGGCATTCACCTGATCATGGCCACACAGCGCCCCTCGGTTGACGTGATTACCGGCACAATCAAGGCCAACTTCCCTACGCGGATTTCGTTCCAAGTGACGTCGAAAGTCGACAGCCGCACCATTCTGGGCGAGATGGGCGCCGAACAACTGCTGGGGCAGGGCGACATGCTTTACATGGCCGGTGGCGCCAAAATCACCCGTTGCCACGGACCGTTTGTGTCGGATGAAGAGGTAGAGGAGATCGTCAACCACTTGAAACAATTCGGTCCGCCCGATTACGTGGGCAGCGTTCTGGACGGACCGGCCGAGGACAAGGTCGACAACATTGACGCCGTTCTGGGGCTGAACACTGGCGGCAACACGACCGGAGAGGACGCGCTGTACGATCAGGCGGTGGCAATTGTGATCAAGGATCGCAAATGCTCGACCTCTTATATTCAGCGAAAACTCGCCATCGGGTACAACAAGGCGGCGCGTCTTGTTGAGCAAATGGAAGACGAAGGTGTTGTTTCGTCAGCAAATCATGTCGGGAAACGCGAAATCCTCGTCCCCGAGCAATAGGATATTTAATAACAAGGGCAGACAGCCTATCTGTACGGTATGAAACAGATTGCTTTTGCCCTTGCTTTGACACTGGCCTCACCCGCCGCATGGGCGGCGGAAAAACTGCCGCTTTCGCAAATCTCAGGTTACCTGAACGGTTTGAAAACGGTTCAGACAACGTTCACGCAGGTGAACGATGATGGCTCGTTGAGCACCGGACAGCTGTGGATGCAGCGCCCGGGCAAGATGCGGTTCGAATATGACCCGCCCAACAGCGCTGTGGTGCTGGCGCGATCAGGCAGTGTTCAGATCTTCGATCCGAAATCGAACCAGCCACCCGAGCAATACCCGCTGAAGCGCACGCCTCTATCCATTGTGCTGGCACGCAACGTGAATCTTGATCAGGCCAATATGGTTGTCGGCCACAGCTTTGACGGCACGGCCACAGTGGTCACCGCGCAAGACCCCAAGAACCCTGAAGCAGGCCGGATTGAACTGATGTTCACCGATAATCCAGTCGAGCTGCGCAAATGGGTGATCCATGACAACGCCGGCAGCCAGACCACCGTTCTTTTGGGTGCGTTGACCGAAAGCAATGGTCTTGATCAGGGTCTTTTCTCGAACAAGGAAAGACGCGGGTCAGTCAATCGCTGACCCGCTTTTTGCTGGTCAATACCGGCAGTTCGCCAACTGTGCCTGATACAGTTGCGCGCGCGCGTCCACGTCATTGGCCACGCTCAACAACCACGACTTGCTGTTGTGGGTGCCGCGAGCGTACCCCGTGTGACCTTCGTGATAGGCCAGGTATTGATTGCGTGTGTCGCCGGGGTGGATGCCGTTGCGCTCATAGCTTTTGTTCATATACCAGCCGATGAAGTCCGAGGCATCGCGGATGCGATCCCGCTTGGCCCGGCGCTTGCCGGTTTCGCGCTGATATTGATCCCAGGTGCCGTCCAGTGCCTGGCTGAACCCATAGGCGCTGCTTTGCCGCCCCATCGGGATCACGCCCAGTACGTAACGGTGCGGGGTACGCGCGTCGTGGCGATATCGGCTTTCCTGATAAATCGTGGCCATCTGAACGTGAACCGGAACACCCCATTTCTGCTCGGTGCTTTTGAAAGCCTTGATAAAATCCGGTCGTTCGTGCGCAATGCTGCACGCGTCGTTCAGTTTGCTGGGCGGTTGTTTTGACCCGCCGCCACAGGATGCCAAAAGCAGCACCCCGAAGAGTACGATAAGAATTCTGCTCATGTGCCTCATGCCTTTTTTGTTTATTCTAGCGCAGATTGAGCTCTGAGGAAATCACAATCGCTATAAAACAATGGCAAGAATTATGGGTAACGCCGCCACGGAAAGTACGGTGGACACCATGACCATGCCGGCAACGGCATCGGAATCGGCTTCAAATCGTTCTGCCAACAAGTATGAGGTCACAGCGACCGGTGTACAAATTTGCAATACCAGAACGCCAAAGGCGACACTGTCCAGATCAAACAACACCCCAATCCCCCAGCCCAACGCAAAGCAGACGATAAGTTTCAGGACTGACAGCCAGAGCGCTTGCCCCAGACTACGCGAGGTCAGGCGGGCGATTGCCACACCCACCGTGACTAACATCAGCGGAACAGCCATTTGCCCCAAAAGCTCTAACGTGTTGGTTAGAAATGTCGGAGTTTGCCACCCCTGCCACAAAAACACCGCACCCAGAATGGTCGCCCATGCCATCGGCTGGCGTAAGACCTGTCCCCATGCGCCTTTTCCGGCGACTAGGTAGATCCCATAGGTGAAAGAAAACAGCGCGGTTACAGACAGAAAGATGACCGCGTAACCCAAACCAATTTGCCCGAACGCAAAGATACATAGCGGAAGGCCAAGATTGCCGGTATTGCCGAAAATCAGCGGTGACAGGTACGTGCGCTGATCCAGTTTCAATCCGCGAACAATTAACCAGAACACCCCAGCCAGCAGAAGATTTGCGACCAGAGTTGCCGACGTGAAACGCGACAAATCTCCGCCCGGAATGTCGGTTTGCATGAGTGCAACAAAGATCAGACTGGGCATTGCCAGCGTCGTTGCAAAGCGTGTCACAAATTGCAGCCGGTATTCGAACCCCAGTTTGACCCACGTAAAGCCAATGGCCGCCAAGAGAAAAACCGGGGCCACGATTTCGAACACTGTCAGTATTAGGTTCACAGACTGTTTCCCTGAATTTTACATCAATGATTGGCATTTCGGGCCAAAAACCGTTAGTAAATGCGGTGGGGGCCGAAACAATGTTAAAGACACGCGCGAAATACGGATTGGGCCAGGTGGTCCGTCACAAGAAACACCCTTTTCGAGGGGTGATTTTTGACGTGGACCCGGAGTTTTCGAACACAGAAGAATGGTATCAGGCCATTCCGGAAGACAGCCGTCCACGGAAAGAACAGCCGTTCTACCACCTGTTGGCAGAGAACGACCAATCCTTCTATGTTGCTTATGTTTCAGAACAAAATCTGGTTGCAGACTATTCTGGAGAGCCGGTTGAACACCCGGATATCTCCAACATGTTCGGCCCGTTCGAAGACGGTGCTTACCCTCTGCATTTCCAACTGAATTAGGTTTGGCGAACCGGTCGGCATTGTACTGCCGCTGATCAGTATCCAAGGGCGCACCCATCCTTGCGCGGGTCGCTGGCGCCTTCCAAAACACCGTCTTTTCGGATTCGGATCGCTTGCGCTCCTCCAAGTGGCGTTTCTGGAATTTCAATATTGTGTCCAATTTCAGACAATTGTTTCGCTACCTCTTCGGAATAGCTCCGCTCTAGTTTCAGGACATTCCCATCGAAAAAGGCGCGCGGCGCGTTGATGCTTTCCTGTAGCTCCAGCCCAAAGTCCCTAAGGTTCGAAACGAAACGCGCGTGCCCGGTCGGTTGATAAGCACCGCCCATGACGCCGAATGGCATCGTGACACGGTCATTCTCGGTCAACATCCCCGGTATGATCGTGTGCATCGGGCGCTTGCCGCCAGCCAGTTCATTGGGGTGACCCGGCTGAAGTGTGAACCCTGCGCCCCTGTTCTGAAGCAAGATACCGTATTTCTCGGATGCGATCCCTGATCCAAAGCCATGAAAGATCGAATAGATCAGCGACACAGCCATTAGGTCGCGATCGACCACCGTGATATAGATCGTGTCCTTGTGAATGGCTTCCGTCAAAGGTGCTGCTGCGGGCATTGCGCGTTTTGGGTCAATCAGTGCAGCCAGCCTGACCGCAACATCCAAATCAAGAAACCGCTCGGCCCGTGCGACATGATCGGGATCCGCAATGAACCGGTTGCGCGCGTCATAAGCCAGCTTGGTGGCTTCAGCCTCGATATGAACCCGTTCCGCTCCAAATGGATCTATACTGGCCAGATCGAATTGCTTTAGAATGTTCAGCAACAGGATCGCGGTCGCACCTTGGCCGTTTGGGGGGTGTTCGACCAGATCAACACCCTTGTAGGCCCCGCGCATGGGCTGTGTTTCAGTGCACTTGGTGCAGTGAAAGTCTTCGGTGGTGTGGACACCTCCGCGTGCGGACAGGGCCTGGATCATATCCTCGGCAATGTCTCCTGAATAAAATGCGTCGCGTCCCTGACTGGCGATCCTGCGCAAGACCTCAGCCTGACCGGGAGCGCGAAAGATCTGCCCGATCGCTGGTATCTGCCCATTGATCAGATAATGGTCACGCGCAGCACCCTGCAATGTGGCCGCCCCCGTTTTCCAGTCAAAAGCAACCCGAGGGGCCACCGGAACGCCAGCCTCGGCATAGTGGATTGCGGGTTCCAGAATCGCGCCCAGCCCCAATCGCCCTTCGGTTTCTGCAAGGTGACAGAAGGCGTCCACGGCACCGGGAACAGTCACTGCATCCGGACCGTTCAACGGTACAGATGACAGGCCCATTTCCCGCAAGGGCTGCGCCCGCGCGGCGGCCGGTGCGCGACCCGATCCGTTCAATGCGCGTATCTGGTTTTCGCCCGCACGGCTGAACAAAACGAAACAATCACCCCCCAACCCGGTCATCTGCGGTTCGCAGATGCCAAGCAGAACCGCGCCTGCTATCGCGGCGTCCATGGCGTTGCCGCCGCGCTCAAGAAGATCGATTGCCACTTTAGCGGCTAGCGGGTGCGACGTTGCGCACATCCCCCGCGTTGCAAAAACTTCCGACCGGCCAGGTTTGTGCAGATCACGCATGGTGGGTTCTTTCTCCTTCAAACAAGGGAAAGCTATTCTCTGATTGCCGGTTGTCCAGTCAATTCAAGTTGGGGGGGGGGAGATCCTCGGCGCCGTTCACTGGGTGGGGGCTGTGATAATTGGCGCCGAGGGAAGCTATCTGAGCTACGAGTCACTGTATGGCGGCGATTTGCGGCGCGACAATGTTTCGAAAATGGCGTTATTGTGGCCAATTGCGGCTGATTACCCGTTCTTGTCAAAGTTAAATCGCAGGGATAGCCGATTGCACCCGTCGCGACGCTCATAACAGATATCGCTGGTCAGTTGATGAATCAGGAACCAGCCGAACCCGCCTTCGGGCAAATCCTGAATGCGGGTCCCCAGTGGTGCCGGCGTTCCGTCTGGTGGTTCGTAGCCGGGCAATGGATGGCCCGTGTCCGAAATCAGAATGTCCAGCTGGTTTCTGTCCAATCGGCATGTCACCTGAACCCCGGCCGGGGCCACGCCCATATAGGCATGTTCCACAACGTTGTTGATTGCTTCTGCCAGTGCGATCTTGACATCGTCCGCCTTGTGCGGCGGCAACCCTCGTTTCGCCAGTCCGGCGCTGAGTTTCGCAATCCCCGCGCTGGCTTCTGTTTCCGTTGCGGGAAAGCTCAATTCCAGGCAGGTCGCGTTACAAATGGGCTCCACGTTGTCGCACTCCTGCTGTTGTCACCTGTCTGGTTCCGACAGGGCGTCATCCAGTGTTGCAAACAACCTGAACACGGTATCCATGCGCGTCAGGCGAAAGACCTTTTCCACCACGGGCTGCGGGCCTGCCAGATCAAGCCTTCGGTTCAGCCCCAGTTGTTTCATGGACGCTACGATTGCGCCCAGTCCGCTTGAATCGATGAACTCGACGCCTGAAAGGTCCAGGACAACCCGATCGGCGCAGGCCTCGGTCTCTGCGCGCATGTCTTCTTTGAACTGAATGGCCATCGCAGCGTCGATCCGGTCAGAGTGAACCGTGATAATCTGTGTCGTTCCGTCTGATGTGCTGGTCAGCCCCATGGTCCGGCTGCCTCCAATCTGAAAATGAGTCGTAGAAATACGCTAGACGCGAATTCTTACCATTCGGTATTCAAGGGCCGGACGACAGGAGGATTATCCGGATGAGAGATGTTGTTATTGCAGGTGCTGCCAGAACACCAATGGGTGGTTTTCAGGGCATGTTCGACGGTGTCGCAGCATCCGAGCTTGGCGGCGCAGCGATTCGTGCCGCGTTAAAGCAGGCAGGGGCGCAGACGGTTGACGAGGTGTTGATGGGATGTGTCCTGCCCGCAGGTCAGGGGCAGGCTCCGGCGCGCCAGGCGGGTTTCGCGGCGGGCTTGGGTGAGGAGGTTCCCGCCACCACGCTGAACAAGATGTGTGGTTCCGGGATGAAGGCGGCGATGATGGCCTTCGACCAGATCGCATTGGGTCATGCAGATACAATGGTCGCCGGAGGTATGGAGAGCATGACCAACGCGCCCTACCTGCTGCCGAAAATGCGGGGTGGCGCGCGCATCGGTCATGGTCAGGTGATCGACCACATGTTCCTTGACGGGCTGGAAGACGCCTATGACAAGGGCCGCCTGATGGGAACCTTTGCCGAAGATTGCGCCGAGGCGTATCAGTTCACCCGCGAAGCGCAGGACGAATATGCCTTGAAATCCTTGTCCAACGCACTTTCCGCGCAAGAAAGCGGTGCTTTCGAGGGCGAGATCGTCCCCGTCACAGTGCGCACGCGTAAGGGTGAGGTCGTACAGGTCACTGATGAGCAACCCAAATCCGCCCGTCCCGAGAAAATTCCGACACTGAAACCGGCTTTCCGCAAGGACGGGACAGTGACCGCCGCCAATTCCTCGTCAATTTCCGACGGCGCGGCGGCGCTTGTTCTGGCATCGGCTGAAACGGCAGAAGCGCAAGGACTGACAGTTCGGGCCCGGATTTTGGGACATGCCAGCCATGCTCAAGCGCCCGGACTTTTCACGACTGCACCAGTTCCGGCGACGCAAAAGCTTCTGTCCCGCATCGGTTGGAACAAGGATGATGTCGACCTGTGGGAGGTCAACGAAGCCTTCGCAGTTGTGCCGATGGCTTTCATGCACGAAATGGGATTGCCGCGCGACAGGGTAAACGTAAATGGCGGGGCCTGCGCCTTGGGCCATCCTATTGGCGCATCTGGCGCCCGTATTCTGGTCACTTTGTTGAACGCGCTCGAGAAACGAAATCTCAAGCGGGGGGTTGCTGCAATCTGTATCGGCGGCGGTGAAGGAACAGCTATCGCGATCGAACGCATTTGACCCTTCATCTTTTTCGAAATACTCCGGGGGTTCGGGGGCGGCGCCCCCGAGTTTTCCAAGGGGTTCGGGACCTATGACCGTCGATTACAGCGCGCTGGCAAGTACAATTGCAGCATTGACCGAAGGCGAAAACGATCAGGTTGCCCTGATGGCTACCGTTGCTTGCGAGGTCCACTATTCCGACGACCGTTTCGACTGGACCGGGTTTTACCGGGTGACAGAACCGGGCTTGCTTAAAATTGGCCCGTATCAGGGTGGCCATGGCTGCCTCGTCATCCCGTTCGAACGCGGCGTCTGCGGGGCGGCAGCGCGCACCGGCGAAGTGCAACTGGTGCCGGATGTGGATGCGTTTCCGGGTCACATCGCCTGCGCCTCGTCCACCCGATCCGAATTGGTTCTGCCGGTCCGGAACGCATCGGGCGAGCTGATTGCAGTTTTCGACATCGACAGCAATCAACCCGACGCGTTCTCAACCGAAGACGCGGATAACCTGTCCGCGATCCTGTCAAAGACCTTCGCGCAAGCCTGATTGATTTTCGGTCTGTACAAGGTGCGTCTACCGGTTTCCTCTTTTCGATTTCGCTCGGGGTTTGATAAAACAGGAAAGCCCGAACCGTATTGGATTAACCATGGTCCCAGGCCATTTCCGAACTCCGCGCCTCTCGGTTCGCAACTGGAAGGTTGAACTCGCCGATCCGCGATTGCGGGTTCGGCTTGAAGATGATCTTGCAGCGCTTCTGACCCCTGAGGTCCTGAAACACCTGCCGCCCCCGATGCAGTTGCAGGGCCGGGAGATTTCGAACTGGATTGATGAAAGACGTGCTGAAAGCGATATTCTGCTTGCGCGCCAAAGCCGCGGTAACCACCTGATCGGCCTCATGGTGTTGGCCATGAGTTCTGACACCGAAGCAATTCCAAGCCTTCACATCGGCTATTTGATTGCTCAAACCGCTTGGGGGAATGGTTACGCCCCCGAGTTGCTGCAAGGCTTGCAGGACGCATTGACGCCTGGGCCTGCCGTGCGTCTCATTGCCGGGGTCGGGCGTGACAATCCAGGTTCAGCCCGCGTTCTGGAAAAAACAGGCTTTACGCTTTGGCCGGAGCGCGCCTCGGACACCGCCGATATTTATGTTTACCATATTAGCTGAGTGACCGAGCAGTCAGGGCATTGCCAATCCGAAATATGGATTCACGTGAAAAAATGCTTGGAAATTTCATGAAATCGAGTCATCGTGAAAAAAGAGGTGAAATTTTCACGAACGTTGGAGCTATCCTTGAACAGTCAGGCCCCGCAAAGTGCGACACTCGGTGCTGATATCCGCGCGCTGCGCAAGGCGCGAGGATTGACGCTGAGTGATATTGCGATCCGGTTGGACAGGTCTGTGGGCTGGCTCAGCCAAGTTGAGCGTGACATGTCCGAGCCGTCGATTTCGGACCTCAGGCAGATCGCGGAATGCCTTGGCGTCCCCATGTCGATGTTGTTTGCGCATTCGGCGGCACCGGCGGACGAGCAGGGATATGTCGTGCGTGCCGGCTCGCGCCGCCCCATGGGGTCGGGCGAGGAAGGGTTGATCGAAGAGCTGCTCTCGCCGGATCTGACCGATGATTTTGAAATGGTGCATTCCACCTTCAAACCCAACTCGCAGATGCAGACACCGGCCAATCGCCCGACACAGGAAGTCGGATACATGATCTCGGGCAAGCTGGACCTGACAATCGGGGGACGCGCGTTCACGGTTGGGCCGGGTGACAGCTTTCGATTCCGACATGAACCCTATCAATGGGCCAACCCTTATGATGAGCCCGCTGTAGCCATCTGGGTTATCGCCCCGCCGGTTTATTGATGTCGTTCGAGGCCTGGACCATATTCGCGTTGTTCTGGGTGGTTTTCGTGACCACCCCGGGTCCGAACGCGGTCAATTGCATCTCGAACGGGATGAGCCTTCCGTTTCCAAAGGCGATGCTAGGCGTATTGGCTATTCTCACGCAGGCCAGCGCCTTTCTGATCCTGTCTGCGCTGGGTGTGACCGCCCTGATCGCCGCATCGTCGACCGGGTTCTTTGTCGCCAGGTTGATTGGTGCGGGATTTTTGATCTGGTTGGGGATTCGCGGCTGGATGAATGCGACAAAACCTGCACCAGCCTCCGAGCGTCCTGCGCGACATGTCTATCTGCACGCGCTTGCAGTGGCCACGATCAATCCCAAAAGCGTCGCCGGATACCTGGCCGCGTTTTCGCAGTTTGTTCAGCCCGAGGTCCCGATCTGGCAGCAGATGGGGGTTATCATGCCGACCGCGCTGGTCATCACCACACTCAGCTACACCGGCTTTACGGCGCTGGGTGCCTTGATGGGCAGGGCAGCGCTGAGCGCAGTGTTCAATATCTGGGTGCGCCGGATCATGGCGGCCTGTTTTGTCATCTACGGTGTGTTGTTGGGGACCAGCACCACACCCGCAATAAGGGGGTAGTCAGATGCACAAGGGATCCTGCCTTTGCGGCTCGGTCGCGTTCACGATCGACGGAGACCTGTCGCCACCTTCGGTCTGCCATTGCGGACAGTGCCGCAGACAGTCGGGCCATGTCTGGGCTTCGACTTCGACCCATAAGGACAACCTGAGTTTCTCGGCCAGTGACACACTCAGCTGGTATTGCGCGTCTGACATCGCCCGGCGCGGATTTTGCAGCAAATGTGGCTCGTTCCTCTTCTGGCAACACAACCAGGAAGACACGATTTCGATTTCCATGGGCGCGCTGGACGCGCCCACAGGTCTTTCGCTCTCGAAGCACATCTTTGTGGCTGACAAGGGCGACTACTACGACATCACGGACGATCTGCCTCAAGAGGCACAGTAACAAGGATCAAAAACGCATGAGTGATTTTCCAACAAAAGCCCGCGTGGTCATAATCGGTGGCGGTGTGGTGGGGGCTTCCTCGCTGTATCACCTTGCCAAGAAAGGCTGGACCGATTGTGTTCTGCTGGAAAAGAACGAACTGACTGCCGGATCGACCTGGCATGCGGCAGGGAACGTTCCGACCTTTTCGACCTCATGGGCGATCATGAACATGCAGCGCTATTCGACCGAGCTGTATGCGCGTCTGGGCGAGGAAGTCGATTACCCGATGAACTACCACCAGACCGGTTCGATCCGACTGGCGCATTCGAAAGAACGTGTGCAGGAGTTCGAGCGCGCCATGGCGATGGGCCGCTATCAGGGTATCCCGATGGAAATGTGGACCCCGGAAGAGGCGAAAGAGCGCTATCCCTTCCTGGAAACGCACGATCTTGAAGGTGTTCTCTACGACCCGACGGATGGTGATATCGATCCGGCGCAGCTGACCCAGGCGCTGGCCAAGGGCGCACGCGATATGGGGCAGAAGATCATCCGTTTCTGCCCGGCGACTGGCGTGACGCAGCATGATGACGGCACCTGGACCGTGCACACGGACAAAGGCGATATAGCCTGCGACTATGTTGTGAACGCAGCCGGGTATTATGCACAGCGCGTGGGCGAATGGTTCAAGCCCTTCGGTGGCCGCACCGTTCCGGCAATGGTCATGAGTCACCAGTACCTGCTGACCGATGAAATCCCCGAGATCGAAGCATGGACCAAGCAAAGCGGTGCCAAGCTGCCGCTGCTGCGTGATGTGGATGTCTCTTACTACCTGCGGCAGGAAAAGAACGGCTTCAACCTTGGTCCTTACGAGCCCAACTGCAAGGGCCACTGGATGACCGAAGACGATCCGATGCCGGATGATTTCAGCTTTCAATTGTGGAATGACGATCTGGACCGCATCGAAGATATCGTCACCGATGCGATGGAGCGGGTGCCGCTGATGGCAACCTCGGGCGTTGGACGCGTCATCAACGGGCCGATCCCTTATGCGCCGGACGGGCTGCCGCTGATCGGCCCGATGCCCGGTGTGAAAAACGCGTTCGAGGCGCATACTTTCACCTTCGGCATCGCGCAGGGCGGTGGCGCAGGCAAGGTTCTGGCCGAGTGGGTCGTTGATGGCGCGACCGAATGGGACATGTGGGCCGTCGATCCGCGGCGCTACACCGATTACACCGATCAGGATTATTGCAACCAGAAAGGCATGGAAGTCTATGGCAACGAATATGCCATGCATTTCCCGCACCATGAATGGCCTGCCGCGCGCGACAAGAAACTGTCGCCCGTGCATGACAAGGTCAAAGCGCTGGGTGGCGTAATGGGTGCCTATAACGGCTGGGAACGCGCCAACTGGTTTGCCCAGCCCGACGATGATACCTCGCTTGAGGCGACCCACACTTGGGGACGGTCCGGACCGTGGGAACAGCGGATCAAGGAAGAATGCGAGGCCGTGCGCGATCATTGTGGCGTGTTGGACCTACCGGGCTTCTCGCGGTTCATGGTTAAGGGTGACGGCGCTGCCGAAGCTCTGCGCGGCCTTGCAACCGGCGGGCTGCCAAAGGTTGGCCGGATGAACCTGATATATATCTCGGACGACCGTGGCCGCATCCTGACCGAAATGTCCTGCATCCGGCTGGGAGAAGAAGAGTTTATCATGATCACGGCGGCAACTGCGCAATGGCATGATCGTGATATCTTGATGAAGGCACTGCCTGCCGGGGTCTCAATCGAAGATGTCACCACCACACGCGACACTCTGATTGTGACCGGCCCGAAATCGCGTGAGATCCTGTCGTCTATGGCCGACGCCGATCTGACGTCGGGATGGCTGACCCATCAGTCCGCCACCGTCGCCGGCCAACCCGCCTATCTGATCCGCGTTTCATTTGCCGGTGAACTGGGATGGGAGGTGCATGCACTGAACGAACACATGCCTGCGATCTACGACGCGATCATCGATGCCGGTGCCAAGCCGTTCGGGATGTATGCGCTGAACTCGCTGCGAATCGAAAAGGGGTACCGCGCCTGGAAAGGCGATTTGTCGACCGACTATTCCCTGCTTGAAGGCGGGTTGGAACGGTTCGTCAAGCTCGACAAACCGCAGGACTTCCCGGGCAAGGCTGCAATCCTGAACGAAAAGCAGCAAGGCGTGAAAAAGTCCTTCGTCACCCTGACCGTTGATGCGGGCGATTGTGACGCGCCGTATATGTCCTGCATCTGGCATGGCGATGAGATCGTGGGCGAAACCACATCCGGCGCATGGGGCTACCGTGTTGGTAAATCCATCGCGCTGGGCATGATCCGGGCCGAGCTTGCCAGTCCCGGAACTGAGCTTGAGGTCGAAATCTACGGTCAGAAATGCCGCGCTGTTGTAGAGCTGGATCAACCGCTCTGGGACCCCGAGAACGAGCGGTTGCGGGCGTGACGCGTTTGGCGACCATGTCCGGCGTCTATCTGACCGGCCATGGCGGGCCAGAGGCGCTTGAATGGCGCGACGATATCCCAGTCCCGGCCCCTGGGCCGGGGCAGGTACTTGTTCGGGTCGCCGCGGCAGGTGTCAATAACACGGATATCAACACGCGGATCGGCTGGTATTCATCGGATGTCACCGGCGGGACGGATGCCGTCGATCAGGATGTTGAAGCCGGAGGGTGGGGCGGTGCACTGAACTTTCCCCGCATTCAGGGCGGCGATCTGTGCGGGATCGTTGAAAAGGTCGGGCCAAACTCGGGGTTCAAAAAAGGCCAGCGTGTGACTTGTCCGATCAACCTGCCGCGTCCGAGTCCAAGAAACCCTCAGGGCTTTATTGCGCTTGGGTCTGAGATTGATGGGGCTTTTGCCCAATACTGTCTGGTTGAAGCAAATGACCTTTATGACGTAAGTGCATCGCCCCTGTCAGACGTGGAAATTGCGGCCATTCCCTGTGCCTTTGGTACTGCCGAAAACCTGCTGACCCGCGCAGGCGTGACGTCTGGGCAAAAAGTTCTGATCACCGGTGCGTCAGGCGGCGTCGGTCTGGCGGCGGTGCAGCTTGCTGCGCTACGCGGGGCATCGGTTTGGGGTGTGACGGCGGCAGCGAAGGCAGAGGTCGTCAAATCCCAAGGCGCGTTGGGCACATTTGGCCGGGATGAGCTGCCACCGCAGGATATGTTCGACGCGGTCATAGATGTGGTTGGCGGGCCCGCATGGGCATCGCTGATCCTTGCCCTGAAACCCGGCGGGCACTACGCCGTTTCTGGGGCGATCGCCGGTCCGATTGTCGAGGCTGATCTGCGGGACATCTATTTGCGCGACATCACCATTCACGGCTGCACGCATCAGGCACCCGAAGTCTTTGGCCGCTTAGTGGAGTTGATGAATTCCGGACGGATTAAGCCACTGGTTTCCCGAACCTACCCATTGAAGGATATCGCCCGCGCACAGGCTGATTTTCAGGCAAAGACCCTTCCGGGTAAACTCGTGCTGCTGCCTTAAGGAGCAAGGACATGACAAAGATCACTCTGTTGGACGGTTCAATCGGACAGGAACTGGTCAAACGCAGCGGAGATCGGGCGACGCCGCTATGGTCCACGCGTGTGATGATCGACCACCCTGATCTGGTCAGCGCGGTGCATGGCGACTATTTCCGTTGTGGTGCCACGATTGCCACCACCAATACTTATGCAGTCCACCGCTCACGCCTTGTACGGGTGGGGATGGAGGACCAGATGTCCGCCCTTGTCGACACTGCCCTGACACAGGCCGAACGTGCCCGTATTTCGACCGGGGGGCGGATCGCCGGGTCTCTGGGGCCGCTTCTGGCATCTTACCGACCCGACCTGAACCCGGACCCGGCAGACGCGGCGGAAAAGTTTGCTGAACTTGTGGCTTTGATGGCTGCGCGCGTCGATCTGTTTCTGATCGAGACAGTGTCCTCGGTGCAGGAGGCCGAGGGCGCGCTGCGTGGAACGACCGGATGTGGCAAACCGGTCTGGCTGTCATTCACGGTCAATGACGACGATGGCAGTCGCCTCAGGTCCGGCGAACAGCTCAGGGATGTCGCGCCATTGGTTGAAGAGTTTTCGCCTGACGCGCTGCTGATCAATTGTTCGCGCCCCGAAGCGATCCCGGCTGCTCTGGGCATCCTGTCCGGCATGAACAAGCCCTATGGCGCTTACGCCAACGGCTTTACACATATTTCGGATGAGTTTCTAAAGGACGCGCCGACAGTGGATGCGTTGGATCAACGCCATGATCTTGGTCCCGATGCCTATGCGGATCACGCCATGCGTTGGGTCGATCAGGGGGCTACGATTGTCGGCGGGTGCTGCGAAATCGGCCCGGACCACATCGAAGCGCTGGCCAAGCGGTTGCGTGCTGCCGGGCACGAGATCGTCTAAGGTGACAGCGATGAGGAAAGTTGCTTCTGAATCACCGCAGGCGATACAGCAACATTTCGATATTCTGGTCGCACCCGGATTTGTGCTGCTTGAACTGGCCTCATTGGTCGAGGTTCTCAGGCTGGCAAATCGTGTGTGTCCGAAGCCGCCATTCACTTTTGCCTATCGGTCGCTCAAAGGTGGCCCGATCTCCAGCAGCAGCGACGCGGTGGTGCAAACGGAACCCGTGCAGAACCAGCCCAAGGCGAATTATCTTTTCGTGATCGGCAATTCTGACCCGGATCACCCAGACTTGTCTTTGGGGCGGGTGGTGTCGGACTATACTTTCCGCGATGCCAAGGTGTTTCTGCTGGCGGAAGCGGCCAGCCGGTATATCGACGAACAGGGTTCAGACGATTTGGCAACCCATTGGGAGAATGCCTCGTTCCTGCGGGAACGCGGGGCCCGGTTTGAAGCCAAGCTGTCGATAGCAACCGAACAGGGCGCCGTTGTGACCTGTGCCGGAATGGAGGCGACAACAGATGTCGCGCTGGCAGTAATCGGTCGCCATATCTCAGGGCCTGCAAAGATGACCGTGGCGGACATCATGTTGCATGAAAACATCCGGGATTTCGCCTCGATGCAGCCATTTTCGGGGGTAAAGTTGACCGCGACCGGAGATGTGAAGCTGGATCAGTGCATCAAGCTCATGCAGGCCAATATCGAAGACCCTCTGTCGATCAATCAGATCGTCGATTCGCTACAACTGTCGAACCGTTCGCTTGAGCGTAAGTTCAAAACCTTCTTTGGCACCACGCCCAACGGATTCTATCGCGAAATGCGGCTCGCCAAGGCCAATAACCTGCTTCTGAACACCACTATGAGCGTTCGCGAAATCGGATTGGCCTGTGGTTTTCCGAACGGGTTTTCCTCTGTTTACAAAAGCTTCTTCGGGGTCACGCCTTTTGTCGTTCGGCGGGAAAAGCGGGCCTCGACACATCGGTGAAAACTGCTGATCTTGTGACGTTTTTGGTGCATTTGTTGTCGATCTTCCGTGGCAGTTTACGCCAAACCTGACACAGCGGAGATTTCAGGATGGTTGATCTTCCCAGCAAGGCCCGAGTGGTCATCATCGGTGGCGGCGTCATCGGATGTTCGGTCGCCTATCATCTGACCAAGAAGGGCTGGACCGATGTTGTTCTGCTAGAACGCAAGCAACTGACCAGCGGCACCACCTGGCACGCGGCGGGCCTGATCGGGCAACTGCGCGCGTCTTCCAACATGACCAAATTGGCGCGCTATTCCGCAGAGCTCTATCTGGGCCTTGAGGAAGAGACCGGTGTCGCCACCGGCCTGCGTCAGGTCGGGTCCGTTTCGGTCGCCCTGACCAGTGAGCGGTTGGAGGAGCTTCACCGAAATGCGGCAATGGCCCGCGCCTTTGGCGTGCCGGTCGAAGAGCTTTCTCCGACCGAAGTCAAAGAGCGATATGAGCATATCAACCTCGACGGCGTGGCAGGTGGCGTTTGGTTGCCAACCGATGGCCAGGCGGATCCTGCTAATATTGCCTTGGCGTTGGCCAAGGGTGCGCGTCAACGCGGTGGGGTGATCAAGGAACGGGTGAAGGTGACCGGGATTTCCCGGCACGGACGGTGCGCGACCGGTGTCGACTGGGTCAGTGATGACGGGCAATCCCAAGGGCATATCGCCTGTGATATGGTTGTCAATTGCGCGGGAATGTGGGGGCGCGAGGTAGGCAAGATGGCCGGCGTGAATGTGCCGCTGCACGCCTGCGAACATTTCTATATCGTCTCTGAACCCATTGAAGGGTTGAGCCAAATGCCGGTTCTGCGGGTGCCAGATGAATGCGCCTACTACAAGGAAGACGCGGGCAAAATGATGTTGGGCGCATTCGAGCCCAATGCCAAACCCTGGGCCATGAACGGTATTCCCGACAGCTTCGAGTTCGACCAACTGCCCGAGGATTTCGACCACTTCGAACCGATCCTCGAAGCGGCGTGCAACCGGATGCCAATGCTGTCCGAGGCGGGTATTCACACCTTCTTCAACGGCCCCGAATCCTTTACTCCCGACGACGCCTATCACCTGGGTCTGGCGCCCGAGATGGACAATTTTTGGGTCGCGGCCGGGTTCAACTCGATCGGTATCCAGTCCGCCGGTGGCGCGGGCATGTCGCTGGCCGAGTGGATGGATACCGGTGAAAAGCCCTTTGATCTGGGCGACGTGGATATCGGTCGGATGCAGCTGTTTCAGGGCAATAAGAAATACCTTTATGAACGCTCAAAAGAAACGTTGGGATTGCTCTACGCTGATCACTATCCCTATCGCCAGAAAGCCACTGCACGCGGTGTGCGCCGAACCCCGTTCCACCATCACCTGAAAGAACAGGGCGCCGTTTTTGGAGAGATCGCAGGCTGGGAACGGGCCAATTGGTACGCGAATGAAGGGCAGGAGCGCGAATACCGGTACAGCTGGAAGCGCCAGAACTGGTTCGAGAATTCCGCTGCCGAGCACCGAGCCGTGCGCGAGAATGTGGGCATGTATGACATGTCTTCCTTCGGCAAGATTCGTGTGGAAGGCCCTGATGCCGAAAAGTTCATGAACTATATTGGCGGGGGTGACTACTCGGTCCCTGTCGGCAAGATCGTCTATACGCAGTTTTTGAACCGCACGGGCGGGATCGAAGCGGATGTCACCGCAACCCGCCTGACCGAAACCGCCTATCTGGTCGTGACCCCTGCAGCCACGCGCTTGGCGGATCAGACATGGATGATCCGCCATGTCGGGGATTTCAACGTGGTCATTACAGATGTCACAGCGGGTGAAGGCGTTCTCGCTGTCATGGGGCCAAACGCTCGGGCTCTGCTGGAAAAGGTCTCGCCCAACGATTTCACAAACGCGACCAACCCCTTTGGTACTGCCCAGCAGATCGAGATCGGAATGGGCCTGGCCCGTGCACATCGCGTGACCTATGTGGGTGAGCTTGGGTGGGAAATCTATATTTCCTCAGACATGGCGGGCCACGTCTTTGAGACCCTGCATGAGGCTGGTCAGGACATGGGGCTGAAGCTGTGTGGTATGCACATGATGGACAGCTGCCGGATCGAAAAAGGTTTCCGGCACTTCGGCCACGATATCACCTGTGAGGATCACGTGGTTGATGCTGGTCTTGGCTTTGCCGTCAAGGTGGACAAAGGCTGTGATTTCATTGGGCGTGAGGCGGTGATTGCACGAAAAGAAAGCGGCCCGAAAAGCCGTCTGGTACAGTTCCGTCTGACCGACCCTGAACCGCTGTTGTTCCACAACGAGCCGATCGTGCGTGATGGCGAATATGTCGGCTACCTGAGTTCCGGCAATTACGGTCATAGCCTCGGTGGTGCCATCGGAATGGGCTATGTCCCGTGCGAAGGTGAAAAGGCCGCAGACGTTCTGGGTTCAACCTATGAGATCGATGTTTGCGGCGTGAAGGTCAAAGCCGAAGCATCACTTAAACCGATGTATGACCCAAAATCCGAACGGGTGAAGGTCTGACAGACAGGGGAGGGGGCGCTGCCCCCGCCGCCCGTGCCGGGCGACTCCCCCGGGATATTTTGGGCCAGATGAAGTGCGGATCCCTTGCTTACCTGGCTCTAAATATCCCGGAGCGCGAGGCAGAGCCTCGCAATTTTGGCGGCAACAGCTGCGGTCAGCAAACTTATCACAAATCGTTATGTGACACTTCACTGTTTTCAGAGTTTTCAATCCGTTCAGTTCTGCCGTAAACGGAACCGGTATCAACCGGAGAGCCTTCGTGACACCCACACCATTACCACCTCAGAATGTGGATACCCCCAAAGGTTTGGCTTTGGCTGTCACGGCGTACGTCATGTGGGGATTTCTGCCGCTTTATATGAAGGCGATGGATCACATTGGACCTGTCGAGGTGGTGGCGCATCGGGTTATCTGGTCTGTTCCGGTTGCAGGTTTGCTGCTGGTCGCGCTGGGGCGCACCCGGGACTTGAAAGCTGCACTGGGCAATCCCCGGATGCTGGCCATGGCGGCTTTGACGGCGGCGCTGATTTCCGTGAACTGGGCGATTTATGTTTGGGCGATCTCGACAGGGCACGCGCTGGACGCGGCGTTGGGGTATTACATCAACCCGCTGTTCAGTATCGCGTTGGGCGCGATTTTGCTGCGTGAGCCCCTGACGCGGACCCAATTGTTTGCGGTGGGGCTTGCCGCGCTGGGCGTTCTTGTGCTTGTGCTTGAGGCTGGGCGACTTCCCTGGGCGGCGCTGGGTTTGATGGTCAGTTGGGGTTTCTATGCATTCTTTAAGAGATCCCTTCCAATTGGTCCCAACCAGGGCTTTCTGCTTGAGGTCCTGATCCTTTTGATCCCGGCCCTGGCCTATGTCACCTGGCTGGGTGTGCAAGGCACAGGCCATTTCGGCGCAGCGATGTCCGATACCGCATTGTTGTCCTGCGCCGGTATCGTCACGGCGGTGCCATTGCTGGTCTATGCGAACGGAGCCAAGCTGGTGCGCCTGTCGACCATGGGCATCCTGCAATACATTGCGCCGACTATGATTTTCATTACAGCCATCACTCTGTTTGGTGAGAAGATCGACACCGGACGCATGATCGCATTCCCCCTGATCTGGGTGGCATTGGTCATTTACTCGATCCCATTGATCCGGCAGGCGCGGGCTCAGGCCTGAAGCAACAGGCGTGCTGCAGCATCTGCCCACAGCGCATAGGCCCGCGGGCTTGGGTGATAGCCGTCCGGTGCCGCCAGGGCCGGGTCGTCGGGCAGATCAAGCCTCAGGTGCTGCACATGGGGATGGACGGACACAACCTGTTGCAACGCATTGTCCAGCCGTGCAGCCTGACGGCCAAGTACCCAGGCCAATGGATGTGGCAGGGCCGGAAACCTGTTCATTTGCGGAACGCCGGTGATGATTATTCGCCGCGCCCCCAGTTCGTTTGACAGGATGTTGATAAGCTGCGCCTGACGATCCGCAAATGTGCGGCAAGAGACGGCGCGGGTGACGTCATTCACCCCCAAAGCCGTGACCACCGCATCGAATTCACCCTTTATGCCCCTCAGGTGGTCAATCGTATCCAGCGTCGTGTACCCTGTGGTGGCCGCAAGTTGCCACTCAACCGTGTGATGTCTGGCCAGCCGGTCCACAAGCTGCCCCGACAAGGCCTGCGCCTGAGTTCCCGCGCCCACTCCGGCCGCCGAGCTATCGCCGGTGATCAGCAGACGCAGGCGGGGGCCACGCCCTGTTCGGCCCTCTCGCGGGCCAGTTGGCTCTGGCAAAAGCCGGGCGTTACGGCGCACCAAAAGGGCTTGCGTGGCCAGAACGGGCAACAAGGGCACACGTAGAACCTGGTCGGGTGCTATCAGGGCGCGCAACATCAGGTCACGTCAGGGCGTTTTTGAATTCCAGAAAACGAGCGTCAGTCATCACGCGCGCCATCATCGCCTCGCGCAAAGCGCCGACTGTTTTGTAGGGGCGCATGGCGACTTCGAAGATTTGGATCAAGCCGTCCTCGTTCAGCGTAATGAGGTCAACGCCAATGCCGTCCAGATCTCCAATTTTGCATTGAAACTCCAGCGCCCAATCGTTGCCAGCGCCCATAATCCGGCGATACCGGAAGTCGGAAAAGACCTGCCCGACATGGCCAAGTACGGCCGCCACAGGTGCGCGCCCGGTCCACGTGCTGTAATAGGTTGGCGGCAGGAACTGCACATCTTCGGCCAGCAGATCGTGGATCAGCGCCTCATCGCCCTTGGCGACAACCTCTTGCAGTCGTTCAATTGTCGGGTGCATGTCCTGTCCTCCTGCGCAGAAGTTCACCGAACATGACCGGGCGCGCAAGGACGACGTTGCGGGAAGGTGCGCGCTGAGATAGGCAGGCCCGCATGAGCGAAACCTATGCCCCCCCGCAAACCGCGCTGGACGTACTACACGAAGATGCGCAGCTGATTGTGGTGAACAAACCGTCGGGCCTGCTTTCCGTGCCGGGGCGGGGCGATCATCTGGCTGATTGCCTTCTGACACGCGTGCAGGCGGCTTTCCCTCAGGCGTTGCTTGTGCATCGACTGGACCGGGACACATCAGGTGTCATGGTTTTTGCCCAAACACCCCATGCGCAAAGGCATCTGAGTATGCAGTTCGAAAAGCGGCA
The DNA here is from genome assembly GCF_059612445.1 of Ruegeria sp. TASC047. Lineage (NCBI taxonomy): Bacteria > Pseudomonadati > Pseudomonadota > Alphaproteobacteria > Rhodobacterales > Roseobacteraceae > Ruegeria > Ruegeria sp. TASC047. Next base: position 102,534 of record NZ_JBXWQP010000038.1, read on the forward strand.
GACCCGGAAAACCTATATTGCCCGTGTCTGGGGGCGGATGGAGCCAAAGACCGGCACGGTTGACCTGCCGTTGATCGTGGACTGGCCCAACCGACCCAGACAAATGGTGTGTCATGATACGGGCAAACCTGCGGTCACCGATTGGCGCGTTGTGAAACATGAGGGCGAGACCTCTCGCGTGCGTATGTTTCCCAAAACCGGGCGGTCTCATCAGCTGCGCGTTCATATGCAGGCATTGGGTCACCCGATCCTGGGCGATCCGTTCTATGCAACAGGTGCGGCGAGGGAGTTTCCCAGATTGATGCTGCATTCCGAAGAATTGCGCCTGAAGCATCCTGAGGGCGGGCATTCGATGAAGTTTCGCGCCAAGCCCGATTTCTGATCTCAGGCAATTCTGGCCCACAGCATCTTCAGGTTGCCCAGCGAAATGCGTCTTGTTCGTTTCGTCGAAACCGATTGGCGGCGATGGCGCTCCTGCGCGATCTCACCTTCAATCTCGAAGGCACGCAGTGTGTGGTCCTGTGACCATTGGCCAAGTTTCAGTGTCATCATGACGTGGTTGTCGAGGTGCGGCATTTCTTGGCTCCTTGTGTGATATCCACCCATTATCGCGCGTCACTGCTGACAGCATGTTGTCAGTGGGGTGTGCTAGGGTGTCAGCAGAGTGTCAGGAGAATGCGATGCGCCGTTCGACCCGTTTGTTTGAAATCATCCAGAACTTGCGGGCCGCAAGTGCGCCGGTCACGGCAGAAGCACTGGCCACCCGGCTGGAGGTGTCCATCCGCACTGTCTATCGTGACATTGCCGAATTGCAGGCCCAGCGAACACCCATCGAAGGTGAGGCCGGTGTCGGTTACATGATGCGGCGCGGTTACGATCTACCGCCGCTGAATTTCGACGCAGAAGAGGTTGAAGCCCTGTGGGTTGGCCTGTCTCTTCTGGCGCGCACCGGCGACAGCCACCTGCAGCGCGCCGCCAGTCGGATCTGTCAGAAGATCGATGCTCTGCATAGCCCGACCGATTGGTTGCAGGTTTCACCCTGGGGGGCTCCGGCGGATGATCCCGACAAGGGGTGTGTTTCTGTTTCGCATTACCGCGAAGCTATTCGGGCAGAACGGAAAATCCGTATCACCTATATAGATGGTGAAGGCGAACAAACCATCCGTGTGGTGCGCCCACTGGCGCTGATCTATCATGTCGAATGTACGTTGCTGGCAGGGTGGTGCGAGATGCGAAACGGCTTTCGCCATTTCAGAACCGATCGCATCTGGTCCAGTGAATTCACTGACGAAGGATTTCTGGGGCAAGGGAAATCTTTGCGCGATCTCTGGCAGGAGCAACAGCTCGCGGGCACCTTTGCGGAACCGGTATGAATGGCCTTTGGCGGGTATTCGCCGATTTCACCGCATTGTTGCTTGAGCCTGTGAGCAAGCACAGTGATATACTGGGTGAAATGGATCAAGCCCGAAGAACGGGTACCGGAGCAGAAGGTGATATCATGACGATTTCAAAGTTTTTCCTGGCGACAGGCTTGTGTTCAATCATGGCCGTGACGGCCTGTACCGATCCGGGCACCCTGACCGTTCAGAACGACCCCAACAAAAACACCAAGCAGGGTGCGGTTCTAGGCGGCCTTATCGGTGCGGGTGTCGGCGCGATTGCCAATAATTCGAACCCGGGTCTTGGGGCGCTGGCCGGCGCCGCCATTGGTGCCGCCGGTGGCGGTCTGATCGGCAACCAGTTGGACAAGCAGGCTGCCGAGTTGCGCCAACAACTGGCGAATGACGGGATTACAATCGTCAATGCGGGTGACCGGCTGATCGTGACTGTCCCGAATGACATTACGTTTGACACAGACAGCTCGACCGTGCGCCCGGCGCTGCGGGCGGATCTGGTAAAAGTGGGCCAAAACCTTGTCAACTATCCCAACTCGAACGTTCAGATCATCGGTCATACCGACAGCGATGGTGACGCGTCTTATAATCAGGGTTTGTCCGAGCGTCGCGCAAACGCGGTCGCGGATATCCTGCAAGCCAATGGTGTCAGCTACAGCCGTATCAGAACCTACGGTCAGGGTGAAATCAACCCGGTCGCGTCCAACCTGACGCCGCAAGGAAAAGCGCAAAACCGCCGGGTTGAGATTGTTGTGGTCCCCAGCGGAAACGCGTGATCCTGAAACGCAGGACCGGTCTGGCCCGGCCCCTGTTGCGCAATGACTGTGCGTCAATGGGGGTTTGGTCAGGGTCAATCTCGGTCTAACTATTGGGAAACACTGAAACGGAGTTGTCCCTGATGTCTCAACCGACCCTGCTTGGCCTGTCCGGCTCCCTGCGCAAGGGCGCGACGAACCGCAAACTGCTGCGCGAAGCGGCCCGGTTGTTCGACCCTGTCAGCTATACCGAAGCCGACCTGAACCTGCCGCTTTATGATGGCGATCTGGAGGATGCCGAAGGGATACCGGCATCTGTTCAGATGCTGGCCGACCAGATCGGGCAGGCAGATGCGGTGATCATCTCGACGCCCGAGTACAACAAAGGGCCTTCGGGTGTTCTGAAAAACGCACTGGACTGGGTCAGCCGGACGAAAGGCAATCCATGGGCGAGCAAGCCGGTTGCTGTAATGTCGGCTGCGGGTGGCCGCGCCGGCGGGGAAAGGGCACAGATGATCCTGCGCGCCTGCATGGTGCCCTTTCAGCCCCGTATCTTGCAGGGTCCGGAAATTCACCTTGCTGACAGCTCGAATGAGTTCGACGATCAGGGTAGGTTGTTGTCCGAGCGATACGAAAACTCGCTGCACATGCTGATGCAGAAACTCAGGGCCGAGGCCGGTTTCTAAGCTTGGACTGCCCATATGTTGGAACAGCGTCAAAGCGATATCCTTGATCCGGCCCGTGCCGCATCGCTTCAGGTTGCGTTGGGCTCTGAGCCAACAATTGCCAATGGTTCAGCTCTGCCGCCATTCTTCCATCAGCTCTATTTCTGGGCGCCGCAACCGCCTGCTGCGCTGGGGCGGGATGGGCATCCCAAGGTGGGTGGCCTGATCCCGGATATGGGATTGCCCCGCAGAATGTGGGCCGGTGGGCAATTGGAATTTCATGCACCGCTGATCGCGGGTATACCTGCTGACAGGACATCGGTTCTTGATAACCAAAGCACAAAAGAGGGGCGGTCCGGCCCGTTGGGTTTTGTCACTTTGCGGCACGAGATACGGCAAAGTGGCCAACTTTGTCTGACCGAATGGCAGGATCTTGTTTATCGTGAAGACCCCACGCCGGGTGTGATGACTCAAACGCCAACCCGATCGCGCACGGATGAAACGGATATCCGTGCGGTTGCGTTCGATACCACCCTGCTGTTTCGCTACTCGGCGCTGACCTTCAACGGCCATCGCATTCACTACGATCTGGACTATGCGCGCGATGTGGAAGGATATGAAGGGCTGGTTGTGCACGGGCCACTTCTGGCGCAGCTTCTGATGCTGTTTGCAGTTGATCTTGGCGGACCACTCAAGTCGTTTTCTTTCCGTGCGACCTCACCGTTGATGCATTTCGAGACTGCCCAGCTGTGCCGGAACGGTCAGGACATGTGGGTGCGCGGCCCGGACGGGCGGCAATGCATGAAGGCTGTGGCCCTATCACAGTGAGGCTTCGGGGCGAAAGTCATCGGGGATCGAATCCCGACCCTCCAACATCAGATCGGCCATGACCTCTGCCACTTTCGGAGCCATGCCAAATCCGATCTTGAAGCCGCCATTGGCGATGAACTGGCCCTGTTGCAACGGATGCAGGCCCAACATCGGGGCGCGACTTTTGCTGCGGGGACGCACCCCGGCCCAACGTTCGATCACCTCGGCCCCGTGCAAAAGCGGCAGTGCGCGCGTGGCGCGGTCTATGACATCGTCCAAAGCACTGTCTGTGCTGGTCGGGTCGTCATAATCCCGTTCAGACGTTGATCCGATTGCCAGCGTTCCGTCCGCATGTGGCACGATATGGACCGCATCTGCGAATAGCTGTGGCATCTCTCCTGCATCAAAGCGCAACAGGGCGGCCTGACCTTTGACACCGTTTCCGACGGTCTTTCCGTAGGCGTCGTTCAGTTCCAGTAATCCTGCTAGGCCCGTGGCGTGGACAACCTGTCCTTTATCATCAGCGTTACTGACAACGTGAACGCCCATTACCTCAAGGGCTGCAACCAACGCAGCGCAGGCCCGCCGGGGATGCATGCGCGCTGTCAGTGTATCGCGGATGACAAAGCCGGTGGGGCTGGGCGGGCACCACGATCCGGCCTGCGATGTTTTGATCACCCGCCATTCTGCCTGCCCCTGCCAAAGCTGATCGGCTGAACCTTCGCGTTGCCGGGCCAGATCAAGGCTGCGGGCGTCAGGAATGGGTTGAAGACGGCCCAGACGGCCATAGCCGGGGGAAACGCCGCCGGTACCCTCGACCTGCTGCCAAAAGGGTTCGGCCATGATCAGGCTGTCGAACTGAAAAGCTTTCTTGGCATTCCAGTTTTCAGGCACATGCGGGGCCAAGGCCCCCACCAGGCCGCCGCTGGACCCGGAGCCCGGCCCAAAAGGATCGACAACCTGTACCTTCGCGCCCCGCCGGGCGCTGGTCCAGGCGATGGACAGGCCGAAAATTCCTGCCCCGCGAACCGTCACATCGACCATTGCCAATTCCCTTTTCCTTGTTCAGTGTCGCGCCGCTTAGCTACAGGATTCCCCGATGGCAGACCAGCATGCCGAATTGACGTGGACCGAGGATCAGATACCGGTCTCGGACCGTTTCGACGATCCCTACTACTCGTTGCAAAACGGGCTGGAAGAGACGCGCCATGTGTTTCTGGCAGGCAATGGTCTGCCAGAACGCTTTGCGCCGGGGTTTCATATTGCCGAGTTGGGCTTTGGGACCGGTCTGAACCTGCTGACGGTTTGGTCTGAATGGGAGAAATCCGGCCAAACAGGCCCGCTTCGGTTCACCAGTTTCGAAGCCTTTCCCATGGCCACGGATGATATGCGTCGCGCGCTTGAGGCCTTCCCCGAGTTACACCCGTGGAGCAGCCGGTTTCTGGCCCATTGGACAGGTCACGCCTGCAATCTTGAAACCCTTCAATGCGAAGTGATCATCGGCGATGCGCGCAACAGCCTGCCGCAATGGGCAGGCATGGCCAACGTCTGGTTCCTTGACGGGTTCTCTCCTGCCAAGAACCCTGAATTGTGGGGGGCAGAGCTGATGCAGCAAGTGGCGGCGCATACCGCTACCGATGGCACGGCAGCGACCTATACAGCCGCCGGGTTTGTTCGACGCGGGCTTCAGGATGCCGGTTTCACCGTCACCCGTACATCCGGCTATGGCCGCAAGCGGCACATGACGCGGGCGCTCAAGGCATGACGCAGAAAAACAATGCAGGTGCGGGTATCGCGCTGATGGTGGGCGCGACGATTGTCTTTGCCTTGCAGGACGGTATCTCACGCCATTTGGCCGGAACCTATAACACCTACATGGTGGTGATGATCCGCTATTGGTTCTTTGCGGCCTTTGTCATTGCACTGGCGGCGCGATTTTCCGGCGGGTTAAGGGCGGCCATGCAGACGAACCAGATGGGGCTTCAGATACTGCGGGGCCTGCTGCTGGCCACCGAGATCTGCGTCGCCGTGTTCGGTTTCACAGTGCTTGGTCTGATCGACAGTATGGCCGTTTTCATAAGCTATCCGCTGCTTGTCGCCGCGCTGAGCGGTCCCGTTCTGGGCGAAAAGGTTGGATGGCGGCGCTGGGTTGCGATCGGTGTCGGTTGCATTGGTGTTCTGATCATTCTGCAGCCGGGCGTTGGTGTTTTTGATCCTTGGGCCGTCATACCGCTGATCTCGGCGTTTCTGTTTGCGATTTACGGCCTGCTGACGCGCTATGTCGCACGTCAGGACAGCACGGCCACCAGCTTTTTCTGGACCGGCGTTGTTGGTGCCATCGCCATGACCCTTTTTGGAATGTGGTTCTGGGAGCCAATGGCCCGCAGCGACTGGCTGTGGATGGCGTTGCTGTGCGTCAGCGGGGCAACGGGGCACTGGCTGCTGATCAAATGTTATGAGATGGCCGAAGCCAGCGCCGTCCAACCCTTCGCCTATTTCCACCTGGTCTGGAGCGCGATTTTGGGGATTTCGATCTTTGGTGAAAAACTGCGCCCCGAAGTTGTCACGGGCGCAGCGATTGTTGTGGCCGCAGGTCTGTTTACCTTATGGCGCGAACGCCGCCAGCGATGATCCGATCAGTTCCTGCGAAAACGGAACCGGCAGGGCGGGCTGCCCCAGACGGGCGCGGTAGACCGGCAGGCTTTCGGTCACGCGCATCACATAATTGCGCGTCTCATTGAACGGAATGGTCTCAATCCAGTCTACGATATCCACCTCACCGGTGCGCGGATCACCATAGCGTTCCATCCACGAGATCGGGCGCTTTGGACCGGCATTGTATCCGGCCGCCATCATGACGACATTCCCGTTGAACTCGGTCGCAAGGCCCGAAAGATAGTTGGCGCCAAGCTTGGCATTGTATTGCCAGTCCGACGTCAACCGACCGGTCTGATGGCCGCTGAGTATCCCCAGTTCTCCGGCCACCAGCTTGGCTGTTGCAGGCATCACTTGCATCAGGCCGCGCGCCCCCGCGCCGCTGACGACAACCGGATCAAATTCGCTTTCGCGCCGCGCGATGGCCAGCGTCATTTCCTTGGCCATTGGCAGACGCATGTCGGCCACCGGATGAACCGGGTAATAGGCCGCAGGCAAAACGGTGCCCGTGGTCGCTGCCCGCTTGGCGATCATCACGGCCAGATGCGGCTGTTTCAGCTCAATCGCAAGGTCGCCCAACTGATTGGCCTGCACAGGGTCAAGACCTTCGACAAGATGGGTCAGGAACCTCTCGGACAAGTTGTCTTCGCCGGCCTTGAGCAACAGCAGCCCGGCTTCCAGAACGCTGGAATCGGCGAACTCAGCCTGACGCCAATGCGGGGCGCGACGCGGATTGGCCAGTTCCTTGTCAAATGGTCGTCCGATCCGTTCCGCCGCCAGAAGACCATAAAAAGAGGTCTGATGATCCGCGCCCATGGCGTAGGCCTCATAGGCTTTGTCTGCGTCCCCAAGCTCGGCGTAAGCCCGCCCCAGCCAATAGCCGCCGCGCCCTTTCGAGATCGGCGATTGCACGGCATCCGAAAAATTCTGGAAGTGTCGCACAGCTGTGGCGGGGTCATTCAGTTTGCGCAGGGCCAGAAACCCGGCCAGCCACTCCAGATCCGCATAGGAATATCCCATTTCCGGGGTCATATGGTGCTTGGCCGCTACGTCATAAGCGCGCGCTGCCCGCCCCGATCGCATCTCGAGCCGGGCCAGACGGCGGCGACCCTCGGCCCATTTGTCAGGCTCGCCCAGGGCTTCCGGTCCGCTTGACCGTGCCAGCATCAGGTCGACGGCGCTGTCATCCAGTTCTTTCTTGTCCCGCCAGACAAAACGGTCGAATGCCAGCCCCGGCGAATCTGCCAGCGGCTTCGGCACCGCCGCCACCTTGCCGTCTACGCCTGGCTGGCGTTTCTGCAATGCGATCCGCGCTTCGGCCAACTTGCGCTCGTCGGTGCTGACCAGGGGCAGCATCTGTTCTGCGCTGACCAAATGGCCATCCCACAGCATCCGGTCCAGCCGCGCGGCATGGTGCGGCTTCAGCAGTTTGGCAAAGTTCTCCAGATAGTCCTTTTGCAACCCCGACCCCATCGGCATGGTACGCCAGGCTGTCACGATATCGGCTTCCGCCTCGCCAATGCGCCCTTTGGCCTTAAGGGCCACCGCATAGTTCAGCGCGCCTTCAGCAGTCTGAGGGGGCAAGCCAGCGTAAAACTTCAGAACTCTGTCGGGATCGGCCCCGGTAAAGACCGGCTCACTCTTGCGGCGCAGCCAATCCAGCCCGGGCCAGTCCGGGCGTCGTTCGAGAAACACCAGCACATCGCCCGAGCTGCCAAACCCCTCACGCAACCAGTGCCAGACGATGACATCGCGCGAGACCGAGCCGCGCTGGCCCGATACGCGCAGCGCCGCGTTCCAGTCGCCCTTGCGCATTTCATAAAGCCCGGCGCGCAAATCACCGGCCGCATCCGCGCGTGCGGCTTGCGGTGTCGTCACTGCGTATAGAATCACACCAGTCAACAGTGCCAGAAAGCGTGTCATCCCTTGCATTTCCCAACCAACCGAGGATAGAGCCTGTGAGGATAAACCTTGCGCAGGCGGGATCAACTCACAAAGCTGGAAACGTGAGAGGCCGAGGCGCAAAAACCGCACTATGCACCTTAAGGAGCGTGTCATGTTCAAAGGCTCGATGCCAGCCCTCGTCACTCCGTTCAACAACGGCGAGTTGGACCTGAAGACGCTAAAACATCTGGTCGAATGGCAGATCTCCGAAGGCTCGACCGGGCTGGTGCCTGTTGGAACCACCGGCGAAAGCCCGACGCTCAGCCACGACGAACACGAAACGGTCATCGAAGAAGTGGTCAAAACGGCTGCTGGCCGTGTTCCGGTTATTGCCGGTGCCGGGTCGAACAACACGGTCGAAGCCGTCCGGTTCGTTCAGTTCGCCGAAAAAGTTGGTGCCGATGCGGCGCTGGTTGTCACGCCTTACTACAACAAACCGACTCAACGCGGCCTGATCGCGCATTTCCAAGCCCTGCACGAGGCTGCGGATATTCCGATCATCATCTACAACATTCCCGGGCGATCGGTCATCGACATGACCCCGGCCACCATGGGCGAACTGGCCCGGTTGCCGCGTATTGTCGGGGTCAAGGATGCGACGGGCGATCTGGCGCGCGTCAGCCAGCAGCGTGCGATCTGTGGCAAGGACTTCTGCCAGCTATCCGGTGAAGACGCCACTGCACTGGGTTTTAACGCCCATGGCGGTGTCGGATGCATTTCAGTCACCGCAAACGTGGCTCCCAGGCTATGCGCCGAATTCCAGCAGGCCACATTGTCGGGCGATTATGCAAAGGCACTGGAATACCAGGACAAGCTGATGCCGCTGCACGAAGCGATCTTTATAGAACCCGGGTTGGTCGGCGCCAAATACGCGCTCAGCAAACTGGGTCTCTGCAGCACCGAAGTCCGCTCACCTCTGACTGAGCTGGAAGACAACACAAAAGCCGCGATTGATGCGGCAATGGCACACGCGGGCCTCATCTAACCCGGCCTTCAGAAACCGGAAAAGGCGGCCTCGACTACCGAGTGCCGCCTTCTTGGTTTTCAGGATCCAAACTTCATCTGGCCAAAAATATCCCGGGGGAGCCGCGGCTTGCCGCGGCGGGGGCAGAGCCCCCTCAGCGTTTGCCGTAATAAAGCCCCACGACATGTTCGGCCTGCGCAAAGAACAGCCAGCGAGAGGCCGCGACACCTGCCAGATGCGATGCCACTGCCAGCAGGGCCAGGAAATGGTTGAATGGCAGGACGAGCAACAGAACCGGCAGGACAAAGGCCAATACAAACGAGATCACCCTTAGCTTATCGGCATGTTTGCGCCCGACCACATGAACAAACTCACGCAGTAGATAGTTAGTACCGGTATGCGGTGGCTCGAACGCTCTGACGGTACCCCGGTTACCCAAACCTGTGGCTGTGCCCAGATTCGTTTCGGATGCTTCCAGCGCTTTGTCGCCTTTCTTCCAATACAGGATTTGAACCAAAGCGGCGATCAGCAGAAGCGGAATGGCAACCCGTGTCTGGCCAGCCAGCAACGCACCACCTGCCAGGCTGAAGCTCAGGAACATGGCGGGTGTCAGGTTCATATTCCAGCGCGGGATGGTCTTGAGTTGCGTGTAGATCATCGAAGTCGTGAACACGGTCGCCAGTGACATCAACGCTCCGATCCACCCCAGCAGGCTCCATTGCCGATCCAGAAACACCACGCCAATCGCGTAAAGCCCCATGACGACCAGGGCGAGCACGGCACACCAGCCCTCACGGCTGAGCCAGCTCGTTTTCCATTGAGTAAAAGCCTTCCAGGCCCGTTCCGGGTGGCCGAGATGGAAGGTCGAGGCCATCAGCCCTCCGACGGCCAGACCGTAAGCAATGGCGAAGAACACAAAGGCCACCCAACCCGAGACAGCCGGAAAGCCAAGACCAAGGAAGAAGAGCAGACCGAAGCCCAGACCGGACAGGGTGGTGAAGAGGATGACGGAGGGTGCAGGATGCATCAGAGTTTCTCCAACGTCTTGTCGAGCCAGCCGAGGAAGCCCTTGGGCTCTTCAGCGACAGGTGCCAACAGGGGGGCCAGGATGTCGATCTGATCTTCCACCGTGTCTTTCGGGCGCGGCGGCAGATATTTATTGACGGGTTTGGTGCCCATTTCGGGCATCAGGTCCATTCCGCCGCGGTCCGCAACAAGCTTGCTGACGTCGCTGTCCGGATCGCCCAGATCGCCAAAGTGCCGCGCGCCCGCCGGACAGGTTCGGACACAGGAGGGGATCCGGTCCACCTCGGGCAGGTTCTCGTTATAGATCCGGTCGACGCAGAGTGTGCATTTCTTCATCACCCCCTCGGCCTTGTCCAGTTCACGCGCGCCATAGGGGCAGGACCAGGCGCACAGGCCGCACCCGATACAGTCGCTTTCATTAACCAGCACGATGCCATCTTCGACCCGCTTGTAGCTGGCCCCGGTCGGGCACACGGTAACACAGGGCGCATCTTCGCAGTGCAGGCAGGATTTAGGGAAATGGATCAGTTGCGCGTGCCCTTCCGCCGGTTGCACCTCGTAGGAATGCACGCGGTTCAGGAAAGTGCCTGAAGGATTGGCGCCATAGGCATCCTGATCGGACAGTGGCGCGCCATAATTTTCCGTGTTCCAGCCTTTGCAGGAAATCACGCAGGCATGGCAACCAACGCAGGTGTCCAGGTCGATCACCAGACCCATCTTGCGCTCGGTGGAGTTCGGTAGCTGGGTCATGTCAGGATACCTGTGCTGTTGAGGACGGGTGAGGGGGCCAGCCCCCTCTTGAGCCTGCGGCTCAATTCACCCCCAGGATATTTGTGGCCAGATGAAGTGCGGATCCGGGTCATTTGCCCACCTTCCACGCCAAATTCGCAGGGCCAGTTCCTACAGGTGATTTGATCGGGTCAAAATGAGGCTGGCTTTGGGCATCGGCGGGCGCGTCGGCCTTTTCGATTTTCACCTTCAGGTCAAACCATGCGGCCTGACCAGTAATGGGGTCGGAATTGGCCCAACGTAGCCCGTCGCCTTTTGGCGGAAGCAATTCGTGGATCAGGTGGTTGAGCAGGAAACCCTTGGTGGCCTCGGGCGCGTCCTCTTGCAGGGCCCAGGCGCCTTTGCGTTTGCCGATGGCGTTCCATGTCCAGACGGTGTTGTCGTTCAGCGCGGCCATTTCCATCACAGGGACCGTAATCTCACCATGAGGGGATGTGATTTTGGCCCAATCTCCATCGTTCAGGCCGTGCTTGCGCATCAGCCTGGTCGGAACATAGAGCGGGTTTCGCCCGTGCAACTGCCGCAGCCAGGCGTTTTGCGTGCCCCAGCTGTGATACATCGCCATCGGGCGCTGGGTCAGCGCGTTGACCGTGAAGCCGTCGTTGCCGTGCTGATCGGTTTCGTACCAGATCGGAAGCGGGTCCATCGTGTCTTTGATCCGCTGGCGCAAATGATCAGGCGGCTGTCGGTCGCCATGGCCTTCGGCTGCCAGCTGAAACTTGCGCATCGGTTCGGAGTAGAGTTGGAATAGGTATGGCTGCGGGCTGTCATAGAGCCCCATGCCCACGGCCCATTCCTGATAGGCTGCATTCCACGGTTTGTAGTAATCCGCGCCTTGCGGGATATGCGCCACGTAGAAGCCACCGTTTTCGATATAGCGGTTCAACTGATCCGGGTTGACCTCTCCGCGCCCTTCCTTGTCGGCGTTTTCACCGCGGAATCCGGCCAGCGGGCCAATACCCGGTTTGCGTTCGTGATTGACGATGTAGTCGGCGTAATCGACCCATTTTGTGCTGCCGTCTTCATGGGTGAAACCCGGAAGTTTCATGCGGTTAGCGAGATCGATCAATACTGATTGAAACCCGCGCACGTCGCGGTCCGGTTCGATCACAGGCCAGCGGATTGCGTCAGCGGCCGCATCCGCCTCGCAAATCGGGCGATCCAGCAGCGAAATACAGTCGTGGCGTTCGAGGTAGGTCGTGTCCGGAAGGATGAGGTCCGCGTAGGCCACCATCTCGGAAGAATAGGCGTCCGAATAGATGATGCGCGGGATCACGTAATCGCCGTTTTCATCTTTGTCCGTCAGCATCTCGATAACACCCTTGGTGTTCATGGTCGAGTTCCACGACATGTTGGCCATGTACATGAACAGCGTATCGATCTTGTACGGGTCGCCCGCATGTGCGTTCGAGATCACCATATGCATCAGCCCGTGACTGGACATCGGGTTTTCCCAGGTGAACGCCTTGTCGATCCGCGCGGGGCTGCCATCTTCCTTCAGTGCAAGGTGTTCCGGGCCGCGGACAAACCCTAGGTGCGGCCCATCCAGCGGAGAATTGGGCGTCACCTTGCAATGCGGTGTCGGGTGCGCCTCGACCGGTTTGGGGTAGGGGGGCTTGAAGCGGAAGCCGCCGGGAACCTCGACCGTGCCCAGGATGATTTGCAGCACGTGCAACGCGCGGCAGGTCTGGAAACCATTGGCATGAGCCGAAACGCCGCGCATCGAGTGCATTGCAACAGGGCGGCCAATCATCTTGGTGTGTTTCTCGCCCCGGAAATCGGTCCATTCGTGATCCAGCTCAAACGCCTCGTCAAAGGCGACGCGCGCCAGTTCCGCTGCAATCGCGCGAATGCGATTGGCGGGGATACCGCATTTTTTGGCAACAGCTTCGGGCGCGTGTTCCTCGGACAGGTATTTTTCCGCCATCAAGTGAAATACAGGGCGATGAACGACACCGTCGTTTTCGTAGACCGCCGACAAATCCGGGCGAACGCCCGGCGTGTCGAAAGCCGTCACCTTGCCTGTATTCCGGTCGATGACCAGGGGCTTTCCGTCATCGTCGCGCAGGAACAAGCCCTTTCCGGCGCCTTCGGACGCGTCCACCAAAACCGGGGCATTGGTGTAGCGGCTGAGATAGTCGAGATCGATCTTTCCGGCTTTCATCAGCACATGGATCAACGACAGGATGAACAGCCCGTCAGTTCCCGGTGTGATGCCGACCCAATCATCGGCGACGGCATTGTATCCGCTGCGGATAGGGTTGACGCCGATAACGCGCGCACCGCGCGCCTTGATTTTGCCAATACCCATTTTGATCGGGTTGGAGTCGTGGTCTTCGGCCACGCCAAACAGCATGAACAGCTTGGTGTGATCCCAATCAGGCTGGCCGAATTCCCAGAATGCGCCACCCATCGTATAAATGCCGCCCGCAGCCATGTTGACCGAACAGAAGCCACCATGCGCCGCATAGTTGCAGGTTCCGAAATTTTGCGCCCAGAAGCTGGTGAAGCTCTGGCTTTGGTCCCGGCCGGTGAAAAAGGCAAGCTTTTCCGGGTTGTCTTTGCGGATTGGCTCCAGCCAGCTAACCGCCAGTTCCAGCGCTTCGTCCCAGCTGATCTCCTCAAATTCACCCGAGCCACGCGGGCCGACCCGTTTCAGTGGCTTGCGCAGGCGCGAGGGGGCGTTGACCTGCATGATCCCGGCAGACCCCTTGGCGCACAGGACACCCTTGTTCACCGGGTGGTCGCGATTGCCTTCGATATAGGCAACCTTGCCGTCTTTCATGTGGACGTTGATGCCGCATCGACAAGCGCACATGTAGCAGGTGGTCCTGCGGATTTCGTCCGAGACTTTCGGTGACGTATCAAGGATCGGCTGCTGATGGGTCATTTGCGGGTCCAGTTGGTTATTGCGGGAGGATATTGTCAGTTTCCTCGGTATTTTAGAACATCGTTCCGGAGGCGGTGCGTAAATTCAGTGTTACAGTCAATTTGCCTGTAGCGCGGTCACGGCGATCATCTGGGTCACATCCTCGGCGCTGCATCCGCGGGACAGGTCGTTGGCGGGTTTGGCCAGTCCCTGTAAAACCGGACCGATAGCGGTGTAGCCCCCCAACCTTTGGGTGATCTTGTAGCCGATATTACCAGCATCAAGGTTGGGAAAGATCATCACGTTGGCCTGCCCGGCGACAGACGATCCCGGCGATTTTCGCTCGCCAACCGAAGGTACAAAGGCGGCGTCAAATTGCAATTCACCGTCGACATTCAGGTCCGGCGCGGCTTGGCGCAGCGCCTCAGTGGCCTCGATCACCTTGTCCACGTCGGGATGCTTGGCGCTGCCCTTGGTGGAAAAGCTGAGCATCGCGATCTTTGGATCGACCTGCAGCAGCGTCCGGGCCGATGTGGCGGATGCGATGGCGATCTTGCTCAGCTCGCTCGCGGTCGGATTGATGACCAGCCCGCAATCGGAATACAGCATCGCCCGCGCCCCGGGCTGAGCGTTTTCCGGCGGGTACATCAGGAAGAAAGACGACACCATTCCTGCATCGGGGGCCATGCCAATCACCTGGATCGCCGCACGGACGATTTCGCCGGTCGTGTGAACGGCCCCTCCTACGGTGCCAGTGGCACGTCCGCTGCGCACCAGCATGGCGGCATAGACGGGGGGTGTTTCAACGGCGGCACGGGCCTTGGCCCGATCGACGCCTTTATGCCGGCGCAGTTCGAAAAAGGCCTCGGCAAACTCTTCGGTCAGGTCCGAAGTCTTGGGGTCATGGATCTCAACGCCCCGAGAGGCAGCAGCCCCTTGATCTTTCAGGGCTGCTTCGACCTCGGTGTACGGGCCAACCAGAATGATATCGGCCAGATTGGCCCTCTGCGCGTTGATGGCCCCTTTTGTGATGCGGGGGTCGTTGCCTTCGCTGAGGGCGATTATGGGACGGGTGGCCGGAGCGTTTTGCCGCAACAGCTCGATGGGTGTCAGGGTCATGTGCTCCGGCCTCGTCCTGGGGTTAAGCGCCCTGCGCTTTCATGTCATCGGCGCTGATGCCGGCGACTGCGACGGGTTTTTTCATCGCGTCGCGGCGGAAAGGCTCGCCAAGTTCCTGGTTGATCAGGGCCTCGATCAGCGTGGTGATGCCGTTCTTCTGGTCCTCGATCGCCTGGTTCAGCGCCGCGGTCAGCTCGTCCTGGGTGCGGGCGACAACGCCTTTCAGGCCACAGGCCTGCGCGATACCGGCATAAGACACCTTGGTGTCCAGTTCGGTGCCCACGAAGTTGTCGTCGAACCACAGGGTCGAGTTGCGCTTTTCCGCGCCCCACTGGTAGTTGCGGAACACGATCTGGGTCACGGCGGGCCATTCCTCGCGGCCAATCGCGGTCAGCTCGTTCACCGCGATGCCAAAGGCACCGTCACCGGCAAAGCCCACAACCGGAACATCCGGGCAGCCAATCTTGGCACCGACGACGGCGGGCAGGCCATAGCCGCAGGGGCCGAACAGGCCCGGCGCCAGGTATTTGCGACCCTCTTCAAACGACGGATAGGCGTTGCCGATGGCGCAGTTGTTGCCAATGTCCGAGGAGATGATCGCCTCTTTCGGCAGCGCCGCCTGAATGGCGCGCCACGCCATGCGCGGGCTCATCCAGTCGGGCTTGGCCGCGCGGGCGCGCTGGTTCCAGGTGGTGCCCGGATCGTCATCCTCATGGGTCATCGAGGTCAGTTCCTGCGCCCAGGCCGATTTCTTCTGCGCGATGCGCTCTTTGCGCTCCTTGCGGCCTTCGTCACCGGCGGTGTCGCTCAGCTGGGCCAGAATGCCCTTTGCCACCTTGGCGGCGTCGCCGATGATGCCGACGCTGACCGCTTTGGTCAGGCCGATACGGTCGGGGTTAATGTCGACCTGGATGATCTTGGCATCCGCGGGCCAGTAGTTGATGCCATAGCCCGGCAGGGTCGAGAACGGGTTCAGACGGGTGCCGAGGCACAG
>NZ_JBXWQP010000039.1:0-4027 GCF_059612445.1 Ruegeria sp. TASC047
AAACCATCATCTCAATGGATCACAGGCCAATGATGCACTAACAATCAACTTGGACCAGTCAGATGAGGCTGCTCACAGGTGATCGCCGTTTTTGATGCACTGACCGGAGAGGGCGGTGGCTATAAACCAGAGAACGTCGGAATTTACGGTTGTTCCGCGGGCGGTGGATTGGTGGCAATGGCGACAAATGCCATGTCGCATCGCGGAGGAGCGCTGCCTGGTGCGGCCGTAATGCAAAGCCCGCAGACTGATTTCTCGTTCAATAGCGATTCGACATGGACGCTGCGGTACGACGATCCACGCACTAACGTAGATCACTTGATCGACTCAGTCTGGCCGATGCTGGGAATTACTGAAGAGAAAGCACAAGACCCGCGCTACTCAACTGTGTACGACAATTTCGAGGGGCGAGATTTCCCTCCGACGATGGTACAGACTGGGTCTAAGGAAATTCAGATGAGCGACGGCATACGCATGTACGGAGTCCTGCGTAGTGCGGGCCACGAGGCAATTCTGGATGTTCACGACGCCATGCAACACTGCTTCCACGGTCATTCCGAGACACCGGAATCCGCTGAAGCTGTTCGCCGCGTCGCTGTGTTCCTAGAAGAGCATCTTGGTTCGGAATGAGAAAAATGGATCGCTGAAAGGAGGGGGCGAGTGGCTCGGAGAGACGCTTTGAAGTCGCTCGCCCCATATTGAAAACGTAAGAAAATGGACGTTGTCAATTCTCAGCGGATCGAGGCCATTTTCCGCATTCGGGACCTATGATCCGAGCGCCGTGTATGGCCGATATCCGCCCTTCGCGACTGATGCTGCACAAAATACGCGTGCGTACAATGGGCTCACTGCCGATGCTCTCTGCAACTTTCAGCAGTGCCGGCTCGCAGCCCAAATCAGACATTTGTAACAAGACTTTGCAATTTCCGAGATCGGATCTAGGTGCGCTCATAACGCTGCATTTCTGACATTGATTTATTTAAAGAAATCTTGGAATTTTGCCCATAAGTTTGCATGCTACAGAGAACTCATCGAATAAACAGGCCGTCAGGCTTTTATACTGTGCCCAAATGCAGTTTACTCCCAATCTCCAGCAGATGAGCGCCACGTCTTAGCTTCCGCATCCCAAACACTGGCCGTGACGCAAGGCGTTGGGTTTATTCCGTCGCAATTGGATCCATGAATATCCGCCACGACAACTCGTCGACGCCCAAAATCAAGGACCGTCCAGCCTTGGTTGAGCAAGGAGTGCACCTCTTCGCTAACCCAAAAGTGCGACATGCATCCGCCAGTTCCGCAGTAAAGAGATGCGGCACTGGAACACGCGAAACCAGACTCATTCAAAACCCAGTCGCGTTGTAGATCTCCGTCGAGATCGACCCTTTCAACCGCGCCCCAGGCTATGTCAAACTGACCGTCGTTGAACTCCGCGCAGGCTCGTGCCGCCAGATCAACCTTTTCCCGCAAACCGATGGGAAGTTGCGAAACGTCAGTCGCGAAAGCTGGTGAGGTCCAAACAAGGCCCGAAGCAAGCATAACCCCGGCGACCAAACAGTTCATCTGACGCGCTATTTGGGAAGCGGGTTGGAAGGTGGCATCAATTGCACTGATCATACCTGTAGTCCCCATATTCCAGCCAGTTTGCCGAGCCTTCGCTAAAAATCAGAAACTCGGACCTGTCTTCCCCAAGCAGGGCGACGACAAATCCGACTGGCGGTACAGAGTTTCCAAAGTAACTGTAGGCCGTCATGGCTCTGATCGACTCACCGTTGACCGTTACTCGCGCGTCCCACTCCCCCTCTGGATTGTCCAGAATTACATATTCGATCTGGCGTTTTATCGCTCCTCCACCACAATAGACAATGCCTTCGGGTGCATCGTAGGAACCCCCCTGGCTAGTATCTGAATCGCACGCGGAACGAAGGGACCGAATTGCCGCGCCGGAACCTTTCAAGTCAAAGATTCCGTAGCTGACATCTTGATCAATCATCGACAGATTAACCGATGCATTGGCCGCAAGCTGGTCCAGTACAAAACCATAGTCTTGCTGACTATTGAAACTGACCTCGACAGGATAATTGTCGACGATCTGAAAAGCCGCGTTTTCTGCGCCAACCTGAAATGCCCCAACTTCGGTGGTGCCGTTCTTCAAAAACCGAATGGAAAGCCCTTGCTTCTGCACAATGTCCTGGCTGTCCTCATATCCAGCCGGAGCAAAGCGGATACGGTCACACTGAAGTTCCAGGGTCATGTTTCCGGTCTGAATAAATGCGTTGGGATTAGGCCCGGAGTTGAACGTCCACTCCGCCGATGCTGTGGTCGCCATTGCCATCATCAACGCTCCAATGGAAATCGTATTGAACCTCATTTTTTTCTCTCCATGCTGTTACGTTTCGCGCAGTCATTCAGCAGAGATTCCGGCCCGTTACCTGGGCAACCAGATCAGGAAACAGGTTCGCCGTATTCGTTTGCGCCTTCTTGGGAAGGTCGCGTCAACCACCATATCATCAGGATGGACAGAACCAGTTGAAGAATTGAGACAACAACAATACCAGTCATGCCCAGGACTGCCGCGGGTCCTCGCAATGCATCGGGGTTTTCCGTCCCTTGCTCCAATACCGAAAAGAACGCCACCCCACCCAGCATAACAAAAAGCGTTGTAATGCTGAGCGCCATCGGCAGCAGCAAATACCAGCCAGGTCGTCCTGTATCATGCAGCCTCCGCCAACCGGCGGCCAGCATGGGTATGAGAACAGCCAGTTGGAAAACAGAGGACAGAACCCGAGATCCTTGCCCTGTTTCGGGGTTGGTCCCGAATATGATCGTATCCAGCACAGCTAAAGCAGCGCTCGCGAGAACCACGAACAAGAAGAACCACCAGTATTCTGAGCGTAAAGCCCGACCGGAGAACTGGAAGTATTTCGAGAAACACGTTTTTACGGCTTCGCCAAATCCCATATTTCACTCCATTCTTAACTTCTGTGCGGCCTTAAACGCTTCGCCGCTCAGGAGAGCGAACTCGCCCCTACGGATGCTCCCTCTTACCTTTGTTTGAAAGCAGAAGCCTATCGCACGAGAGCGTAAAGGATTTTACGCGCGGAAAAAATATTGATTTATTAAAAAATAGATTCAAACATGCGAATTCGACACAACTTTCATTTTACCTCCGTTGTTGTCGCTGTCGCCCGATTTGTCGGGCCCTTCCGACTGCTGGAGTGAGTGCTGGCGGTCGGAAGGCACTCTACAGTGATTGAGCGTTGGGAGGACGCGATGCTTAGACTTAACGAACTCGCCCTCCCTCCAGAGTTTGCTCTAGCATTTGCTAGTGGCGTCATTCAGCCTTCGCACGTTATTGGCGGCCCCGATAGTCAACAAAATATCGTCTCGCCGACCAAGCCCCCCGCGGCAAGTTTTGGGAAAGGTAGTCACAGGATCAAGGTATGTTCAATTGGCTGCACAGGCGCGAGAGCTTCAAACAAGCGCATCCAATTTCACTAATTTCAAGGGAACCAGAGGGAGAAGAAAATGTCTAACAAGATGGTGATGATTGCAGGCGCGACATGTTTCGCACTGCTTACGGCCTGCGACGATACGAGTACATCAAGCGCGTCCGCCGAACTCACACCGGCTCAGCAAGCATGTTTGCGAGATGTAGCCAATACGACGAACAATTCGCAAGTCGTGGTGCTCTCGTCTGCATTCAGCGAAGCTGGAACACAGGTCACAGTCGGCGTTGGCGAGGATCGTGCTCCTTGGAATTGCATTGCTTACAGTGATGGCGCGACAGCTGGTATCGAGTTCCTGGGCGACGAAGGCGCATTGTGACCTGTCTGCTGCGTAGCTGAGTACGGCTGCGCGGCACTGGCTCGCTCTTCGGATAGTGCAGGCCATGTATTCTTCGCGTCTGATCCAAGGGGTTCTGAAATACTACACGTTCATCGAACTGATGACTGAGCAGCCTCATCTGACTGGTCCATTTTGATTGTTAGTGCATGATCGGCCTCTGATCCATCGGAATGATGGCTTC